>NZ_JBIVGP010000004.1:0-431043 GCF_044748725.1 Pseudomonas sp. NPDC089752
TTGTGCTCCCACTCGTGCTCGTGGCACCTGCGGCACTCAGCTTGTCATTCACCGCTCTCACTCCAGATTCTAATCCCCCTTCAAGACACAAGCGGGCTTGCCCCGCGAAGCGCCGCGCGGGCGGCGCTTGATCTCACAGGCACTGAAGTTGTCATGGCATGCACTTGGCAGCCCTGCTGCAATCCCTTTAATACACAACCCTGGCACACCCCGCGTTGCCCCCTTATCATGCCCCCATGATCAAAGACCCCTTCGAACGACTCGGCCTGGACCGCGAGGTCCTCACCGTCAGCCAGCTCAACGGCCGCGCACGGGTGCTGCTGGAAGACGTATTCCGCAGCGTCTGGGTGGAAGGCGAAATCTCCAACCTCGCCCGCCCGGCCTCCGGCCACATGTACTTCACCCTCAAAGACAGCGGCGCCCAGGTACGCTGTGCGCTGTTCCGGCAGAACGCCACGCGGGTGCGCCAGGCCCTGCGTGACGGCCTGGCGGTGCGGGTGCGCGGCAAGGTATCGTTGTTCGAAGGACGCGGCGACTATCAGCTGATCCTCGACACCGTCGAACCGGCCGGTGACGGCGCCCTTCGCCTGGCTTTCGAGGCGCTGAAGGAAAAGCTCGGCGCCGAGGGCCTGTTCAGTGCCGAGCGCAAGCGGCCGCTGCCGGCCCACCCGCAACGCATCGGCATCATCACCTCGCCCACCGGCGCGGTGATCCGCGACATCATCAGCGTGTTCCGCCGCCGCGCGCCGCAGGTCGAGCTGAACCTGATACCCACCGCCGTGCAGGGCCGCGAGGCCATCAAGCAGATCGTCCGCGCCCTGCAACTGGCCGACAGCCGCGGCTTCGATGCGCTGATCCTGGCCCGCGGCGGCGGCTCGCTGGAAGATTTGTGGTGTTTCAACGAAGAAGCCGTGGCGCGCGCCGTGGCGGCCTGCGTCACGCCCATCGTCAGCGCCGTGGGCCATGAGACCGATGTGTCGATCAGCGACTTCGTCGCCGACGTGCGCGCCCCTACGCCATCGGCCGCCGCCGAACTGCTGGCCCCCGACAACAGCGGCCTGCAGCAGCGCCTCGACGGCCTGCAGCGGCGCCTGCTGTTGCGCATGCAAAACCGCCTGGCCCACGACCGCTTGCGCCTGGATTCGCTGACACGGCGCCTGCGACACCCCGGCGAACGGCTGCGCCAACAGGCCCAGCGCCTGGACGACCTGGACATGCGGCTGCGCCGAGCGTTCATGCTCAATCTCAACCAGCGCCGCGAACGCCTGGCTCGCCTGGACACGCGCCTGGCCGCGCAGCACCCGGGGCGCACCCTGAAACTGCTCGGCCATCGCCTGGACAGCCTCGCCGAACGCCTGCCAAAGGCCATGCGCGATGTGCTCAAGGACCGCCGCCAACGCTTCCAGGCCCAGCTGCAGACCTTGCAGGTAGTCAGCCCGCTGGCGACCCTGGCGCGCGGCTACAGCATCCTCCTCGACGAGCATGGCCAGGCCATCCGCAGCGCCGAGCAGACTCGCAACGGCCAGCGCCTGACCGCGCGCCTCAACGAAGGCGAGCTGCAGGTGCGGGTCGAGGACAACCACCTGACCCCGGTCACCCTTTCCCTACTGGACTGACACATGCCCCGCCTGTTCGCGCCCCTGCTTGCCCTTTCCCTGATGCTGCTGGCCGGCGCTGCCCAGGCCAGCTACATCACCCGCACCCTGAACAAACCGGTGCCCGGCGGCGTCGCTGTGGTCGACCTTGGCCCTGCGGCCACGGCGCCGAGCGCACGCTTCGATGGCAAGCCGGTGCTGGTAGTGAAAGAGCAGGACAACTGGTTGGCCATCGTCGGCATCCCGCTGACCCAGAAACCCGGCACTGCCACACTGACCCAAGGCAGTCGCAACCTGCCGTTCAGCGTGGGCAGCAAGAAATACCCCGAGCAGCACATCACCCTGAAGAACAAGCGCCAGGTCAACCCCGACCCGGCCGACCTCAAGCGCATCGACCGTGAGCTGGCCGAGCAGATCAAGGCCTACCGCAGCTTCAGCCCGAACCTGCCGAGCAACCTGGTGCTCGACAAGCCAGTCAGCGGCCCGCTGTCGAGCAAGTTCGGTGTGCGCCGTTTCTTCAACGGCGAGGAACGCAACCCGCATGCAGGTCTGGACTTCGCGGTGCCTGCCGGCACCCCGATCAAGACTCCGGCCAATGGCAAGGTGATCCTGGTCGGCGATTACTTCTTCAATGGCCGCACGGTGTTCGTCGACCACGGCCAGGGCTTTATCAGCATGTTCTGCCACATGTCGAAGATCGACGTGAATGTGGGGCAACAGCTGCGTCGTGGCGATGTGGTCGGGCGAGTGGGATCGACCGGGCGCGCGACGGGGCCGCACATGCACTGGAACGTCAGCCTCAATGACGCGCGGGTGGATCCAGCAATCTTTATCGGCGCGTTCCAGCCTTAGAATTGGTGCGGCCTCTTCGCGGGCAAGCCCGCTCCCACAGGGATCTGCAGCGCTGCCGAGCTTGTGGGAGCGGGCTTGCCCGCGAAGAGGCCGGCACATTCATCATCACTTCCCTTGTCTTGCGCCATCAAAAAAGTCAGCGCAAAAACCTCTAAGCCTTAAAAGATTAAGCGCTACAAAATCTCGCAATCTGGATTTTTTTAAGCATTTATCTCAATTTCTTTCGAACGCTTGCCATCCCTCACCTCTCTGGTTAGGGTTGAAGGCATGAAAACCTTCAGCACCCTCATCCTGCTCCGACAACATCGCAGCCTCTGCCTGGTCAGCGCCCGACTACCAGGTTGAATCGCGTCGCCTCGCCCTTTCATCTTGTTACAGCTCGGCAGGCCCGATCTCGGCCGCACACAAAAGGATTGCTTCCATGACCATGCTCAAAGACCCATCGAAGAAGTACCGCGCTTTCCCGACCATCGACCTGCCTGACCGTACCTGGCCGTCGAAGACCATCACCGAAGCGCCGATCTGGTGCAGCTCGGACCTGCGTGATGGCAACCAGTCGCTGATCGAGCCGATGGACTCGGAGAAGAAGCTGCGCTTCTGGAAGACCCTGGTGCAGGTTGGCGTGAAGGAAATCGAAGCCTCGTTCCCGTCCGCCTCGCAGACCGATTTCGACTTCGTGCGCAGCCTGATCGAAGACGGCCACATCCCGGACGACACCACCATCCAGGTGCTCACCCAGGCCCGTGAAGACCTGATCGCGCGCACCTTCGAATCGCTGCGCGGGGCCAAGAAGGCCATCGTCCACCTGTACAACGCCACCTGCCCGTCGTTCCGCCGCATCGTCTTCAATCAGGACAAGCAAGGCGTGAAGGACATCGCGGTGAACGCGGCCAAGCTGTTCGTCAAATATGCCGCACAGCAGCCGGAAACCCAGTGGACCTTCCAGTACTCGCCAGAAACCTTCAGCGCCACCGAACTGGAGTTCGCCAAGGAAGTCTGCGACGCGGTGATCGAGGTGTGGAACCCGACACCTGAGCACAAGGTCATCCTCAACCTGCCGGCCACCGTGGAAGTCGCCACGCCAAACATCTACGCCGACCAAATCGAGTGGTTCTGCCGCAACGTCAGCCGCCGGGACAGCGTGATCATCAGCCTGCACTGCCACAACGACCGCGGCACCGGCATCGCCGCCACCGAGCTGGGCCTGATGGCCGGCGCCGACCGCGCCGAAGGCTGCCTGTTCGGCAACGGCGAACGTACCGGCAACGTCGACCTGGTGACCCTGGCGCTGAACCTCTACACCCAGGGCATCGACCCAGGGCTGGACTTCTCCGACATCGACGGTGTGCGCAAGGTCGTCGAAGAGTGCAACCAGCTGCCCGTGCACCCGCGTCACCCGTATGTCGGTGACCTGGTTCACACTGCATTCTCCGGCTCGCACCAGGACGCCATCCGCAAGGGCTTCGCCAAGCAGCAGGACGGCGAACTGTGGGAAGTGCCGTACCTGCCGATCGACCCGGCCGACATCGGCCGCAGCTACGAGGCGGTGATCCGCGTCAACAGCCAGTCGGGCAAAGGCGGCATCACTTACCTGCTCGAACAGGAATACGGCATCAGCCTGCCGCGCCGCATGCAGATCGAATTCAGCCAGGTAGTGCAGGGCGAAACCGATCGCCTCGGCCTGGAAATGACCGCCCAGCAGATCTACAGCCTGCTGCACAAGGAATACCTCCAGGCCAACAGCCCGTACGCGCTGGTCAGCCACCGCCTGCAGGAAGAAAACGGCCACAGCGCGGTGGAAGTGGAAGTCGCTGGCGAAGGCGAAACCACCCTGCACTGGCGCGGCAAAGGCAACGGCGCGCTGGAAGCCTTGGTGGCCGGTTTGCCGATCGCCGTGGAGATCATGGACTACAACGAGCACGCCATCGGTGCCGGCACCAACGCCAAGGCGGCGGCCTATATCGAACTGCGCGTGGCCGGTGGTCGTCCAGTGCATGGTGTGGGTATCGATGAGAACATCACAACGGCCAGCTTCAAGGCACTGTTCAGTGCGCTGAATCGCTCGCTGAGCCAGCAGGAAGCCAAGGCGGCGTAAGCTTTGAAATGATGGTCAGAAGCCCGCATCCATGATGCGGGCTTTTTTATTGCCTGTGCGGGCCTCTTCGCGGGGCAAGCCCGCTCCCACAGGGGTGGATTGCAGTAAGCTCACTGTGGGAGCGGGCTTGCCCCGCGAAGAGGCCGGCACTGGCAACACAAAAATTACAGGCAAAAAAAATGGGCGCCGACCAAGCGCCCCATAAGCCGTAAAGCACACAACAAATTCAGTTTCAGTCCAGCAGCGCCATCGCCTCGGCGCTACACGCCTCGATCCGCGCCCAGTCGCCGTTCCTGATCCAGCTGCTGTCGAGCATCCAGGTCCCACCTACACACATCACATTGGGCAAGGCCATGTAGTTGCGCACGTTGGCCGGGTTGACCCCGCCAGTCGGGCAGAAGCGGATATCGCCAAACGGGCCGCCAAAGGCCTTTATCGCCGCAACGCCGCCGCTGATTTCTGCCGGAAACAGCTTGAACCGCCGATAACCCAGCGCATAACCCATCATGATTTCCGACGGCGTGCTGATCCCCGGCAGCAGCGGGATATCGCTGTCCACACCCGCTTCGAGAATGTCCTGGGTGATGCCCGGGGTTACCACGAACTGCGCGCCTGCGGCTTCGACCGCTGCATACATGCCACGATCGAGCACGGTACCGGCACCCACGCACAGCTCCGGGCGCTGCTCACGCAGCACCTGGATGGCCTTGAGGCCATGCTGCGAGCGCAAGGTCACTTCCAGGGTGCGGATGCCGCCAGCGGCCAGGGCGTCGGCCAGGGGCAGGATGTCTTCCTCACGGGCGATGGTGATCACCGGCAGGATGCGCGCCGCACCGCAGATGGCATCGATGCGGTCGGCTTTCTCGGCCATCGACAGCAGAGGCTGTGGGCGTTCAAGGGTGGTCATGACAGTGGATCCTTTGCTCATGGGCACCAGTAGATGCTCAAGGGGTCGTGAAGAAAGGCGCGAATCGGCATTTCGTTAAGGTCGTTGCCCGCCAAAGCAGCGCGCAGAGTAGCGAGTTTGCCTGGGCCCTGTACCGACAGTGCGATGAAGGCGGCGCTGGCCAGCAGCGAGCGGGACAGCGACAGGCGCTGGTGCGGCACGCTCGGCGCCAGCATCGGCAGGCAGCGGCGTTTGCTGTTCAGGTCGAGGCCTTCGGCCAGGTTCGGGCTGTTGGGGAACAGCGACGCGGTATGGCCATCGTCGCCCATGCCCAGCACCAGCACATCGATGGCCGGCAGCTCGGCCAAGGCCTGGTCCGCTTTCGCTGCGGCAGCGTCGAGGTTTTCCGCCTGCTGATACAGGCTGACAAAGCGCGCCTTGGCTGCTGCCCCCTGGAACAGGTGGCGGGCCAGCAGGCCGGCGTTACTGTCGGCGTGTTCCACCGGCACCCAGCGCTCGTCGGCCAGGCTGACGGTCACCTTCGACCAGTCCAGCACCTCAGTTGCCAGTTTTTCGAGGAACGGCACCGGGCTGCGGCCACCGGACAGCACCAGGCAGGCCTGGCCTTTCGCGGCAATGGCTGCACGCAAGCGCTCGGCCACATCAGCGGCCAGCTTTACCGAAAGCGCCTTGGCATCCACCAATGAATGCGCTGTAACGCTCTGCGGCAATTGAAGTTCAGATATCCCCATACCACGCCCTCCCATCACGTGTAATCAATGCAATCGAGCTCATTGGCCCCCAGGACCCGGCCGCATAAGGCTTGGGTGCATCACCCGCGCTCTGCCAGCCGGCGATCAGCTGGTCGCACCACTTCCAGGCATATTCGATTTCGTCCTTGCGCACGAACAGGTTCTGGTTGCCGCGCATCACTTCCAGCAGCAAGCGTTCGTAGGCATCCGGAATGCGCGCGGTGCGCCAGGTGTCGGAAAAATTCAGCTGCAACGGGCCGCTGCGCAGTTGCATGCCTTTATCCAGGCCCTGCTCCTTGGTCATCACCCGCAACGAAATACCCTCGCTCGGTTGCAGGCGAATGATCAGCTTGTTGCCGACCTGCAGGCGCTGCTCCGGGGCGAAGATGTAGTGCGGTGTTTCCTTGAAGTGGATGACGATCTGCGACAGTTTCTGCGGCATGCGCTTGCCGGTGCGCAGGTAGAACGGCACGCCCGACCAGCGCCAGTTGCGGATGTCGGCGCGCAGAGCGACGAAGGTTTCAGTGTCGCTCTGGGCGTTGGCGTTGTCTTCTTCCAGGTAGCCCGGCACCGGCTTGCCATCGCTGTAGCCGGCGATGTACTGGCCGCGCACTACGCGGGTGCTCAGCCCCTCGCCGGTGATCGGCGCAAGCGCCTTGAGCACCTTGACCTTCTCGTCCCGAATACTGTCGGCAGACAGCTCGCTTGGCGGGTCCATGGCGATCAGGCACAGCAGCTGCAGCAGGTGGTTCTGGATCATGTCGCGCAGCTGGCCGGCCTTGTCGAAATAGCCCCAGCGGCCTTCGATGCCGACCTTCTCGGCGACGGTGATCTCCACGTGGGAGATCGAGTTCTGGTTCCACTGGGTTTCGAACAGGCTGTTGGCGAAGCGCAGTGCGATCAGGTTCTGCACCGTCTCCTTACCCAGGTAATGGTCGATGCGATAAACCCGGCTTTCCGGGAAGAAGCGCGCCACGGCATCGTTGACCCGGCGCGACGACTCCAGGTCGTGGCCGATGGGTTTTTCCAGCACGACCCGAGTGCGTGAGGCCAGGCCAGCCTGGTCGAGGTTCTCGCAGATCGCGCCGTACACGGCCGCCGCTGTGGCGAAATAGGCAATCAACGGCAGTTCCGCAGGCGCCTGCTCGGCCAACGCCCGGTAGCCCTCCGGTTGCAGGAAATCCAGATGCTGATAACTCAGGCGTCCAAGAAATCGCCCCAGCGCCGCAGGCTCGATGTCGTCTTCAGCCACGTGCTTGCGCAGATGGGCCTCGATACTCTGCAAATGCTCCTGGGCGCTGCCCGGCTCGCGAGCCAGCGCCAACAGCCGGGTGTCCGCGTGCAACAAATTGGCGCGGTCGAGCTGGTAAAGCGCAGGAAACAGCTTGCGCAACGCCAGGTCGCCGAGGGCGCCAAACAGGGCAAAGGTGCAGGGTTCGACACTGATCGCTGCCATGATGTTGGTTCTTTCCTAAAGTTGGTCTAGGAATACCGCTTTCACTTACGGTTTTCAAGGAATAATGTAGTAAAAACCACAACATTACACACATGTGTTACAGACAAGTGGTGCGCCACCCGTACCGCCAGTACGATAGACGACCGTGCAAAAAGCCTGCTGCTGCGGCAGCCGGCTGTCTTCCCGACCCAAGGAAACACCCATGGACCGCGTGCGAAACCTCCTGGAACAGATCCAGGGACGCCTCGACGAGCTGAACAAGGCCGAACGCAAAGTCGCCGAAGTCATCCTGCTCAACCCGCAACAAGCCACCCGCTTCAGCATTGCCGCGCTGGCCCAGGCGGCCAAGGTCAGCGAGCCGACCGTCAACCGCTTCTGCCGCTCGTTCGGCGTCAGCGGCTACCCTGAGCTCAAGCTGCAACTGGCGCAGAGCCTGGCCAGCGGCGCCGCCTACGTCAGCCGCGCGGTGGAAGCCGACGACGACCCGGCGGCCTACACCCAGAAAATCTTCGCCAGTGCCATCGCCTCGCTCGACAGTGCCTGCCAGCAGCTCGACCCGCAACAGGTCAGCCGCGCCGTGGACATGATGATCCAGGCCCGGCAGATCCATTTCTTCGGCCTCGGCGCCTCGGCCCCGGTGGCCCTGGACGCGCAGCACAAGTTCTTCCGCTTCAACCTGGCGGTGTCGGCCCATGCCGATGTGCTGATGCAGCGCATGCTGGCCTCGGTGGCGCACACCGGCGACCTGTTCGTCATCATCTCCTACACCGGCCGCACCCGCGAACTGGTCGAGGTGGCGCGTCTGGCCCGCGAGAACGGCGCCTCGGTGCTCGGCCTGACCGCTGCCGGTTCGCCGCTGGCCCAGGCCTGCAGCCTGAGCCTGCACATTCCGCTGCCCGAAGACACCGACATCTACATGCCGATGACTTCGCGGATCATCCAGCTGACCGTGCTCGACGTCTTGGCCACCGGCATGACCCTGCGCCGGGGCGTGGACTTCCAGCCGCACCTGCGCAAGATCAAGGAGAGCCTGAACGCCAGCCGCTACCCGGTCGAGGACGACGAACTCAGCTGAGCCGATGCGCCTGCAGCCGCAAGTGGGCGCGCTGCCCCGGCGCCAGGCTCAGGCCCTCGCCACTGCCGCTGGCCGCCTCGACGCAGACGAAGCCCTGACTTTCACGCCCGCTCACGCCCATCAGCGGCCGGTTACCGGGGTGCCAGACCACGGTGTCGTCGCTGTCACCGGTGTCGATGCACAGCTCGCGCTGCCAAGCAGGATCCTGCAGCTGCACCCTTGGCGTGCCGGGGTAGACCTTCTGGCAGCCGCCCTTGACTGTCAAGGCACCATCCTGGCGGCAGGCCTGCCGGTTCAAGCGATCGTAACCCTCGATATCTTCAAGCCCAGACAGCGCTATCTCGGACACGTCACTGATTCGCCAATAGGCCAGCAGCGCATGACTCAACTGGCAGGGTTCGCTGTCCTGATGCTCGGTGCTCAGGCTCAGCTCCATGCGGCTGCCCAGCCGAGCGTGCAAGTCGACCTGCCAGTCGCACAGGTCCAGGCGCCACTTCAGGCTCACGCCCTCCTCGTCCTCGCGGCTGTCGACAAGCTTCCAGTCCAGCAAACGTGCCCAGCCGTGCGCCGGCCACAAGTCTTCGCTGGGATGACGGCCGTACCACGGCCAGCACACCGGCACGCCACCCCGGATCGCCCCCACCTGCGGCCACTGCTCGGCACACCACAGCCAGGGCCGCTCGCCGGTCGGCTGGAAGTGCAGCAACTGCGCGCCCTGGCGGCTGAACACCGCCTGGCATTGGGGGTGATCGATGATCAGTACATCGCGCTGCTGGTAACGCTCCCACTCGAATGTCGGCCTTGGCCTCTGTGCGGAAAAGAAGCGATGGAGCGGATGTTCAGGCATGGTTCAGAGCTCTTGTTGTTTGAGATAGCGCTGTCTCGACCTATCCCCGACAACCACTGCAAGCCAGTGGGTGCCGGGAGCCGATAGTGGATTGGCGTAAATTTACAACAATTGGCCTCAGAATGACGACTGAATCTTCAAGCCAGCGACCAGCGCGTTGTCCACCTCATCCACCCCGCCGGGGCTCTTGATGTATTGCAGGTTAGGGCGAACGGTCAGCCAGTTGGTGACGTGGAAGCCGTAGTACAGCTCGGCGTTGTACTCGGTGCGCTGCAGCGGCACGAAGCCTGGGTTGTCGTAATCGTTGATGCCACTCTGCGCATTGAGCTGTTCGGCGCGCTTCTTCACGTCGTCGTTCACGTGGATGCGGGCCACGCCGAAGCCGATGTCGTCCTTGGGCCGAGCATCGAATGCGCCCTTGTAGACCAGGCCGACCTGCTGGTAGTTGTCGACCACGTTGGTGGCCTTGTCATGCACGGTGAAGTTGGCGAACAGGCTGAGGCCGCGGCTGGCATCGCCACCATGAGCCGTCACCTGCTGCTGCGCGACCACCCACCAGCCGTGCTTGCTGGAGTGTGATTTGAAGCCGGCGCCGCTGATCCCTTGCGGGTTGCCATTGATGTCTTCGTAGACGTCTTCAGCGTCGGCAGTGCTGTAGTAATAACCCAGGCGGTACTCGCCCGGCAGGCCATTGACCTGCGGCGACCACACCGCCTCCACCGGCAGGATCGCGCCTTTGGTGCCGCTGCCGCTGAGCTTGAAGCCGTTGCCGGTTTCCAGGTTCGACGGGTTCTGCTCGAAAGCGCCGACCTGGACGAAGAATTCCGGCGTGATGTTGTACTTGACCCGCAGTGCCCATTGGCTGACGGGCCAGTTGTACCAGATGCCGCCGACCCAGTTGCCCACCTGCGAGCCGCAGAAGGCCAGGTTCTGGAAATCGCAGGGGAAGCTGTTGAAGTCCTCGCCCTCGCCGAAGCGGCCGAATTTCACATCCAGGGCACCGTCGAAGTACTTCTGCTTGATCCACATCTGGGTCAGCCGCCAGGTCTGGCCGCGCCCCCACACTTCCTGCACCGAACTGAACTGGCCGGCACGCGGGTCGCTGATGCGGTCGTTGGACAGGTTGCGGCCGCTGCGCTCGGTGATCGCCAATTTGAACTCGGCATCGTGCCAGCCGAAGATCTTCTGCAGGTCCAGGTGCGCGCCCAGGGCGAACTGGTCGCTGTAGCGCGCGGTCTTGTCGTCGTTGTAGCCGCCATTGAGGTTGCCGGCCACCTCGCCCACATAGTCGAGGGTGAAGTCATAGCCTTTTTCCAGCAGCTCGGTGCGGGCGCCGCCCCAGTCGCCGGTCATCCATTTCGACTCGCTGGAGAAGGCCTCGGCGGCCTGAGCCCCGCTGCTGCCGACCACGGCAAGCAAGGCCAGTGAGCCCAAGGTCTTGATGCGATTGCGCTGTTCCATCCCTTTGCGTCCTCTTTTTTCTTATTGATGGTGTAGACGATTCAACGGCCCTTGAGGCGGGTGACGTTGTCCTTCACTGAAGCGTTGGCAGTGTTGAGGTCCAGGCGCTCGCCGCTGGCGGCGTCGAACAGCAGCACCCGCGCCGGGTCGAATTGCAGGTTCAGGCTGTCGCCGACCCGACACGCCACGTCTGGCGCCAGGCGGCAGCACACCTTGGTCTGGTTGAGGGTGACGAATACCAGAAGGTCCGGCCCGGTCGGCTCGGTCACCTGTACCTCGGCGCGAATGCCCGGCAGGCCATTGCCCTCCCCCGTGCCCAGGGTGATTTGCTCGGGGCGGATGCCGAGGATGATCTCGCGCCCGTCCAGTTCGTCGCCGGCCACCCCCAACGGCAGCTCGCAACGCGCCTGGCCGCTGTCGAGCAGGGCCAGCAGGCAACCGTCCTGCTTGGCCAGGCGCACGGGAATGAAGTTCATTGGCGGCGAGCCGATGAAGCTGGCGACGAACTGGTTGGCCGGGTCGTTGTAGATCTGCTGCGGGGTGCCGAACTGCTGAATGATGCCGTCCTTCATCACCGCAACCTTGTCGCCCAGGGTCATGGCTTCGATCTGGTCGTGGGTGACGTACACCGTGGTGGTCTTCAGGCGCTGGTGCATCAGTTTCATTTCGGTGCGCATCTCGACCCGCAGCTTGGCGTCGAGGTTGGACAGCGGCTCGTCGAACAGGTAGATCTTCGGCCGCCGCGCCAACGCCCGGCCCATGGCCACGCGCTGCTGCTGGCCACCGGACAACTGCGCCGGCTTGCGCGCCAGCAGGTGCTCGATCTGCAGCAGTTTGGCCACCCTTGCGACTTCCTCCTCGATGGCCGCCTGCGGCATCTTGCGGATTTTCAGGCCAAACTCGATGTTCTCGCGCACCGTCATGGTCGGGTACAGCGCGTAGGACTGGAACACCATGGCGATGTCACGGTCCTTGGGGCTCATGCCGCTGACGTCCTGGTCATCGATCAGGATCGCGCCGCCGGTGATGTTCTCAAGGCCAGCGATACAGTTCATCAAGGTCGATTTGCCACAGCCCGAAGGGCCGACCAGGATCAGGAACTCGCCGTCCCTGATCGACAACTGGATGTCCTTGAGGGTGTCCGGCAGGCCGCTGCCATAGGTCTTGTTCACATTGCGAATTTCAAGCGTTGCCATGACTTACCCCTTGACGGCGCCGGCACTGAGGCCGCGGACGAAATACTTGCCTGCCACCACATAGACCAGCAGGGTTGGCAGGCCGGCGATCATCGCCGCCGCCATGTCGACGTTGTATTCCTTGGCCCCGGTGCTGGTGTTGACCAGGTTGTTCAGGGCCACGGTGATCGGTTGCGAATCGCCGCTGGAGAACACCACGCCAAACAGGAAGTCGTTCCAGATCTGGGTGAACTGCCAGATCAGGCAGACCATGATGATCGGCGTCGACATCGGCAGGATGATGCGGCGGAAGATGGTGAAGAACCCGGCACCGTCCAGGCGTGCGGCCTTGACCAGCGCATCGGGGATGCTCACGTAGAAGTTGCGGAAGAAAAGCGTGGTGAAGGCCAGGCCGTAGACCACATGCACCAGCACCAGGCCGGTGGTGGTGCTGGCCAGGCCCAGTTTGCCGAGGGTGAACGAGGCCGGCAGCAGGACGGTCTGGAACGGCAGGAAGCAGCCGAACAGCAGCAGCCCAAAAAACAGCTGCGAACCTCGGAACCGCCACATCGACAATACATAGCCGTTCAGCGCGCCAATGGCGGTGGAGATCAGCACCGCTGGCACGGTGATCATGATCGAGTTCCAGAAGTAGCCGCTCACCGTGCCCCAGGCTTTTACCCAGCCGATGCCGCTGACCACGGTCGGCCAGCTGAGCAGGTTGCCGGTGCTGATGTCCTCGGGGGTTTTGAAGCTGGTCAGCAGCATCACCACCAGCGGCACCAGGTACAGCAGCACGGCCAGCAGCAACACGGCATGGATGGCGATGCGGCTGAGGCTCAACGCCGGTTTGTCGGCAGGGCTATGCATGGCGTTTGCTCCTCAATTCCGAATACAGGTAAGGCACGAGGATCGCCAGAATCGCCCCGAGCATGAGGATGGCGCTGGCCGAGCCCATGCCCATCTGGCCGCGGCTGAAGGTGAATGAGTACATGAACATCGCCGGCAAGTCCGACGAATACCCTGGGCCACCGGCGGTCATCGCCGCCACCAGGTCGAAGCTTTTGATGGCGATGTGCGAGAGAATCATCAGCGAGCTGAAGAACACCGGGCGCAGGCTCGGCAGCACCACGGTCCAGTAGATGCGCGGCAGGCTGGCGCCATCCATTTGCGCAGCGCGGATGATCGACTGATCGACGCCGCGCAGGCCGGCGAGGAACATCGCCATGATGAAGCCCGAGGCCTGCCACACGGCGGCGATCACCAGGCAATACACCACCCGATCAGGGTCGATCAGCCAGTCCAGGCGAAAGCCTTCCCAGCCCCAGTCACGCAGCAGCTTGTCCAGGCCCATGCCGGGGTTGAGCAGCCACTTCCAGGCGGTGCCGGTGACGATCATCGACAATGCCATCGGGTAAAGGTAAATCGTGCGAATGAAGCCTTCGCGGCGGATGCGTTGATCGAGCAATACCGCCAGGAACACGCCGATGACCAGGCTGATGGCGATGAACAGGCCGCCGAATACCAGCAGGTTCTTGCTGGCGACCCACCAGCGGTCGTTGTCGAACAGCCGGGCGTACTGCGCCAGGCCGGCCCACTTGTAGGTCGGCAGGAAGGTCGAGGTGGTGAAGGAGAGGACGAAGGTCCACAGGATGTAGCCGTAGAAGCCCACCAGGACGATGAACATGCTCGGCGCCAGGACCAGCTTGGGTAGCCAGCGCTGCAGAGCGTCCAGGGGTGAGGCCCGCAGTTGGGCGGTGGTTGTGGTCATGGCGTAATCCAGAGAATGGGCGGTGCTGCGCACCGCTTCGCGGGTCAAGCCCGCTCCCACAGAATTCCCTACTCACCACAGGTTTCGGGCTAGACGCCGAACCTGTGGGAGCGGGCTTGCCCCGCGAAGAGGCCTACTTGGCCGACTTGATCGCCGCCGCCAGCTTCTTCGCCGCATCGGCAGGATCGGCCTTGGGGTCGTTGATGTAGTTGGTCACCACATCGAAGAATGCCCCCTGCACGGCCAGCGTAGTGGCCATGTTGTGCGCCATGCTCGGCTGCAGGCCACCGGTCTTGGCGTCGGCCATGAAGTCCTTGGCGGAAGCCTGGGCGCAGGCGTCGAAGCCATGGCTGTTCATGTCGGCGAGCATGTCGTTGCGCACCGGGATCGAACCCTTGTTGGTGCTGAAGACTTTCTGGAAGTCCTGGCCGAGCACCTTTCTGGCGATGTCCTGCTGGCCAGCGGCAGTGCCCTTGTCGTTCTGCTTGAACACCACCAGCGAGTCGATGTTGTACAGGAAGGCCTTTTCGGTACCGGGGAACGCGACACACTGGTAATCCTTGCCAGCGGTCTTCTTGGCCAGGGTCCATTCGCTCTTGGCCCAGTCGCCCATGATCTGCATGCCGGCCTTGCCGTTGATGACCTTGGCCGCTTCGAGGTTCCAGTCCTGGCCCTTGCCATCCGGGTCCATGTAGGTGGCGACCTTCTTCAGCTCGGTCAGCGACTTGACCATCTGCGGCCCGGTCAGGGCCGCCTCATCGAGGTCGACCAGCGCTTTCTTGTACCCATCCGCGCCCATCACCGACAGCACCACGCTTTCGAATACAGTGCTGTCCTGCCACGGCTGGCCGCCATGGGCGAGCGGTATGAAACCTGCGGCCTTGAGTTTGTCGGCAGCGGCGTAGAATTCGTCGAGGGTGGTCGGTGCCTTGTCGATGCCGGCCTTCTTGAAGACTTCGGGGTTGATCCACAGCCAGTTGATACGGTGGATGTTGACCGGCACGGCCACGTAGTCGCCTTCGTACTTCACGGTGTCGGCGACTTTCTTGTCGAGCAGCGTGTCCCACTTCTCTTCTTTGGCAACGTCCTTGAGCACCTCGGTATCGAGCAAGCCTGTAGACGCCCAATCCTGGATGTCCGGCCCTTTGATCTGAGCGACGCCTGGTGGGTTACCGGCCACAGCGCGGCTCTTGAGCACCGTCATGGCAGTGGCGCCACCGCCACCGGCAACGGCGCCGTCCTTCCAGGTGAAGCCGTCTTTCTCGACCTGGGCCTTGAGCACGTCGACAGCCGCTTTTTCGCCACCGGACGTCCACCAGTGCACCACCTCGACGCTGCCTTTGGAGTCGGCGGCGAAGGCACTGAGCGGGAACAGGGAAGCGAGAGATATCGCGGCAGCGAGGCGGAGAGTCGAATTCATCGGAATACCTTTCTTGTTGTTATGCCGGGCAAGTCGGTCGCTTGCATTGCATGGAGTCTAATCAGAGTGATCGCTGCGCCAGGTAACGAAGCGATGCGTGAATGTCATCGTTTGGTTACATTGCGCGCGAGCGCGGTGGCCAGGCTTGGCGCCAAGGGCAGCGTGGGCAGCAAAACGGCCTGGTAAGCGTGATAAAGGTCGGGCTTGCCAGCCCAGATCGTCGCGGCAGGTCGGTTGGCAGGGTCGAGTTCGTGGTGCCAACTGCCGGCTGCGCGGTCGATGAAGTGGGTGTCGATGAAATCCCAGAAGCAGCGGTACCAGCGCGCATACTCTGGCTCGCCGGTACGCCGCAACAGGGCAGCTGCGCTGGCGCAGGCTTCGGCGTGCACCCAGTGCAGGCGCTCGCGCACCTTCGGGTGGTTGTCCCAATCCAGGGTGTAGACGATGCCCTCGCCGCCGTCGACGTGCCAAGCCTGCTGACAGGCGCTGGCAAACAGACCACGGGCGCAGCCCAGCAGCCACTCCGGAGTATCCAGCCCGGCCAGGCGCCGCGCCGCCTCCAGGTGCAATACCAGCCGCGCCCATTCGAATGCATGCCCGGGTGTGGCGCCATAGGGCCGGAAGTGATCGGCGGGGTTATCCCGGTTGTAATCGAGCAAGGGTCGCCAGTGCACATCGAAATGCTCGACGACCCGGTAGTCATTGGCAGCGGCGTGGTCATGGATGATGCGCTCGACGATGCGCAGGGCGCGCTCCAGCCAGCACATATCGCCGGTGACATCCGCCAGGGCGAGGAACGCCTCGGTGGCGTGCATGTTGCTGTTGGCGCCACGGTACGCTTCAGGTCGCAACCAGTCGCTGGAGAAGGATTCGCGCAGCGCGCCCTCCTCCTCACTCCAGAAACGTTCCTCGATCACCCGGATCGCGTCCACCAGCAACCCTTGCGCACCCGATGCCCCCGCCACCACCGCGGAGCTGGCGGCCAGCGCGATGAAGGCGTGCAGGTAGGCTGCCTTGCCATCAATGCTGATCCAGCCACCGTGAATGGCGTCGTGCAAAGGCCCGCGCAGCGCCTGCACGCCATGCTCGACAAGCGTCAGGCAACCGGCTTCACCCTGAATATGCGCCAGGGCGAAGCTATGGGTCATGCGCGCGGTGATCAGGGTGTCGGCGACGGGCGACGGCGGCAACGCGCCCTGGACATCCAGGCCGGCGAAGCCGTCAGGGACTTGCGCGGCCTTGGCGAATGACAGCAGTCGTCTGCCTTCGGCGCTGAGCCAGGCGATATGTTCCGGGGAGTCGATGTAGTTCATGCACCCGCTACTTCCATGCCAGAGGTTTGCAGATTCTAGCCAGCCGTCCTGGCTGGGATGTCACGAAGGCCCGCGGGTATGTCACTGGTCAGTGACAAGTCAGGCCCTTTCGCGGGGCAGGCCCGCTCCCACAAATTCCCCACACACTTCAGGTTCAATGGCGATCCTGTGGGAGCGGGCTTGCCCCGCGAAAGGGCCTGCACTGACACACTGTCAATCCATGCCTCGCGGCAGATAGAGCGTTACCCGCAATCCACCCTCACGCAAGTTCAGCAAGCTCACCTCGCCACCGTGACTGTGGGCGATGTTTCGCGCAATCCCAAGCCCCAACCCGTACCCCTGCTGCTGCCCGGCTAACCTGAAATGGGGTTCGAACACCTGCTCCTGTTGCTGCTGCGGCACCCCCGGCCCCTGGTCATCGACCTGCAGAACGAACGCTTCGGGATTATCGATGACCCGCAAACGCGCCCGCTCGCCATACTTGATGGCATTGTCGATCAGGTTGCCGATGCAGCGCCGCAACGCCAGCGGCTTGCCCGGATACGGCGCCAGGACCTGGCCTTCGACAGTAATACGGCCGTCGCGCACGTAAGGTTCGGCGAGGATGTCCAGCACCTGGTTGAGGTCGACCGGCTCGATGTTCTCGTGAATGTCGGTGTCCTTCACACACTGCAAGGCGCCTTTGACCAATAGCTCCAGCTCATCCAGGTCCTGGCTGAACTTGGCCTGCATGCGCTCGTCTTCCAGCAGTTCCACACGCAGTCGCAAGCGCGTGATCGGCGTGCGCAGGTCGTGGGAAATGGCACTGAAGAGCTGGCTGCGCTCGGTGAGGTATCGGCTGATGCGCTCGCGCATGCTGTTGAATGCGCGCCCGACCTCGACCACTTCGCTGCCGCCGCCCTCGGCCACCGGCGCTACATCGGCGCCCAACGACAGTTCGCGCGCAGCCCGCGCCAGGCGCTTGAGCGGCCGGCTCTGCCAGTGCACCAGCAGGCCGATGAACAGCAGCAGCAAGGCGGTGGTCAGGAAGATGAAACCGATCTGCTGGCGCGGCAGGCGCTCGGCTTCGAGGCTGGTGTAGGGCTCTGGCAGCAGCGAGGCGATGTACAGCCATTCGCCCTCGCCCAGGCGAATCTGCGTGACCAGCACGGGCGGATTGAGGGGTTCCAGGGTCAGCGAGTAATGGGCCCAGGAGCGCGGCAGCTCATCGAGTTTCAATCCGCTGTTGAAGATGCGCAGGTCATCAGGTCCGACGAACTCCACGGATATTTCCATCTGCGCGCCGAGGCGCTCGTGCAGCACCTGCTGGAACACGTCTATGACCGCCTGCTTGCGGGGCGTGATGGGTAACACCGGCATGTCCAGCGGCTTGTCGTTGAGGGAAACGAAGAAACGCGTGCCGCCCATGCTGCGTAGCTGGTCGAGCACCATCGGCCGGTAGGCAACCGGCAATGAGCGAAAGTAACTGACACTGGCACTCATCGAATGCGCCAGGCTGCCGGCACTGGCGCGCAGGCCCTGGAGCTGGCTGGCGCGCAGCTGGGCGACCCAGATGATGCTCGACAGCCCCTGGGCCAGCAGCACCACCAACAGGGTCAGCAGCAGCATGCGCCCCAGCAGCGAACGTGGCAGCAGGCGCCAGCGCCGCTCAGGAAGCGCAGCAGACATTCGCAGCCAGCAGGTAACCACTGCCGCGCACGGTGCGGATCAGCCGTGGCGGCTTGTCGGTATCGCGCAGGCGCTGGCGCAGGCGGCTGACCGCCATGTCGACGATACGGTCCAGCGGCATCGGCTCACGGCCACGGGTGGCGTTGCCGATGGTGTCGCGGTCGAGGATCTGTTGAGGGTTATCGAGAAACAGCTTGAGCAAGGCGAAATCGGCACCGGACAGGATCACTTCTTCGCCGTCACGGTGGAACAGCCTGTGGCTCACCGTGTCCAGGCGCCAGTCGTCGAAGGCCAGTACCGAGCTGGCCGGTGCGGCCTGGCCGAACTCGGCGCGGCGCAGCAGGGCCTTGATCCGCGCCTGCAGCTCACGCGGGCTGAATGGCTTGCCCAGGTAGTCGTCTGCGCCCAGCTCCAGGCCGATGACCCGATCGGCCTCGTCGGAGCTGGCGGTCAGCATGATGATCGGCACCCGCGACTGGCGCGGGTGCTGACGCACCCAGCGGCACAGGCTGAAGCCATCCTCGTCGGGCAGCATCACATCGAGAATGACCAGGTCGCAGGCGGTGTTTTCCAGGGCATGGCGAAAGCCCTGGCCGTCGGCGGCGGCATGCACCTGGAAGCCGGCGCGGCTCAGGTAGGTCTGCAGCAGTTCGCGGATTTCCTGATCGTCGTCGACCATCAGGATCGATTTTCCGGCAGTGCTCAAGGTGTCCCGCCCTCTTGTTTTTGGTCGCAGGTCTTCGGTGCCTGCTGTGGAGGCCGCACATGCGGCCCCAGTCACACATCAATGATCCAGCGTCTGCTGTAATGCCACCCCCGCGCCCAGCAGTCCAGAGAATTCCGCTGTCACCAGCCATACCGGCACACCGGCGAAATATCCGCTCATGCAGCCTTTGTCGGCAAAGCTCGCAGCAAATCCGCTGGCGAGGAAAAGTTCGGCGAACCGTGGGATCACACCGCCGACAATATAAACCCCACCGCGCGCGCCCAGGGTCAGCACATTGTTACCAGCCACGCGCCCAAGGAAGCGGCAGAACTGCTCGACCACCGCCAACGCCCGTGGTTCGCCGCCCAGGGCGGCATCGGTGATCTGCGCTGGCGTTTTGTGTCGCGGTGTATCACCGTCCAGCGCGCAGATGGCCTGGTACAGGCGCACAAGGCCGCCGCCGCTGAGCACGGTCTCGGCACTGACATGGCCGATCTGGCTGTGAATCTGCTGATGGATCGCCGCCTCGCGGGCATTGCCCACCGGCAGGTCGACGTGGCCACCCTCGCCCGGCAATGCTTGCCAATGGCGCTCGCCAAGGCGCAGCAGGCTGCCGACGCCGAGGCCGGTGCCTGGCCCGATCACCAGCGCCGGGCGCAGCGGGTCGGCCTGGCCGGCGCAGACTTCGCGGTACTCGCCTTGTTGCAGGCGGGTCATGCCCAGGGCCATGGCCGAGAAGTCGTTGATCAGCAGCAGCCGCTCGACCTGCAAGGTCTTGCAGAACGCGCTGCGGCTGAGCCGCCAATGGTTGTTGGTGAAGCGAAACTCATCGCCGTCGACCGGCCCGGCGACGGCCAGGCACACCGCCGACAAACCGCCACGCGCGATGCCCTGATCGTGCAGGTAGGCCTCGATGGCCTGTTCAGGGCTGGTGTAATCGGCAGTGGCGAACACTTTCACCTGGTACAGCTGGTTGTCACGCCACAACGCAAAACGGGCATTGGTGCCACCGATGTCGCCAACCAGCAGGTCCTTCATTTGAGGTTCTCCAGAGCCGAAGTGAAGGCGCTCGCGCCCTGTTCGGCCGGGCTGAACGCCATGCGCATGAAGCCGAACAGCTCGCGCCCGCAGCCCAGGTCGTTGCCCTGGGGGGCGGGTGGCAGGTCACGGCTGGCCAGCTCCTCGGCCGACACCATCACCCGCAGCGTGCCTTCGACACCATCGACGCGCACGATATCACCATCGCGCACCCGCGCCAGCGGGCCACCGTCGAAAGCTTCGGGGCAGACGTGAATGGCGGCAGGGATCTTGCCCGAAGCACCGGACATACGCCCGTCGGTGACCAGTGCGACCTTGTAGCCACGGTCCTGCAGCACCCCGAGGAACGGCGTCAGCTTGTGCAGCTCGGGCATGCCATTGCAACGCGGGCCCTGGAAGCGCACCACAGCGACGAAGTCGCACTCCAGCTCGCCGGCCTTGAAGGCTTCGGCCAGCGAGTGCTGGTCCTGGAAAACCCGTGCCGGCGCTTCCACCACCTGATGCTCGGGGGCGACTGCGGACACCTTCATAACGCCGCGGCCGAGGTTGCCTTCCATCACCCGCAGGCCGCCTTCGGCCGAGAAGGGGCGCGCCACTGGGCGCAGGATATCTTCGTCCAGGCTGTGCTGCGGGCCATCGCGCCACACCAGCTTGCCATTGTCGAGGAAGGGTTCCTGGGTGTAGCGGCGCAGGCCGTGGCCGGCCACGGTGTTGACGTCTTCGTGCAGCAGGCCGGCGTCAAGCAGCTCGCGGATCAGGAACGCCATGCCACCGGCGGCCTGGAAGTGGTTGATGTCGGCTTTGCCGTTGGGGTAGACGTGGGACAGGGTCGGCACCACCTCGGACAGGTCGGCCATGTCCTGCCAGGTCAGCTGGATACCGGCGGCCTGGGCGATGGCCGGGATGTGCAAGGTGTGGTTGGTCGAGCCCCCGGTGGCATGCAGGGCGACGATCGAGTTGACCAAGGCCTTTTCATCGACGATCTCGCCCAGCGGCATGAAGCTGCCACTGGCCTTGGTCATGCGCGTCACTTGCTGCGCGGCCTCGGCGGTGAGCGCATCGCGCAGCGGCGTGTAGGGGTTGACGAACGAAGCACCGGGCAGGTGCAGGCCCATCACTTCCATCACCAGCTGGTTGGTGTTGGCAGTGCCATAGAAGGTGCAGGTGCCGGGGCTGTGGTAGGACTTCATCTCCGAGTCCAGCAGCTCTTCGCGGCTGGCCTTGCCTTCGGCGTAGCGTTGGCGCACGTCGGCCTTCTGCTTGTTGGAGATGCCAGAGACCATCGGGCCGCCTGGCACGAAAATGGTCGGCAGGTGACCGAAGCGCAGCGCGCCCATCATCAAACCAGGAACGATCTTGTCGCAGATGCCGAGCATCAGCGCGGCGTCGAACATGTTGTGCGACAGCGCCACCGCCGTGGACATGGCGATCACTTCGCGGCTGGCGATGGCCAGCTCCATGCCCGGCTCGCCTTGGGTCACGCCATCGCACATGGCTGGCACGCCACCAGCGAACTGGCCGACCGAGCCGACCTCGCGCAGGGCCTGCTTGATCTGTTCGGGGAAGTGTACGTACGGCTGGTGCGCCGAGAGCATGTCGTTGTAAGCCGAGACGATGGCTACGTTGGCGGCGTTCATCAACCGCAGGTTCTGCTTGTCGTCGGCGCCACACCCGGCCACGCCGTGGGCGAAGTTGGCGCACTGCAGGCTGGCCCGCATGGGTCCGTCACTGGCCGCGCCGCGAATCAGCTGCAGGTAGCGTTCACGGGTGGCACGGCTGCGTTCAACCAGCCGTTGGGTGACCTCAAGGATGCGCGGGTGCATGTACAGGACTCCAGGCTAACGGTAAGGGCGGTTTTCCGGGCATTTCCCCCTCCAAACGATTGCGGCCTAGGCTCCAGTGTATGGGACCAAGCGCATCGAGGAGGCGGCTCACCCGACCACTCGTTGTATATTTAAACAAAATACTGCCAGTAAAAAGGCTTGTTTTCTATCGCTCAGTGAATAATCTTGTAATTCCAACAACAAAACCGTTTCAGTGAAGCTTCTTTGTGCCACAGGTTTCACTCGGACTGCCAGAGGTACTGCCATGACCCTACGCATCGCCATCAACGGATTCGGCCGCATCGGGCGCAACGTCCTGCGCGCACTTTATACCCAAGGCTACCGCCAGGACCTGCAGGTCGTCGCCATCAACGACCTGGGCGACAGCGCGATGAACGCCCACCTGCTCAAGTACGACAGCGTGCACGGTATTTTCGATGCATCGGTCGAGGCCGATCACGAGAGCCTGACGGTCAATGGTGACCGCATTGCGGTCAGCGCCATCCGCAACCCGGTCGAGTTGCCCTGGAAGGCCGAAGCGATCGACGTGGTGTTCGAGTGCACCGGGCTGTTCACCGACCGCGCCAAGGCCGCCGCGCACCTGGCGGCAGGGGCTGGCAAGGTGATCGTCTCGGCGCCGGGCAAGGGGGTGGATGCAACGGTGGTGTATGGGGTCAACCATGACGTCCTGCGGTCTTCGCACCAGGTCATTTCCAGTGCCTCCTGCACCACCAACTGCCTGGCGCCGATCGCCCAGGTGCTGCACCGCGAGTTCGGCATCGAACAAGGGTTGATGACCACCATCCACGCGTATACAAATGACCAGGTGCTGACCGACGTCTATCACAGCGACCCATACCGCGCGCGTTCGGCCACCCAGTCGATGATCCCGAGCAAGACCGGTGCCGCCGAAGCCGTTGGCCTGGTTTTGCCGGAGCTGGCCGGCAAACTGACCGGCATGGCGGTGCGCGTGCCGGTGATCAACGTGTCGCTGGTCGACCTTACCGTCAACCTCAAGCGCGAAGCCACGGCCGAGCAGGTCAACCAGCTGTTCCTCGAAGCCAGCCGGCATTCCAAGGTGCTCGGCTACAACGCGCTGCCGCTGGTGTCGTGCGACTTCAACCACAATCCGCTGTCGTCGATCTTCGACGCCAATCACACCCGCGCCAACGGCAAGATGCTCAAGGTGCTGGCTTGGTATGACAACGAGTGGGGGTTCTCCAACCGCATGCTGGATAATTGCCTGGCGTTGTGTAGTGCCCGGTGAGCATGACGGGAGATTTGCGGTGTTTTTGAGATCGAGCGCCGCCCGCGCGGCGCATCGCGAGCAACGCTCGCTCCTACGTTTGTTTCCGGCCAATTATGCCTGCGGGTCAGGCGCGCGAACGCCTTGGTGCATGTCTCGATATCGAGGCGTACAAACAAGGCGGTCGCGCGCGGCTGGTACTGACGTTACTGGCCGGAAACAAACGTAGGAGCGAGCGTTGCTCGCGATGCGCCGCGCGGGCGGCGCTCGATCTCAATGGCGCAAAAACTCCAAAGACATACTCCTTCCCCACACAATCTTTACCTTTTCCTAACACTTCCGGGCTTGACCAATAGGCAAGATGATAAGCATTATCATTAACCTTTCGTCGGCCAGGTTCCCCCGTGAGTCAGTCCCGGTTCAACTCCATCTTCCTCATCCAGCGCCTTTCCTTGCTGCGCACTTTGCAGCGCATGGTCGGCAACCCCAGCACCGCTGAGGATCTGCTGCAGGAAACCTACCTGAGGGTATCGCGCGCGCTGGGCGAACGGCCTATCGAGCATCTCGAACCTTTCGTATTCCAGACTGCCCGCAACCTGGCCCTGGACCATCTGCGCACGCGCCGGGTGCAATCGCGCATGCTGGTCGACGACGTCCCTGACGAAATCCTCCACAACGTCGCTGCGCCACTGAGCAGCAGCGAAGATGCCGCCCACGCCGAACAGTTGCTCAAGCACCTGAGCGTCAGCCTCAACCAGCTGACCGAACGCCAGCAGCGTATTTTCATCCTCAGCCGCCTGCATGGTGCGAGTTACCTGGAAATCGCCGAGCAACTAGCTGTCTCGGCCAGCACGGTGCAGAAGGAACTGAAACTGATCATGGCCATCTGCATGGGTGTCGCCAATCGCCTCAAGTGAGACGACCGCTGGCCAGCCGAATGCGGCGAAGCGCTTGCCACGCTGCGCCATAGCCGTGATCATTCGGGAAAACCATTTCAAGGATTCACCGTGACCGACAGCCCCGCCCCTCGCCCGCCGACTGCCGGGCCTCACGCCCGCGCCCGTGCGATGGACGAGGCGCTGGATTGGCTGGTCCGCCTGCAGTGCGCGACCGAAGCCGATACCCTGGCCTTCGAGCAGTGGCTCAGCGCCGCGCCGGAAAACGCCGAGGCCTACGTCGAAGCCGAAGCGCTGTGGAACGGCACGCCGCTGCGCCAGGCCGCTACGCACATGCATCAAGGCCGGCGCCGCTCCGTGCGCGGGCGCTTGCGTAGCCACTGGAAACCCCTGGCAACCGCCGCCGTGCTGCTGGTTGGGTTGTTCACCGTGGGCAACCTGCCGATGCGCCTGCAAGCCGATCATCTGACGGTGGTGGGCGAGCGCCAGCGCCTCCAGCTCGATGACGGCGCCAAGGTGTTGCTCAACACCAACTCGGCCTTCGCCAGCGACCTGCGCGAAGGTCGCCAGGTGGCGCGTCTGCTGCAAGGCGAGGCCTACTTCCAGGTGCCAGGCGGTGCCCAGCCGCCCCTGGAAGTACAAGCCGGGCCGCTGCGAGCACAGGTACGCGACACCGACTTTGCCGTGCGCTACCTCGATGGCGAAGCACAGGTGCGCGTGCAGCGCGGCGATGTCGACCTGCAGGCCGCCAGCGACCAGCGTATTCGTCTGAGCGCCGGTGACAGCATCAGCGTCGGCCCGCAGGGCTTCGGCCAGCGCCAGCGCCCGGACATGCACAAGGACCTGGCCTGGATCGACGGCCGTCTGGTGTTCGAGAACTGCCCGCTGAGCCAGGTGCTGGCCGAAGTGCGCCGCTATTACCCGGGTTGGATCATCAACCGCAACGCCCAACTCGACGACATGGCGGTGACCGGCAACTACCGCCTCGACCAGCCGCTGGAGACCTTGCGCGCCCTGGCCCACATCACTTCGGCGCAACTGCACGAATACCCCGCTGTGGTCATCATCAACTGACCTGACAATTATTTTTACGCGATCGCGCTGCCCCGCCCGTCTCGTTATAGCCAATGCAACTGATTCTTGTTTGAAAACGAGAACAGTCATCACCTATAACAGTTCGCGCGACAGGGAGCGCTTTCGTCGATGTCCACAGGTCCAACTCGCCCGTCCACCCTTCCCCGCCGTACCGGCCAACTGTCTCTGCTGACCCTGGCCCTTCTCGCCAGCGGTGCCTGCAGCCTGCCGGCGCTGGCCGTGGAGCCGGCCCAGGCGAGCAGCCCGCGCATGGGCGACTACCGCTTCAGCATCGCGCAACAGCCCTTGGTCGAGGCGATCAATGCCTTCAGCCAGGTGACTGGCTGGCAGGTCGGCTTCAGCGCCGAGCTGGCCGATGGCGTGGCTTCGCCCGGTGTACGCGGCTCGCTGCCTGCGGAAGCCGCCTTGAAGCAACTGCTGCAAGGCACCGGCCTGGGCTATCGCAAGATCGGCAATGGCAATGTGGTGCTCGAACGCCAGTCGGCCGGCAACGCCATCGCCCTGCAGCAGATGACCGTCAGTGCTACCCGTAGCGCCCAGGATGTCAGCCAGGTGCCGAGCACCGTCAGCGTGCATACCCGCGAAGAACTGGACCGACAGAACGTCAGCAACATCCAGGAACTGGTACGTTACGAGCCGGGTGTATCGGTTGGCGGCACTGGCCAGCGCAGCGGCCTGAACGGCTACAACATTCGCGGTATCGACGGTGAGCGCATCCTGACGCAGATCGACGGCGTGTCGATTCCCGACAGTTTCTTCTACGGCCCGTACGCCCAGACTCAGCGCAATTACGTCGACCCCGAGATCGTCAAGCGCGTCGAGATCCTGCGTGGCCCTGCCTCGGTGCTGTACGGCAGCAACGCCATCGGCGGCGCGGTGAGCTACTTCACCCTCGACCCGGACGACATCATCAAGCCTGGCAAGGACGTTGGCGCCCGCCTGAAGACCGGCTACAGCTCGGCTGACGACAGCTGGTTGACCTCCGCCACCGTGGCCGGCCGCCAGGGCGATTTCGATGGCCTGTTGCACGTGAGCCAGCGCAACGGCCACGAAACCGAATCCTACGGCGAGCACGGCGGCACCGGCCTGTCGCGCACCGAAGCCAACCCGGAAGACGTGCGTACCACCAACGTGCTGGCCAAGCTCGGCTGGAACTACGCCGACGACGCGCGCCTGGGGTTCACCTACGAACGCTACAAGGATGACCGCGACCAGAACATTCTCAGCGCCGTGGGTGGGCCGTTCAGCAACGGCGCCGGTATGGGCATGTACCGCAGCCGCACCGGTAACGATACCGTGACCCGCGAGCGCTTCGGCATCAACCACGAATTCGGCCTGGATTCGCTGGTCGCCGACCACATCAAGTGGAGCCTCAATTACCAGATCGCCAAAACCGACCAGCGTACCGAAGAAGTCTACTTCCCGTTCAGCCGCACGGTCTATCGTACCCGCGACACCACCTACAAGGACCGCCAGTGGGTCTTCGACGCCCAGCTGGACAAAGCCTTCAGCATCGGCGCCACCGAGCACCTGCTGACCTACGGCACCACCCTCAAGCATGAGAAGGTCACCGGTTCGCGCAGCGGCACCGGCACCTGCCTGGCAGTCGGCGGCGCCTGCCGCGCCATCGGCCAGGTCAGCACCAGCGACGCCCAGGCCCTGGTCAGCGACTTCCCAGACCCGACCGTCAACACCTACAGCCTGTTCGTGCAGGATGAAATCCGCTGGAACAACTGGACCTTCCTGCCAGGCGCCCGCTACGACTACACGCGCATGGAACCGAAGTTCACCGACGAATTCCTGCGCGGCATCCAGGGCTCCGGCGCTGCCCCAGGCAGCCTCGACGACTCGGACAAGAAGTGGCACCGCGTATCGCCGAAATTCGGCCTGACCTACGCCTTCAACGACAACTACACCTGGTACGGCCAATACGCCGAAGGCTTCCGCACGCCGACCGCCAAGTCGATGTACGGCCGCTTCGAGAACCAGGCTGAGGGGTATGTGGTACAGGGCAACCCAGGCCTTGAGCCAGAGAAGAGCAAGAGCTACGAGACCGGCCTGCGCGGCAACTTCGATGCCGGTAACTTCAGTGCCGCCGTGTTCTACAACAAGTACCGCGACTTCATCGACGAAGATGCCGTGCAATCGGCCAACCTGGAAACCACCTTCCAGGCCAACAACATCAAGCACGCCACCATCAAGGGCGCCGAGGTCAAGGGCCGCCTCAACCTCGACCACTTCGGTGCGCCAGAGGGCCTGTACACCCAGGGCTCGATCGCTTACGCCCATGGTCGCAACGATGACAATGGCCAGCCGTTGAACAGCGTCAACCCGCTGACCGGCGTGTTCGGCCTGGGTTACGAGCAGCCGAACTACGGCGGCCTGTTGAGCTGGACCCTGGTCAAGCGCAAGACCCGCGTCGACGACACCACCTTCTTCGCCCCCGATGGCCAGAGCTCGCAGTTCCGCACTCCGGGCTACGGTGTGCTGGACCTGAGCGGCTTCTACAAGGTGACCGACGATGTGACGGTCAACGCTGGTCTGTACAACCTGACCGACAAGAAGTACTGGCAGTGGGATTCGGTGCGCGGCTACGACGGCCAGGGTGAAGCGGGTGTGACCCAACCGGCCAACCTCGACCGCCTGACCATGCCGGGGCGCAACTTTGCCATCAATGTGGTTTGGGATATCTGATAGCTGGGTGCGCTTGAGCACTGCAGCGCCTGCCAGATCGAGCGCCGCCCGCGCGGCGCATCGCGGATAAAATCCGCTCCTACGTTTGTTTCTGGCCAGTAACGTCAGTGACAGACGCGCGCGACCGCCTTGTTTGTACGACTCGGTATCGCGTGGGGCATCAAGGCGGCCGCGCACAAATCCCACTGACATAATTGGCCAGAAACAAACGTAGGAGCGGATTTTATCCGCGATGCGCCGCGCGGGCGGCGCTCGATCTCACAGTCACTACCGCATTCAAGTCGAAAAACCAGTTTTTTTACTCTCCCTCCCCCGCTGTTTCGTCTTGTCACTAGACGCCCTCATTTTCCAAGGACCCCCCCATGACCGACCGCCCAGCCCCGCGCTCGCAACGCCTGAACCAGGTCACCCACGCCCCGCACACCGAACTCGACGCCCTGGTCAAATCCCACGCGCCGTTCGACAGCCGCGAAAGCTTCGCCCGTTTCGTCGTCGCCCAATACCTATTCCAGTCCGAACTGCAGGCGCTGTACAACGACCCGCAATTGATCGCCATCGTCCCTGACCTGGCCGAGCGCTGCCGCGCCGAACAGGCCCGCCTGGACCTCGCCGACCTCGACACCGAAGTACCAGGCGCCGTCGCTGGGGCACTGCAGAACCCGAGCCTGGCCGAGGCATTGGGCTGGATCTTCGTCTCCGAAGGCTCCAAACTGGGCGCTGCGTTTCTGATCAAGCGTGCCGTGGCCCTGGAACTGTCCGACAGCTTCGGTGCCCGTCACCTGGGCGAGCCGGCCGGTGGCCGCGCCGAAGGCTGGAAGCAGTTCACTCGCATTCTCGATGGCCTGGAATTGACCGCCGAGCAGGACGCTGCCGCCGAACGTGGCGCCGTCGCCGCCTTCGAGCGTTTCACCGAACTGCTCAAGCATGCCTACGCTGCAGACAACGCGCTGGCCTGATACGCTTCACCCGGCCATCTCTCCGGTGGCCGGACCGTTTTTCGCAGTGAGCCCATGACCCGACCAGCCCGATCAAAACTAGCGCGCCTGCTGTATGGCATCCTGGCTTACGTGAGCTTGGGCGTTGGCCTGGTCGCCATCGTCATCCCCGGCCTGCCGACCACCGAATTCATCCTCCTGGCCGCCTGGGCCGCGACCCGCAGCTCACCGCGCCTGTCGGCCTGGCTGGAGAACCACCGGCTGTTCGGGCCGATCCTCTACAACTGGCGCAATGGCAAGGTGATCCAGCGACGGGCCAAGGTCAGCGCGACCATCAGCATGCTGGTGTGTGCCGGCGTAATGCTGACTTTCCTCGACCATCACTGGCCGGTGTTCCTGGCCATCGCCGGCATGACCCTGGGCAACCTGTGGATCTGGTCCCGGCCAGAGCATGCCTGCGCGCCGGCCTCACAAGCTCAGCAGCCCTGAATACAACCCGTAGGCTGCCAGCGCCGCACCCAGCAGCACCGCCGCGAAAATCACTTTCTCCCAGGTGGTGAACAGCGCCTGCCCTTGCTCGCGCTTGGCCCGGGCGAACAGAATCACCCCAGGCGCATACAGCAAGGCCGACAACAGCAAGTACTTGAGCCCCCCGGCATACAGCAGCCACACCGCATACAAAAGCGCCACCGCCGCCACCAGCAAATCCTTGCGCCGCAGTGCCTCCTCCCCGCCATAACTTTCCCCGCGCAGCGCCAGCAGCACCGCATAGGCAGCCGACCACAGATAGGGCACCAGGATCATCGACGACGCCAGGTAGATCAGGCTGGTGTAGGTGCCCGCCGAAAATAGCGTGATCAGCAGAAAGCCCTGGATCATGCAGTTGGTCAGCCACAGCGCATTGGCCGGCACATGGTTGGCATTTTCCTTGGCCAGAAAACGCGGCATGGTCTTGTCCCGCGCCGTGGCGAAGAGGATTTCGGCGCACAACAAGGCCCACGACAGCAACGCGCCGAGCAGCGAGATCGCGAGGCCCACGCTGATCAGCAATGCGCCCCACGGGCCGACGATATGCTCCAGCACCGACGCCAGCGACGGATTCTGCAGCCCGGCCAGTTCAGGCTGGGTCATCACCCCGAGCGACAGCACATTCACCAGCACCAGCAGCGCCAGCACGCCGAGAAAGCCGATCACCGTGGCCTTGCCGACATCCGAGCGGCGCTGCGCCCTGCCCGAATAAACGCTGGCACCTTCGATACCGATGAACACGAACACGGTGACCAGCATCATGTTGCGCACCTGGTCCAGCACGTTGCCGAACTGCGGGTTCCTCAGCCCCCAGATGTCGCGGGTAAAGATGTCAGCACGAAATGCGAACGCGGCGATGACGATGAAGATGAGCAACGGCACCACCTTGGCCACCGTGGTCACCTGGTTGATGAACGCCGCTTCCTTGATGCCGCGCAGCACCAAAAAATGCACCGCCCACAGCAGCAGCGAAGCACAGCCGATGGCGATCGGCGTATTGCCTTCGCCGAATACGGGAAAGTAGAAGCCAAGGGTACTGAAAAGCAGCACGAAGTAGCCGACGTTGCCCAGCCAGGCGCTGATCCAGTAGCCCCAGGCCGACGAGAAGCCCATGTAGTCGCCAAAGCCCGCCTTGGCGTAGGCGTACACCCCAGAGTCCAGCTCGGGCTTGCGGTTGGCCAGGGTCTGGAACACGAAGGCCAGCGCCAGCATGCCCACCGCGGTGATGCCCCAGCCGATCAGCACGGCACCGACATCGGCGCGCGCCGCCATGTTCTGCGGCAACGAGAAGATCCCGCCGCCGATCATCGAACCGACCACCAGTGCGATCAACGCGCCGAGGCGCAGTTTCTGTCCGGGTTCGCTCATGCAAATCCCCATCGTTTGTGTGCCATGTCACACGCCTGAAACAGCATTAAGTGCATATAAAAATGGCCAGCCATAAGAGGCAAAGCTATTAAAGCTATAGCACTCATAACTGCTTTGTCTATACCGACCTTCTGACAAAAACGCATGTGCACCAGGCAACTTTAACGAAACATCTTAACTATGACATTTGTTGAGAAATATTTGCGAAAACCTCAAAAGCGACTAGCTTCTAAGCTCGCAGGTTGAACAGAGCGTTTGCTCTGGATGTACATGGAGGTGCCAGCGCACGTGGCCTGCAGCAGAGCTGTCGGCACTCTCCAGGAGTCATGTGAAGGAAATTTCTTACTTCACTTGCCATGAACTGATCCAAGTCAGGTCATGGCTCGGGCGGCAGATTTATTCTGTTGTCAACTTTCTCCTGGTACGGAGTTGTTAAATGTCTGATTCCTCTGGAAAACTAAAACTGGGTGCATTAGTTGCCCTCGTCGTTGGTTCGATGATTGGCGGCGGCATCTTCTCCCTTCCACAAAACATGGCGGCCAGTGCGGGCGTCGGTGCCGTACTGATCGGTTGGGCAATCACTGCCGTCGGCATGCTCACCTTGGCGTTCGTGTTCCAGACCCTGGCCAACCGCAAACCTGACCTCGACGGCGGCGTGTACGCCTACGCCAAGGCCGGCTTCGGCGACTACATGGGCTTCTCGTCAGCCTGGGGCTACTGGATCAGTGCCTGGCTGGGCAACGTCGGTTACTTCGTGCTGCTGTTCAGCACCCTCGGCTACTTCTTCCCGATGTTCGGCGAAGGCAACACCCCGGCTGCCATCGTCGGCGCGTCGATCCTGCTGTGGGCGGTGCACTTCCTGGTGCTGCGTGGCATCAAGGAAGCGGCGTTCATCAACCTGGTCACCACCGTGGCCAAGGTCGTGCCGCTGGTGCTGTTCGCGCTGATCTGCCTGTTCGCCTTCAGGCTCGACATCTTTACCGCCGACATCTGGGGCACTGGCACGCCGGAACTGGGCAGCGTGATGAACCAGGTGCGCAACATGATGCTGGTCACTGTCTGGGTGTTCATCGGTATCGAGGGTGCGAGCATCTTCTCGTCCCGTGCGGAAAAACGTTCCGACGTCGGCAAGGCCACGGTCATCGGCTTCATCACCGTGCTGCTGTTCCTGGTGCTGGTGAACGTGCTGTCGCTGGGCATCATGACCCAACCAGAGCTGGCCAAGCTGCAGAACCCATCGATGGCCGCCGTGCTTGAACATGTGGTCGGCCACTGGGGCGCGGTGCTGATCAGCGTCGGCCTGATCATCTCGCTGCTGGGTGCCCTGCTGTCGTGGGTGCTGCTGTGCGCCGAGATCATGTTCGCCGCAGCCAAGGATCACACCATGCCGGAGTTTCTGCGCCGCGAGAACGCCAATCAGGTACCGGCCAATGCCCTGTGGCTGACCAACGCCATGGTGCAGATCTTCCTGGTGATTACGCTTTTCTCCGCCAGCACTTACCTGTCACTGATCTACCTCGCCACCTCGATGATCCTGGTGCCCTACCTGTGGTCGGCGGGCTATGGCTTCCTGCTGGCGCTGCGCGGTGAAACCTACGAGAACGCTGCCGGCGAGCGCAGCAAGGACCTGTTCATCGGCGCGGTTGCCCTGGTGTACGCCATCTGGCTGCTGTACGCCGGCGGCATGAAATACCTGCTGCTCTCGGCCCTGCTGTACGCCCCTGGCGTGATCCTGTTCGCCAAGGCCAAGCATGAAATTGGCCAACCGATCTTTACCAACGTGGAAAAACTGATCTTCGCAGCCGTGGTCATCGGCGCCCTGGTGGCGGCCTATGGTCTGTACGACGGCTTCCTGACCCTGTGACCCACGCTTTTGCATTAAATGGAGGATTGAACAATGTCCGCTGAAAAACAGAAGTACGGTGTCCATTCCGAAGCCGGCAAACTGCGCAAAGTGATGGTCTGCTCGCCGGGCCTGGCGCACAAGCGCCTGACGCCGAGCAACTGCGACGAGCTGCTGTTCGATGACGTGATCTGGGTGGACCAGGCCAAGCGTGACCATTTCGACTTCGTCACCAAGATGCGCGAGCGCGGCGTGGATGTGCTGGAGATGCACAACCTGCTGACCGACATCGTGCAGCAGCCTGAAGCACTGAAGTGGATCCTGGACCGCAAGATCACCCCGGACACCGTCGGTGTCGGCCTGACCAACGAAGTGCGCAGCTGGCTCGAAGGCCTGGAGCCTCGCCACCTGGCCGAGTTCCTCATCGGCGGTGTCGCCGGACAGGACCTGCCGCAAAGCGAAGGCGCCGATGTGGTCAAGATGTACAACGACTATCTCGGCCACTCCAGCTTCATCCTGCCGCCGCTGCCCAACACCCAGTTCACCCGTGACACCACCTGCTGGATCTACGGCGGCGTCACCCTGAACCCGATGTACTGGCCGGCGCGACGTCAGGAAACCCTGTTGACCACTGCCATCTACAAGTTCCACAAGGAGTTCACCAACGCCGACTTCCAGGTCTGGTACGGCGACCCGGACAAAGAGCATGGCAATGCCACGCTTGAGGGCGGTGACGTGATGCCGATCGGCAAAGGCATCGTCCTCATCGGCATGGGCGAGCGCACCTCGCGCCAGGCCATCGGCCAACTGGCGCAAAACCTGTTCGCCAAGGGTGCGGTGACGGAAGTCATCGTCGCCGGGCTGCCGAAGTCCCGTGCCGCCATGCACCTGGACACGGTCTTCAGCTTCTGCGACCGCGACCTGGTCACGGTCTTCCCTGAGGTGGTGAAAGAAATCGTGCCGTTCATCATCCGTCCTGACGAAAGCAAGCCTTATGGCATGGATGTTCGCCGCATCAACAAATCGTTCATCGAAGTGGTCGGCGAACAACTGGGTGTGGAGCTGCGTGTGGTCGAAACCGGCGGCAACAGCTTCGCCGCCGAGCGCGAACAATGGGATGACGGCAACAACGTGGTGGCGATGGAGCCTGGCGTGGTCATCGGCTACGACCGGAACACCTACACCAACACCCTGTTGCGCAAGGCCGGCATCGAGGTCATCACCATCAGCGCCGGCGAACTGGGCCGTGGACGCGGCGGCGGCCACTGCATGACCTGCCCGATCGTCCGTGACCCCATCGACTACTAACGACCATTCCCCCGGCCGCCCCCACAAGGCGGTGGCCGGGCCGATTACCGAACTCAAGGAGAATCACCATGGCGTTCAACATCCACAACCGCAACCTGCTCAGCCTCGAGCACCACACCACGCGCGAACTGCGCTACCTGCTGGACCTGTCTCGCGACCTCAAGCGCGCCAAGTACACCGGCACCGAGCAGCAACACCTGAAGGGCAACAATATCGCCCTGATCTTCGAGAAGACCTCGACCCGCACCCGCTGCGCCTTCGAAGTCGCCGCCTATGATCAGGGCGCCAACGTCACCTACATCGACCCCAATTCCTCGCAGATCGGCCACAAGGAGAGCATGAAAGACACCGCCCGCGTGCTCGGGCGCATGTACGATGCCATCGAGTACCGTGGCTTCAAGCAGGAGATCGTCGAAGAGCTGGCCAAATTCGCCGGCGTCCCGGTGTTCAACGGCCTGACCGACGAGTATCACCCGACCCAGATGATCGCCGACGTGCTGACCATGCGCGAGCACAGCGACAAGCCACTGCATGACATCAGCTACGCCTACCTGGGCGATGCCCGCAACAACATGGGCAATTCGCTGCTGCTGATCGGTGCCAAGCTGGGCATGGACGTGCGCATCGCTGCGCCAAAGGCGCTGTGGCCGCATGACGACCTGGTCGAACGCTGCCATAAATATGCCGAAGAAAGCGGCGCACGCATCACCCTCACTGAAGACCCGAAAGCTGCGGTCAAGGGCGTCGACTTCGTACACACCGACGTCTGGGTGTCGATGGGTGAGCCGATCGAAGCCTGGGGCGAGCGCATCAAGCTGCTCAAGCCCTATCAGGTGAATGCCGAGATGATGAAGGCCACCGGCAACCCACGGTCCAAGTTCATGCACTGCCTGCCGGCCTTCCACAACTCCGAGACCAAGGTCGGCAAGCAGATCGCCGAGCAGTACCCGGACATGGCCAATGGCATCGAAGTGACCGACGACGTGTTCGAGTCGCCGGCCTGCATCGCCTTCGAGCAGGCGGAAAACCGCATGCACACCATCAAGGCGATCCTGGTATCGACCCTGGCTGATCTGTAACGGCCACACCTAAATCCTGTGGGAGCGGGCTTGCCCCGCGAACAGGCCAGCCGCAACACCTTCGTTGCCCGAGCTGACGCCTTCGCGGGCAAGCCTGCTCCCACAGGGTCGGTGTCGACTTTCATCTATTCGTCAAAGGACATTCCCCATGCGTATCGTTGTTGCATTGGGCGGCAACGCCCTGCTGCGCCGCGGCGAGCCCATGACCGCTGACAACCAGCGCGCCAATATCCGCACCGCCACCGAACAGATCGCCAAGATTCACCCTGGCAACGAACTGGTCATCGCCCACGGCAACGGCCCACAAGTCGGCCTGCTGTCGCTTCAGGCGCTGTCCTACAAGCCCGACGAAGCCTACCCGCTGGATGTGCTCGGTGCCGAAACCGAAGGCATGATCGGCTACATGATCGAACAGGAACTGGGCAACCTGCTGGCGTTCGAAGTGCCGTTCGCTACCCTGCTGACCCAGGTCGAAGTCGACGCCAACGACCCCGCGTTCAAAGACCCGACCAAATTCATCGGCCCGGTCTATGGCAAAGAGGAAGCCGAGCGCCTGGCCAAGGAAAAGGGCTGGGTGGTCAAGGCCGACGGCGACAAGTACCGCCGCGTGGTGGCCAGCCCCAAACCCAAGCGCATCTTCGAGATTCGCCCGATCAAGTGGCTGTTGGAAAAGAGCAGCATCGTGATCTGCGCAGGCGGAGGCGGCATCCCCACCATGTACGATGAAAACCGCAAGCTCAAAGGGATCGAGGCGGTCATCGACAAGGATCTGTGCTCGGCGCTGCTGGCCGAGCAATTGGAAGCCGACCTTCTGATCATCGCCACTGACGTCGATGCGGCTTACATTGACTGGGGCAAGCCCACGCAGAAAGCCATCGCCCAGGCCCACCCCGACGAACTCGAACGCCTGGGCTTCGCCGCCGGCTCCATGGGGCCGAAGGTGCAGGCGGCCAGTGACTTTGCCCGCAACACCGGCAAAGTGGCGGTGATCAGCTCGCTGGAAAACATCGAGGACATCGTCAAAGGCACTGCCGGCACCCGCGTCTCCACGGCCAAGCCGGGGATCAGCTACCGTTGAATGCAGTAGGCGGGCGCAGGTCGCCCGCCGTTTTCGACCTTCCGGAGGATTCCGCCATGGCCCAGTACCAACCTGGTCACGTGCATATAGAGCGCACCGCGCTGAACGACAACGATCATAGTTACGACCTCAACATCAATTACCAAGCGTTTCAGGATCCCAAGGAAGGCCGAGGCATACAGTTCCACATGCATGGCAGCATCGAAGGCAAGACGGTGGACGAGAAGTTCTTTCTGGCTAAGGATCAGGTGTTGCCGAGTTTTCTGATGGTGCTGAGCCGCAAGGCGCAGGCTCACCTCGCACCGCCCAAGAAATTTGAAACCCTCAGCTCCCCGCACAAGATTTACGACGCGATGTTCGAAGACATTCGCGAGAAGCTGGATGTGAAGTCCGGCGACCCGATCAAGCCTGAACATCTGGAGTGATCCCCTTCGCGGGGCAAGCCCGCTCCCACAGGATCACCACAAACCTGAAATTTGTGGTGATCCTGTGGGAGCGGGCTTGCCCCGCGAAGGGATCACCGCTCAACTTGGGCCAGCCCCCCGTATCAGGGCATACTGACGCCCTCCCCGGCCACAACCCATCTCCCCCATGCGCATCCACGTCAGCTTCATCGACCGCGTCGGCATCACCCAGGAAGTCCTCGCCTTGCTCGGTGCCCGCAACCTCAACCTGGACGCCGTGGAAATGGTCCCGCCGAACGTCTACATCGACGCCCCAACGCTAAGCCCTGCCGTGCTCGAAGAATTGCACGATGCACTGTTCGAAGTGCGGGGCGTGCAGTCGGTGGACGTGGTCGACATCCTCCCCGGCCAGCGCCGCCACCTGCAGCTCGATGCCTTGCTGGCCGCCATGAGCGACCCGGTGCTGGCGGTGGACAGCGCCGGCCAGGTGCTGCTGGCCAACCCGGCGCTGATCGCGTTGTGCGGCCGTGAGTCGGCCGGGCGTTCGGTGGGCGAGCTGTTCGGTGACCCAGCACTGTTGCAAGCCCTGCTGGACAACAATTTCCACCTGCCGATGCGCGAAATGCAGCTCAACGGCCAGAGCCTGCTGCTCGATGCCACGCCCATCACCAACGCGGGTGGCCTGCTGACTCTGTACCCACCCAACCGCATGGGCGAGCGCCTTTCGGCCCTGCACCACGACCACGCCGAAGGCTTCGATGCGCTGCTCGGTGAATCGCCGGCAATCCGCACTCTCAAGGCCCGTGCCCTGCGTGTGGCAGCGCTCGACGCACCACTGCTGGTGCATGGCGAAACCGGCACCGGCAAGGAGCTGGTGGCCCGCGCCTGCCACGCGATCAGCAGCCGCCACGCCGCGCCGTTTCTCGCCCTCAACTGCGCCGCACTGCCCGAGAGCCTGGCCGAGAGCGAGTTGTTCGGCTACGCCCCCGGCGCCTTCACCGGCGCCCAGCGCGGTGGCAAGCCTGGGCTGATGGAGTTGGCCAACCAGGGCACGGTGTTTCTCGACGAGATCGGCGAAATGTCGCCGTACCTGCAGGCCAAACTCCTGCGCTTTCTCAGCGACGGCAGCTTCCGCCGCGTCGGTGGCGACCGTGAGGTGAAGGTCGATGTGCGCATCATCAGCGCCACCCACCGCGACCTCGAACGCATGGTCGCCGAAGGCACCTTCCGTGAGGACCTGTTCTACCGCCTCAACGTGCTCAACCTGCAGGTGCCCCCGCTGCGTGACCGTGGCCAGGACATCCTCATGCTCGCCCACTACTTCATGCAGCAGGCCTGCACGCAGATCCAGCGCCCGGCCTGCCGCCTGACCCCAGCCACCCACACGGCCCTGCTGGCCAACCCCTGGCCGGGCAATGTACGCCAACTGCAAAACGTGATTTTCCGCGCCGCGGCGATCTGTGAAAGCAATCTGGTGGACATCGGCGACCTGGACATCGCCGGCACCTCGGTGGCGCGCGGGCAGGATGGCGAGGTGGCAAGCCTGGAGCAGGCCGTGGGTGATTTCGAGCGCGAGCTGCTGCAGCGGTTGTATGCCAGTTACCCCTCCACTCGCCAGTTGGCCGGGCGGCTGCAGACCTCGCACACCGCAATCGCTCAACGGTTGCGCAAGTACGGCATTCCAGGCAAGGCCTAAAAGCCACAGCGTAAAATCCGAACGTTTATCAGTTTTTTCCTAGCCGTAAATTGCTCGCTTGCACCTACACTCGCTCCCCCCACAGGCGCACCAGGGACTGTTCGCCGGTAAACAGAGCGGAGAGTATTTGGCATGCTTGCACTCGATTTCTACGGCACATTGGTGGCCGCCTCCCTGGTGCTTCTACTGGGCCGCGGCCTGGTCACACGCGTTGGTTTTCTGCGCGCGTACAACATCCCCGAACCGGTAGCAGGCGGCCTGGTAGTAGCGCTGCTGCTTCTGGGCTTGCGCGCCCTCGACATTCACGTGCAATTCGACACTTCACTGCAAACACCTTTGATGCTGGCCTTCTTCGCCACAATCGGCCTGAGTGCCGACCTCGCCAGCCTGAAAAAAGGCGGGCGTATCGTCGGTGTGTTTCTGCTTGCGGTCACCGGGTTGCTGCTGGTGCAGAATGCCATGGGCATCGGCCTGGCCACGGCGCTGGGGCTCGACCCATTGATGGGCTTGCTGTCCGGTTCGATCTCCCTGTCGGGCGGCCACGGCACCGGCGCTGCCTGGGGCGCCACCTTCAGCGAGAAGTACGGCCTCACATCCGCCACCGAGCTGGCGCTGGCGGCTGCCACTTTTGGCCTGGTACTGGGTGGCTTGATTGGCGGGCCAGTTGCCCGCCTGCTCATCAAGCGCGTCCAGGCGCCTGGGCTCGAGCTGGACCAACCCCGAGCGCCAAGGGGCTTTGAACAGCCGAACAAAGAACGTCTGATCACGCCGTTTTCCATGATCGAAACCCTTGCGCTGATCGCCGTAAGCCTCATGGCAGGCACCTTGCTGAACAAGATGCTGCATGACACGGCATTCGAATTGCCGACATTCGTCTGCGTCCTGTTCGTGGGTGTCGTGCTGCGCAACGGGCTTTCGGCGTTTGGCCGATATCAGGTATTCGAGCGCGAAGTTTCGGTGCTGGGCAATGTCAGCTTGTCGCTGTTCCTGGCGATCGCGTTGATGTCGCTCAAACTGTGGGATCTGGCAGCACTGGCGTTGCCATTCTTCATCCTGCTGGCGGCGCAGACATTGCTCATGGCGCTGTTTGCGATATTCGTGACATTCCGCATCATGGGCAGCAACTACGATGCTGCCGTTCTGGCAGCAGGGCATTGCGGTTTTGGACTGGGCGCGACGCCAACGGCCATCGCCAACATGCAGGCGGTCACGCAACGCTTCGGGCCATCGCAAATAGCGTTTCTGGTGGTGCCGATGGTGGGGGCGTTCTTTATCGACATCATCAACGTCATCGTGATCAAGCTGTATCTGGCATTGCCGTTTTTCGCTGCGCTGTAACTATCACACAAACTATGTATCGAAATCAGTACACCGTATTGATTTCGATACGCAGCTATTCCAGACCCACTCTGCAAGGTTTTGATCCGGCAGATCTTTTACTGGCGGATCAAACTGTAGCGTTTTCATTCCACAATGATCGCTCGTGCGCCTAATAAAAATAGATAACCATATGATTTGATTAGCTTTTTTTTGAATGGCCCCATTATTGCTCAGGAATCTTCAACCCAAGAGCGCGGACCCACCGCGCCCAACGCCCTGCTTCCCGAGGATTCCCCATGAGCGAGTTGCGTTTCACCGAAGATCACGAATGGCTGCGCGCCGAAGCTGACGGCAGCGTCACCGTAGGCATCACCGCCTACGCCCAGAACGCCTTGGGCGATGTGGTCTATGTGCAACTGCCGGAACTGCAGCACTACGAGAAGGGGGCCGAAGCCTCCACCGTCGAATCGGTCAAGGCCGCCAGCGGTGTGTACATGCCCCTCACCGGTGAAGTGGTCGCCGTCAACGATGGCCTCAACGACAGCCCCGAACTGGTCAACGAAGACCCGCTGGGCGAAGGCTGGTTCTTCCGCTTCATCCCCGCCGACATGAACGAAGTCACCGCCCTGCTCGACCAGGACGCCTACGACCGCCTGATCAAAGCCAACGACGACGCCTGAGGAACCTGACCATGACCATCAACCTCGGCACCGCCAACGAATTCATCGCCCGCCACATCGGCCCACGCGCCGCTGACGAGCAGGCCATGCTGGCCACCCTGGGCTTCGACTCGCTGGAAGCGATGAGCGCCGCTGTCATCCCTGACAGCATCAAGGGCACCAGCGTGCTCGGCTCGGAAGACGGCCAGAGCGAAGCTGACGCCCTCGCGTCGCTCAAGGCCATCGCCGGCAAGAATGAGCTGTTCAAGAATTTCATTGGCCAGGGTTACTACAACACCCATACCCCGGCACCGATCCTGCGCAACCTGCTGGAAAACCCAGCCTGGTACACCGCCTACACCCCGTATCAACCCGAAATTTCCCAAGGCCGCCTGGAAGCCCTGCTGAACTTCCAGACCCTGATCAGCGACCTCACCGGCCTGCCGATCGCCAACGCCTCCCTGCTCGACGAAGCCACCGCTGCCGCCGAGGCCATGACCTTCTGCAAGCGCCTGTCGAAGAACAAGGCCAGCCATGCCTTCTTCGCTTCCGTGCACTGCCACCCACAAACTCTCGACGTGCTGCGCACGCGTGCCGAACCCCTGGGCATCGAGATCGTGGTCGGCGATGAGCGTGAACTGAGCGACGTCAGCCCCTTCTTCGGCGCATTGTTGCAGTACCCGGCCAGTAACGGTGAAGTGTTCGACTACCGTGAGCTGGTGCAGCGCCTGCACGCGGCCAACGCCCTGGTCGCGGTGGCTGCCGACCTGCTGGCCCTGACCCTGCTGACCCCGCCAGGCGAGTTCGAGGCCGACGTGGCCATCGGCAGCGCCCAGCGCTTTGGCGTGCCCCTGGGCTTTGGCGGCCCGCACGCGGCTTACTTCGCCACCCGTGATGCATTCAAGCGCGACATGCCGGGCCGCCTGGTCGGCGTGTCGATCGACCGCTTCGGCAAGACTGCCCTGCGCCTGGCCATGCAGACCCGCGAGCAGCACATCCGCCGCGAAAAGGCTACCAGCAACATCTGCACCGCCCAGGTGCTGCTGGCCAACATCGCCAGCATGTACGCCGTCTACCACGGCCCGGCTGGGCTCAAGCGCATCGCCGAGCGCACCCATGCGCTGACCGCGATCCTCGCCGCTGGCCTGACGGGGCTGGGCCTGGAAATCGTCGGCGAGACCGCCTTCGACACCCTGACCCTGGCCACCGGCAGCGCCACTGCAGCCCTGCACGATAAAGCCCGCAGCCAGCGCATCAACCTGCGCCAGATCGATGCCGATCACCTGGGCCTGTCGCTCGACGAAACCAGCACTCAGGCGGACGTCGAGGCACTGTGGCAATTGTTCGCTGGCGAGCAGCCGCAACCGGGCTTCGCCGCCCTGGCTGCCAGCACCGGCTCACGCCTGCCGGCCGCCCTGCTGCGCCAGTCGGCCATCCTCGAACACCCAGTGTTCAACCGCTACCACAGCGAAACCGAGCTGATGCGTTACCTGCGCCGCCTGGCCGACAAGGACCTGGCGCTGGACCGCAGCATGATCCCGCTGGGCTCGTGCACCATGAAACTCAACGCCGCCAGCGAAATGATCCCGGTGACCTGGGCCGAATTCGGCAGCCTGCACCCGTTCGCCCCGGCCGAGCAAAGCCAGGGCTACCAGCAGCTGACCCGCGAACTGGAAGCCATGCTCTGCGCCGCCACCGGCTATGATGCCGTGTCGCTGCAACCCAACGCCGGTTCCCAGGGCGAGTACGCGGGCCTTTTGGCCATCCGTGCCTACCACCGCAGCCGCGGCGAAAGCCATCGCGACATCTGCCTGATCCCCTCCTCGGCCCACGGCACCAACCCGGCGACCGCGCACATGGCCGGCATGCGTGTGGTGGTCACCGCCTGTGATGCCCGCGGCAACGTCGATGTCGAGGACCTGCGCGCCAAGGCCATCGAGCACCGCGAGCGCCTGGCCGCGATCATGATCACCTACCCGTCGACCCACGGCGTGTTCGAAGAAGCGATCGGCGAAATCTGCGCGATCATCCACGACAACGGCGGCCAGGTATACATCGATGGCGCCAACATGAACGCCATGGTCGGCCTGTGCGCCCCAGGCAAGTTCGGCGGCGACGTTTCGCACCTGAACCTGCACAAGACCTTCTGCATCCCGCACGGCGGTGGCGGCCCGGGCGTCGGCCCGATTGGCGTCAAATCGCACCTGGCGCCGTTCCTGCCTGGCCACGCCCAGCTGGAAAACCGCGAAGGCGCGGTGTGCGCAGCGCCGTTCGGCAGCGCCAGCATCCTGCCGATCACCTGGATGTACATCCGCATGATGGGTGGTGCCGGCCTCAAGCGCGCCTCGCAGATGGCGATCCTCAACGCCAACTACATCGCCCGTCGCCTGGAAGAGCACTATCCTGTTCTGTATACCGGCGGCAATGGCCTGGTCGCCCACGAGTGCATCCTCGACCTGCGCCCGCTCAAGGACACCAGCGGCATCAGCGTCGACGACGTGGCCAAGCGCCTGATCGATTTCGGCTTCCACGCCCCGACCATGTCGTTCCCGGTGGCCGGTACGCTGATGATCGAACCGACCGAAAGTGAGTCCAAGGAAGAGCTGGACCGCTTCTGCGATGCGATGATCCAGATCCGCGAAGAGATTCGCGCCGTGGAAAATGGCAGCCTGGACAAGGACGACAACCCGCTGAAAAACGCTCCGCACACCGCGGCCGAGCTGGTTGGCGAATGGGCCCACGGCTACAGCCGCGAGCAGGCGGTGTACCCGCTGCCGAACCTGGTTGAGAGCAAGTACTGGCCGCCGGTAGGCCGGGTCGACAACGTGTTCGGTGACCGCAACCTGGTCTGCGCCTGCCCGTCGATCGAGAGCTATCAGGACGCCTGAGAGCTTTCAGAGGCTGCTAGTTCACTGTGGGAGCGGCTTTAGCCGCGAAGCAAGCGACGCGGTGCATGGCACCGGCTTCGCCGGTGTTCGCGGCTGAAGCCGCTCCCACAGATCTATCCTCAAGCTGACCAGACTGGCAGGAGGTCCACCATGTCATTGAGCGTCTTCGACCTGTTCAAGATCGGCATCGGCCCCTCCAGTTCCCATACGGTCGGCCCGATGCGCGCCGCCGCACGTTTCGCCGAAGGCCTGCGCCGCGACGGCTTGCTGGCCAGCACGGCCAGCGTCAAGGCCGAGCTGTATGGCTCGCTGGGCGCCACCGGCAAGGGCCACGGCAGCGACAAGGCGGTGTTGCTCGGCCTCGAAGGCGAGCACCCCGACACCGTCGACACCGAAGCCATCCCCGCCCGCCTGCAGGCGATCCGCAGCAACGGCCACCTGCGCCTGCTCGGCGAACACGACATCGCCTTCGATGAAAAGCAGCACCTGGCGATGATTCGCAAGCCGTTGGCCTATCACCCCAACGGCATGATCTTCCGCGCCTTCGACGCCGCCGGATTACAGATCCGCAGCCGCGAGTACTACTCGGTCGGCGGCGGTTTCGTGGTCGATGAGGATGCCGCTGGGCAGGACCGTATCGTCGAGGACAGCACCGTTCTGGCCTATCCATTCACCACCGCCAAGCAGCTGCTCGCACATTGCACTACGGAACACCTGTCGGTGAGCCAAGTGATGCTGGCCAACGAGGCAGCCTGGCGGCCGGAGGCCGAGACGCGTGCCGGACTGCTGCGCATCTGGCAGGTGATGCAGGATTGCGTCGAGGCCGGCTACCGGCATGAAGGCATCTTGCCGGGTGGACTGAAGGTCAAGCGGCGCGCGCCGGCGCTGTACCGCCAACTCAGCCAGCACCCGGAAGCCAACCTGCGCGATGCACTGTCGGTACTCGACTGGGTCAACCTGTACGCCCTGGCGGTCAACGAAGAGAACGCCTATGGCGGGCGCGTGGTCACTGCGCCCACCAATGGCGCGGCCGGCATCGTCCCGGCGGTGCTGCACTACTACATGCGCTTCGTCCCGGGTGCCAGTGAAGACGGCGTGGTGCGCTTCCTGCTCACCGCCGCGGCCATCGGCATCCTGTACAAGGAAAACGCCTCGATCTCCGGTGCCGAGGTCGGTTGCCAGGGCGAGGTCGGCGTGGCCTGCTCGATGGCCGCCGGGGCCTTGTGCGAAGTGATGGGCGGCAGCGTGCAACAGGTCGAGAACGCCGCCGAGATCGGAATGGAACACAACCTGGGCCTGACCTGCGACCCGATTGGCGGGTTGGTCCAGGTGCCCTGCATCGAGCGCAACGCCATGGGCTCGGTGAAGGCCATCAACGCGGTGCGCATGGCCTTGCGCGGCGACGGGCAGCACTACGTGTCGCTCGACAAGGTCATCCGCACCATGCGCCAGACCGGCGCCGACATGAAAAGCAAATACAAGGAGACCGCCCGCGGCGGTCTGGCCGTCAACATCATCGAATGTTGACCCGACAACAAACCTGAGGAGCCATCGATGTCCGAAACACTGCACAAGACCCCGCTGCACGCCCTACACCTGGAACTGGGCGCGCGCATGGTGCCATTCGCCGGCTTCGACATGCCGGTGCAGTACCCGCTGGGCGTGATGAAGGAACACCTGCACACCCGCGAGCAGGCCGGCCTGTTCGACGTCTCGCACATGGGCCAGATCATCCTGCGCGGTGCCGATGCCGCCGCAGCGTTGGAAAGCCTGGTGCCGGTGGACATCATCGACCTGCCGGTGGGCATGCAGCGCTACGCCATGTTCACCAATGAGCAAGGCGGCATCCTCGACGATCTGATGGTCGCCAATCTGGGTGATGACACCCTGTTCCTGGTGGTCAACGCCGCCTGCAAGGACCAGGACCTGGCCCACCTGCAGCAGCACATAGGTGCCCGCTGCGAAATCCAGCCGCTGTTCGAGGAGCGTGCCCTGCTCGCCCTGCAAGGCCCTGCAGCGGTCAAGGTGCTGGAGCGCCTGGCCCCGGAAGTGGCCAGCATGACCTTCATGCAGTTCCGCCCGATGGTCCTGCTGGGCGAAGACTGCTTCGTCAGCCGTTCGGGCTACACCGGTGAAGATGGTTATGAAATCTCGGTGCCGACCAAGGCCGCCGAAGCCCTGGCCCGCCGCCTGCTGGCCGAGCCGGAAGTACAACCCATCGGCCTGGGCGCGCGCGACTCGCTGCGCCTGGAGGCTGGCCTGTGCCTGTACGGGCATGACATGGACACCAGAACCACGCCGGTCGAGGCCAGCCTGCTCTGGGCGGTGTCCAAAGTGCGACGTGCCGAGGGCGCCCGCGCAGGCGGCTTCCCTGGCGCCGAAGCGATCTTCGAACAGCAGCAATCGGGCGTGGCGCGCAAACGTGTGGGCCTGCTGCCGCAGGAACGCACCCCAGTGCGTGAAGGCGCAGAGATCGTCGACGCATCTGATAAACCGGTGGGCAAAGTCTGCAGCGGTGGTTTCGGCCCGACACTCGGCGCACCCGTCGCAATGGGTTATGTCGATATCGAACATGCCGCACTCGATACACCCTTGTTTGCGCTAGTGCGCGGTAAGAAGGTTGCCCTTAAAGTCAGCAAAATGCCTTTCGTGGCGCAACGTTACTATCGCGGTTGAAGACGGAACATGAGGTTTGCGAGCAGGTTCGACTTATTCGATTTCGAACCTGCCCAATAACTTTTGAACATGGCGCCAGCCCAGGCGCCATGCAGTTTCCAGGGAAACGTGCGGTTATCGAAAAAAGCGCCGTTTTCCATTCGACCAAGGGCTTGTTTTTTTCTTGAGAGTTGGCGTAGAGTCTCTGCACTGTGTTTGCATGGGTCGCAACAGTTCGTGACCTGGGCCAGTAGCCGCAATCTGCTACAACCCGTTCGACGTGACTTACTTTCCAGCAACCCAGCCCAGTAATCTTTCACTTTTAATAACGTGAAAGTAACTGTCACCAAAATTTAAGATTTTTAGGAAATAAGACAATGGCTGAGCGTCAGAACGGTACCGTCAAGTGGTTCAATGACGAGAAAGGTTACGGCTTCATCACTCCAGAAAGCGGCCCGGACCTGTTCGTGCACTTCCGCGCTATTCAGGGCAATGGTTTCAAGAGCCTGAAAGAAGGCCAGAAAGTGACCTTCGTGGCAGTGCAGGGCCAAAAAGGCATGCAGGCAGACGAAGTTCAGCCAGAATCCTGATAATCGTAAAAAAAGCCCCTGCGTTGACGCGCAGGGGCTTTTTTGTGCCCGCAATTCCATAGAATGGGCTTTTGCCACATGGAGCTGTCGAGCGATGTCCACGCGCCCCCTCTTTCCCCAGGGTGATTTCCCACCGGTTGGCCTCGGCCGTCGCCTGGCGGCGATGTTCTATGACTTCCTGCTCTGCACGGCGCTGCTGATCGTCACCGCAGGCGCCTACAAGATGATCCAGATGGCGGTCATCGGCGAGGCGCGCATGCGTGAACTGACCGACGCTGGCGCGCTGGATGGCGACCCACTGCTGTCTACGATCCTGCTGTTCGCGCTGTTCGGGTTCTTTGCCAAGTTCTGGACCCACGGCGGGCAGACCCTGGGCATGCAGGTGTGGGGCGTGCGCGTGCAGAATGCCGATGGCAGTGCGATCAGCCTGTGGCAGGCGCTGTTGCGCTTTGTAGTATCGATCGCTTCGTGGCTGTGCCTGGGCCTGGGATTCTTCTGGTCGTTGATGGACAAGCGCAAACGCGGCTGGCACGACATCTATTCAGAAACGCAGCTTGTACGGGTGCCGAAACAGAAGAAATGACACGCAAAAAAAAGCCGACCTCAAGGTCGGCTTTTTTATAGCGCTCAGGCGGTCATCCCGCCCTGCGCATCAACCACAAGCCTGCCAGGGCGCAAATACCTGCCGGGATCACCACCGCCAGCAGCGGTGGGAAGCCAAACACCTGGCTCGAAGGGCCAAGCAGGTCGCCGGCAATGCGGAACACGAAGCCCACCAGCACACCGGTGAACACCCGTTGCCCGAGGGTTACCGAACGCAGCGGGCCAAAGATGAAGGAAATCGCCATCAGCACCAGTGCGGCGGTCACTGCCGGTTGCAGCACCTTGGTCCAGAACGCCAGCCAGTAGCGGGCATTGTTCAGGCCCTGGTCGGACAGGTAGTGGATGTAGTCCCACAGGCCGGTGATCGATAGCGACTCCGGCGCCAGCACCACGGTGTTGAGCAACTGTGGCGTCACGGAAACGTCCCACTGCTCTTCCGCGCTTTTGACCACCTCGGTGTGATCGCCACGGAAATAGGTGGTGCTGACATCGCTGAGCACCCAGTGATCGTCCTGGTAACGCGCCCGACGGGCGAAGCTCGAGGTGACGATCTTGCGCTCGTCGTCGAAACGGTAGCGGGTCACGCCCAGCAGCAGGCCGTTGGGCTGCACCGAGTTGATGTGCACGAACTCATCGCCCTGGCGGTGCCACATGCCGCGCTTGGAACTCTGCGCTTCGCCTCCGCCCTGGGCCAGGGAACGGTCGGCCTGGGCCTTGTTCTCGCTGACAGGGGCTACGTATTCGCCGATCAGCAGGCCGACCAGCATCAGCACCAGCATCGGTTTCATCACGGCCCAGACGATGCGGCCGATGGAAACCCCGGCGGCACGCATGATGGTCAGTTCGCTGCTGCTGGCGAGGCTGCCCAAGCCGATCAGGCAGCCGATCAATGCAGCCATCGGCAGCATGTCATAGAGCCGGCGCGGCGCAGTCAGCAGCGTGAACCAGCCAGCATCGAGGACCGTGTAGGTATCGCTCAGGTCGCCCATCTCGTCGATGAAGGCGAACAGCGAAGCCAGGCCGAGGATGATGCCCAGCACCGCGAGGATGGCCAGCAGCACGCTCATGCCGATGTAACGGTCGAGCTTAGCCATGGGCCACCTCCGCACGACGGGCAGCGCGTTTGAGGCGCAGCGGCTCCCAGTACATCAGCCCCAGGCCGATGAGCAGGAACAGCCCATGGACCCACCACATGCCCAGGGCGATCGGCAATTTGCCTTTCTCCAGGGCGCCACGTACGGAAATCAGCATCGTCAGGTAGGCCATGTACAGAAGAATCGCCGGCAGCAGCTTGAGGAAGCGGCCCTGGCGCGGGTTGACCCGGGCCAGCGGCACCGCAAGCAGGGTCACGATGAACACCAGGATCGGCAGCGAGATGCGCCATTGCAGCTCGGCGCGTTCGCGCAGGCCGTCCTGCCCGATCAGTTGCGATGTTGGAATGGCCTCGCGCTCGGTCACTTCCTCGCTGACTTCAGGCTTGGGCAGCAGCACGCCATAGGTGTCGTACTTGATCGCGCGGTAGTCGGCCTGGCCGGGGTTGCCGTCATAGCGGTAGCCGTTCTGCAGCACCAGGTAGCGGTTGCCATCGGCCTGCACTTCCTGGTGGCCTTTTTCGGCAACCAGTACCGACGGTGCACGGTCCTTGGTCTTGTCCTGGTTGAAGCGTTTCTCGGAGATGAACACGCCGGTAAGGTTGCTGCGGTCATCGGTCAGCTCTTCGGTGTAGGTCACCCGCGAGCCGTCGCGCAGGGTCTGGAAGCGGCCCGGCACCAGGGTGTCGAACTCGGTCAGGGCATCCTGCTGGCCAATGATCTGCTGCACCTGGGCAACGCCCAGCGGCGCCAGGCTCAGGCTCAGCCAGGCCACCAGCAGCGCGACCAGCGCCGCCGGCGCCATGGTCATGCCGAGCAGGCGCTGCTGGCTCATGCCGGTGGCCGAGAGCACGGTCATTTCACTTTCCAGGTACAGCCGGCCGTAGGCCAGCAGAATACCGAGGAACAGCCCCAATGGCAGAATCAGCTGCAAGAAACCCGGCAGGCGGAAGCCCATGATCAGGAACAGCACGCTCGGGTCGAGCACGCCCTGGGCCGCCTGGGCCAGGTACTTGATGAAGCGCCCGCTCATGATGATCACCAGCAGCACGGCGCTGACGGCGCTCAAGGTCACGAGGACCTCGCGGGACAGATAACGAAAGACGATCAAACCAGACACTCCTGGGTTGTCAGGGGCGGACTGCCAAACAAAGGCTTACGACAGCCAAGACCAATGCCGGTTCGCCGGGGGCGAACCTCCTTGTAAAGTGCGCGCATTATCCTGTGATTGCCCTCGCCTGTCACTTGGCCGCGCATGAAGGCGGACAACGGGGTTGTCAGCACGCTTGCCAGAGGCTCAAACTGGCAGCTTTTCCACTGGCCCGCGAGCACGCGGCCAGGCCCGCCAAGAGCGCGAGCGTTCAACGCGCCACCTGCACAGATCATTCGGGGACCCTGACATGGAACTGGTTGTAAAAAGCGTAGCTGCTGCATCGGTAAAAACTGCCACTCTGGTCGTGGCGGTGGGTGAAGGGCGCAAGCTCGGCGCCGTTGCCAAGGCCATCGACCTGGCGGCAGACGGTGCCATCAGCGCCGTGCTCAAGCGTGGCGACCTGGCCGGCAAGCCTGGCCAGACCTTGCTGCTGCAGAGCTTGCCCGGTCTCAAGGCCGAGCGTGTGCTGCTGGTCGGCAGTGGCAAGGACGAAGCACTGGGTGACCGCGCCTGGCGCAAGCTGGTGGCCAGCGTCGCCGGCGTGCTCAAGGGCCTGAACGGCAGCGATGCGGTGTTGGCGCTGGATGACATCGCCGTCAACAACCGCGATGCCCATTACGGCAAATACCGCTTGCTGGCCGAAACCCTGCTCGACGGCGAATACGTGTTCGACCGTTTCAAGAGCCAGAAGGCCGAGCCCCGCACCCTGAAAAAGGTCACCCTGCTGGCTGAAAAAGCCGGCCTGGCCGAGGTCGAGCGTGCGGTCAAGCACGCCAGCGCCATCGCCACCGGCATGGCCTTCACCCGCGACCTGGGCAACCTGCCGCCCAACCTCTGCCACCCAAGCTTCCTTGCCGAGCAGGCCAAGGACCTGGGCAAGGCCCACAAAGGCCTCAAGGTCGAAGTGCTGGACGACAAGAAGATCAAGGACCTGGGCATGGGCGCGTTCTACGCCGTGGGCCAGGGCAGCGACCAGCCGCCACGCCTGATCGTGCTCAACTATCAGGGCGGCAAGAAGGCCGACAAGCCGTTCGTGCTGGTCGGCAAGGGCATCACCTTCGACACCGGCGGCATCAGCCTCAAGCCAGGCGCCGGCATGGATGAAATGAAGTACGACATGTGCGGCGCCGCCAGCGTGTTCGGCACCCTGCGCGCTGTGCTCGAACTGCAGCTGCCAATCAATCTGGTGTGCCTGCTGGCCTGCGCCGAAAACATGCCAAGCGGCGGCGCCACCCGCCCAGGCGACATCGTCACGACCATGAGCGGGCAAACCGTCGAGATCCTCAACACCGACGCCGAAGGCCGCCTGGTGCTGTGCGATACCCTGACCTACGCCGAGCGCTTCAAGCCGCAGGCGGTCATCGACATCGCCACCCTGACCGGCGCCTGCATCGTCGCCCTGGGCAGCCACACCTCGGGCCTGATGGGCAACAATGACGATCTGGTCAGCCAACTGCTCGACGCCGGCAAACGCGCCGACGACCGTGCCTGGCAGCTGCCGCTGTTCGACGAGTACCAGGAACAGCTGGACAGCCCGTTCGCCGACATGGGCAACATCGGTGGCCCGAAAGCCGGCACCATCACCGCAGGCTGCTTCCTGTCGCGCTTTGCCAAGGCCTACAACTGGGCACACCTGGACATCGCCGGCACCGCCTGGATCAGCGGCGGCAAGGACAAGGGCGCCACTGGCCGCCCAGTGCCCCTGCTGACCCAGTACCTGCTCGATCGCGCCAGCGCCTGATGCCATGAGGCCGGCGGCGCCCTTGGCGCCACCGGTCGGCAGAGCCAGCCATGAGTAAAGTCGACTTCTACATTCTGCCCTCCGACTCGCTGTCGGCGCGGCTGGATTTCGCCTGCAAGCTGTGCGAGAAGGCCTGGCGCCTCGGGCACCGGGTCTACCTCCATTGCCAGGACGCCGAGCAGCGCAGTGAGCTGGATCAGCGCCTGTGGCGGTTCAAGGGCGAAGCTTTCGTGCCACATGACCTGGCCGAGGCGCATGCCGACGCCACCGTGGCCTTGGGCCTGGGCGACAGTGCCGGCGAGCACCGCGACTTGCTGATCAACCTGGGCGCCGATGTGCCGGGGTTCGTCGGGCAGTTCGAGCGGGTCGCCGAGATCGTTGTCGAAGAGGCCACTATCCGCCAATCCGCCCGCGAACGATTCCGTTTCTACCGCGAACAGGGCTATGCTCTGCAAGACCACCGCTTACAGCGACTTTGACGACGATGGACAAGCCTTCCGCCCTACCCGATTCCGCCCACCTGCTCGACGACCTGGAGTCGATTCGCCAGCTGTTGGGCGATGCTGACCTGCAACCACCGCTACTTACCGAGACGGTGGAGCAGATTCCACTGTTGCTCGACACCCCGGCCGGCAATCCTGCGCCAGTGCCTGCCGAGCCTGAGCTTGAAGACGATCCGCAAACCCGCCGGCAGGACACCCTGCTGCACCTGGAGAGCGAGCTGCGCGCTGCGGCGCAGTTGATCATGCAGGACGTGATCAACGACTTCACCCCGCATATCGAGACCGAGATCAAGCGCCGGCTCGATGCCCGCATCGAGCGGTTGATCAAGCGTTCGGAATAAAATCCTGGGGCCGCCCTGCGGCCCATTCGCGGGGCAAGCCCGCTCCCACATGCTCCACTAATGCCTGCATTCCTCTTTGGGAGCGGGCTTGTCCCGCGAATGGGCTGTAAAGCAGCCCCAGCGGCTGTCGCCTCAACCCCCCACCTCCGTTATACTTCCCGGCTTTCCCGAATAAATGCACAGGGTCCCGCCGCGCATGGATAAGACCTACCAGCCGCACGCCATCGAAACTTCCTGGTACAACACCTGGGAGTCCGAGAACTATTTCGCTCCACAAGGTGCAGGCGAGTCCTACACCATCATGATCCCGCCACCGAACGTGACGGGCAGCCTGCACATGGGCCACGGTTTCAACAACGCCATCATGGACGCGTTGATCCGTTTCCGCCGCATGCAAGGCCGCGACACCCTGTGGCAGCCGGGTACCGACCACGCCGGTATCGCCACCCAGATGCTGGTCGAGCGCCAGCTCGAAGCCAAGGGCCAGAATCGCCACGACCTGGGCCGTGAAGCCTTCCTGGACAAGGTCTGGGAATGGAAAGAACAGTCCGGTGGCAACATCAGCCGTCAGATTCGTCGCCTGGGTTCGTCCGTGGACTGGAGCCGCGAGCGCTTCACCATGGACGACGGCCTGTCCGAAGCGGTCAAGGAAGCCTTCGTGCGCCTGCATGAAGACGGCCTGATCTACCGCGGCAAGCGCCTGGTCAACTGGGACACCAAGCTGCACACGGCGATTTCCGACCTCGAAGTGGAAAACCACGACGAGAAGGGCCACCTGTGGAACCTGCGCTACCCGCTGGCCGACGGCGCCAAGACTGCCGATGGCAAGGACCACCTGGTGGTTGCCACCACCCGTCCGGAAACCCTGCTGGGTGACGCCGCCGTCGCGGTCAACCCGAATGACGAGCGCTATCAGGCACTGATCGGCAAGTTCGTCGAGCTGCCGCTGGTCGGCCGCCGCATCCCGATCATCGCCGATGATTACTGCGACCCCGAGTTCGGCACTGGCTGCGTGAAGATCACCCCGGCCCATGACTTCAACGACTACGAAGTCGGCAAGCGCCACAACCTGCCGCTGCTCAACATCTTCGACAAGAACGCCCTGGTGCTGTCCGCCGCCCAGGCCTTCAACCTTGACGGCAGCGTTAACGAGCAGGCCGACACCGCCCTGCCCGCCCAATATGCCGGCCTCGACCGCTTCGTCGCACGCAAGCAGATCGTCGCCGACCTGGACGCCCAGGGCTTGCTGGTCAGCATCGACGACCACGCGCTGAAAGTGCCGAAGGGCGACCGCTCCGGCACCATCATCGAGCCGTGGCTGACCGACCAGTGGTACGTCTCCACCAAGCCGCTGGCAGAGCCTGCCATCGCCGCCGTGGAAGATGGCCGCATCCAGTTCGTGCCCAAGCAGTACGAAAACATGTACTTCTCGTGGATGCGTGACATCCAGGACTGGTGCATCAGCCGTCAGCTGTGGTGGGGCCACCGCATCCCGGCCTGGTACGACGAGGCCGGCCAGGTCTATGTCGGCCGCAACGAGCAAGAAGTGCGCGCCAAGCACAACCTCGGTGCCGACGTGGTGCTGCGCCAGGACGACGACGTGCTCGACACCTGGTTCAGCTCGGGGCTGTGGACCTTCTCCACCCTCGGCTGGCCGGAGCAGACCGAATTCCTCAAGAAATTCCACTCCACCGACGTACTGGTCACGGGCTTCGACATCATTTTCTTCTGGGTTGCCCGGATGATCATGCTGACCATGCACCTGATCAAGAACGAGGATGGCACCCCGCAGGTGCCGTTCAAGACCGTGTACGTGCACGGCCTGGTGCGTGATGGCCAGGGCCAGAAAATGTCCAAGTCCAAGGGCAACGTCCTGGACCCGCTGGACATCGTCGACGGCATCACCCTCGACGCCCTGCTGGAAAAACGCACCAGCGGCATGATGCAGCCAAAACTTGCCGAGAAGATCGCCAAGCAGACCAAGGCCGAATTCCCGGAAGGCATCGCCAGCTACGGCACCGACGCCCTGCGCTTCACCTTCTGCTCGCTGGCCTCCACCGGCCGCGACATCAAGTTCGACATGGGCCGCGTCGAAGGCTACCGCAACTTCTGCAACAAGATCTGGAACGCTGCTCGTTACGTGCTGGACAAGGGCGAGGATTGCGGCCAGAACGGCGAGGCCTACGAGCTGTCGCTGGCCGACCGCTGGATCATCTCGCAGCTGCAGCGCACCGAAGCCGAAGTGACCCGCCAGCTCGAGCAGTTCCGCTTCGACCTGGCCAGCCAGGCGCTGTACGAGTTCATCTGGAACCAATATTGCGACTGGTACCTGGAGCTGTCCAAGCCGGTGCTGTGGGACGAAAACGCCCCGGTCGAGCGCGCCCGCGGCACCCGTCGCACGCTGGTGCGCGTGCTGGAAGTGGCGCTGCGCCTGGCCCATCCGTTCATGCCGTTCATCACCGAAGAAATCTGGCAGCGCATCGCGCCGCTGGCCGGCATCGACGGCAAGACCATCATGCTGCAGCCGTGGCCGGTGGCTAACGAAGCACGCATCGACGCCGCCGCCGAAGGCGACATCGAATGGCTCAAGGAACTGATGGTCGGCCTGCGCAACATCCGCGCCGAGATGAACATCGGCCCAGGCAAGCCGCTGCCGCTGTTCCTGAAGAACGCCAACGCCGATGACCAGCGTCGCCTGCAGGAAAACGAAGCCCTGCTGAAGAAGCTGGCCAAGGTCGAGTCGTTCACCGTGCTCGGCGAAGCCGACGAAGCGCCGTTGTCGGCTACCGCACTGGTAGGCGATCTGCAGGTGCTGGTGCCGATGGCCGGGCTGATCGACAAGGACGCCGAGCTGGCGCGCCTGAACAAGGAAATCCAGCGCCTGCAAGGTGAAGTGCAACGTGTCGGCGGCAAGCTGTCCAACGCCGCCTTCGTCGACAAGGCCCCCCCTGCGGTGATCGAGAAGGAGCGCGCCAAGCTGGCCGAGTCCGAGCAGGCCCTGGCCAACTTCACCGAGCAGCATGCGCGGATTGCTGCGCTGTAACCTGACAGCGCTGATCTGACCGGCGAGGGCTTCGCCCTCGTTCGCGGCACAAGGCCGCTCCCACAGGAGAAAGTAGCCAGTGATGGCTCCACTATCCTGTGGGAGCGGCCTTGTGCCGCGAATGGGCCGCACAGCGGCCCCAGGCCAGCGATGCCCAATTGGATTCAAGAATGACCCAGAAACCCACGCTTCACCCGCGCAACCGCCACCAGGGCCGCTACGACTTCCCAAGCCTGATCAAGGCCCACCCTGACCTGGCTCGCTTCACCATCACCAACCCCCACGGCAAACCCAGCATCGACTTCGCCAACCCCGAAGCCGTGCGGGTGTTCAACCGTGCGCTGCTCAAGGCCCAGTACGGCATCCAGCACTGGGACATCCCGGCCGACTACCTGTGCCCGCCCATCCCCGGCCGCGCCGACTACCTGCATGTGGCCGCCGACCTGCTGGCCGAAGACAATGGCGGTGAAGTGCCCAGCGGCGCCCAGGTGCGTGCGCTGGACATCGGCGTCGGCGCCAACTGCATCTACCCTCTGCTCGGCCACAGCGACTACCGCTGGCGCTTCCTCGGTTCGGACATCGACCCGGTGGCACTGGCATCGGCCAAGGCCATCGTCCAGGCCAACGGCCTGAGCAAAGGCATTGCCCTGCGCCAGCAAGCCAATGCCAAACACATCCTCACTGGCCTGCTGCAGGCGGACGAGCGCTTCGACCTGACCCTGTGCAACCCGCCCTTCCACGCCTCACGCGAGGAAGCCACCCGTGGCAGCCAGCGCAAGTGGAAAAACCTCGGCAAGCAGGACCCCAAGCGCAAGCTACCCGTGCTCAACTTCGGCGGGCAGAACAATGAGCTGTGGTGCGAGGGGGGCGAGATTCGCTTCGTCAGCCAGTTGGTCGGCGAAAGCGTGCAATACGCACAGCAGGTGCTGTGGTTCACCAGCCTGGTGTCCAAGGCCAGCAACCTGCCCGGTATCGAAGCGACGCTGAAAAAGGCCGGCGCCAAGGCCGTGCGCATTGTCGAGATGGGCCAAGGCCAAAAGCAGAGCCGCATGGTCGCCTGGAGCTTCCATGACGACACCGCACGCCAGGCCTGGCACGCTTCGCGCAAATCGCAGGCATGAAAAAACCGCGCCCGGGCAAGCCGGGCGCGGTTTCGTCAAAGCGTCAACAAATTACTTGTTGATGGCGTCGGTCAGCGACTTGGCTGGAACGAACTTGACGACCTTCTTGGCAGCGATTTCGATGGCTGCGCCAGTCGAAGGGTTGCGGCCGGTACGGGCAGGACGCTCGGAGACTTTCAGCTTGCCGATGCCTGGCAGAGTGATTTCAGCGCCGTTTTCCAGTTGGTCGGCAACGATCTGGCCCAGTTGCTCCAGAGCGTTCTTGGCGGTGGCTTTTGGCTGAGCGATCGACTCGGCGATATCGGCAATCAGTTGGTCTTTGGTCAATGCCATGGTGGTGTTCCTTCCCTATCAAATTCAGTGGTTATGCAGCGCGCTATGACGTTATCGGGCCAGCCCCTGAATGCTGGAGGGCCGCGCCAATCGGGCATGTAGATGCGTAAATCGGCGTTTGGTTCGACACGCCGCAAGCGCGCTGCCAGCAATGCGCCACCCGAGGTGCGCAAGACCGCGCAAAGCTACCACAGGAAAGGATAAATATCCGCTGCCCGCTTCAATTTAGTGCAGGTTTTTCGGGGGTTTCAGCCGAAAACGCAAAAAATTGAACAAAAAATCAACAACCGGCATTTCTGCCAACATCCGGCCACTGCATCACCTGTGGTCTGCGGTAAACTGGCCCACTTTTACGCGCGGCGCCTGACCGCGCCCCGACCCACCGAGAATTCCATGCCAATCCGTCATTGCATCGTTCACCTGATCGACAAGAAGCCCGATGGCAGCCCCGCCGTGCTCCATGCTCGGGATACCGAGCTGGGCGCATCGGACGCGATCGAAAACCTGCTGGCCGACCTCAACGACAGCTACAACGCCAAGCAAGGCAAAGCCTGGGGCTTCTTCCACGGCGAATCCGGCGCTTACCCGCTGAGCGGCTGGCTGAAGCAGTATCTGGAAGACGAGAAGGACTTCGCCGCCTTCAGCCGGGTGGCCGTCGAACACCTGCAAAAGCTGATGGAAGAATCCAATCTCTCCACCGGCGGCCACATCCTGTTCGCCCACTACCAACAAGGCATGACCGACTACCTGGCCATCGCCCTGCTGCACCATAGTGAAGGAGTGGCAGTGAACGCCGAGCTGGATGTGACGCCGTCACGCCATCTGGACCTGGGCCAGTTGCACCTGGCAGCGCGCATCAACCTGTCGGAATGGAAGAACAACCAGAACTCCAAGCAATACATCTCGTTCATCAAGGGCAAGAACGGCAAGAAAGTCTCGGACTACTTCCGCGACTTCATCGGCTGCCAGGAAGGCGTCGACGGCCCGGGTGAAACCCGCACCCTGCTCAAGGCCTTCAGCGATTTCGTCGAAAGCGAGGACCTGCCCGAGGAGTCTGCTCGGGAGAAGACCCAGACCCTGGTCGAGTACGCCACCACCCAGACCAAGCTGGGCGAGCCGGTGACCTTGGAAGAGCTGTCGAGCCTGATCGACGAAGACCGCCCGAAAGCGTTTTACGACCACATCCGCAACAAGGATTACGGCCTGTCACCGGAGATTCCGGCGGATAAACGCACCCTCAATCAGTTCCGCCGCTTCACCGGGCGCGCCGAAGGCTTGTCGATCAGCTTCGAAGCGCACCTGCTGGGGGATAAGGTGGAGTATGACGAGGTGGCCGGCACGCTGATCATCAAGGGCCTGCCGACCCAGCTGGTGGATCAGCTCAAGCGCCGCAAGGACTGATCAGCCGCCTGCATAGGAGGCGACCAACGCCTCCTTCGCCGACTTGCGCAACTTCTTCACCAGGCGCTCCTGACGCAACGCCTCGCCCTTGTCCGGCCACTGTTCGACATAGACCAGCGCCTGCGCCGGGCTGGTCTTGAAATAGCGCGCACCCTGCCCCTTCTGATGCGCCACGAAGCGCCGCTGAGGGTCGTCGCTGATACCACAGTACAAGGAACCATTGGCGGCCCGCACCAGATACAGGTACCACGGCTTGCACGTGGAGGTTTCGGCAACTTCGCTCACAGTGGTCAACGCGCCTGCTGGAACGTACGCAGGCCTTTGAACGCCTGCTGACGCACCTTGTTCTGCAACATCGGCGACCAGCCCAACAACACCCCCGGGGCACCCAGCGCCTGCCGCGACCAGCGCCACAGGTCGAAACTGTCGTCATGCTGGCAGATCAGCCCGTCGCGGATGACGAAGCGCGCCTGGATGTCGTTGACCACAGTGCGGCCGGTCTGGCTGAACAGGTAGGTCGCCACCCAATGGGCACTGGCGCTGCGCTCGTCTGCGCGGACCTGGTCGAACGTCAGCGAAAAGTCCTTGGCACGGCTGGTCAGCATGCGCCACATGTCACCCGCATCACGACCGCGCAAGGTACCGAATACCGGGTCGCTGAACACGATGTCCTCGCTGTAGCAGGCCACCATCGCCTCGGCGTCCAGGCGCTGGAAGGCTTGATAGAAGCGGGTGATCAGGTCGCGGTTGGCATCGCTCATGGGCTGGTCCGTCCTGGGATTGGGAAGCTGCACGATAATCTGCCTCAATCGCTTATGCCAGTGCCGGCCTCTTCGCGGGGCAAGCCCGCTCCCACAGAAGGCTGTAGTGAACCTGTGGGAGCGGGCTTGCCCCGCGAAAGGGCCGGCACTGGCGGAACAAGGTTCAGACTTTTTCGCTGCTCACCTGCACATGCAGCGCCCGCCCTGCCCCAAGACCGAACACGATGGCACCCACGCCCAACACCGCGAAAATCCACCCCACCGCCGCCCAGCCGCCAGTCAGATCATGCACCAGCCCCACCGCGAACGGCCCCATGGAGGCCAGGGTGTAACCCACGCCCTGGGCCATGCTCGACAGGTTGGCCGCCACATGGGCGTCCCTGGAGCGCAGCACGATCAGCGTCAGTGCCAGGGCAAAGGTCCCGCCCTGCCCCAACCCGAGTAGCACCGCCCAGCCCCACAGCCCGGTAAGGGGCGCGTACAGGCACCCGAACAGGCCGGCCAAGGTGATCAGCATGACTACCACGATCGCCAGCCGTTGGTCTTTGCCCCGGGTCGCCAACCAGGGTGCGCTGAGCGAGCTGACCAGTTGCACGATCACCGAACCGGAAAGCACCAGGCCCGCTTCGGTAGGGCTCAGGCCACGGCCAATCAAGATCGACGGCAACCAGCCGAAGACGATATACGCCAGCGACGACTGCAAACCCATGTACAAGGTCACCTGCCAGGCCAGCGGATCACGCCACAGGCCACGCACCCGGTAAGCCACCTTGTGCAAGCCATGCCCCTGGCGCGCCTGGGGGAGCCAGACCAGCATGGCCAGCAATGCCGGGATCATCCAGAAGCCCAGGCCAAGCGCCCAACTGCCCTCGAAGCGTTCAGTCAGCGGCACCGTCGCGCCAGCCGCCATGGCCGCGCCCAGGCACAGGGCCATGGTGTAGACCCCGGTCAGAGTGCCGGCATGCTTGGGGAAGTCGCGCTTGACGATGCCCGGCAACAACACGCCGATGATGCCGATGCTGGCACCGGCCAGCACACTGCCCAGAAACACCCCGGCCTCGCCAAATACGCTGCGTACCAGGATGCCCAGGGCCAGGGTCGAGAGAATGCCGAGGATTACCCGCTCACTGCCGAAACGGCGGGCAAGGACTGGCGCCAGCGGCGCGAACAGGCCCAGGCACAGTACCGGCAGGGTGGTCAGCAAACCTGCCTGTGAAGCACTCAGGCCCAGGCCCTCGCTCACCAGGCCAAGCACGGGGGCCATGCTCGAAAGGGCCGGCCGCAGGTTCAGCGCCACCAGCACCAGGCCCAGCAACAGCAACCAGGGCCGTTTCAGCAGTACCGGCTGGTGCTGCACTTGCGCATCATCGGCTTCGGCATCGATCAGCAGTTCTTCGATCTCCCGCTCGCGGGCGGGGGTGTCACGGATGATTGGTTCAGCCATGGCCTTCTCGTTATCAGGATTCGATAAGGGTCCGGCTCAGGCGCTTGGCCCGCTCCGGATCACGTTGTTCGATGGCGTCGAGGATCTGCCCATGCAGGTCGAAGGTCGCCTGGCAGCGTGGGGCGCTGGCCATGTTGTGCTGCAGCGCCGCGGCCACGACACCTGAGAAATAGCGGTACAGCTCGCTCAGTGCCGGATTGTGCGCAGCGTCGATCAGGCATTGGTGAAACACCATATCGCAGCTGATATAGGCATCGACGTCACCATGAAAGTGTTCGGCGCTGCCGGTGAGCGCCGCGCGCAGGCTCAGCAGGTCGGCATCGGTACGCCGCAGTGCGGCCAGGCCGATGGCCTCGGTTTCGAGGATGTGACGGGTCTCCCGGGCCTGCTCCAAGGTGCAGCGTGACATCGCCTGTACGGCCAGCAGCGGATCCTGGCTGGTGCGCAGGTAACTGCCGTCGCCTTGGCGGATTTCCACCAGGCCACTGAAGGCGAGCACGCGCATGGCTTCGCGCACTGTGTTGCGGCTGATACCAAATTCGAGGGCCAGTTCCGGTTCGGTTGGCAGGCGCTGCCCTACCCGCCAGTCGCCTTCGAGGATGCGTTCACGCATGCGATCGACGGCGAGTTCGACCAGAGATCGTCTGGACAGCTCAGTACTCATGCTCACTCAACCAATCATCCGATGAATTTATCTAGCTTAAGCCAGCACAGTGAATGAAGTAAATCACCTGGTATTTCTACCAGTTGAACACGCGATGGCTTGCTGCAACGCTTTGTGCTCATATCAAAGGACTTCGAGCAATGCCCCTATATAGATCGCTTCTGCTGTCCTGTTTGCTATTGGCAGGTTGCGACCCCACGCCACAGGTATTGCAGCCTAAAACGTTGATCGTCGGAATGGACGGCGTTCAGTATGAAGAATATCTAAAGCTCGGCGATTCGACTGCCCTGAAGCGTCTGAAGGTCAGGGAGGCATTCACCGGCGGCGTCATCGGCACTGAAAGCCAGCAAAAGACGGTGAGCGGCCCCGGATGGATATCAATGCTCACCGGCGTGTGGGCCAACAAGCATGGTGTCGTCTCCAATGAACTTCACCTGCGCGTCGATCCGGCCTATCCCAGCCTGTTCAAACGTCTGCGCGAGGCAGAGCCTAACGCCTACCTTTCCAGCGTGGTGAACTGGTCCCCCATCAATACGGCCTTCCTGCTGCAGGACGCCCATGACAACAACGTGCGCGAAAGCGGCTTGCCGGATGAACGCGTCACTGCCCGGGCACTGGAGATCCTCACAAACACATCTGCCGACTTCACCTTCATTCAACTGGATGACCCCGACATAGCAGGTCACAGCCACGGCTTCGGTCCCGAGTACCAGCAAGCGCTGCGTGAGGTCGACGCGCGGCTGGGGCAACTGCTGGACAAAGTCGCCGAACGCAGCGCAAAAAACCCGCTTGAAGACTGGCTGGTGATCGTCAGCACCGACCACGGGCGTGAGAAGGTATCAGGCAAGGGACATGGGGGCCAAACGAAAAGCGAACGGAAAATTTTCATTGCCAGCAACAAACTGCTGAGCGAAGCGACGCTGCCGCAAACAGCGGTCGCTGCGATCGTGCTTCGCCACATGGTCGTGGAACCATAGTGCGGGGGCCGTTGGACGCCCCTACGACGATCAGCCCAAAGCGTCGATCAACGCCTGGTTCATTTCCGGCGTACCGATGGTGATACGCAGGAACTGGGCGATGCGCTGCTGCTTGAAGTGGCGCACGATCACCCCTTGTTCACGCAGACGCGCCGCCAGCTGCGCCGCATCTTCCTGCGGGTGGCGTGCGAAGATGAAGTTGGCAGCCGAAGGCAGTACTTCGAAGCCTTTGGCGGTCAACTGCTCGATCAATGCTTCGCGGCTGTCGATCACCTTGCGGCAAGTTTCTTCGAAGTAGGCCTGGTCTTCGAAGGCGACTGCGGCGCCAACGATCGCCATGCGGTCCAACGGGTAGGAGTTGAAGCTGTTCTTGATCCGCTCCAACGCCTCGATCAGATCCGGGTGCCCCACCGCCAGGCCAACACGCAGGCCGGCCAACGAACGTGACTTGGACAGAGTCTGAGTCACCAGCAGGTTGTCGTAGCGGCCCACCAGGCTGATGGCCGTTTCGCCACCGAAGTCGATGTAGGCTTCATCCACCACCACCACCGAGTCGCGGTTGGCTTGCAACAGTTGCTCGACCGCCTGCAGCGGCATCAGGCAGCCGGTCGGCGCATTGGGGTTGGGGAAGATGATTCCAGCGTTGGGCTTGGCGTAGTCCTCCACGCGGATCTGGAACTGCTCATCCAGCGGTACCTGCTCGAACGGGATGCCGTACAGGCCGCAATACACCGGGTAGAAGCTGTAGCTGACATCCGGGAACAGCAGCGCGCCGCGATCGTGCTGGAACAGGCCGTGGAAGATGTGCGCCAGCACCTCGTCCGAACCGTTGCCGACGAATACCTGACTGGGCGTTACCCCGTAATACTCGGCTACCGCCTGCTTGAGCCGGTCACTGTTCGGGTCGGGGTACAACCGCAGGTTGTCGCTGAGCTCTGCGCGCATGGCTTCCAGCGCCTTGGGCGACGGGCCATAGGGGTTCTCGTTGGTGTTCAGCTTGACCAGCCGTGCCAGCTTGGGCTGCTCGCCCGGGACGTAAGGCACCAGGTCCTTGACGAAGGGGCTCCAGAATCGACTCATGCTCAGTTCCCCTTGTCTTGGGTGAGGATACGGTATTCGGCACTGCGGGCGTGGGCGGTCAGCGACTCGCCACGGGCCAGGACCGAGGCGGTGTGGCCCAGCTCGGAAGCGCCCTGCTCGGAGCAGAAGATGATCGACGAACGCTTCTGGAAGTCATACACCCCCAGCGGCGACGAGAACCGCGCGGTGCCGGAGGTCGGCAGCACGTGGTTGGGGCCGGCGCAGTAGTCGCCGAGCGCTTCGCTGGTGTGGCGGCCCATGAAGATCGCGCCGGCGTGGCGGATCTGCGGCAGCCAGGCCTGCGGGTCGGCGACCGACAGCTCAAGGTGCTCGGGCGCGATGCGGTTGGCCACCTCGATGGCTTGCTGCATGTCGCGCACCTGGATCAGCGCGCCACGGCCATTGATGGATTTTTCGATGATCTCGGCGCGCTCCATGGTCGGCATCAATTTGTCGATGCTGGCGGCGACGCGGTCGAGGAACTCGGCGTCCGGGCTGACCAGAATGGCCTGGGCATCTTCGTCGTGCTCGGCCTGGGAGAACAGGTCCATGGCGATCCAGTCCGGGTCGGTCTGGCCGTCGCAGACCACGAGGATTTCCGAAGGGCCGGCGATCATGTCGATACCGACCTGGCCGAACACGTGACGCTTGGCGGTTGCCACGTAGATGTTGCCCGGGCCGACGATCTTGTCGACTTGCGGCACGCTTTCGGTGCCATAGGCCAGGGCCGCTACCGCCTGTGCGCCGCCCACGGTGAATACGCGGTCGACTCCGGCGATGCAGGCCGCAGCCAGCACCAGTTCGTTGACTTCACCACGCGGCGTGGGCACGACCATGACCACTTCGGCGACACCGGCAACCTTGGCCGGGATGGCGTTCATCAACACCGACGATGGGTACGACGCCTTGCCGCCCGGCACATACAAGCCGGCGCGATCCAGTGGGGTGACCTTCTGGCCGAGCACGGTACCGTCGGCTTCGGTGTACTGCCAGGAGTCCTGCTTCTGCCGTTCGTGGTAGATGCGCACACGTTCGGCGGCTTTTTCCAGGGCCGCACGCTGGGTGTCGGTAATGCGGGTCAGGGCGAGCTCCAGGCGCTCACGGCCCAGAATCAGGTCATCGATGGACGTGGCATCGACGCCATCGAAACGCTGGGTGAATTCCACCAGCGCCGCATCGCCGCGTTCGCGCACGGCCTTGATGATGTCGAGCACGCGCTGGTTGACCGCGTCATCGGACACACTTTCCCAGCTCAGCAGATGATCCAGATGTCGGGCGAAATCCGGATCAGCGGCGTTGAGACGGGCAATTGCAGTGGACACGGTCATGGCGAGGGCCTCGATTATTAGCGAATGCTCAGGCGCCCTAGGCTACCAGTCCATCCGCGCGGGCACCCGAGAAAAGTGGCTATGACGCGGATAGACGGGCGCGGCAGCGAAGGCCGCGCACAGGGATCAGCCGCGGTGTCGCGATTCGACCGCTTGACGAAGCGTGTCGATCAGGCTCTGGATACGGGCATGCTGCATCTTCATGGAGGCCTTGTTGACCACCAGGCGCGAGCTGATCGTGGCGATCAGGTCCTGGGGCTCCAGGCCGTTGGCGCGCAGCGTATTGCCGGTGTCGACGACGTCGATGATCTTGTCGGCGAGGTTGATCAGCGGCGCCAGCTCCATCGAGCCGTACAGCTTGATGATGTCGACCTGGCGGCCCTGTTCGGCGTAATAGCGCTTGGCTACGTTGACGAACTTGGTGGCGACGCGCAGGCGGCCCTTGGGCTCTGGCGCACCGGTGACGCCCGCGGTCATCAGCTTGCACTGGGCGATCTGCAGGTCCAGCGGCTCGTACAGGCCCTGGCCGCCGTACTCCATCAGCACGTCCTTGCCCGCCACGCCGAGGTCGGCGGCGCCATGCTCGACATAGGTCGGCACGTCGGTGGCGCGCACGATCAGCAGGCGCACGTCGTCCTGGGTGGTGGGGATGATCAGCTTGCGGCTCTTGTCCGGATTCTCGGTCGGCACGATACCGGCCTCGGCCAGCAATGGCAGGGTATCGTCGAGGATGCGGCCTTTGGAAAGCGCGATGGTCAACATTGGAACGTCGGTCCTTAAGCGGCTACTGCCGGCCAGGTCATCGACCTGGCCGCATTCAATTGCTGTGTGGGAGCGGGCTAGCCCCGCGAACACCGGCAAAGCCGGTGCCATGCACTGCGGTGCCTCCTTCGCGGGACAAGCCCGCTCCCACAGTTAGCCCGGTACGCGGCGGATCTTCGCGCCGAGCATCTGCAGTTTCTCTTCGATGCACTCGTAACCACGGTCGATGTGGTAGATGCGGTCGATCAGGGTATCGCCTTCGGCGACCAGCGCCGACAGCACCAGGCTGGCCGAAGCACGCAGGTCGGTCGCCATCACTGGGGCGCCTTTGAGCGTTGGTACGCCAGTGACGATGGCAGTGTTGCCTTCGACCTGGATCTGCGCGCCCATGCGGTGCATTTCGTACACGTGCATGAAGCGGTTTTCGAAGATCGTCTCGATCACTGCGCCGGTGCCTTCGGCAATGGCGTTGAGCGAGATGAACTGTGCCTGCATGTCGGTAGGGAACGCCGGGTACGGGGCGGTGCGCAGGTTGACGGCTTTCGGCCGCTTGCCATGCATGTCCAGCTCGATCCAGTCTTCACCGGTGGTCAGGTCAGCGCCGGCTTCCTTGAGTTTCTCCAGCACGGCTTCAAGGATGGTCGGGTCGGTGTCCTTGACCTTGACGCGGCCGCCGGTCACAGCAGCGGCGACCAGGTAGGTGCCGGTTTCGATACGGTCAGGCATGACTCGGTAACTGGCCGAGTGCAGACGCTCGACGCCATCGATGGTGATGGTGTCGGTGCCGGCGCCTTGGACCTTGCCGCCCATGGCGTTGATGAAGTTGGCCAGGTCGACCACTTCAGGCTCGCGTGCGGCGTTCTGCAGCACGCTGCGGCCCTTGGCCAGGGCAGCGGCCATCATGATGTTCTCGGTACCGGTGACGCTCACGGTATCGAAGAAGAAGTGCGCGCCACGCAGGCCGCCTTCGGGGGCCTTGGCCTTGATGTAGCCACCTTCGACTTCGATTTTCGCGCCCATGGCTTCGAGGCCGCGGATGTGCAGGTCGACCGGACGCGAACCGATCGCGCAGCCGCCTGGCAGGGCCACTTCGGCCTCACCGAAACGGGCGACCATCGGGCCGAGCACGAGGATCGAGGCGCGCATGGTCTTGACCAGCTCGTAGGGCGCGACCAGGGTCTTGATGGTGCGCGGGTCGATCTCCACCGCCAGCTTCTCGTCGATCACAGGCTCGATGCCCATGCGCCCGAACAGCTCGATCATGGTGGTGATGTCGTGCAGGTGTGGCAGGTTGCCCACGGTGACCGGGCCATCAGCCAGCAGGGTCGCCGCCAGAATCGGCAGGGCCGCGTTCTTCGCGCCCGAAATGCGGATCTCGCCGTCAAGGCGAGCGCCGCCAGTAATAATCAGTTTGTCCATTGGAGTCTCGCCGCCAAGTTGGCTCAGGTGCGCTCAGCCCAGGCTGCGCTGCTGAAAAATTTCATGGTTACCGCATGGATGCTGCCATTGGCGATCCAGGGATTAAGGTGAGCATAGATCGCCTGCTGACGCTTGACCGGGCTCAGGCCAGCCAACTCGTCGCTGATCACGTTCAATTGGAAGTTGCAGCCTTCGCCTTCAACTTCGACCCGGGATCCCGGCAATTTTTCTTCAAGGAAGCTCTTAACTTCTACGGCCTGCATGCTCAACCTCAATCGGCGCCCGATGCGCACGGGTCGGCCATCATACAAAAAAGCCCCTCGCCTGCGAAGCCCACCGAGGGCGTGCGCTGACCGAGGGGCCTCAATCAACGGCGAGCCATCAGCTCGCCAGCACTTCATCGAGGTCATAAACCCCGGCAATTTCCTGCATGTCGCTGGGCATGCCACGCACCTCGAAGGCCTTGCCGCTGGCCTGGCCATCGCGGATGAACGCCAGCAACAGCGACAGGCCGACACTCGACGACTTCTCGACTGCCGAGCAATCGAGCACCAGGCGGGGTTCGCGCGAGGCATCGATCAGCGCCTTGCCCTGCTTGCGCAAGGCCGGGCCGCTGCGGTAATCCAGCACGCCGGCCAGGCGCAGCACGCCTGGCTCGGCCATGCTCACGGCGGCCTCACTCATTTGACGGTCTTCTCTGGCGACTGGTCGGCAGCCTGCTTGGCCTTGGCCACTTCGCCGGCCCAGCCGTCGATGGTCTTGTCCAGGTCGTTGCCATTGCGCTGCATGGCATCGGCGAACTGATCGCGGAACAGCTTGCCGATGTTGATGCCATTGACGATGACGTTACGTACCTTCCACTCGCCGCCGAGGTTTTCCAGGGTGTACTGCACCGGGTAGACGGCGCCATTGTTGCCGGTAACCTTCATGCCGACACTGGCGCGCTTGCCGTCATCGGCCTTGGCCGGGTCGACGACGATGCCCTGGTTGTTGTACTCGAGCAGCGCGTTACCGTAGAACTGGAACAGGCTGCGCTTGAAGTTTTCCTGGAAGCGCTGCATCTGCGCGGGCGTGGCCTTGCGCGAGTACTTCACGGTCATGATGCTCTTGGAGATACCATCGGCATCGACCACCGGGCCGAGGATGCGATTGAGCGTGTCGTAGAAGGCTTGCGGGTTGGCCCTGTACTGCTCCTTGTTGGCCTTGAGCTCACCCAGCAACTCGGTGGTGGTGCTCTGCACCACATCGTGGGGTGACTGGGCGGCCATGGTCAGCAGGGGAAAGGCCGCCAGCAGCACCAGCAGGCCACGTCGCAGGATCGAAATCATGGAAACTCCTTAATTAGCCGGTTGCGCTTCTTTTGGTTCCTTGCCCACGGTATTGAGCAGGAACTTGCCAATCAGATCTTCCAGCACCAGCGCCGACTGGGTGTCATGGATGGTCGCGCCGTCCTTGAGCACCTCTTCTTCGCCGCCCACGCTGATGCCGATGTACTTCTCGCCAAGCAAACCGGCGGTCAGGATCGACGCGGTGGAGTCGGTCGGCAGGTTGTCGACCTTGCCGTCCAGCTGCAACGTCACCCGACCGGTGTAGGAATCACGGTCCAGATCGATGGCGGTGACCTTGCCGATCGTCACACCGGCCATGGTCACTTTAGCTCTGACCGTCAAACCGGCAATATTGTCGAAGTACGCATAAACTTTATAGGTATCGCTGCTCGGGCTGGCCGACAGCCCGCTGACACGCAGGGCCAGCAGCAGCAACGCCAGGATCCCGGCCAGAAGGAACAGGCCGACACCGATTTCCAGGGTGCGGTTTTGCATCAGAAATCTCCAAACATCAAGGCGGTCAGAATAAAGTCCAGACCCAGTACTGCCAACGAGGCATAGACCACGGTCTTGGTGGTGGCACGGCTGATCCCCTCTGAGGTGGGCTCGCAGTCATACCCCTGGAACACGGCGATCCAGGTGGTGACGAAGGCGAACACCAAGCTCTTGACCAGGCCGTTGAGCACGTCGTCGGTAAAGGAAACACTGTTCTGCATGTTGGCCCAGAACGAGCCTTCGTAGACGCCCAGCCAGTCGACCGCGACCCACGAGCCACCCCAGATGCCGACCACGCTGAAGATCAGCGCCAGCAGCGGCAACGAAATGAAACCGGCCCACAGACGCGGCGCGACGATGTACTTGAGCGGGTCGACGCCGATCATCTCCAGGCTCGACAGCTGCTCGGTGGACTTCATGTTGCCGATCTCGGCGGTCAGCGCAGAACCGGCGCGGCCGGCGAACAGCAACGCGGTGACCACCGGGCCGAGCTCACGCAGCAAGGTCAGGGCGACCATCTGCCCGACCGCCTGCTCGGAGCCGTACTTGGTCAGGATGCTGTAGCCCTGCAGCGCCAGCACCATGCCGATGAACACACCAGACACGGTAACGATCGCCAGCGACAGCACGCCCACCGAATACAGCTGCTTGGTCAGCAGCTGAAAGCCGCCGCCGATGCCGCCACGGCCGATCAGCGCATGGAACAGGAACAGGCAGGAACGTCCGAGTACCGCCAGCACGTCGATCGCCGAGCGGCCGAACAGGCGGATGCGTTCAAGTAAGGATTTTCTGCGCATCAACGCGCCCCCAGCAGATCGGCGCGGTAGTCAGGCGCAGGAAAGTGGAAGGGCACCGGGCCGTCCGGGTCGCCTTTCATGAACTGGCGAATACGCGGATTGTCCGAGCCCATCAGCTCATCGGGGGTGCCCTGGCCGAGCACCTGGCCATCCCCAACGACATAAATGTAGTCGGCGATGCTGGCGGTTTCCGCCAGGTCGTGGGACACCACGATGCTGGTGATGCCCAGGGCATCGTTGAGCAAGCGGATCAGGCGCACCAATACACCCATGGCGATCGGGTCCTGGCCGACGAACGGCTCGTCGTACATGAGGATCTGCGGGTCCAGGGCAATCGCCCGGGCCAAGGCCACGCGGCGCTTCATGCCACCGGACAGCTCGTCGGGCATCAGGTCGATGGCGCCTCTCAGGCCCACGGCCTGCAGCTTCATCAACACGATGTCGCGGATCATCTCGTCCGACAGCTGCGTGTGCACGCGCAGCGGGAAGGCCACGTTCTCGAACACATCGAGGTCGGTAAACAGTGCGCCGCTCTGGAACAGCACGCCCATCTGCTTGCGCGCGTCGAACAGGTCGCTGCGCGACAGGCTTGGCAGGTTCTGCCCGGCCACCCAGACCTCGCCGCTGGACGGACGCAGTTGCGCGCCCATCAGGCGCAGCAGCGTCGTCTTGCCGCACCCCGAAGGCCCCATGATGCCAGTGACCTTGCCGCGGGGTATGCGTATGTCGACATTGCTGAAAATGCTGCGCGAACCGCGCTTGAAGGTGACGCCCTTCAACTCGACCGCGTAGGCGCTATCCACACTCATCTAGACTCCTTGCTAGTGCAGCCTCGTTCTAGTGGACGCCTGCCCTCTTCTTGAAGGCACACGCGCCCCTGGCGGGCCGAATTGCGGCGAACTATAGCACCGCAGAGCGGGCGCCCCCAAGGCCATGAAACGCGTCGTTCAGGCCAACGACAGGCTTTGATGACATTTGTTACAGCAATCGAAAGGGTGAGGCTTTCTTCCATTGCGGCTATAATCGCCGCCTTTTCATCAGGCATTGCTTTTCGACATGAGCCAATCCAGTGAGCTGATCCAGTCCGCCCAGCGCACCCTGCGCCTGGAAATCGAGGCCGTACAAGGCCTGGCGGCCAGTATCGATGCCAACTTCGTCAAGGCCTGCGAGCTGATCCTGGCGAGCAAGGGCCGAGTCGTGGTGGTCGGCATGGGCAAGTCGGGGCATATCGGCAACAAGATCGCCGCAACCCTGGCCAGTACCGGCACGCCGGCGTTTTTCGTGCATCCGGCCGAAGCCAGCCATGGCGACATGGGCATGATCACCCGTGACGATGTCATCCTGGCCTTGTCCAACTCTGGCAGCACCGCCGAGATCGTCACCTTGCTACCGCTGATCAAGCGCCTGGGCATCCAGCTGATCAGCCTGACCGGCAACCCCGACTCGCCGCTGGCCCAAGCCGCCGAAGCCAACCTTGACGCGCGCGTCGCTCAAGAAGCCTGCCCGCTCAACCTGGCGCCGACCTCCTCGACCACTGCGGCCCTGGTACTGGGCGACGCCCTGGCCATCGCCCTGCTCGAGGCCCGTGGTTTCACCGCTGAAGACTTTGCCTTCTCCCACCCAGGCGGTGCACTGGGCCGGCGCTTGCTGCTCAAGGTAGAGAATGTCATGCACGCCGGCGATGAACTGCCGCAAGTGCAACGTGGCACCCTGCTCAAGGACGCGTTGCTTGAAATGTCGCGCAAGGGCCTGGGCATGACCGTGGTGGTCGAAGCGGACGGCAAGCTGGCCGGGATCTTCACCGACGGCGACCTGCGCCGCGCTCTGGACCGCAGCATCGACGTGCATACCACCCTGATCGACCAGGTCATGACCGTGCACGGCAAGACCGCCCGCGCCGAAATGCTCGCCGCCGAGGCCCTGAAGATCATGGAAGACCACAAGATCAGCGCTTTGGTGGTGGTGGACAAGGAAGAGCGCCCGACCGGCGCCCTGAACATGCACGACCTGCTGCGCGCCGGCGTGATGTAGAGGAGACAGTGCAAATGACCCACGACCTGATGCAACGCGGCCAAGCCATCAAACTGGCCGTATTCGACGTCGACGGCGTACTTACCGACGGCCGCCTGTACTTTCTCGAGGACGGCAGCGAATTCAAGACCTTCAACACCCTCGACGGCCAGGGCATCAAGATGCTCATGGCCTCGGGCGTGACCACGGCGATCATCAGCGGGCGCAAGACCCCGGTGGTCGAGCGCCGGGCGAAGAACCTCGGCATCCCGCACCTGTTCCAGGGCCGCGAGGACAAATTGGTGGTACTCGACGGCCTGCTCGCCGAACTGGGCCTAAGCTATGAGCAAGTCGCTTATCTTGGCGACGACCTGCCCGACCTGCCGGTGATTCGCCGGGTCGGCCTGGGCATGGCCGTGGCCAGCGCCGCGCCGTTCGTACGCCAGCACGCCCATGGCGTGACCCAGGCACGTGGTGGCGAAGGTGCCGCGCGCGAGTTTTGTGAACTTATCATGCAGGCCCAGGGCACCCTGGACGCTGCCAACGCCAACTACCTGTAAGGCTACCCATGTTCAGCAAGAAAGCCCGCAATTTTGCGCTGCTCGCGGTAATCGCCGCCCTGCTGGTGGCCATCGGCTATTGGAATGTCAGCCCCGAGAGCTTCATGGACAAGCCGGTGGCGCAGGTCGACGAAAGCGCCATCGACTATTACGCGATCAACGCCCATAGCGTGCAGTTTCTGCCCGACGGCAAGCTGCAATACGAAATGACCGCCGACAAGGTCGAACACCTCAAGGCCACCGAGGTCACACTGGTGACCACGCCCGACCTGCACATGTACCGGGGCACCGAATATCCCTGGCACGTGCAGAGCGTACGCGCCGAGGTCAACCCCGATGGCACCGAGGTCGAACTGATCGACAAGGTTCGAGTCGCCCGTACCGACGAAAAGCAGCGTGAAACCATCATTACCAGTTCACGCATGACTGTGTTCCCGCAGAAGCAATATGCGCAGACCGAGCAAGCCGTTAGAATCGACGGCGCCGGTGGCACGACTACGGGCAAAGGAATGAAAGCGTATTTGAAAGAAGGCAGGATGGACCTGCTCTCTAACGTAAGAGGACAGTATGAGGCTCGTTAAAACCCTCCCCCTTTTGCTCAGCCTGAGCGCAGCACTGGGAAGCGCGAGCGCCTTCGCCCTGCCGACCGACCGTGACCAGCCGATACGCATCCAGGCCGACAACGCGCACCTGGACGACAAGCAAGGCGTGGCCACCTATACCGGTGACGTGATCATCACCCAAGGTTCGATGATGATCAAAGGTAACACCGTGACCATGACCCGTGCCGCCAACGGCGACATCGACGTGGTCACCTCGGTGGGCAACCTGGCCTATTTCGAGCAACAGCAGAGCACTGCCAAGCCTGACAAGATGAAAGGCTGGGCCGTGACCATCCAGTACCAGGCGCAAAAAGACACGGTGATCCTCACTGACCGCGCCAAGGTCGAGAACGAAGGCAACACCACCGAAGGCGAGAAAATCGTCTACAACACCAAGTCCCAGGTGGCGACCGCCGGTCGTGGCGGCAACGTCACCGCTCCGCGTCAGCGTATCGACATGGTGATCCAGCCGAAGAAGAAGGCCGAGTAAATGGCAACCCTCAAAGCCCAGCACCTGGCCAAGAGCTACAAAGGTCGGCAGGTCGTGCGCGACGTCAGCCTGTCGATCGACAGCGGCCAGATCGTCGGCCTGCTCGGCCCCAACGGCGCCGGCAAGACCACCTGCTTCTACATGATCGTCGGCCTGGTCCAGGCCGATCAGGGCCGTGTGCGCATCGACAACCTCGATGTCAGCCACCAGCCCATGCACGGCCGCGCACGCGCCGGCATCGGCTACCTGCCGCAGGAAGCCTCGATCTTCCGCAAGCTGTCGGTGGCCGACAACATCATGGCCATCCTCGAGACCCGCAAGGAGCTCGACCGCGAGGGCCGTCGCAAGGAGCTGGAAAGCCTGCTGCAGGAGTTCCACATCAGCCACATCCGCGACAACCTCGGCATGAGCCTGTCCGGTGGCGAGCGCCGCCGCGTCGAGATCGCACGCGCCCTGGCGACCGCACCGAAGTTCATCCTGCTGGACGAACCCTTTGCCGGTGTCGACCCGATTTCGGTCGGCGACATCAAGCAGATCATCCACCACCTCAAGGCCAAGGGCATCGGTGTATTGATCACCGACCACAACGTCCGCGAGACACTGGATATCTGCGAAACCGCCTACATCGTCAACGACGGCCAATTGATTGCCGAAGGCGATGCGCAGACCATCCTGGCCAATGAGCTGGTCAAGGAAGTTTACCTGGGCCACGAGTTCCGGCTCTGATCCCAGGACGTGCCTGGAGCACGGGCTTTGCCGCCTTGATGGGGCTTAAGTTGTTACAGTGCTCTAGGCAAACGCTACAATTTAAGGCATAAAACTTGCTTGAATTTGGCGCTCCGGCGCCCTCGTGTAGTGGATGGCGCATGCGCGCCGGCGAACAAGGTATTTAGCCCCAGCCATGAAACCATCGCTCGTCCTAAAAATGGGCCAGCAACTGACGATGACCCCGCAGTTGCAACAGGCCATCCGCCTACTTCAGCTCTCCACCCTGGACCTCCAGCAGGAAATCCAGGAAGCGCTGGAGTCCAATCCGATGCTCGAACGTCAGGAAGACGGCGACGACTTCGACAACAGTGACCCGATGGCGGACAACGCCGAGAACAAACCGGTCGCCGAAGTTCAGGACAACAGTTTCCAGGAAAGCACCGCCAGTGCCGAAAACCTGGAAGACGGTGAGTGGAGCGAGCGAATCCCCAACGAGCTTCCGGTCGACACGGCCTGGGAAGACATCTACCAGACCAGCGCCAGCAGCCTGCCGAGCAACGATGACGACGAGTGGGATTTCACCACCCGCACATCCGCCGGCGAGAGCCTGCAAAGCCACCTGTTGTGGCAGCTGAACCTGGCACCGATGTCCGACACCGACCGCCTGATCGCCGTCACCCTGATCGACAGCATCAACGGCCAGGGCTACCTGGAAGACACCCTCGAAGAGATTTGCGCCGGTTTCGACCCGGAGCTTGACATCGAGCTCGACGAGGTCGAAGCGGTACTGCACCGCATCCAGCAGTTCGAACCTGCCGGCATTGCTGCGCGCAACCTGGGCGAATGCCTGCTGCTGCAGTTGCGCCAGCTACCCGCCAGCACGCCGTGGATGGCCGAGGCCAAGCGCCTGGTCAGCGACTTCATCGACCTGCTCGGTGGGCGCGACTACAGCCAGCTGATGCGCCGCATGAAGCTCAAGGAAGACGAATTGCGTCAGGTCATCGAACTGGTGCAGAGCCTCAACCCGCGCCCGGGTTCGCAGATCGAATCCAGCGAGCCGGAATACGTGGTGCCTGATGTCATCGTGCGCAAGGACAGCGATCGCTGGCTGGTCGAGCTGAATCAGGAGGCAATCCCGCGCCTGCGCGTCAACCCGCAGTACGCAGGGTTCGTGCGTCGCGCCGATACCAGCGCCGACAACACCTTCATGCGCAACCAGTTGCAGGAGGCACGCTGGTTCATCAAGAGCCTGCAGAGCCGCAACGAAACGCTGATGAAGGTGGCCACGCAGATCGTCGAGCATCAACGCGGCTTCCTCGATCACGGTGACGAGGCGATGAAGCCCCTGGTGCTGCATGACATCGCCGAAGCAGTGGGCATGCACGAGTCGACCATTTCGCGGGTGACCACGCAGAAATTCATGCATACACCCCGCGGCATCTACGAACTGAAATACTTTTTCTCGAGCCACGTCAGCACTTCGGAAGGCGGCGAATGCTCGTCCACGGCGATCCGCGCAATCATCAAGAAACTGGTTGCGGCGGAAAATCAGAAAAAGCCATTGAGTGACAGCAAGATCGCTGGTTTACTGGAGGCACAAGGCATCCAGGTCGCCCGTCGCACCGTCGCCAAGTACCGCGAGTCCCTCGGCATCGCACCGTCGAGCGAGCGCAAGCGACTGATGTAGCCCCTGAGATGTGCCACAGCGTTTGTGGGGCAGGTGCAACACCTGCCTCTTTATGCACGGGCAACAAAGGAGAAGCTGTATGCAAGTCAATATCAGTGGACAGCATGTAGAAGTCACCCAACCGCTGCGCGATTATGTGCTTGAAAAGCTCGCCCGGGTGGAGAGTCACTTCGACAAGATCACCAACGTGCAGGTCATCATGAAAGTCGAGAAGCTGCAGCAGAAGGTCGAAGCGACCTTGCAGATTCCCGGTGGAGAAGTGGTTGCCAACGCCGAACACGAAGACATGTATGCAGCGATCGATGCCCTGGCCGACAAGCTCGACCGTCAACTGAAAAAACACAAGGAAAAACAGCAAAGCTTGCTGCAAGGTGCGGCTGCCCGCTGATCCCCCTCATCCATGATCCGACTTGAAACCATCCTGACCCCCGGCCGTTCCCTGGTGAACGTGCCGGGCGGCAGTAAGAAGCGCGCCCTGGAAAAGGTCGCCACCCTGATTGCCGAACAAGTGCCCGAATTGGAGATGCAAGACGTCTTCGAAAAGCTGATCGCTCGGGAAAAACTCGGCTCCACCGGTTTCGGCAATGGCATCGCCATTCCCCACTGCCGCATCAAAGATTGCACTGGCCCGGTTAGCGCCCTGCTGCACCTGGACGCTCCGATCGATTACGACGCCATAGATGGCGCACCAGTCGATTTGCTGTTCGTCCTGCTGGTGCCAGAAGCAGCCACTGACGCCCACCTCGAACTGCTTCGCCAGATCGCCAGCATGCTCGATCGCAAGGATGTGCGCGACCGTCTGCGCAGTGCCGCCAGCAGCGATGCCCTTTACCAGGTAGTCCTGGACGTTCAGAACGAGGCCTGAATATGCGCCTGATCATCGTTAGCGGCCGGTCCGGCTCCGGCAAAAGTACCGCCCTCGATGTGTTGGAAGACAACGGCTATTACTGCATCGACAACCTTCCTGCCGGCTTGCTCCCGCAGTTGGCAGAGAACGCGCTGATCAACACCGAGTTGCAGCAGCCGAAGGTGGCGGTGTCGATCGATGCGCGCAACCTGCCCAGCCATCTGTCGCGCTTCCCCGACCTGCTTGCGGAAGCCCGTAGTCGGCATATCCAGTGTGATGTGCTGTTTCTCGATGCCGACGAAGATACCCTGCTCAAGCGATTCTCGGAAACTCGACGACGCCACCCGCTGACCAACGCGGACCGCTCGCTGGCCGAAGCGATCCGGGTGGAAAGCGAACTGCTCGGGCCAATTGCGGACCTTGCCGACCTCAAGATCGACACAACCAACCTCAACCTGTACCAGCTGCGCGACTCGATCAAGCTGCGCCTGCTCAACCAACCTGAGCCCGGCACCGCATTTCTGGTCGAATCGTTCGGTTTCAAGCGCGGCATGCCAGTCGATGCCGACCTGGTATTCGATGTGCGTTGCCTGCCCAATCCCTATTGGAAGCCTGAGCTGCGTGAGCATTCTGGCCTGGAGCAGCCGGTTATCGAATATCTGGCCGCACAGCCGGATGTCGAAGAAATGTTTTCCGATATCTCCAGCTATCTGCTCAAATGGCTGCCACGCTTCGCCGCCAGCAACCGTGCCTATGTCACCATTGCCATCGGCTGCACCGGCGGTCACCACCGCTCGGTCTATATCACCGAACGCCTTGGCCAGTTGCTGCAGCAGTCATTGAAAAACGTCCAGGTCCGCCACCGCGACCTTTAGCCACAGGATCCGCACCACGATGCCCGCCCGTGAAATCACCATCATCAACAAGCTGGGCCTGCATGCCCGGGCGGCCGCCAAGTTCGTTGGCGTGGCCGGGCGCTTCCCCTGCCAGGTGCGGGTGGGGCGCGCGCCAGACAAGCTGGTGGATGGCAAGAGCATCATGGCGGTGATGATGCTGGCGGCGGGCAAAGGCACCCAGGTGCACCTGCACACCGAAGGTGAGCAGGATAGTGATGCCCTGGATGCGTTGGTGGCGTTGATCGACAACTATTTCGACGAAGGCGAATGAAAAGCCCTTGTAGGAGCGGCTTCAGCCGCGATGCGAGCGACGCGGTGGCTGGCACCGGCTTTGCCGGTGATCGCGGCTGAAGCCGCTCCTACGGGGGTTGCGGTGCTTACGACATCGCCGTATCCATCACCATCATCAAGCAGAAGCCAACACACAGCCCCAGGCTAGCCAAGCGGTGATGGCCATTGCTACGCGACTCGGGAATGATCTCCTGGGTCACCACCAGCAACATCGCCCCCGCCGCGCAGGCCAGACCCAGCGGTAGCAGCAGCTCGGCGACGTTCACCAACCATGCGCAGATCACTGCTGCCAGCGGCTCCACCAGCCCTGATGCCGCACCGATCAGGAATGCCTTGAAGCGCGGCATCCCCGCCCCTGCCAGCACCAATGCGATGACCAGGCCTTCGGGTACATCTTGCAGGGCGATGCCCATGGCAAGGCTGTCGGCATCGGCCATGCCACCACCGGCCGACACTCCGATGGCCATACCCTCGGGAATGTTGTGGGCGATGATGGCGATCACGAACAACCAGATCCGTGCCGCGATTACCGGCTGATTTTCGTTGCCGACCAACGCCTCGGGCGAGGTGCCAGACACCTTGAGGTCGACTACGAACAGGCACAACGCACCAAACAACAGCCCAAAACTGATCAGGCCGCCCGCTCCCCATGGGCTGAAGCCAATGGATTGCGCGGCATCCAGCCCCGGTATGATCAGCGAGAACGCGGTGGCTGCCAGCATCACTCCGGCGCCGAAGCCCAACAGGGTATCGGCCAGGGCTACCGGCATATTACGAATCACCAACACCGGTACCGCGCCCAGCGCTGTACCCAGTGCGCACAGTGCACCACCCTCGAGGGCGCGCAACATGCGCGGTTCCAGGTCCAGCCAGGCGATACCCTTCGCCACCAGCAGGGCCGTGCCGACCAAAAGCAGCAAAGTGCCTACCGCCAGCCGGAACAGGCGCACACTGCTGACAGACATCACCTCTGAGCGCATACCGGTTCGACTCACTTGCTGGCTTCTAGGTATCGACGTTCCACTTCCGCCCAGTCGATGACGTTGTAGAAGGCACCGATGTATTCCGGTCGACGGTTCTGGTACTTAAGGTAGTAGGCGTGCTCCCAGACATCCAGACCGAGGATCGGCGTGTTTCCGTGCATCAGCGGGCTGTCCTGGTTGCCGCTGCTCTCGACCACCAGTTTTTTCTCCGGGGTGACGCTGAGCCAAGCCCAACCGCTGCCGAAGCGGGTCAGCGCGGCTTTGGTGAAGGCTTCCTTGAAGGCCTCGAAACCACCCAGTTCGGTCTCGATCGCCTTGGCTACCTGGCCCTGCGGCTGACCACCGCCCTTCGGCGACATGACGGTCCAGAACAGCGAGTGGTTGGCATGCCCACCACCATGGTTGGTGACCGCACCGCGCAGGTTCTCAGGCAGCTGCTTGACCGCACCAACCAGCTTTTCAACCGGCCATTCGGCCCATTCGCTGCCCTCGATAGCCGCATTGAGGCCGTTGACGTAAGTCTGATGGTGCTTGGTGTGGTGAATCTCCATGGTCTGAGTATCGATGTGCGGTTCCAGTGCATCGTAGGCATAAGGCAGTGCAGGCAAGGTATGAGGCATGTCAGTGGATTCCGTAGGCTTGGGTTCTGGACATCAGGTCCGGCTGGGTTGCCAGTTCGCTGGGAGAGGATGCCTGCCGATTGAGCAGGCGCTCGGTGCGCGGGTACTGGCCGTACTCGGCAATGAAACTCAGCAACTCGGTGTAGGTACGCCCGCTGTGGCGCAGCGCCGCATCACGCAGCGTCTGGGGCAGGCGCGCGTCCTGGCTGGCCTGGAGCAGGCGCTGATGGACGGCGCATAGATAGTCGGCGCTCTCCTGCGGCTGGTTCAACCGCAGGTGCAGGTCGGCCAGGTTGTGGTGAGAGACGACGAACGCCGCCACCGCTTCGTCGACGTCATGCCAGCGCTCGAACAGCACCTGGGCCAGGGCCAGGGCTTGCAGGTAATGTTCCCGGGCATCGACCAGTTCGCCCTGTTCGAAGAGGCGATTGGCTGTTTCAGTGATGCGTTTCCAGTGCTGCATGACGTTTACTCCTGAGCGCTGACGCGAGTCAGATGCCGCCAGCGGTGAGTTTTTCCGGGTCCAGCAGCGCTTCGAGCTGGTCGCGCGACAGGTCGGTGTGCTCCAGCGCCACATCGATGATCGGCCGGCCTTCCTTGTAGGCGGTCTTGGCGATCTCGGCAGCCTTGAGGTAGCCGATGATCGGGTTCAGCGCGGTGACCAGGATCGGGTTGCGTGCCAGGGCTTCCTTGAGCTTGCCCTCGTTGACCTTGAAGCTGGCGATGGCCTTGTCGGCGAGCAGGCGGCTGGCATTGGCCATCAGCTCGATGCTTTCCAGCAGGTTGCGAGCGATCACCGGCAGCATCACGTTGAGCTCGAAATTGCCCGACTGGCCGGCTACGGCGATGGTCGCGTCGTTGCCGATCACCTGGGCGGCGACCATGGCGGTGGCTTCCGGGATCACCGGGTTGACCTTGCCCGGCATGATCGAGGAGCCCGGCTGCAGGCCTTGCAGTTCGATCTCGCCAAGGCCGGCGAGCGGGCCGGAGTTCATCCAGCGCAGGTCGTTGGCGATCTTCATCAACGCCACGGCAGTGGTCTTGAGCTGGCCAGACAGCGCAACGGCGGTGTCCTGCGAGCCGATCAGGGCGAACAGATTCTGCCCCGGGGTGAATTCGATCTGGGTCAGGGCGCTCAGCTGACGGGCGAAACCGGCGGCAAACTGTGGGTGAGCATTGATACCGGTGCCGACGGCTGTGCCGCCCTGGGCCAGCGCCTGCAGGCTCGGCAGTGTCGCTTCGATGTGCGCCTTGGCAGCCTTGATCTGGGCTGCCCAACCGTCGAGTACCTGGCTCATGCGCACCGGCATGGCATCCATCAGGTGGGTACGGCCAGTCTTCACGTACTGGTGTACCTGCCCCGACTTGGCTTCGATCACCTGCACCAGGTGATCCAGCGCGGGCAGCAGTTGCTCATGCAGTGCCAGGGCGGCACTGACGTGGATGGTGGTCGGGATGATGTCGTTGCTGCTCTGGCCGCAGTTGACGTGGTCGTTGGCATTGACCGGCTCGCTGTGCAGGCGGCTGGCCAAGGTGGCAATGACCTCGTTGGCGTTCATGTTCGAGCTGGTGCCGGAGCCGGTCTGGTACACGTCCACCGGGAAGTGCTGGATGAAGTCGTCGGCCAGCAGTTGCTCGACCGCCTTGACGATGGCCTCGCCCTGCCCTGCAGAAATCTGCTCGAGTTCGATGTTGGCCTTGGCGGCGGCGGCCTTGGCCAGCAGCAGGGCGCGAATGAACTGGGCCGGCATGCGTTGGCCGCTGATCGGGAAGTTGTCGACCGCGCGCTGGGTCTGGGCGCCGTACAGGGCCTGGGCCGGCACCTGCAGTTCACCCATGCTGTCACGCTCGATACGGGTATCACTCATCATCAAATCCTTGCATCAGTTCATCGGGAGAAATCGACGGCAGCAACCGGCAATTGGCCAGTTGCAGGGCGTAAGGCTGCCAGCGCTGGTTGTGTTCCTGGCGGTCGAGGTTGCGCAGGTCGAGCAATGGACGCCAGGCCTGGTCCAGGCACAGGCAGCGCCAATGCCACGGCAGCATGCGGTCGCAGGCGGTATCCAGCAGCAGGCGGAAGGAGGTCAGCGCCACCGTCCATGGCGAAGTTTCGGTGCAGCACACCAGGTAGCGGCCTTCGGCCAGGTAGTGCTCGATCAGGCGCGGCTCATCGGGCTCGAGAGCGCAACGGATGCGCCGGCTGAGCCAGCGCCAGTTTTCCAGGTAGGGCAGTTCGTGGAGGACGGTTTTCATGAACATCATCGACCGGAGTTACTGGATAATGATATTCATTATTAAGTGATAAACAGAATCACTTCAAGTGTGGCGTGATGAAAGAAAAAACCCGGCGCGATGGCCGGGTCTCTTGTATTTGCTGGAAACGCTAACTCATCAGCTTCCTGCAACCGTCATCTTCTCAATCAGCACAGAGCCGGTATGGATATTACTGCGGGTTTCAAGATCACTGCCGATCGCGACAATTTGTTGGAACATGTCTTTCATGTTCCCGGCGATGGTCACTTCCTGCACCGCATGCTGAATTTCGCCATTCTCGACCCAGAAGCCCGCCGCACCCCGTGAGTAATCGCCGGTCACCATGTTCAGACCGTGACCCATCAGCTCAGTGACCAGCAAGCCACGGCCCATGCGCCGGATCAGCGCCGCTTGATCCTCGACGCCATGGGTGACGTAAAGATTGTGCACGCCGCCCGAGTTGGCCGTGCTCGGCAGACCGAGTTTGCGACCGGAGTAGGTGCCCAGCAGGTAAGAAACCAGCTCGCCTTTGTCGACGAACGGCTTGGCGTAGGTGGCCAGGCCATCACCGTCGAACGCCGCACTGCCCAAGGCGCGCGGAATGTGCGGGCGCTCATCCAGGGTCAGCCAAGAAGGGAACAGGCGCTGGCCAATGGCACCGTCGAGGAACGACGACTTGCGGTACAGGTTGCCACCGGAAATCGCCGACAGGAAGCTGCCGAACAGGCCTCCGGCCAACTCTGCGGAGAACAGCACCGGCACTTCACAGGTTTTCACCGGACGCGCACCGAGGCGGCTGGCGGCACGCTGCGCAGCGCGCTGGCCAATGCTGCGTGGGTCGGCCAACAGGTTGCCTTGACGGTTCACGTCATACCAGTAATCACGCTGCATCTGCCCGTCGCCTTCGGCGATCATCACACAGCTGAGGCTGTGCCGGGTCGAGGCGTAGCCGCCGATGAAGCCATGGCTGTTGCCGTACACACGGCAGCCCTGGTGGGTATTGAGGGTGGTGCCATCGGCGTTGAGAATGCGCGGGTCAGCGTCGAAGGCGGCGGCCTCACAGGCCAACGCCATCTCGATGGCCTGCTCGGGCTCGATGTCCCAGTCATGGTAAAGGTCCAGGTCCGGGATATCGCGGGCCATCAGCGCCGCGTCAGCCAGCCCCGAGCACTCGTCTTCGGAGGTGTGCTTGGCAATCGCCAGGGCGGCGGCAACGGTTTCGCGGATGGCCTCCGGGCCACTGGCCGAGGTGCTGGCCGAGCCTTTTCGCTGGCCGACATAAAGGGTGATCCCGAAGCCCTGGTCGCGATTGAATTCGACTGTCTCGACTTCACGCTGACGCACGCTGGTGGACAGGCCCTGCTCCAGCGACACCGCCACTTCGCAGGCACTGGCGCCTTGCTTGCGAGCTTCGGCAATAATCGCTTCGACTTGCTCCTGCAAGGCTGGCAGGTCCTTGGGGCCTACGCTCTGGACTGCACTCATGGTTTTCTCCACTCAAATTCTTCGTTCGGCGGGGGGCATTCTACGACTGGGCCGGACAAGCGGCCCCCGACTGGTTATCATGGCGACGATTTCTAGCGGACTGCCACCATGGTTGATTCATACGACGACGCCTTCGACGGCGAAAAAAGCAAAACCCAGATCAAGCGCGAGCTGCATGCGCTGGTCGAACTCGGCGAGCGCCTGACCACGGTCAAGGCCGACACCCTGGCACGCCTGCCGTTGACCGACGAGCTGCGCAAGGCCCTGGCCGAAGCCTGCAAGCACACCGCCCACGGTGCCCGCAAACGGCACATGTCGTTCGTCGGCAAGCTGATGCGCGACCAGGACCTGGACGCCATCCACGCGGTGCTCGAACAGATCGACAGCTCCAGCCGCCAGTACAACGAGCGCTTCCACGCCCTGGAAAAGTGGCGCGACCGCCTGATCGACGGTAACGACGAAGACCTTGAACGCTTCGTCAACGAGTACCCCGACACCGACCGTCAGCAACTGCGTTCCCTGATCCGTCACGCCCAGCACGAAAAGGCGCGGAACAAACCGCCTGCCGCTGCGCGCAAGGTCTTCAAATACATTCGCGACCTCGACGAGCTTCAGCGCGGCCTGCGCTAATACGTCGATAACACAGACCTGTGGGAGCGGGCTTGCCCCGCGAACACCGGCGAAGCCGGTGCCAGCCACTACCGCGTGGCCTTCTTCGCGGGACAAGCCCGCTCCCACAGAGATCTCCACAGCCTTCAGGCCCCGGTACCACCGACGGTGATCGCATCCAGCTTCAATGTCGGCTGACCAACGCCTACCGGCACCGACTGCCCATCCTTGCCACAAGTGCCCACGCCACTGTCCAGCGCCAGGTCATTACCGACCATCGACACCCGGCTCATGGCTTCAGGCCCATTGCCGATCAGCGTCGCACCTTTGACCGGCGCAGTGATTTTGCCGTCTTCGATCAAATAGGCTTCGCTGGTCGAGAACACGAACTTGCCGCTGGTGATATCCACTTGCCCACCGCCGAGGTTGGCGCAGTAGATGCCCTTCTTCACCGAGGCGATGATTTCCTGTGGGTCGCTTTCACCGGCGCGCATGTAGGTGTTGGTCATGCGCGGCATCGGCAGGTGGGCGTACGATTCGCGGCGGCCGTTGCCGGTCACTGCCATGCCCATCAGGCGTGCATTGAGCTTGTCCTGCATGTAGCCCTTGAGCACACCGTTCTCGATCAGCGTGGTGCACTCGGTCGGCGTGCCTTCATCGTCGACGCTCAGCGAGCCACGGCGGCCTTCCAGGGTACCGTCATCGACGATGGTGCACAGGCTCGACGCAACCTTCTCGCCAATACGGCCGCTGAACGCCGAACTGCCCTTGCGGTTGAAGTCGCCTTCCAGGCCATGGCCAACCGCTTCGTGCAGCAGCACGCCCGACCAACCCGAGCCCAGCACCACCGGCAACGTACCGGCAGGCGCAGGAATCGCTTCAAGATTGACCAACGCCTGGCGCAGCGCTTCACGGGCATAGCCCATGACCCGATCCTCAGTGAAGAAGCGGTAGTCGGTACGCCCGCCACCACCCTGCCCGCCGCGTTCGCGACGGCCGTTCTGCTCGACGATGACGCTGACGTTGAACCGCACCAGCGGCCGCACATCGGCAGCCAGGCTACCATCCGCGGCAGCAATCAGAATGCGCTCCCAGACCCCAGCCATACTCACACTGACCTGCTGGATGCGCGGGTCCAGCGCCCGCGTGGCGACATCCACACGCTTGAGCAGCTCGACTTTTTCGGCGCGGCTGAGTACGTCCAGCGGGTTGTCGGGGGCGTACAGGGCCGTGACGTCCTGACTGCGAAACGCCTGAACCGTGCCATTTTGGCCAGCGCGGGAAATCGAACGGGCAGCACGCGCCGCCGAAGTCAGCGCTTCGAGGTTGATCGCGTTGCTGTAGGCAAAACCGGTTTTCTCTCCCGACTGGGCACGCACGCCCACGCCTTGATCAAGGTTGAAGCTGCCTTCTTTGACGATACCGTCCTCCAACGCCCAGGTTTCCGAGATCTGGCCCTGGAAGTACAGGTCGGCGGCGTCGATGCCCGGCCCCGCCAACTCGCCCAGCACAGCCTGCAGGCTGTCCAGGGTCAGCCCGCCTGGGGCCAGGAGCTGCTCGCTGACGGTGGATAACATCTGGCTCATAGTCACTCCGAGGTGTGCGCAGGCCGCAAGACGTCCTGCGAGAAAAAGCGCCGGTGCGAAGCAACCGGCATGCGCGCCCGAATGGACGCCTGTTCATCGATGTCGCGCTCGGCGAGCAATACCGCTTCACCTTGCGCCTGTTGCGCGACGATCCGCCCCCAGGGGTCGACGATCGCCGCGTGCCCGTGGGTTTCCCGCGGGCCTGGATGGGTGCCGCCCTGGGCTGCGGCGAGTACATAGCACTGGGTTTCGATGGCCCGGGCGCGAATCAGCACGTCCCAATGCGCTGCCCCTGTGACCGCGGTAAATGCGGCAGGTGCCGTGATCAATTCCGCGCCGGCAGCGCGCAGGGCGCTGTAAAGTTCGGGGAAGCGCAGGTCGTAGCAAACACTAAGGCCCAAGCGGCCCACCGGGGTATCGGCCACCACCACCTGGGCGCCATGGGCATAATCGTCGGACTCGCGGTAGCGACCACGGTTGTCGGCTACGTCCACGTCGAACAGGTGCAGCTTGTCATAGCGCGCCACCACCTCGCCGTGCTCGTCGATCAACAGCGAACAGGCATGGGCTTTGGCATTGGGCTGCCCAACCGGCGGCAGCGGCAAGGTGCCGGCGACAATCCATAACCTGAGGTCGCGAGCGGTGCGTTTCAACCAGGGCAGGATCGGACCGTCTCCCAGCGCTTCGGCCCGACCGATCGCAGCGGCGTCCTTGCGTCCCATAGCCGCGAAGTTCTCCGGCAGTACCGCCAGCCGCGCGCCGCCAAGCGCCGCCTGTTCAAGCAGAGCGCCCGCACGCTGCAGGTTGGCCAGTACATCGTTCTGGCTGACCATCTGGATGACCGCTACCTTCATGGGCACTCCTGACTACTTGTTGAAGGGTTTCACAAAGGTGATTCTAGGCTCTTTCCACGGCCCTTCGACGCGATAGTGCACGCTGGCGAAGCGCGACACCCGGTCACCGATCAGCCGATCGACCAGGAACAGCGCGCCACCGACCGCTGGCGCACCGACGATCAGCGCCGCCAGCGGCAGGTTGTTGGTCACTGGCAGCGACACCTGAAGGTTGGCATCGACCCGGTCACGGACCAGGTCGAGGGTGCCATCGAGTTCGAAATTGCTCGAAGGTCCCGTGACGCTGATAGGCTCGCGGGTCACGTAGACGCCGTCGCTGGCCACCAGCAGCCCCTTGACCCTGTCATAAGCCAGGCCTTTGTCGAACAGGTCGGAGAAGTCCAGGCGCAGGCGCCGACCAATGGAATTGAAGTTGAGCAGGCCGAATACCCGCAAGGCCTGGGCGCCGCCCTCCACCTCGACGAATTGACCGGTGCGCAAGGCGGCGTCCATGCTCCCGGAGAAGCGCTTGAGGCCGACCCAGGCCGGCGAACCTGGCCAGCGCCCGTCCACGTCCAGGCGGAAGTCACGGCTGGTCACGGTGGGCGCGAAGCCCCAGGCCTTGAGCACGTCGGCGAGGTTCTTGCCGTCCAGGCGGCCCTTGTACCAACTGCTGGTGGCCCCGGTTTCGCCCTCCCAGCCGCCACTGCCGTCGATGTGCAGGCCTTTGAAATCGAGGTCGATATCCTGCGCCGCCACACCGCGGGTGGTCGGGCGCAGTTTCAGCGCGACGTTGCCATACAGGTCGTCGCCGCGGTACAGCTTGTCGATGGTCAGGTCCAGCGCCGGCACCTTGCGCGGGTCGAACGAGGCCAAGGGGTCAGGCCCCTCTTCGGTCTGTGCTTCAGCCGGGTCGGCCGCAGGCAGGCGCAGGGTTTGCAGACGCACGGTCATTGCTGCGCCCTTGGCGTCGGGCAAGCGTGCGTTGCCGATCACTTCCTTGCTGTCCAGACGCAAGTCCCAGGCCGGGCCACCACGGGCCAGCCGTACGACGGCCTGATTGAGGTCCATGCCGAAGGCCTTCAGTTGGCCGATGCTCAGGTCGACACTCTGCAGGCTCTGCCGGGCATTCCCGCCGGGGTCGTCACCGGCGAAGCGGTCCATCTGCGCTTGCCACGGCGCCAGGTCCAGGCTCTCAAGTCGCCCACGCACACGCAGGCCCTGGCCAGCAGGCACTTGCGCCTCACCGGTACCCAGCAGCAACTCACCACGCCCCTCGCCCAGCTTGTCGTTAGGTGCGGCATAGGCGAAGCGCGCGAGATCAGCATAAGCCACGTCGAAACGCCGCTCCGCGCCCTGCAGATTCATGCTGAAACGGGTGTCACGGGTGTCGGCCGCCGCCTTGCCGAACGGTGCGGGCAGGTCGATGGCCAGGCCCTTGAGCGACGAATTGACGCTCAGACTGTTGTCGCGGCTGCCGAGATTGACCTGCAGTTGATAGGGCAGATCACCTGAGGCGGGCAAGGTTTGCTTGAACTGCAGCCAGTCGGTCAGCGCTTTGAGCGATACCTGGCCATTGGCGTTGATGCGCGTCTGCATCTGCCCAGGCTGCCCTTCGGCCGTGATCTGCGCGGTCACCGGCTTGCCGAACGCTTGCAGGGCAATATTCTTGCCGCTCAAGCCTTTGTCGAAATCGAAGCTGAAATCGCCTTTCAGCCGGCTCAGTTCAAGGCTCGGCGGCGCCACCTTCAGGCGCGCATCGGTGGTGGCAAAGTCGACCAGTACCTTCGGCCGCTCCCCCTTGGCCAGCGGAATGTCGAGTTTGAGCTTGCCCTTGAGCGGCCCCTCGCCTTCCCAGCCGGCAAAGATCTCGCCGGTGCCGATCGGCGCCTCCTTGAGAATCTTCAAGCCATCGCCAAGGCTGCCGTCAAAGCCTCCATCAAGGTACAGGTGGCTGTGTTGGTCACCTTCCACATGAGGAATATTCACGCTCACATCGTTGACCTTGGTATCCAGCAACACACCTTTACTGGCGTTGATGCGCACGCCGCTATCTTCGATGAACACATCACCATCGACGTGTTGCACCTGTGGCCAGCCGGGTTGGAAGTCCAGTGCGGCGTCGTGCACCTTGAAGAACAGGCTGATGCTGCGTGATTCGGGGCTGGCACCGTGGTTCAGCGAGCCCTGGTACTGGAAATAGCCCTGATCGACATTGCCTTTGACGATGGCACTGCGCAGCCACTCGTCCAATGCTGGGCTGAGCACCTCTGGCAGATACTTGGCGGTGTAGCGGCCGTCCCCCTCGGTGAGGCCGACGCGCAAGTCCATGTAGCTTTCACTGCCTTCCTTGAACAGCAGGCGGATCAGGAAATCACCGGCGATCTTGCCCTCCTCGCCCAGCACCTTGAGGTAGGGTGCGGTGAGGGTGAAACCGTCCTGGTCGAGGGCGTAGGTCAAGCGCGCATTGGCTTTCAGGTAATGCCAAGGTTTGGCGAAGATCGGGTACAAATGCAACATGAACGCATCGGTATCAAGGCGTAACTCACCATGCCCGAGGTCACCACTGATGCTGCCGCTGACATTCCCGGCCGCGGGTGCGCCGTGATAGGCGTCGAAACCGACCTTCTCCAGATTGGCGGCGAACTGCAGGCGGTCATTGCCCTCGGCCTTGGGTCGAATATCCAGGCGGACGTTGCGCAAGGCACCGGTCACGTTCAGGGCATCGACCACGTCCATGAGCTTGTCCGGCAACGGCGCCAGGGCATTGATCAGAGGCGTCAGCGGGGTGAGGTCGAGGCGATCCGCCTGCACCTGCCAGCTTTCCCCGGCCGAATCCTCGCCCGGGCGCTGACGCAATTGCAGGTGCGACTCCCATCGGGTCTTGCCAATACTGGCAGCCAGCGAGTCGACGACCACATCGAAGCCTTGCTCGCGGCGCTGGAACCAGGCTTCCAGCGCAAGGTTGTCCAGGGTGACAGCCTTGCGCTCGGCATAGGCACCGCGCAGTTGCGGGCCATTGAGGCGGACCACTGCCTGCTCCAGCCGCCCTTTGCGCCAGTCGACCCAGAATTCGCCACCGGCCCGCAACGTCTCGGCCTTCCACTGGCCAAGCAGCCGTGGAGGCAGCCAGCTTGACCAGTCGCTCTGCGGCAGGCTCAGATAGGCCTCGACCTGGCCATCGCGCCAGGCCTTGGCCGTTGCACGGCTGCGAAGGTCGAGTGCCAGTGGCTGGCCGTCCGGCAAGGTCGCGCGCAGGTCCAGCGACTGACGCGAGGCACCGGCCTGCAGGCCAAGGCTGACATAGGTGAGGGTCAATGGATCACGCTGCCAGGGCTGCAGGGTTACCTGGCTGTCGAACACATCGATGCGCCCCAGCTGACGCAGGCGCTGCAGCAACTCAGCAGGGTCCAGCGGCGCGTCGTCTTTTTTCGGCAAGCCTTCGAGCGCCCAGGCGCCCTGCTCGTCTTCACGCAGGATCAGTTGCAGGCCACCCAATTGAACATGAGCCAGGCGCACTTCACGGGAGGTCAGGCTGCCCCACAGGTCGGGCACCACCTTGACGTCATCCAGGCGCAAGGCCGAAGTGCCCTCGCCCAGCTGCAGGTCTCGAACCCGCAGCACCGGCGCCAGGCCACTCCAGCGCCCTTCGAGCGCGCCCACATGCACCGGCAGCCCCAATGCCTGCTCGGCCTTGGCTTCAAGGTCGGCGCGGTACTCAGCCACCAGTGGCACCAACTCGCGACCGAGGCTCACATACAGCGCCACCAATACCGCCAGCAAGGCGCAGATGCCCAGCCCCCAACGGGTCAAGGCGACAAGAACGCGGGTCAGACGTCCCATGGCCATTGCCCTCCAGGTCGTTTATCCATGATGGCTGGTAGTGCTGGTTTTGCCAGCCCGAGCAACCTATGGCGCGAGTAAGAATGCCTCAGAGCAACACCACATCGTACTGTTCCTGCGAATACATCGACTCGACCTGGAAGCGAATGGTTCGGCCAATGAACGCCTCAAGCTCGGCGACATTGCCGGATTCCTCATCGAGCAATCGGTCGACCACCTTCTGGTTGGCCAACACTCGGTAGCCTTCTGCCTGATAAGCACGGGCTTCGCGGAGGATCTCGCGGAAAATTTCATAACAGATGGTTTCCGGGGTTTTTAGCTTCCCCCGGCCCTGGCAGGCCAGGCACGGCTCGCACAGCACTTGTTCGAGGCTCTCACGCGTGCGCTTGCGGGTCATCTGCACCAGGCCCAGTTCGGTGATGCCGATGATGTTGGTCTTGGCGTGATCACGCTCCAGCTGCTTCTCCAGGGTGCGTAGCACCTGGCGCTGATGCTCCTCGTCTTCCATGTCGATGAAGTCGATGATGATGATCCCGCCGATGTTGCGCAGGCGCAGCTGCCGGGCAATCGCCGTGGCCGCTTCGAGGTTGGTCTTGAAGATGGTCTCTTCAAGGTTGCGGTGGCCGACGAAGGCCCCGGTATTGACGTCGATGGTGGTCATCGCTTCGGCTGGGTCGACCACCAGGTAGCCGCCGGACTTGAGCGGAACCTTGCGCTCCAGCGCCCGCTGGATTTCATCTTCGACGCCATACAAGTCGAAGATCGGCCGCTCGCCCGGGTAGTGTTCCAGGCGGTCGGCGATCTCCGGCATCAGTTCGGCGACGAACTGCGTGGTCTTCTGGAAGGTTTCCCGCGAGTCGATGCGGATCTTCTCGATCTTCGGGTTGACCAGGTCACGCAGGGTACGCAGGGCCAGGCCGAGGTCTTCGTAGATGACCGTCGGCGCGCCGCACGTCTGGATCTGGCTGCCGATCTGCTCCCACAAGCGGCGCAGGTAGCGGATGTCCTGGAGGATCTCTTCGGCTCGTGCGCCTTCGGCGGCGGTGCGCAGGATGAAGCCACCGGCATTCTTGATGTCTTCGCTGTCCACGCAGTCGTTGACCACCTGCTTGAGGCGCTCACGCTCGGCTTCGTCTTCGATCTTCAGGGAAATACCGACATGGCTGCTGCGCGGCATGTATACCAGGTAGCGCGACGGAATCGACAGCTGAGTGGTCAGGCGCGCGCCCTTGGTGCCGATCGGGTCCTTGGTCACCTGCACCACCAGGGCCTGGCCCTCGTGCACCAGTGCGGTGATGGTCTCCACGGCCGAGCCTTCGCGCTGGGAAATTTCCGAAGCATGGATGAACGCGGCGCGCTCCAGGCCAATATCGACGAACGCCGCCTGCATGCCCGGCAGCACCCGCACCACCTTGCCCTTGTAGATATTGCCGACGATGCCACGGCGCAGGGTGCGCTCGACGTGCACTTCCTGCAGCACCCCGTTTTCCACCACCGCCACGCGTGACTCCATCGGGGTGATGTTGATCAGGATCTCTTCACTCATGGCAGGCTCTCGTCAAATGTCTTCGGTAATGATGGATCGCGGGCGCCGGGCTGGCTACTGCTGCTTTGTTACCTCTGGCGAAAGCGCCGGTATCTGCCAGCAGGCGATACCGAATTGACTGAGCAGTTCGGCCGTTTCGCTCAGGGGCAGGCCCACTACTGCCGAATAACTGCCTTGAAGGCCGGTCACGAACACCGCGCCCAGGCCCTGGATGGCATAGCCGCCAGCTTTGTCCGCCGGTTCGCCACTGGCCCAGTAGCGCTGGGCTTCCTCGGTGCTGATGGGGCGAAAACGCACGTTGCTGCAGACGCTGACACTCAAACAGCACTGACCATCGCTCAGCGCTACTGCGGTGAGCACCTGGTGCTCACGGCCTGCCAGGTCGGCCAACATGGCCAGGGCATCTTCGCGGTTTTCCGGCTTGCCAAGAATACGACCATCGAGCACCACCGCCGTGTCTGCGCCAAGCACCACGGCCGGGCCGCTCAAGCTTGCAAGGCCCGCTTCGGCCTTGGCTTTGGCCAGGCGCTCGACATACGCCGCGGCGCTTTCATCGGGCAACGGGGTTTCATCGATGGGGGCGCTGGTGACGGTGAACGGCACGCCGATCTGAGTCAGCAGTTCACGCCGACGGGGCGAGCCGGAGGCCAGGTAAAGTGGTTTCATGCAGACATCTCCCTGTCAGTGATGGCAGCGCCGTCAGTTGATGTGCAAGCGCCGACGCACGTCGCGCAAGGCAAAGCTGATCCAGGGCCAGAGCAAGGCGCTGATGACTGCCGACCAGACCAGAGCCAGGGTCGGCAGGCGGTTGCCGGTAAGCGCGCTCAGCCACAACTGGATCAGCTGGGCGATGCCGAAAATCACCAGGATCACCAGGCTCTGCTGCCACATGGGGAACATGCGCAGGCGCTGCTGCAGGGTCAGCACCAGGAAGGTGATCAGGGTGAGGATCAATGCGTTCTGCCCCAGCAGCGTGCCGTACAGCACGTCTTCGGCAAGGCCCAGCACGAACGCGGTGGTCATGCCCACCTTGCCTGGCACCGCCAGCGTCCAGAACGACACCAGCATCGCCAGCCACATGGGCCGGAACACTTCAAGGAACTGCGGCATGGGCGAAACGCTGAGCAGCAGGCCGATGGCGAATGTCAGCCAGATGACCCAACCGTGGTTACGGCGCGCTTTGGGCATCATTGCCTCCGAGGTTGCGCGGGGGCCGCAGGTGCTGCGGCGGGGCTGGCGGGCGCTGGCGCTGCAGCGGCTGGCGCCGGTGTGGCGGCCGGGGCGGCGTGCTCGGCGTTGACGGCAGGCTGCGCAGTATCGCCTGTGCCCTTGCGGTCGGCCTCTTCCTGGGCGAGCGCCGCGTCGGTGGCACGCTGTTCCGGAGTACGCCGGTCGCTGAACACCAGCAGCATGTAGCGGCTGCGGTTGAGCGCGGCGGTCGGGATGGCGCGAACGATGGCGAACGGCTGGCCGGAGTCGTGGATCACTTCGTTGACCGTGGCCACCGGGTACCCGGCCGGGAAACGCTGGCCCATGCCGGAACTCACCAGCAAGTCGCCTTCCTTGATGTCAGCGGTGTCGGCCACATGGCGCAGCTCGAGGCGCTCCGGGTTACCGGTGCCGCTGGCGATCGCGCGCAGGCCGTTGCGGTTGACCTGCACCGGGATGCTGTGGGTGGTGTCGGTCAGCAGCAGCACGCGCGCGGTGTAGGGCATCAGCTCGACCACCTGGCCCATCAGGCCGCGGGCATCGAGCACTGGCTGGCCGAGGAACACGCCGTCGCGCTCGCCCTTGTTGATCAGAATGCGGTGGGTGAACGGGTTGGGGTCGACACCGATCAGCTCGGCCACCTCGACCTTCTCGTTGACCAGCGCCGAGGAGTTGAGCAACTCGCGCAGGCGCACGTTCTGCTCGGTCAGGGCCGCCAGCTTTTGCAGGCGCCCCTGCAACAGCAGGGCTTCGGTCTTGAGTTTCTCGTTTTCGGCGATGAGCTCGGTACGGCTGCCGAACTGGCCAGCCACGCCTTGCCACATGCGCTGCGGCAGATCGGTGATCCAGTAGGATTCCATCAGCACCAGGCCCATCTGGCTGCGCACAGGCTTGAGCAGGTCGAAGCGTGCGTCGACCACCATCAGCGCGACCGACATCACCACCAGTACCAGCAGGCGAACGCCCAGCGAAGGGCCCTTGGAGAAAAGCGGTTTAATGGGCCGTTCCTCGTGGACGACTCAGGAGGTCATTGGACATGCGACAACGCACCAGCCTGGTTGCGGGTTGACGGAAACGACGCCCCAACGGACGCCAGCCCAGCGCATACAGGTAGCACTGCACGTGCTACCTGTAAACCGGACGCTCGAACGCTCTGGATATCACTCGCTGGAGAGCAGATCCATCGCGTGCTTGTCCATCATCTCCAGAGCGCGACCGCCGCCACGGGCGACGCAGGTCAGCGGGTCTTCGGCGACGATCACTGGCAGGCCGGTTTCCTGGGCCAGCAGCTTGTCGAGGTCACGCAGCAGCGCGCCACCACCGGTCAGTACCAAGCCACGCTCGGCGATGTCGGAGGCCAGCTCCGGCGGCGATTGCTCCAGGGCGCTCTTGACCGCCTGAACGATGGTCGCCAGGGATTCCTGCAGGGCTTCCAGGACTTCATTGGAGTTCAGCGAGAAGGCACGTGGCACGCCTTCGGCCAGGTTACGGCCGCGTACGTCGACTTCGCGCACTTCGCCGCCCGGGTAGGCGGTGCCGATTTCCTGCTTGATGCGCTCGGCGGTGGATTCGCCGATCAGGCTGCCGTAGTTGCGGCGCACGTAAGTGACGATGGCTTCGTCGAAACGGTCGCCGCCCACGCGCACGGATTCGGCATAGACCACACCGTTCAACGAGATCAGGGCGATTTCAGTGGTACCACCACCGATGTCGACGACCATCGAGCCACGGGCTTCTTCGACCGGCAGGCCGGCACCAATGGCGGCGGCCATCGGCTCTTCGATCAGAAACACTTCACGGGCACCGGCACCCAGGGCCGACTCGCGAATGGCGCGGCGCTCTACCTGGGTCGACTTGCACGGTACGCAGATCAGCACGCGTGGGCTGGGCTGCAGGAAGCTGTTTTCGTGAACCTTGTTGATGAAATACTGCAACATTTTTTCACAAACGCTGAAGTCGGCGATGACGCCGTCTTTCATCGGACGAATGGCAGCAATGTTGCCGGGCGTACGGCCCAGCATGCGTTTGGCTTCGGTACCGACGGCGACGACGCTTTTCTGGTTGCCGTGGGTACGGATGGCAACAACCGAGGGCTCATTCAGGACGATACCGCGCTCACGCACGTAAATAAGGGTGTTGGCAGTACCCAGGTCGATGGAGAGATCGCTGGAAAACATGCCACGCAGTTTCTTGAACATGGGAAAGTGACCCTGGGGAAAGCGTGGGTAAAAAAGTGCGGCAAACTCTAACAATGGCAGGGATTTTGGGCAAGGAGCCAATATGTTAAATTGGTCGTTTTTCCGAGCAAGCCAGCAGATGATCGCGGCCGTATGACCGCCAAAATGCCGACATGTTCCTCATCACGGACCCTATTCCGTTCTTTGTATCCTCTGGAGATCCCCATGGCGCTTGAACGCTGCGACGTGGAAAAGATCGCCCATCTGGCCCGCCTGGGCCTGAATGAAGGCGAACTGCCACGCATTACCGATGCACTGAACAGCATTCTCGGGCTGGTCGACCAGATGCAAGCGGTCGACACCACTGGCATCGAGCCCCTGGCCCACCCCCTGGAGGCCAGCCAGCGCCTGCGTCCCGACCAGGTCACCGAAAGCAACCAGCGCGATGCCTACCAGGCCATCGCACCCTCGACCGAAAGCGGTCTGTACCTGGTTCCCAAAGTCATCGAGTAAGGGATAGAGCCTGCCATGCATCAATTGACCCTGGCCGAGATCGCCCGCGGACTCGCCGACAAGTCGTTTTCCTCCGAAGAGCTGACCGGCGCCCTGTTGGCGCGCATCCAGCAGCTCGACCCGCAACTCAACAGCTTCATCAGCGTCACCGAGGAGCTGGCCCTGGGCCAGGCCCGTGCCGCCGACGCCCGTCGCGCCGCTGGCGAGACCGGTGCGCTGCTGGGCGCGCCGATCGCCCACAAGGACCTGTTCTGCACCAACGGCGTACGCACCAGCTGCGGCTCGAAGATGCTCGACAACTTCAAGGCGCCGTATGACGCCACCGTGGTCGCCAAGCTGGCCGAAGCCGGCATGGTCACCCTGGGCAAGACCAACATGGACGAATTCGCCATGGGTTCGGCCAACGAATCCAGCCACTACGGCCCGGTGAAGAACCCGTGGAACCTCGAGCACGTGCCGGGTGGTTCGTCCGGTGGTTCGGCGGCTGCCGTGGCCGCGCGCCTGCTGCCGGTGACCACCGGCACCGACACCGGCGGCTCGATCCGACAGCCGGCAGCACTGACCAACCTCACCGGCCTGAAACCGACGTACGGTCGTGTTTCGCGCTGGGGCATGATTGCCTACGCCTCCAGCCTCGATCAGGGCGGCCCGCTGGCACGCACTGCCGAGGACTGCGCGCTGCTGCTGCAAGGCATGGCCGGTTTCGACGCCAAGGACTCCACCAGCATCGATGAGCCGGTGCCGGACTACAGCGCCAACCTCAACGCCTCGCTGCAAGGCCTGCGCATCGGCCTGCCGAAGGAATACTTCGGCGCCGGCCTCGACCCGCGCATCGCCGAGCTGGTTCAGGCCAGCGTCAAGGAGCTGGAAAAACTCGGCGCGGTGGTCAAGGAAATCAGCCTGCCGAACATGCAGCACGCCATCCCGGCGTACTACGTGATCGCGCCGGCCGAAGCCTCCTCCAACCTGTCGCGCTTCGATGGCGTACGCTTCGGCTACCGTTGCGAAGAGCCCAAGGACCTGACCGACCTGTACAAGCGCTCCCGCGGCGAAGGCTTCGGTGCCGAAGTGCAGCGGCGCATCATGGTCGGCACCTACGCCCTGTCGGCCGGCTACTACGACGCCTACTACGTCAAGGCGCAGCAGATCCGCCGCCTGATCAAGAACGACTTCATGGCCGCCTTCGAGGGTGTCGACCTGATCCTTGGCCCAACCACGCCGAACCCGGCCTGGAAGCTGGGCGCCAAGAGCAGCGACCCGGTCGCCGCGTACCTTGAAGACGTCTACACCATCACCGCCAACCTGGCGGGCCTGCCGGGCCTGTCGATGCCAGCCGGCTTCGTCGATGGCCTGCCGGTCGGCGTGCAGCTGCTGGCCCCGTACTTCCAGGAAGGCCGCCTGCTCAACGTCGCGCACCGTTACCAGCAAGTCACCGACTGGCACACCCGCGCCCCCAACGGCTTCTGAGGAATTCACACATGCAATGGGAAGTTGTGATCGGGCTGGAGATTCATACCCAGCTGGCCACCCAGTCGAAGATCTTCTCCGGCAGCGCCACCACCTTCGGTTCCGAGCCGAACACCCAGGCCAGCCTGGTTGACCTGGGGATGCCCGGCGTACTGCCGGTGCTCAACCAGGAAGCCGTGCGCATGGCCTGCATGTTCGGCCTGGCGATCGATGCCGAGATCGGCAAGCGCAACGTGTTCGCGCGCAAGAACTACTTCTACCCGGACCTGCCCAAGGGTTACCAGATCAGCCAGATGGACCTGCCGATCGTCGGCAAGGGCCACCTGGACATCGCCCTGGAAGACGGCACCATCAAGCGCATCGGCGTGACCCGCGCGCACCTCGAAGAAGACGCCGGCAAGAGCCTGCACGAAGACTTCAGCGGCTCCACTGGCATCGACCTGAACCGTGCCGGCACCCCGCTGCTGGAAATCGTCTCCGAACCGGACATGCGCAGCGCCAAGGAAGCCGTGGCCTACGTCAAGGCGATCCACGCGCTGGTGCGTTACCTGGGCATCTGCGACGGCAACATGGCCGAAGGCTCGCTGCGCTGCGACTGCAACGTCTCGATCCGCCCGAAAGGCCAAACCGAGTTCGGCACCCGCTGCGAGATCAAGAACGTCAACTCGTTCCGCTTCATCGAGCGCGCGATCAACAGCGAAATCCAGCGCCAGATCGACCTGATCGAGGACGGCGGCAAGGTCATCCAGGAAACCCGCCTGTATGACCCGAACAAGGACGAGACCCGCTCCATGCGCAGCAAGGAGGAAGCCAACGACTACCGTTACTTCCCCGACCCGGACCTGCTGCCGGTGGTCATCGAGGACAGCTACCTCGAAACCATTCGCGCCGGCTTGCCGGAACTGCCGCCGCAGAAGGTCGAGCGCTTCCAGAGCCAGTACGGCCTGTCGGCTTACGACGCCAACGTGCTGGCCTCCAGCCGCGAACAGGCGGACTACTTCGAGCAGGTGGTGAAGATTGGCGGCGACGCCAAGCTGGCGGCCAACTGGGTCATGGTCGAGCTGGGCAGCCTGCTGAACAAGCTGGGCATCGAGATCGACCAGGCGCCGGTCAGCGCCGAACAACTTGGTGGCATGCTGCTGCGTATCCGCGACAACACCATCAGCGGCAAGATCGCCAAGACCGTGTTCGAGGCCATGGCCGCCGGTGAAGGCGATGCCGACAGCATCATCGAAAGCAAAGGCCTGAAACAGGTCACCGACACTGGTGCGATCGACAAGATGCTCGACGAGATGCTCGCCGCCAATGCCGAACAGGTCGAACAGTACCGCGCCGCCGACGAGGCCAAGCGCGGCAAGATGTTCGGCTTCTTCGTCGGTCAGGCGATGAAGGCGTCGAAGGGCAAGGCCAACCCTGGGCAAGTGAACCAAATGCTCAAGGCCAAGCTCGAAGGGTGAGCTGAAAAAAGCGGCGAGGGCTTTGCCCTCGATCGCGGATGAATCCGCTCCTACATACACCGCGCAGCCCCTGTAGGAGCGGATTCATCCGCGATGGGCCGCACAGCGGCCCCAATCCCGGAGCTCCCAACTTGCTAAAAAGATCCCTCGCCACCCTCACCCTCTTCTCCCTGCTGGCCGGCTGCGCCAGCCACGACGTCGACCCCCGCGGCTACAACCAGACCGGCACCGCCTCCTATTACGGCTCACGCCACCACGGCAAACGCACCGCCAGCGGCGAACCCTTCAACAAGAACGGCCTCACCGCCGCCCACCGCAGCCTGCCTTTGGGCAGCAAAGTGCTGGTCACCAACCTCGCCAACGACCGCAGCGTAATCGTGCGCATCAACGACCGCGGCCCGCACACCCGCGGCCGGCTGATCGACCTGTCACGTGCTGCAGCAGAAAAAATCGGCATGATCCGTAGCGGAACGGCGCGCGTCCGGGTACAAGGTCTGAGCGATTGACCCAACTGGAGCTTCGACCATTTTCGACCTGGCCACCCTCCCCACTTTCAGCCTCCTGCAACTGGGCCTAGCCCTGCTGCTGCTGGTAGCTGGCGCCGAACTGATGGTGCGCGCCGCCCTGCGCCTGGCCCAGCGCCTGCACGTGCGGCCGCTGATCATCGGCTTGAGCCTGGTAGCGTTCGGCAGCACTGCGCCGCAGCTCACCGTCAGCCTGCAGGCCGCCTACCAGGGCGCGCCCGACGTGGCCGTGGGCAGCGTGATCGGCAGTAACATCTTCAACGTGCTGGTGAGCCTGGGCCTGGCGGCGCTGATCATCCCGCTGCGGGTATCCCGCCAACTGGTGCGCATGGACATTCCGTTGATGATCCTCGCCAGCGGCCTGGTCTATGCGCTGGCAGCCAATGGCCACCTCGGCCGAGTCGAAGGGCTGCTGCTGCTGATGGCCTTGGCAGGTTACCTGGTGATGCTATGGCACCAGTCCCGCCACTATGCCCGCACCTACCCTGCTCCAGGCGCCCTCACCAGCAGCGCCGGGCGCTTCTGGACCGGCACGCTGTTGCAGGTTGCCTTTGGCCTCGGCCTGTTGAGCCTGGCCGGCCATCTGCTGCTGGAGGCGGCGGTCGAGGTGGCGACCGACCTGGGGCTGTCCGAACGCATCATCGGCCTGACCGTCGTCGCCATCTGCACATCTCTGCCAGAACTGGCCGCGGCATTGATCGCCGCCCTGCGTGGCGAGCGCGAGATCGCCGTGGGCACGGTGATCGGCAGCAACCTGTTCAACCTGCTGGCGGTGCTTGGCCTGACCGCGCTGATCACGCCAGAACCGCTGACCATCTCGCCCAACGCCCTGGGCTTCGACCTGCCGGTGATGCTGGGCGTCGCCGTGCTGAGCCTGCCCGTGTTCTATTCCGGGTACCGGATCACCCGCGCTGAAGGGCTGGTATTCCTGTGCCTGTACCTGGCTTACGGGCTGCATGTGGCCGCCTTCACCATGGGCCTGCCACTGGCCGGCCGGCTGGAGCGGCTGATGCTGTTCTATGTGCTGCCGGTACTCGGGCTAGTACTGCTTTACACCACTGCCCGAGCTTGGCGCCGCCAGCATTAAGCGAACGAGCCCTGGCGAGCTTTCTTCAGGCGGAAGGCCCCGTACAACAGCGCAATCCAGCCAGGAATCAGCATCACTGAAATGCGAATCGGCGGGGTCAGGTACATCACCACCAGAATCAGCACGATGAAGGCCAGGCACAGGTAGTTGGTGAACGGGTGCCCCCAGCTCTGATAGAACGGTTTGATACCCGCCGCCAGCTTGGCCTTGCGGAATTTCAGGTGGGTGATGCTGATGCTCGCCCAGTTGATCACCAGCGCCGACACCGCCAGCGCCATCAACAAACCGAAAGCCTCACCCGGCATCAGGTAGTTGATCAGCACGCACATGCCGGTAGCGAACGCCGACACGCCCAGCGCCGTCAGCGGTACGCCGCTGCGGCTGACCTTGAGCAGCTGGCGCGGCGCGTCGCCCTGGCTGGCCAGGCCGAACAGCATGCGGCTGTTGGCGTAGACGCAGCTGTTATAGACCGACAGCGCAGCGGTCAGCACGACGATGTTGAGGATGGTCGCGACCAGATCGCTGTCCAGCTCGTGGAAGATCATCACGAACGGGCTGCCGCCCTGCACCACCTTCTGCCAAGGGTACAGCGACAGCAGCACCGCCAGCGCACCGATGTAGAAGATCAGAATGCGGTACACCACCTGGTTGGTCGCCTTGGGGATACTGTGGCGCGGGTTATCCGCCTCGGCGGCAGTGATGCCGACCAGCTCCAGGCCACCGAAGGAGAACATGATCACCGCCAGCGCCATCACCAGCCCGGTAATGCCATTGGGGAAGAAGCCGCCGTATTGCCACAGGTTGGCGACGCTGGCATCCGGGCCGCCATGGCCGCTGGTCAGCAGCCAGGCACCGAAGCCGATCATGCTGACGATGGCCACCACCTTGACCAGGGCGAACCAGAACTCCATCTCGCCGTAGACCTTCACCTGGGTCAGGTTGATGAGGTTGATCACCACGAAGAAGATCGCCGCCGTGGCCCAGGTTGGAAATTCCGGCCACCAGTACTGCACGTAGATGCCCACGGCGGTGAGCTCGGCCATGCCCACCAGCACGTACACCACCCAGTAGTTCCAGCCGGAGACGAAGCCTGCGAACTCGCTCCAGTATTGGTGAGCGAAGTGACTGAAACTGCCCGCAACTGGCTCTTCGACCACCATTTCGCCCAGCTGGCGCATGATGAAGAAGGCCATCAGGCCGGCGATGGCGTAGCCCAGCAGCACGGACGGGCCGGCCAGCTGGATGGTCTGGGCGATACCCAGGAACAAGCCGGTCCCGATGGCACCACCCAGCGCAATCAACTGGATATGACGATTCTTCAGCCCGCGCTGTAACCGCTCGGGCGTGCTCTGGTCTTGCATGAAGTGTCCTTTTGCTCAGTGAGGCCGTGTTTTTATGTTGTTTGCAGTCAAGGATCTAGATCCATCCGCCCCACTGCAAGATGAAAATACCAATGTTGGTGGTGATCGCCGCCATTAGCGTGGTAATCACGATGATCGAGGCTGCCAGCTCATGGTTGCCATTGGCCGCCCGGGCCATGACGTAGCTGGCTGCCGCCGTCGGGCTGCCGATGTACAGAAACAGGATGCCCAGCTCGGCCCCGCGAAAACCGCAGAGCCAGGCCCCGAGGGTACCGATCAGCGGCAGCCAGACCATCTTCACCAGGCTGGCATCGATGGCCAGCTTGCCACTGTCGCGCAACGCGGCCAGCGACAGGGTGCCACCGATGCAGATCAGCGCCAGTGGCAGGGTCATCTGCGCCAGGTAGTCACCCGAGGTGAGCAGCCAGTTGGGTAGCGGCACCTGGCCGTAGGCCATGGGTGTGGCCACCAGCACACTGATGATCAGCGGGTTGCTGAAGATGCTTTTGCAGATGCTCCACGGGTCGGACTTGAGGTCCGGGCTGTACACCGCCAGCACCACCGCCGACAGTGAGTTGTACAGGAGGATAACCAGGCCGGCGAGCACCGCGCCGAGGGAGATGCCGTAGTCGCCGTAGAGGCTGGCGGCCAGGGCCAAACCAATGACGCCGTTGTTGCCGCGGAAGGCGCCTTGGGTGTAGATGCCGCGGTCGGCCGGCGGGCTGCGCCAGATGGCCATGCCCCAGGACACCGCGAAACCGACCAGGGTGGCGGCGACGAAGTAGAGCAAGACCTTGGGCTGGACTGCCGTGGCCAAGTCGGCATGGTAGATACCGAGGAACAGCAACGCCGGCATGCAGACGTTGAACACCAGCTGCGAGGCGACGCGGTTGAAGTTGTCGTCGATCAGGTGAATGCGCTTGAGCAGCACGCCCATGAACAGCATGGCGAAGACCGGTGCTGTGATGTTCAGGGTCTGGATAAGAAGGGCGAGCATGCGCAAGCGATCCTGGTGGGGTTGCCGTTAGGGGGCTAATGATACGTCAACGGCTGCGACTTGCGGGGATCTGGATGCTTCGAAGAGGTGTTTTGGCTGTTCTGGCCTCTTCGCGGGACAAGCCCGCTCCCACAGGCTCGCCACTGCACTCAAGGCCTGCGCTGTACCTGTGGGAGCGGGCTTGCCCCGCGAAAGGGTCACCGCAAATTCAGCGACGAACCGGCCGCTTCTGCAGCTTGCGCTGCAAGGTCCGCCGGTGCATGCCCAGGGCACGCGCGGTAGCGGAAATATTGCCTTCATGCTCGCCCAGCACGCGCTGGATGTGTTCCCACTGCAGGCGGTCCACCGACATCGGGTTCTCCGGCACCAGGGTGTCCAGGTCGGTGTGCTCCGACAGCAGCGCCGCCAGCACGTCATCGGCATCGGCCGGTTTGCACAGGTAGTTGCAGGCCCCGCGCTTGACCGCCTCGACCGCGGTGGCAATGCTCGAGTAACCGGTGAGGATGACCACGCGCATTTCCGGGTCCAGCTCCAACAGCTTTGGCAGCAGCACCAGGCCGGAGTCGCCTTCCATCTTCAGGTCCAGCGTGGCGTAGTCAGGCAAGTCCAGCTGGGCCAGGATCAGGCCTTCCTCGGCAGAACTGGCGGTGCTCACGCGGAAACCGCGACGGCTCATGGCGCGGGCCATGACCCGGGTGAAGGTGGCATCGTCATCCACCAGCAGCAGGTGCGGCAGCTCTTCGCCTTCGACCTGGTTTTCTTCGCTCATCATTGATCTCCTCGCGTGCCATGGGGCAGGCGCAGTTCGGTGAGGGTGCCACCCTGCTCATGACTATAGAGTTTCACCGAGCCGCCCGCACGGGTCACGCTGGCTTTGCTCAGGAACAGGCCCAGGCCGAAGCCTTTGCCCTTGGTGGTAATGAAGGGTTTGCCGATGGCTTCGGCAATGGCCGGCGGCACGCCGGGGCCATGGTCGCGGATGCTGATGACGATGTCCTGGGCGTCCCAGTCCAGGTGTACTTCCAGGTCATCGGGGCAGGCATCGGCGGCATTGTTCAACAGATTCAGCAGCGCCTGGGTCAGGTCAGGTGGCGGCGTCAGGCGTGGCACCTGGCCGTCGCGCAGGCGCTGGAAGCGGTAGCTGGCTTCCGGACGCATCAGGTGCCAACGGTTGAGCGCTTCATCCAGCCACTCGGTGACGTCCTGCTCGACGATCGCCAGGCGCCGATTGGCTTCGGCAGCGCGCACCAGTTGCTGCAACGTCTCTTTGCAGAGTTTGACCTGGTCCTGAAGAATCTGCAGATCTTCCTGCAAAAGCGGGTCCTTGTGGTCCTGACGCATTTCGTTCAGCAACACGCTCATGGTCGCCAGCGGCGTGCCCAGTTCGTGGGCGGCGCCAGCGGCCTGGGTGGCGACGGCCAACAGCTGTTCATCGCGCAGGCTCTCTTCGCGGCGCTCGGAGCGCAATTGCTCCTGGCGGCGCAGCTCCTCGGCCATGCGTGCGGCGAAGAAGGTGATCACCGCCGCTGCCAGCGCAATGCTCAGCCACATGCCATACACCTGCATCTTGTCCCGCGCCATCGGCAGCCCTTCGAGCGGGTAGAACTGCACCAGCAGCAGGCTGTAGGCGGTCAGGGCAATGCCGGAAAGGATCAGCGAATAGAGCCAGGGCAAGGTGACTGCGGCAATCGCCAGCGGCACCAGATAATAGGAAACGAACGGGTTGGTCGAACCACCCGAGTAATAAAGCAGGGCGCTGTGGATCAGCAGGTCACAGGCCAGCTGCAATGCGTATTCAAGCTCGGTGACCGGCAGCGACAGGCGCAGGCGCAAGGCGGTGAAGGCGCACAGCAAGGACGACAGGGCCAGGGTCGCAGCCAGCGAGAGCCACGGCAGCGGCAGCAGTTCGGTCCAGTAGGCAACGCCCACGGAACCCGCCTGAGCGGCCAGGACCAGAACGCGAATGACAGTCAGGCGCCAGAGGTTCTGGCGAGTAGCGGACAAAGGTTGTGCGGCGGCGAGCATGCGCTCTCCTGATGAGTGCTCCAGGAAAATCGGCTGGAGTATACCGAAGCCGGGCGGCCTGCTGCAGCGATGCGGCAAAGCGCCACACTTTGTCACAGATTCATGATGGCACCTTTGAACCCACTACACTGTTCCCGGTCTGATGGGCCATGCGTGGGATGGATGGCCAGAACCCACGCCATTCATTGCCAAGGAGTTCCACATGCATATCCCTCGTCGCGGCGCTGCCCTGATCCTGTCCTGCGGCCTGCTCGCCAGCCTGCCGGCATTGGCGGCGGATGAGCCGCGCTACAATCAGGTTTCACTGCGCGCCGAAGTCAGCAAGGAAGTGGCGCGCGACCTGATGGTCGTGACCCTGTATAGCGAAGCGCAGAACACCGACCCAGGCAAGCTTGCCAAAGAGATCACCGAAACCATGAACAAGGCCGTGCAGCAGGCACGCCAGGTCAAGGACGTGAAGATCAGCCAGGGCAGCCACAACAGCTATCCGGTCTACGACAGCAAGGGCCAGAAGATCACCGGCTGGCGCGAACGTGCCGAACTGCGCCTGGAAAGCGCCGACTTCCCGGCCCTGTCCCAACTCAGCGCCGATCTGCTGCAAGACCTGAAGATGGGCGGCATGGACTTCTCCATCGCCCCGGCCACCCGCAAGGCCAGCGAGGACGCACTGCTCAAGGATGCAGTCGATGCCTTCAAGGCCCGTGCGCAACTGGCCACCGAAGCGCTGGGTGGCAAGGGCTACAAAGTGGTCAGCCTGAACCTCAACAGCAGCGGCTACCCGCGCCCTTACCTGCGCAGCGCGCCGATGGCGATGAAGGCCATGGGCGCTGATGAAGCGGCTCCAGCGCCGGACATCGAGGCGGGTACCAGTGAAGTCAGCATGAATGCCGACGGGCTGATCGAAGTTCAGATGCCCTGATTCACCGAGGGGCGCTTAGCGCCCCTTGTGCTTCATTACAGACGTTTCCTACGCATCAAGACAGTGCTTCCTACAGCCTTTCTCCCGCCGAAACATTCCGCATAAAGCCATCATTTCGCCTGCGCAAACGTTCAACTTCGCCGAAAGTTATACGAATGCGACATCCATGTACGCGCGTACTACTTTTCTGGCGCCAACTATCCTTCTGAGTGTTGCATTGGGAACACCCCCTGCATAAGTATCCGCAGGTCGGCTCACGAGGCCACCTCAATCCAAAAATGACAACAATGAGGCCACCATGCTCAAACACGCAGTCATTCCGTTCCTGCTAGGCGCGGGCTTGTTCACCGGCGCCCCGATTGCCCACGCCGCGTCCAACCTGGTGTTCTGCTCCGAAGGCAGTCCGGCCGGTTTCGACCCGGGGCAATACACCACCGGAACCGACTTCGATGCCTCGGCAGAGACCGTATTCAACCGCCTGACTCAGTTCGAACGGGGCGGCACCGCCGTCATCCCAGGGCTGGCGACCAAATGGGAAGTGTCCGACGACGGCAAGACCTACACCTTCCACCTGCGTGACGGTGTGAAGTTCCACACCACCGACTACTTCAAACCCACCCGCACCTTCAACGCCGACGACGTGCTGTTCACCTTCAACCGCATGCTCGACAAGAACCACCCGTTCCGTAACGCCTACCCCACCGAATTCCCCTACTTCACCGACATGGGCATGGACAAGAACATCGCCAAGGTGGAGAAACTCGACGACCACACCGTCAAGTTCACCCTCAATGAAGTGGACGCCGCGTTCATCCAGAACCTGGCGATGAGCTTCGCGTCCATTCAGTCAGCCGAGTACGCCGACCAGTTGCTCAAGGACGGCAAGGCCGCCGACATCAACCAGAAGCCGATCGGCACCGGCCCGTTCGTGTTCAGCAAGTACCAGAAAGACGCGCAGATCCGCTTCAAGGGCAACAAGGACTACTGGAAGCCCGAGGATGTGAAGATCGACAACCTGATCTTCGCCATCACCACCGACGCCTCGGTGCGCATGCAGAAGCTGAAGAAGAACGAGTGCCAGGTCACCCTGTTCCCGCGCCCGGCCGATATCGCGCCGCTCAAGGCCGACAAGAACCTGCAGATGCCGCAACAGGCCGGTTTCAACCTCGGCTACATCGCCTACAACGTGATGGACAAGGTCAAGGGCAGCAACGAACCCAACCCGATGGCCAAGCTCGAAGTGCGCCAGGCACTGGACATGGCGGTGGACAAGAAGAAGATCATCGAATCGGTCTACCAGGGCGCCGGCCAGTTGGCGGTCAACGCCATGCCGCCGACCCAGTGGTCCTATGACGACAGCATCAAGGATGCCGCCTACGACCCGGAAAAAGCCAAGCAGCTGCTCAAGCAAGCCGGCATCAAGGAAGGCACCGAAATCACCCTGTGGGCCATGCCGGTGCAACGCCCGTATAACCCCAACGCCAAGCTGATGGCCGAGATGCTGCAATCCGACTGGGCCAAGATCGGCATCAAGGCGAAGATCGTCAGTTACGAATGGGGCGAGTACATCAAGCGCTCCAAGGGCGGCGAACAGGGCGCCATGCTGATTGGCTGGAGCGGTGACAACGGTGACCCGGACAACTGGCTGGGCACCCTGTACGGCTGCGATGCCATTGACGGCAACAACTTCTCCAAGTGGTGCTACAAGCCTTACGACGACCTGATCAAACAGGCCAAGGCCACCTCGGACCAGGCCAAGCGCACCGAGCTGTACAAGCAGGCGCAGCACATCCTCAAGGAGCAAGTACCGATCACCCCGATCGCCCACTCCACGGTCTACCAGCCGATGAGTGCCAAGGTGAAGGACTTCAAGATCAGTCCGTTCGCACTGAACGCCTTCTACGGCGTCAGCGTGGAAAAGTAATACCGGGCGACACCTCGCCACTCCCGTAAATGAAACCCACCCCGACGCTATCCGCGCCGGGGTTGGGGCCACTGTTGCCGCAATTCGAAATCCGACGCGGCAAAACAGACGGAAAAGGATTTGCCATGCGCCATACTCAATTGCTTTCGACCCTGCTCGCCGTCGGCCTGCTGAGCCAGGCCAATACCGTCCATGCCAAGAACCTGGTGTTCTGCTCCGAAGGCAGCCCAGCCGGCCTCGACACCGCCCAGTACACCAGTGCCACCGACAACGATGCGGCAGAACCGCTCTACAACCGCCTGGTTGAATTCGAACGCGGCGGCACGGCGGTGCACCCGGCGCTGGCGACCAAATGGGAAGTATCCGACGACGGCTTGCGTTACACCTTCCACTTGCGCGAGGGCGTGAAGTTCCACGCCAACAAGGCCTTTACGCCAAGTCGCGACTTCAACGCCGACGATGTGCTGTTCACCTTCAACCGCATGCTCGACAAGGGCCACCCGTTCCGTAAGGCCTACCCCACCGAGTTTCCGTACTTCGTCAGCATGGGCCTGGACAAGAACATCGCCCGCGTGGAAAAAACCGGCCCGTTGACCGTGGTGTTCTCCCTCAACAAGGTCGATGCCGCGTTCATCCAGAACATCGCCATGAGCTTCGCGTCCATCCTCAGCGCCGAGTACGCCGAGCAACTGATGGCGGGCGGGCGCCCCAGCGATATCAACCAGCAGCCGATCGGCACCGGCCCGTTCGTGTTCCAGCGTTACCAGAAAGACTCGCAGATCCGCTTCAAGGGCAACAAAGACTACTGGGCGCCCGATGAAGTGAAGATCGACAACCTGGTGTTCTCGATCAACACCGACCCCTCGGTGCGCATCCAGAAGCTGCGCCGCAACGAATGCCAGGTCACCTTGCACCCGCGCCCGGCCGACCTGTCGGCGCTGCGGGCAGACAATAAGCTGCAGGTGCTGCAGCAACCGGGCTTCAACCTCGGCTACATCGCCTACAACACCCAGCTCCCGCCGTTCGACCGCCTGGAGGTGCGCCAGGCCATGGACATGGCGGTGAACAAGCAGGCGATCCTGCAGGCGGTGTACCAGGACTCCGGCCAACTGGCAGTCAACGCCATGCCGCCGACCCAATGGTCCTACGACAAAACCCTCAAGGACGCACCTTACGACCCGGAAAAAGCCAAGCAGTTGCTCGAACAGGCCGGGGTCAAGCCGGGCACCGAAGTCACCCTGTGGGCCATGCCCGTTCAGCGCCCATACAACCCCAACGCCAAGCTCATGGCCGAGATGCTGCAGGCCGACTGGAGCAAGCTCGGTTTCAAGGTGCGCATCGTCAGTTATGAGTGGGGCGAGTACCTCAAACGCATGAAAAGTGGCGAGCACGACATCGCCCTGATCGGCTGGACCGGCGACAACGGTGACCCGGACAACTGGCTCGGCACCCTCTACAACTGCGATGCCATCGGCAGCAACAACTACTCGCTGTGGTGCGATCCGCAGTACGACAGCCTGATCAAGCAGGCCAAGCAAGTCACCGACCGCGAGCAGCGCACCGCGCTGTACCAGCAGGCCCAGCAGCGCCTCAAACAGCAGGTGCCGATTACCCCGGTGGCACATTCCACGGTCAATCAGCCGCTGAGCATCAAGGTTGCCGACTTCAAGGTCAGCCCCTTTGGCCGCAATGATTTTTCCGGTGTGAGTGTTGATTAATTTTTAGCCTTCACTGGCCTCTTCGCGGGCAAGCCCGCTCCCACAGAAGTACTCAGGATCGGAAATCACACCGAACCTGTGGGAGCGGGCTTGCCCGCGAAGAGGCCGGCACTGGCAAAACATTTTCCCCTGATTAGCCCGGCAACCCCGAGCAACCCTGGCAACACCGCAGCAATCAACCCGGCCCACAAGGCCAGGCAATAACTAAAAGAACAGAAAGGGAGCTTTCATCTTGAGACCATTCACTCTCACCGCACTGGCGTTATCCATCGGCACCTTCTGCGCCATGGCCCAGGCCGAAACCCAGAGCCAGGACTACGTCCCGATCAGCCTCAAAGGCAGCAGCGAACAAAGCGAAGCCAGCGGTTTCATCGACGGCCAGAGCCTGTCCGGCAGCACCCGCAACTGGTACGCCCGCGAACGCGCCACCCGTGCCCCGCTGTGGAAGTACTATAAAAGCGATGGCAGCCGCCATGACACCCACAGCCGCGACAACTGGCTGCAAGGCACCATCCTCAACTACAGCTCGGGCTTCACCCAAGGCACCGTTGGCTTCGCCGTTGAAGCCGCCGGCTATAACGCCATCGCCCTCGAGCAAGGCCGCGCGGCAGTCGCCGGCCCCAACAACCGCACCCTGACCCATAGCGATGGCGACCCCATCGGCCAGTGGAGCAAGATGGGCCTGGCCAACGTCAAGGCGCGGGTGTCCAACACCACGCTGACCGTCGGCCGCCAGTCGGTGGACACGCCAATGATCGCCTTCATCGGCAACCGCGCCCTGCCTTCGAGCTTTCAGGGTGCGTTCCTGCACAGCGCTGAATTCGACAATCTGTCGTTCGACCTGGGCACTTTCGATCGCGTCTCCCCACGTACCGAACAAAGCCTCAGCAAGTTCCGCTCGGAGTACGGCGCCGCAGGTGTGGAAACCGACCGCGCCAGCACCGCCGGCGTCAACTACCAACCCTTCAAGAGCCTGACCACCAGCCTGTACGCGACCAAGGTCGACGACTTCTGGAACCAGTACTACTTCGGCGCCAACCACGTGCTGGGTGACAGCGCGGTGCTGAGCCTGACCACCGGCCTGAACTACTACAAGACGGTGGACGAAGGCAGCAAGAAGATGGGCGAGATCGACAACGATACCTACAGCCTGTCGTTCGGCCTGACCCACCAGGCCCACACCCTCAGTGCCTCGTGGCAGCAGGTCAACGGCAACGAATACTTCGACTACCTGCACGAAACCAACGGCATCTACCTGGCCAACTCGCTGCTCTCGGACTTCAACGGCCCGAACGAGAAATCCCTGCAGATTTCCTACGTGCTGAACATGGCGCCCTACGGCGTGCCGGGCCTGAAGTTCAACGTTTACAACGCACGTGGCTGGGGCATCGACGGTACTCATTACAAGGGCACCGCCTACGACGTCGCCGGCATGGACGGCGAAACCCACTACGAGTGGGGCATCGGCACCAGCTACGCGGTGCAGAGTGGTCCGCTCAAGGACACCAGCATCCGCGCCACCTACACCGCGCACCGCGCCAGCAAAGCCCAGGCCGACGGTAGCCTGGACGAGCTGCGCATCGTCACCACCATCCCGTTCAACATTCTCTGACCGCTGGCGCCTGGGCCCGACTCATCGCCGGCCCAGGCGGCTACGCTGGAATCAATGCAAGCAGGGAGTACCCATGAAATCGCTACCGCTCCGCGCTGCCCTGGCAGCGGTCATCCTCGGCGCCGCCGGCAACCTGGCGGCCAAGCCGCTGGTGGTATGCACCGAAGCCAGCCCGGAAGGCTTCGACATCGTCCAGTACACCACGGCAGTCACCGCCGATGCCTCGGCCGAAACGGTGTTCAACCGCCTGGTCGACTTCAAGCCCGGCACCACCGATATCGAGCCGGCCCTGGCCGAACGCTGGGAGATCTCCGCCGATGGCCTGACCTACACCTTCCATTTGCGCCAGGGTGTGAAGTTCCACACCACTGATTACTTCACGCCGACCCGCGACTTCAACGCCGACGACGTGCTGTGGAGCCTGCGTCGCCAACTCGACCCGCAACACCCGTGGCACGACAAGACCAGCGTCGGCTACCCCTACTTCGAGAGCATGGCCTTCAAGGACCTGCTCAAGTCGGTGGACAAGACCGACGACCACACCGTGGTAATCACCCTCACCCGCCCGGAAGCGCCGTTCCTGCGTGACATGGCCATGGCCTTCACCTCGATCTACTCCGCCGAGTACGGCGACCAGTTGCTCAAGGCCGGCAAGACCGGCGACCTCAACAGCAAGCCGATCGGCACCGGCGCGTTCATCTTCCAGCGCTACAACAAGGACGCCCAGGTACGCTTCAAGGCCAACCCGGAGTATTTCCGCGGCAAGCCACCGGCCGACACGCTGGTATTCGCCATCGCCACCGACAGCAACGTGCGCCTGCAGAAACTGCGTGCCAACGAATGCCAGATCGCGCTGTACCCCAAACCTGATGACGTACCGTCGATCAAGACCGACGCCCGGTTGAAAGTCGCCGAGATCGAAGCCCTGGTCACCGGCTACATCGCCATGAACACTGAACACAAGTACCTCAGCGACGTGCGCGTGCGCAAAGCCATCAACATGGCCTTCGACCGCCAGACCCATGTCGACCAGCTGTTCGGCAAGGGCAACGCCCTGGTCGGGGTCAACCCCTACCCGCCGACCATGATCGGTTACAACAACGACAACCAGAACCCGCCCCACGACCTGGCCAAGGCCCGTGACCTGCTCAAGCAGGCCGGCGTGCCGGAAGGCACGGTGATCACCCTGTTCACCCGCAATGGCGGCGGCCCGACCAACCCCAACCCGCGCCTGTCTGCCGAGATGCTCCAGGCGGACCTGGCCAAGATCGGCCTCAAGCTGGATATCCGCGTGATGGAGTGGGCCGAGATGCTGCGCCGCGCGAAAAAGGGCGAGGCGGATCTGGTGTCCACCGGCTGGGCCGGCGACAACGGCGACCCGGACAACTTCCTCAGCCCCCTGCTCAGCTGCGACGCCGCAAAAAGTGGCGAGAACTACGCACGCTGGTGCAACTCGAAATTCCAGGAGCTGATCAGCCGCGCCCGCGAGGTGATCGACAACGACGAGCGCGCCAGGCTCTATGCCCAGGCTTTGAAGGTGTACGATGACGATCAGCCCTGGATCAGCATGGCGCATCCGAAGATGTTCACTGCCATGCGTGACAACGTGGAGGGTTACGTGATCAACCCTCTGACCAACAACAACTTCGCCACCACCAAGGTGAAGTAGAACAACAACGACCCCCGGCAACCCACACGGGCACCGGCGGCACCGCCGTACAACGGCTGATGAGGTAACCCCGACAATGTTGAGTTTTATTGCCCGGCGCCTGGGCCTGCTGATTCCGACTTTCTTCGGTATCACCTTGCTGACCTTCGCGCTCATACGCCTGATCCCCGGCGACCCGGTGGAAGTGATGATGGGCGAGCGCAGGGTCGACCCCGAGATGCACGCCCAGGCCATGGAGCGCCTGGGCCTGAACAAGCCGCTGCCGGTCCAGTACCTGGACTACGTCGGCAAGCTCGCCCAGGGTGACCTGGGCGAATCGCTGCGTACCCGCGAAAGCGTGTGGAGCGAGTTCCTTACCCTGTTCCCCGCCACCCTGGAACTGGCCTTCGCCGCGCTGCTGTTCGCTGGCATCGTCGGCCTGCTGGCCGGGGTGATCGCTGCCCTCAAGCGTGGCTCGCTGTTCGACCACGGGGTCATGGGTATCTCACTGGCCGGTTATTCGATGCCGATTTTCTGGTGGGGCCTGATCCTGATCATGTTCTTCTCGGTCAGCCTGGGCTGGACTCCGGTGTCCGGGCGCATCGACCTGCTCTATGACATCGAGCCGAAAACCGGCTTCATGCTCATCGACACCTTGCTCAGCGATGAAGAAGGCGCCTTCAAGGACGCGGTGATGCACCTGATCCTGCCGGCCATCGTGCTCGGCACCATCCCGCTGGCGGTGATCGCCCGCATGACCCGCTCGTCGATGCTCGAAGTGCTGCGCGAGGACTACATCCGCACCGCCCGCGCCAAGGGCCTGTCGCCGAACCGCGTGGTGTTCGTGCACGGTTTGCGCAATGCGCTGATCCCGGTGCTGACGGTGTTCGGCCTGCAGGTCGGCACGCTGCTGGCCGGCGCCGTGCTCACCGAAACCATCTTCTCCTGGCCGGGCATCGGCAAATGGCTGATCGAAGCCATCGGTGCCCGTGACTACCCCGTGGTCCAGAACGGCATCCTGTTGATCGCCTGCCTGGTGATCCTGGTCAACTTCGTCGTGGACATCCTCTACGGCCTGGCCAACCCACGCATCCGTCATCAGCGCTGAGGCCTTCGCCATGACTAGCCCGATTCCGAAATCCGTCACCCCGGTCAGCCCGGTGGACCAAAGCCTGCTCTACCCCTCGCCGTACAAAGAATTCTGGCACGCCTTCGCGCAAAACAAAGGCGCAGTGATGGGCCTGGCGTTCATGTGCGTGGTGGTGTTCTGCGCACTGTTCGCGCCCTGGGTCGCACCGCACAACCCCAGCGAGCAATACCGCGACTTCCTGCTGACGCCCCCGGTGTGGCTCGAAGGCGGCACCTGGCAATTCGTTCTCGGCACCGACGAACTGGGTCGCGACCTGCTCTCGCGGCTGATCCAGGGCGCGCGGCTGTCGCTGCTGATCGGCCTGTCGTCGGTGGTGATGTCGCTGATCCCGGGGATCTTCCTGGGCCTGCTGGCCGGGTTCTTCCCGAATTTCATCGGCCCGTCGATCATGCGTTTGATGGACGTCATGCTGGCCCTTCCCTCGCTGCTGCTGGCCGTGGCGATCGTCGCCATCCTCGGCCCTGGCCTGATCAACACGGTGATCGCCATCGCCATCGTCTCCTTGCCGTCCTACGTGCGCCTGACCCGCGCTGCGGTGATGGGCGAGCTGAACCGCGACTATGTCACTGCCGCACGCCTGGCCGGTGCCGGGTTGCCTCGGCTGATGTTCGTCACCGTGTTGCCCAACTGCATGGCGCCGCTGATCGTGCAGGCGACCTTGAGCTTCTCCTCGGCCATCCTCGACGCCGCTGCTTTGGGCTTCCTGGGCCTGGGCGTGCAACCGCCAACGCCGGAATGGGGCACCATGCTGGCCTCCGCGCGTGACTACATCGAGCGCGCCTGGTGGGTGGTGAGCCTGCCTGGCCTGACCATTCTGCTCAGCGTGCTGGCAATCAACCTGATGGGCGACGGCCTGCGCGATGCGCTGGACCCGAAACTCAAGAACGCCGCCTGAGGAGAACGCCATGTCACTGTTGCAGATAGACAACCTGAACGTGCGCTTCGGCGACGCCAATGCCGTACCGGTGGTGGACGGCCTCAACCTGGCGGTAGACGCCGGGGAAATCCTGGCCATCGTCGGCGAATCAGGCTCAGGCAAATCCGTCACCATGATGGCCCTGATGGGCCTGATCGACGCCCCCGGGCGCATCACTGCCGATTCGCTCACCTTCGACGGCACCGACATGCTCAAGCTCAGCGGCCGTCAGCGGCGCAAGGTGGTGGGCAAGGACATCGCCATGGTCTTCCAGGACCCGATGACCGCGCTCAACCCGAGCTACACCGTGGGTTTCCAGATTGAAGAAGTGCTGCGCCAGCACCTGGGCCTGAAAGGCAAGGCCGCGCGCCAGCGGGCGCTGGAATTGCTGAAAAAGGTCGAGATCCCGGCTGCTGAAAGCCGCCTGGACGCCTACCCGCACCAACTGTCCGGCGGCATGAGCCAGCGCGTGGCAATCGCCATGGCAATCGCCGGGGAGCCCAAGTTGCTGATCGCCGATGAACCGACCACGGCCCTCGACGTGACCATCCAGGCGCAGATCATGGAGCTGCTGGTCAACCTGCAGAAGGAGCGCAACATGGCGCTCATCCTGATCACCCACGACCTCGCCGTGGTCGCTGAAACAGCCAAGCGCGTTTGCGTGATGTACGCAGGCCAGGCGGTGGAAGTGGGCCAGGTGCCGGAGCTGTTCGACGTGCCGGCGCACCCGTACAGCGAAGCATTGCTGGCGGCGATCCCCGAGCACAGCATCGGCGCCGAACGCCTGGCCACCCTGCCCGGCATTGTCCCTGGCCGTTACGACCGCCCCGCAGGATGTTTGCTCTCGCCGCGCTGCCCCTACGTGCAGGACAACTGCCGGCGCCAGCGCCCACCGCTTGACCCTCAGGCCCACAGCCTGGTGCGTTGCTTCTACCCGCTGAACCAGGAGGTGGCGTGATGGCCGTCGTACTTACCGCGCGGGAGCTGACCCGGCATTACCAAGTCTCTCGCGGGCTGTTCAAGGGCCACGCCCTGGTGCGCGCGCTCAATGGCGTGTCGTTCGAACTGGAGGCCGGCAAGACCCTGGCCGTGGTCGGTGAATCCGGCTGCGGCAAGTCGACCCTGGCGCGTGCGCTGACGCTGATCGAAGAGCCGTCCTCCGGCTCGCTGCAAATCGACGGCACCGAGGTCAAAGGCGCTAGCAAAAGCGCGCGCAAGCAGTTGCGTCGCGACGTGCAGATGGTGTTTCAGAGCCCCTACGCCTCGCTCAACCCACGGCAGAAGATCGGCGACCAACTGGCCGAACCGCTGCTGATCAACACCTCGCTGAGCAAGGCCGAGCGGCGCGACAAGGTGCAGAAGATGATGGAGCAGGTCGGCCTGCGTCCCGAGCATTATCAGCGTTATCCGCATATGTTCTCGGGTGGTCAGCGCCAGCGTATCGCCCTGGCACGGGCGATGATGCTGCAGCCGAAAGTGCTGGTGGCGGATGAGCCGACTTCGGCATTGGACGTGTCGATCCAGGCGCAGGTGCTGAACCTGTTCATGGACCTGCAGAAGGAGTTCAACACCGCCTATGTGTTCATCTCGCACAACCTGGCGGTGGTGCGGCATGTGGCGGACCAGGTGCTGGTGATGTACCTGGGGCGGCCGGCGGAGATGGGGCCGAAAGAGGATATCTACGAGAAGCCACTGCACCCGTATACCCAAGCGCTGCTGTCGGCGACGCCGGCGATTCATCCGGACCCGTTGAAACCGAAGATTCGTATTGCGGGGGAGTTGCCCAACCCGCTTAATCCGCCGGATGGGTGTGCATTTCACAAGCGCTGCCCGTATGCGACGGAGCGGTGTGGGGTTGAAGTGCCGGCGTTTCGGCAGGTCGGGACGCGGCAGGTTGCCTGCCATTATGCGGAGCAGTTTCTCTAGTTCGGTGTGATCCTCTTCGCGGGACAAGCCCGCTCCCACAGGTTAGATGCAAGACCCGTGGGAGCGGGCTTGTCCCGCGAAAGGGGCGCAAAGCGCCCCCAACAATCTCAATGCATGAATATCGCGATCAGGATGATCACCGGAATCGGTACCCCAAGCATCCACAGCAGTAATGAGCGCATGTTATTTCTCCTGACTCAACGTTGAACGGTACGACGCGCGGTGTAACCCACTTCATGCCCTTCCAGCCATTGCACGCGGTCACGCTGACGGCCACCGTACAACGCGGCGAGGCTAGCGAAGAACGCCCCACACAACAGCGCAACGAAGGTCCACAGCGCGGTCCATGCCGCCACCTTGGCTGCCGTATCGGCGGCTTGCTGCGCCTGAACTTTGGCTTGTTGAACCTGAGCGAACACCTGGTCCACCCGAGCTTCGGCCTCGGGCTGGCTCAGACGAGTGCGCTGCGCAACCAGTTGCGCCAGATAGGCGCGGTCGCCTTCGGCAAGCGTTCCCTGGGTGATGGACCTGGCGATGATCCTCGCCGCTACTCCATTGGCCGCGTCATCACTGACTGCGGCTGGGCCATCGCTGCGGAACAGGCTGTCAACGAAGTAGCCATTAGGGTCAGGCTTGGGCGCCATGCTGGCGGCCGCCCCTACAGCGCTCGCCCCGGCCTGCATCCCGGCACTGGCAATGCCCCCGGCCGTACTGACGATCAACATGGCCGCCACCAGCGTGGCCACCGCCCAGGACAGGAAACCGTGGGCCGTGTCGCGGAAATACACTTCATCACCGTGCAGGTTGGCCCATTTCACCCGCAAGCGGCCGGCGATGTAGCCGCCGAGGCCAGACGCGAGAATCTGGGTCAATAACAGCCAGATGATCGTCGAGATGCCTAACGCCTTGGCGCTGGCGCCTTCATTGGCCCAAGGCGAGGTGGCGGCGAAGCCTAGGCCTGCACCGAGCACCACGAGGATCAGTGAAAGGGAAGCCGCAGCAGCGGCACCGGCAAAGATCGCCGCCCAGGACACGCCTGAGCGTGACTGAGTATCGGCATAGGGGTAATCGGCAGAAGGGATCATGATGGGTTCGCCTATGTAGTGAGCAACAGGTCCTGGTTGCATGATCATCGGTGCAGGCGCTGTGCCAGTTGTGTCAAAAAATGACATGTAGAAAAATCAATGGGTTAGCCAATGACAACGTCCTAGGATCGTGCAAAACACCCGGATTGATGGTTGAGGCTCATGGTTTATGCACTATTTGCCATCCTCTTCGCGGGGCAAGCCCGCTCCCACAGGTTCGTTGGCAAACTTAAAAAATTGCGTGAATCTGTGGGAGCGGGCTTGCCCCGCGAAGAGGCCCGGCACTGACTTGCCTGTAACGCTGCCCCTCGGCACTATCTGCAGATGACCTCAATTACAATCGCCGACGGCCCCGAGCAGACGCCCATCACCGCCCACATCGTGCTGCGCTACCACTTGTGCTGGAAGCACCGCGACCTCGACGGCGTGATCGCGCTCTATCACCCCGAAGTGCAGTACCACGACTTCTTCCAGAACCGCGTGCTCGGCTTCAACGAGCGGCATGACTACGTACGCGCCTGCCTGCCCCACGAAGCCGGCGAGGACATCGTTCACAGCGACCGCATCCGCGTCGATGGCTGCACGGCGTTCATCCAGTACCAGGTCACGGTGCAAGGCGGCGAAGGCTTGGTAGCGTTCCAGTCCAGCGAGGCAATCACGGTCAAGGACGGGCTGATCTGGCGGGTCAACGAATACGCCACCTTGGTCCGCCAGAACAGCCAAGGGTTGGCCAGCAACGGCCCACGCCCAGCCGCCAGCCGCCTGGGCCTGTCGCCCCGGCAACTGTCGACCATGGCCCAGGACCTGGAGCACTACTTCCAGCGCCAGCGCCCCTACCTCGACCCGGAACTGGACTTGCAGCAGGTCGCCGACGCCAGTGGCTACAGCCGTAACCAGATCTCCTACCTGCTCAACCAGGTGCTCGGGCAAAGCTTCTACCGCTACGTCAACCAGGCCCGCCTGCAGCACCTGATGGCCAGCCTTGACGATGACAGCGTCGAAGCACCGATCGACGACCTGGCGTTCAACGCCGGCTTCAATTCGCTGTCGGCGTTCTACAAGTGCTTCCGCGAGCACACCGGGGTCACGCCCAAGGCCTATCTCAAGCAAATTTCCCTGCGTGCACGCACGTAAGACAGCCCTCCCCCAACGCCACTAGCATCGCCCACAGACCTTGTTGGATTGTGGAGCCAAACTCGATGCAACCCCTGCGCACCCTCAGCCTGTGGATGGACCAGCTCGACGAGCCGCTGTGTGCCCGCCCGGCCCTGCGCGAAGACCACGATGTCGACGTGTGCATCATCGGCGCCGGCTACACCGGGCTCTGGACCGCGTACTACCTCAAGCGCCAGGCGCCGCACCTGAGCATCGTGGTGATCGAGGCCAGCATCGCCGGCTTCGGCGCCTCCGGGCGCAATGGCGGCTGGCTGATGGGCAATCTGCTCGGCGAGGATCGCCTGCTCGCCACCCTGTCGCCGCAACAGCGCCGCGCCAGCATCGACCTGCTGCACGGCATCCCCGATGAAGTGCACACCGTGCTGCAACGCGAAGCCATCGACTGCGACTACCGCAAAGGCGGCGTGCTGTACTGCGCCGCCCGCTACCCGGAACAGGAGCGCAGCCTGCGCGCCTACCTCGACGACCTGTACCGCCAGGGCATGACCGAGGATGACTACCGCTGGCTGCGCCCCGAACAGCTGGATGCGCAACTGCGGGTCAGCAACGCCTACGGCGCAATCTACAGCCCGCACACCGCGACCCTCCAGCCCGCCAAGCTGGCGCGTAGCCTGGCCCGCGCGGTGGAGGCGCTGGGCGTGCCGATCTACGAAAACACTCCCGCCGTCGACTGGCAGCCCGGTGTAGTGCGTGCGCCGCTGGCGCGCATCCGCTGCCAGTGGATGGTGCCCGCCGTCGAGGGCTACGCCGCCAGCCTACCGCCGCTGGGCAAACATCAACTGCCCGTTCAGAGCCTGCTGGTGGCCACCGAGCCGCTGCCCGAATCGACCTGGGAGCAGATCGGCCTGAGCCAGGGCCAGGCCTTCAGCGAGAGCAGCCGCCAGGTCACCTACGGCCAGCGCACGGCTGATAACCGCCTGGTGTTCGGTGCGCGTGGCGGCTATCGCTTCGGCGGCAGGCTGCGCGACAACTTCACCCTGAACGAAGCGGAAATCGAACTGCGCCGCTACCTGTTCAGCGAACTGTTCCCGCAGCTCAAGCACGCGCGCATCACCCATTCCTGGGGTGGCAACCTGGGCATGGCGCGGCGCTTTCGCCCACACATGCTGTGTGACCGTCAGCGTGGCATCGCCCTGGCCGGCGGCTATGGCGGCGAAGGGGTCGGCGCCACCAACCTCGGCGGGCGCACCCTGGCTGCGCTGATTCTCAACCAACACAACGAACTGACCGCGCAACCCTGGGTACTCGACAACCGCCCGCTGTCGAGCCTGGCCAGCTGGCCGCCCGAACCCTGCCGCTGGCTGGGCTACAACGCGATCATCCAGAGCTTCGTGCACGAGGACCGCACCCTCGCCAACCCCGCCAGCGCACCCTGGAGGCGGCGCCTGGCCAGCTCGCTCGCCGACTTCATGGAAGGCTTCATGCACTGACTTCCCGTTCACCTACCGAGGACCTACTGCTCATGAGCATCACCCAGTTCAAACACACCGACAGCGCCGAGCTGGAAAGCGCCAGCCCGGTCGCCGTACCGCTCGGCGACCCCATTGCAGTGGCTTCGGTCACCTGCGTGGAGCGCAGCGATGGCGTCGAAACCGGCATCTGGGAATGCACGCCTGGGCGCTGGCGGCGACAGATCGTGCAACAGGAGTTCTGCCATTTCATCAAGGGGCGTTGCACCTTCACCCCGGACGGTGGCGAGACCCTCTTCATAGAAGCCGGAGACGCACTGATGCTACCGGCCAACAGCACCGGCATCTGGGATATCCAGGAGACCGTGCGCAAGACCTACGTACTGATTTTCTGATCCGCTGATCGCCTGCCTTCGATAACAACAGACAAAGCAAGGTAAACCCGACATGCGCACTCTCCTTCTCGCACCCCTGATGCTGGCCGCCAGCGTGGCCAGCGCCGCCGACACGGTGAAGATCTACAACTGGTCCAGCTACGTCGCTCCCGACACCCTCAAGAACTTCCAGCAGGCCACCGGCGTCGTGCCGACCTACGACGTGTACGACAGCAACGAAACCCTCGACGGCAAGCTGATGACCGGCAACTCCGGCTACGACGTGGTGTTCCCCTCCAACCACTTCATGGCCCGGCAGATACAGGGCAAGGCGCTGAAACGCCTGGACAAGTCGCAGCTGCCCAACTGGCACAACCTCAACCCGGTGCTGCTCAAGGCGCTGGAAGTGAACGACCCGGGCAACCAGTACGGTTTCCCGTACCTGTGGGGCAGCACGGGCATCGGCTACAACATCGACAAGGTCAAGGCGGTGCTTGGCGAGAGCGCACCCGTGGATTCCTGGGACCTGATCTTCAAGCCCGAGTACATGAGCAAGCTGAAAAGCTGCGGGGTTGCGGTGCTCGACAACGGCCCAGAGCTGCTGCCCATCGCCCTGCACTACCTGGGCTTGCCGCATCACAGCCAGAACCCCGCGGACTATGAGAAGGCCAAGGCTTTGCTGATGAAGGTGCGGCCGTACATCAGTTACTTCCATTCATCCAAGTACACCGGCGACCTGGCCAATGGCGATATCTGTGTGGTGGTCGGATTCTCGGGTGACGTGCTGCAGGCGAAGAACCGTGCCGATGAAGCGAAGAATGGGGTGAAGGTGGGGTATTCGATCCCCAAGGAAGGCGCGCCGATGTGGTTCGACATGGTCGCCATGCCGGCCGATGCGCCGGATGAGAAGGCGGGCTATGCGTACATGAACTATCTGCTGCAGCCAGACGTGATGGCCAACATCAGCAACCATGTGCAGTACGCCAACGGCAACCTCAAGGCTGACGCCCTGGTGGACCCGGCGATGAAGGGCAATACGATGATCTACCCCAGTGACGAGGTGATGGGCAAGCTGTATGCGCTGGAGGCGATGCCGGCCAAGATCGACCGCATCAGGACGCGGATCTGGACCAGTATCAAGGCAGGAAATTGAGTGGGGCCGCTGCGCGGCCCTTCGCGGGCAAGCCCGCTCCCACAGGTGAAGCGCAATATTCAAGGGCTGCGCTGTACCTGTGGGAGCGGGCTTGCCCGCGAAGGGCTGCACAGCAGCCCCATTTCAGGTATCAGTGATGCTCGCGAGTAGCGCGGAACTTGATGTCCGGCCAGCGCTCTTCCATCAGCGACAGGTTGACCCGGGTCGGGGCCAGGTAGGTCAGGTGACCGCCACCGTCGATGGCCAAGTTTTCCATGGCCTTGACCTGGAAGTCTTCCAGCTTCTTCTTGTCGTCGCAGCTGATCCAGCGCGCCGACCAGACGGTGATCGGCTCGTAGGCGCACTCGACCTTGTACTCTTCCTTCAGGCGGCTGGCGACCACGTCGAACTGCAGCACACCGACCGCACCGAGGATGATGTCGTTGCTGCGCTCGGGGAAGAACACCTGGGTCGCCCCCTCTTCGGCCAGCTGCTGCAAGCCCTGACGCAGCTGTTTGGACTTGAGCGGGTCTTTCAGGCGCACGCGACGGAACAGCTCAGGGGCGAAGTGCGGAATACCGGTGAAGCCCAGCGCTTCGCCTTCGGTGAAGGTGTCGCCGATCTGGATGGTGCCGTGGTTGTGCAGGCCGATGATGTCTCCGGCATAGGCTTCTTCCAGCTGCTCGCGCTCGGACGAGAAGAAGGTCAGCGCGTCACCGATGCGCAGGTCCTTGCCGGTGCGCACGTGGCGCATCTTCATGCCCTTCTCGTACTTGCCCGAGCAGATGCGCATGAAGGCGATACGGTCGCGGTGTTTCGGGTCCATGTTCGCCTGGATCTTGAACACGAAGCCCGAAAACTTCTCTTCCACCGGCTCGACGGTACGTTCGTGAGCGACACGGGCCAGCGGGCGCGGCGCCCAGTCGACGACCGCGTCGAGCACATGGTCGACACCGAAGTTGCCCAGTGCGGTACCGAAGAACACCGGCGTCAGTTGGCCATTGATGAACTCGTCCTGATCGAACTCATGGCAGGCACCCTGTACCAGTTCGAGTTGTTCGAGGAAGCGATCGTATTCGTCACCCAGGTGCGCGCGGGCTTCATCGGAATCGAGCTTCTCGATGATCTTGGCCTCGGTACGCTCATGGCCGTGGCCAGGGGTGTAGACGATGATGTAGTCGCCGGCCAAGTGGTACACGCCCTTGAAGTCGCGGTAGCAACCGATCGGCCAGGTGATCGGCGCGGCCTTGATCTTCAGTACCGCCTCGATCTCGTCGAGCAGTTCGATCGGGTCGCGGATGTCACGGTCGAGTTTGTTGATGAAGCTGACGATGGGCGTGTCGCGCAGGCGGCAAACGTCCATCAGGGCGATAGTCCGCGGCTCAACACCTTTACCGCCGTCGAGCACCATCAGCGCCGAGTCCACCGCGGTCAGGGTGCGGTAGGTATCTTCCGAGAAGTCTTCGTGGCCGGGGGTGTCGAGCAGGTTGATCATGTGCTCGCGGTACGGGAACTGCATCACCGAGGTGGTGATGGAGATGCCGCGCTGCTTCTCCATTTCCATCCAGTCGGAGGTGGCGTGGCGGTCGGACTTGCGCGACTTCACGGTACCGGCGACGGCAATGGCCTTGCCCATCAGCAGGAGCTTCTCGGTGATGGTGGTCTTACCGGCGTCGGGGTGGGAAATGATTGCGAAAGTGCGGCGCTTCGCGACTTCGGCGGCCTGGTTGGTCATGGGAAATCGCCTGACTGGGGATCGAAAAAGGGGCAGTATCATACCTGAATTGAGGCATTCGACCAAAGCCCCGTGGGAGCGGCTTTAGCCGCGAAGCAAGCGACGCGATGTATGGCACCGGCTTAGCCGGTGTTCGCGGCTGAAGCCGCTCCCACAGCAGATCCACTAAATCAATGAGTTAGCATAGTTTCTAAACCCGCGAAGAGGCCAATACTGACAAAAGGCCGCAGGCCAGTTATTTCAGCGCCTTCAGCGCATTAAATCGCTGTTTTCTCTCGTCAAGATTGACACTCCCCAGTGATTAACACTGGCCAAATGCCGCCTCAGATGGGAACCTTTACGCCCACGGAGACGTCCACTCCCCTGCAACCCGCTTCGGTTGGGGATTGGTTTCATCAGCTTTTTCGGGCCCGACGGGGTTCGGCTCATGGCCTGATCGCAGCCTCCGGTTGCTTCACGCTGCTACTCGCGAACACACCCACCGCCGCCAACCTTGGCCGGCATAAAAAGAAGTGTGCTCGCCGACAACACAAGGAGTCCGCCTGTGGCTACACGCTACGGTAAAGGGCTGTTGGGATGCGCCACCGTGCTCGTCATCCTGGCCCTGCTGATCCACTGGATCGGCATCGACACGATCGCGCGTTACCGCGACGATCTTTGGTTCTACCTGCAAGCGCACCTGGTACTGGTGCTGGCTTCGATGGCGGCGGCGTTGGCCGTGGGCATCCCCGCTGGCATTGCCTTGAGTCGACCGCACCGGGTCGACAAAGCCGAGCGCTTCATGCAGTTCTTCAACGTTGGCAACACCATCCCCCCTCTGGCCGTTCTGGCCATCGCCCTGAGTATCCTGGGCATCGGCGCCGGGCCCGCGATCTTCGCGTTGTTCCTCGCCTCCCTCCTGCCCATCGTGCGCAATACCTACGAAGGCCTGAAAAACGTCCCCGCCTCGCTCAAGGAAGCCGCCACCGGCATCGGCATGACCCCGCGCCAGCAGCTCTGGCAGGTGGAGCTACCCAATGCCGTGCCGATCATCGTCGGCGGTGTGCGCGTGGCTTTGGCGCTGAACGTTGGTACCGCGCCGCTGGCGTTTCTGATTGGTGCCAACAGCCTGGGCAGCCTCATCTTCCCCGGCATCGCCTTGAACAACCAGCCACAGCTGCTGCTCGGCGCGGCCTGTACCGCCTTGCTGGCACTGGTCCTGGATGCGGTGGTGAGTTTCTCCAGCAAGCGCTGGCTGGAACGTGGCCTGGCCCAATAAACAGAGGGAACGTATGAAGAAGAGAATCGCCTTGCTGCTGGGCGCGGCCCTGCTGTTCGCAGGTTTTGCCCAGGCGGCGGAAAAACCGCTGGTACGCATCGGCGCGCGGGTGTTCACCGAACAGACCGTGCTCGCCGAAATCACTGCTCAATACCTGCGCGCCAACGGCTTCGATGTGCGCGTCACCACCGGCCTTGGCAGCAGCATCGCCCGCCAGGCCCAGGAAACCGGCCAGCTCGACCTGATGTGGGAATACACCGGCGTGTCGCTGGTTTCCTACAACCATATCGACGAGCGCATGCCCAGCGCCGACGCCACCTACGCCAAGGTCAAGGAACTGGACGCGAAGAAGGACCTGATCTGGCTGACCCCGTCGAAGTTCAGCAACACCTACGCCCTGGGCCTGCCCAAGCAGGTGGCCGAAGCCTACCCGCAGATCAACACGATCAGCGACCTCAACCAGGTGCTGCGTGACGAGCGCAAACGCAATCACCTGGTGGCCCTGGACACCGAATTCGCCAACCGCCCGGACGGCCTGGTCGGCCTCAAAGAGATGTATGACCTGCAAGTCGGCCGCGCCAATATCCGCCAGATGGACGCCGGCCTGGTCTACACCGCGATGCACAACAACCAGGTGTTCGCTGGCCTGGTGTACACCACCGATGGCCGCTTGAGCGCGTTCAACCTCAAGCTGCTGGAAGACGACAACCACTACTTCCCCGACTACACCGCCGCCCCGGTGGTGCGCAAACAAGTACTCGACGCCAACCCGCAACTGGTCGGCCTGCTCAAGCCGCTGGCCGAGCAGCTCGATGACGAGACCATGCGCCAGCTCAACGCCAAGGTCGATGTCGAACACCAGAACCCGACGGCGGTGGCCGCCGCGTTCCTGCGCGAGCACCCCCTCAAGGAGGTACAGCCATGAGCCTGCTCGATACGTTCGCCCACCTCGACTGGGCCCAGGTGCTGCAGCTGACCTGGCAGCACATCATGCTGGTCGGCATCGCCGTCAGCCTGGCGATTCTCGTCGGCGTGCCGTTGGGCATCCTGATGACCCGCTTTCCCGCCGTCGCCGGCCCAGTGCAGGCCAGCGCCACGGTGCTGCTGACCATCCCGTCGATCGCCCTGTTCGGCCTGCTGCTGCCGTTCTACTCCAAGTTCGGCCAGGGGCTGGGGCCGCTGCCGGCCATTACCGCCGTGTTCCTGTATTCGCTGCTGCCAATTCTGCGCAACACCTACCTGGCCCTGACCAACGTCGAGCCCGGTATCCGTGAAGCCGCACGCGGCATCGGCATGACCTTCGGCCAGCGCCTGCGCATGGTCGAGCTGCCCATCGCGGTACCGGTGATCCTCGCTGGCGTGCGCACCGCCGTGGTGATGAACATCGGCGTGATGACCATCGCCGCGACCATCGGTGCCGGTGGCCTTGGCGTGCTCATCCTCACTTCCATCAGCCGCAGCGACATGTCGATGCTGCTGGTCGGCGCCGTATTGGTCAGCCTGCTGGCGATCATCGCCGACCTGCTCCTGCAAACCCTGCAACGTGCCCTGACTCCAGAAGGACTGCGCTCATGATCGAACTCAAGAACCTCAGCAAGACCTTCAACGTCAACGGCAAGGACGTCAAAGCCGTCGACTCGGTCAGCCTGACCGTCAACGAAGGCGAAATCTGCGTCTTCCTCGGCCCCTCGGGCTGCGGCAAAAGCACCACGCTGAAAATGATCAACCGCCTGATCACGCCAACCTCCGGCCAGGTGTTCATCAATGGCGAAGACACCAGCGGCCTGGACGAAGTGACCCTGCGCCGCCAGATCGGCTATGTGATCCAGCAGATCGGCCTGTTCCCCAACATGACCATCGAGGAGAACATCACCGTGGTCCCGCGCCTGCTCGGCTGGGACAAGCAGCGCTGCCACGAGCGTGCCCGCGAGTTGATGAGCATGATCAAGCTGGAACCCAAACAGTACCTGCAGCGCTACCCGCGCGAGCTGTCCGGTGGCCAGCAGCAGCGCATCGGTGTGATCCGCGCGCTGGCGGCGGAGGCTCCGGTATTGTTGATGGACGAGCCGTTCGGCGCGGTCGACCCGATCAACCGCGAGATGATCCAGAACGAATTCTTCGAGATGCAGCGGGCGCTGAACAAGACCGTGATCATGGTCAGCCACGACATCGACGAAGCCATCAAGCTGGGCGACAAGATCGCCATCTTCCGTGCCGGCAAGCTGCTGCAGCTGGACCACCCGGACACCCTGCTTGCGCACCCGGTGGACGATTTCGTCAGTAACTTCGTCGGCCAGGACAGCACGCTCAAACGCCTGCTGCTGGTGCGCGCCGAAGATGCGGCGGACAACGCGCCATCGGTAAGCCCGGAAACGCCGGTGAGCGATGCGCTGGAGCTGCTGGATGAACATGACCGCCGCTATGTGGTGGTGACCGATGGGCAAAACAAGGCACTGGGTTATGTGCGCCGGCGTGACATGCACCGCCAGCAAGGGACGTGCGGTGACTTCCTGCGCCAGTTCAATGCCACCGCCTCGCACGATGAGCATTTGCGCATCCTGTTGTCGCGGATGTACGAGTTCAACCGGGCGTGGTTGCCGGTGCTGGATGCCGAGCAGGTGTTTTTGGGCGAGGTGACCCAGGAGTCGATTGCCGCTTACCTGAGCTCGGGGCGTTCGCGGGGGGCGAAGACCAGCATCGTGTCGCCGGCCGAGGCTGTGGTTTCCTGAGCTGGCCTCATCGCGGATGAATCCGCTCCTACCTGTAGGAGCGGATTCATCCGCGATAAAGGCGACGCGGTATCAGAACCCTACACTGGCCTGCACATAGAAGGTCCGCGGCTCCCCCACATACAACCCGGCATTGTTATCGCTCGACCGAGTGAAATACTGCTTGTCGAACAGGTTCTTCACCCCCGCCGCCAGCTTCAGGTTGGACACCTGCGGCCCAAAGTCATAGCCCCCACGGGCATGCCAGGTCACGTAGCCCGGAATGTCGCCATACTGCCCATCGGCACTCGGCTCGGTGATGTAGTCGCCATTGAAGCTGCCATTGGCGTTGATCCCGGTACCCGGCGCGCGTTGTTTGGATTGGGCGAAAGCGTCCAGGTTCCAGGTCCAGCGGTTGACCGCGTAACGCAGGCCAGCCGTGGCCACCTGGCGTGAGTAGAACGGCAAGTCACGGCCTTTGAAGCCAGGAATTTCCCCTTCATAAGTGGCACGGGTGTAGGTGTAGCCACCATTGACCGATAGGCCCTCCAGCCGCGGGTCCAGCCCGGCCAGGTCATAGCGCACCGATGCTTCGATACCCTGGTGCTTGGTGGCGCCCAGGTTGGTCCAGCCGACATCGTTGCTGATGTACTGCAGTTCGTCATCGAAGTCGATGTAGAACGCAGTGAGCTCTCCGGCGAAGCCGCCGTTGTCATAACGCGTACCGACCTCGTAAGTCTTGGCCTTTTCCGGCTCCAGGCCATTGGCCGTGCTGTTGCCAGTGCCGCCCTGGCCCAGCTGGAAGTACTGCAGGCTGCCGAACGAGGTTTCGTAGTTGGCGAACACCTTCCAGGCATCGGAGATGTGATACATCACGCTCAGCGCCGGCAGTGGCTCGTTGCTGGTGATGCTGCGCTTCTTCTCCGCCACCGGGCGGTTGTTGGCGTCCAGCACCGGGCGGTCGCGCCAGTCGGTGTTGATGTGCTCGAAACGGATGCCCGGGGTGATGGTCCAGTTGCCGACATCGATCTTGTCGTCGATGTAGTAAGCGCTGGCCTCGGTGCCGCCGCTGCGGTCCTGGAATACGTGGCCATCGGAGGTCGGGGTTACGGTCGGCACGTTGTCGATCAGCGCCAGGCGGGTCGATTGTTCACGCATGGCTTCTTTCAGGTAGCGGTAGCCGACGCTGACTTCCTGGGTGGTGGGGCCGGCGAAGAAGATTCGCGATACGCGCGGCTCGATGGCGAAAGTGTGGTAGTTGCGCGGGTACGACGACAGGGTCTTCATGTCCCGTGCGGCGATGGCACTGCCACGGAAGCTGTCGGTGTAGTAGGTCAGCACTTCGAACTGGGTGGCGTCGTCGAGTTGGCGCTGCCATTTGAACGACACATCTTTGCGTCGGCCGGCGAAGTAGTCGTAGTCGCGCAGCGACTGATACGGGTTGCTGTCGTACTGCGCCTGGGTCAGGCCGCCGGGCATGTCGGCGCGGCCATCGTAGTAGTGGAAGTTGAGCCAGAACTCGTCGCCATCGGTGGGCGCCCAGTGGGTCTTGAGGATGACGTCGTCGATGTCGTTGCCATTGTTGCTTTCACGGTAACCGTTGCCGTTCACCCCGGTGTACAGCAGGGCCACGCCCATGCCGTTGTCGGCAGTGCCGCCGACGAAGGCCGACTCGGTGTGTTTCCAGCCGCCATGCTGCGAAGTTTCCAGGGTGGTGGACAGCTCCGCCGAGGCTTTTTCCGGGATTGCCCGGGTCACGAAATTGATCACCCCGCCGACGTTCTGCGGGCCATAGCGCACGGACCCGGCACCGCGGACCACGTCGATGCTGTCGAGGTTACCCGAGGAGATCGGCGCCATCGAAAGCTGCGGCTGACCATACGGAGCGAAGGCCGCCGGGATGCCATCGATCAGCACGGTCGAGCGCGGCGACAGGCGCGAAGTCAGGCCGCGCACCCCGACGTTGAGCGACAGGTCGCTGCCACCGGTGCCGTTGGAGTCCTGTACCTGCACCCCGGGGATGCCACGCAGCACATCACGCACGTTCATCGCGCCCTCTTCGATCATGGCCTCACGACGCACTACGGTGCGCGCGCCAGGGTGGTTCTGCACCACCGCCTGGTTGGCATCGCCCAGCCAGTCACCGACCACCTTGATGTCGGTGGGCGCCAGCTCCAGGCTACCGCTGCCCAGATCCAGGGTGGTCGGCAATGGCTTTACCACCACGGTGTCCTGGGACATCTCGAACGTCAGGCCGCTGCCTTGCAGCAACTGCTGCAGCGCCTGCACCGGCGCCAGCTTGCCGGACACCGCCGGGGCCTGCTTGCCGGCCACCAGCTCCGGGCTGTAGAACAGCTGCAGGTTGGTCTGCTGGCCCAGCTGGCTGAGCGCCGAGGCCAAGGGTTGCGCCTGGATCTGGATTGCGGCGCCCGCCTGTTCGGCGTGGCTGTTGACGGCCGCGGCACTGACCGCAATGGCGAGCGCAAGGGCGCAGAAGCGTGGCAGAGGTTTTTTGTTGTTCACGTCGTCAAGACATCCTGAAGTTCGGGATAAACGCCAACCGCATGCAAATGGAAATGCTTGGCAGTTGCAGCTGGCGAGGAAGACGAACGAGCTGAAAAAAACCTGAATCTATTTCGCGATTATTTCGCGAGAGCCGTCTTCGTGGGTTTTGATGGCCACCGGCAGGATGCTCGGCAAGGCACGCAGCAGGGCGTCAGTGTCGTCGGTGCTGAAGGTGCTGGACAGGCGCATCTGCGCCACCTTGCCGGGAGCAACGCGCAGTGGCTGGGCACGATAACGCGAGGCTTCAGCCACCACCTCGGCCAGGGTGGCGTTGTCGAACACCAGCTTGCCCTGGCGCCAGGCGGTCAGCGCCGCGGCATTCACCGCATAGGGCGGCGCCACTTTGCCTTGTGCATCTATAGAGGCGCCCAGGCCGGCCGTCAGTTGCGCCAGCGAAGCGTCCTTGCCCTGCACGCGGACCGACCCCTGCTCCACCGCCACACGGGTGGCAGTCGGGTCCAATCGCACATCGAAGCGCGTGCCGGTGACGGTCACGCTGCCCTGGGCGGTGTCGACCACGAACGGTCGGCTGCTGTCGTGGGCGACGATGAACATCGCTTCGCCGGCGCTTAGCTGAATGTGCCGACGCCCTGCGCTGAAATCGACCTGCAGTTGCGTACCGCTGTTGAGTTCCAGCTGCGAGCCGTCCGGCAATTCGACCTGGCGACGCTCGCCAAAGGCAGTCTGCAAATGATCCTGATGATTCAACCGCTGATGCTGCCAGCCACTCCAGCCCAGCCCCAGGGCGACCACGGCGATGCCCGCCGCCAATGCCTGGCGCACGAAGCGTCGGCGTGGCAACTGCTGCACGGGATCTGGCTGGCACAGCGCTTCGAGGCGCTGGCGGGGGATGAAATCGGCTGCGCGCCACAGCCTTTCGAAGTGCTCGTACTCATCGCGGTGCCGCGGGTCGGCCTCCTGCCAGGCGCGCAACTGCGCCCGAAGCGCGGCATCACGCGGCGCATCCTGCACGCGGGCGAACCATTCGGCCGCCTGCTCGCGGACGCTATCGCTGCCGTGCTGTTTCATGGGGAGGGTCTCCTGACTCATCGTGCCGACACATCCAGGTGCTCACGCAGATGTCGGAGCGTGCGGATCATATACTTTTCGACCGTGTTCTTGGTCAAACCCATGCGCTCGGCGATCTCGGCCTGGGTCAGGCCCTCAAGCTTCTGCCAGATGAATACCCGCCTGCAGTTGAGAGGCAACTCGGCCAGCGCCCGCTCGACGCTGTCGGCCAGCTCCAGAGCGTGCACGTAGGCTTCCGGGTCGCCGCTGCTGCTGGTGTTTTCATCGAAAGCCTCCAGCTCCAGTGCCTGGCGCCGGTCTTCGCGGCGAAAACCGTCCACGGCAATATTGCGCGCGGTCTGGTGCAGGTAGGCGCGTGGCTGCTCGACCCGCTCGCGCGGGTTTTCCAGCACCCGCACAAACGCATCGTGAGTGAGGTCCTCGGCCTGCTGACGACTGCGCAGCTTGCGCGTCCAGGTGCCGATCAGCTCATGGTAGTGGTCGAGAAAGCCTTTGGGTCCGGACACGGTCGGGGTCGTCAGGGAGGCAAGGAAGGGTGCGAATAGTAATGTTTCTCATCAAAATCGGCAATTCCGCCAGTCGGTAACAAAAAATTTATGGGTCATTTTCTGCACGTGGGTACCAGAAAAATGTGGCCATAAATATGAACACCTGCGGCCCTTTCGCGGACAAGCCAAATCTCACCTGAACGGTGTGATCCCTGTAGGAGCGGGCTTGCTCGCCAAGGGGCCAAAGCGGTCTATTCCACAATATTTAACGCTTCAAACATCCCAGGGAACATCTTCCGGTCACACGAGTCGGTTATTCAAATGGCTGGTCGTCGATCCACGCCGATCACGCCCGGATTGCCTGTTGATTCTGCATTCTTCACGCCCTAAAGTGCGCGCCGAACGTCCATGCTGGAAACGATCCATCCGGCTCAAGTACTGAGTAGGCGAACCAAAGTGGGGATACGGAGGACGTTCAGTTTGCAGCCACTTATCTTTTCAGTTTGCCCATGGAGTCCCTGAGCATGTCGATCCAGGTCGAAGATTATTTCGCGCGTGACACCTTCCAGAAAATGAAGGCGTTCGCCGACAAGCAGGAAACCCCGTTCGTACTCATCGATACCCAGATGATCAGCCAGGCCTACGACGACCTGCGCGCCGGTTTCGAATTCGCCAAGGTCTACTACGCGGTCAAGGCCAACCCGGCGGTCGAGATCATCGACCTGCTGAAAGAGAAAGGTTCGAGCTTCGACATCGCCTCGATCTACGAACTGGACAAGGTGATGGACCGTGGCGTCAGCGCCGACCGCATCAGCTACGGCAACACCATCAAGAAGTCCAAGGACATCCGCTACTTCTATGAGAAGGGCGTGCGCCTGTATGCCACCGACTCCGAAGCCGACCTGCGCAACATCGCCAAGGCAGCGCCGGGCTCGAAGGTTTACGTGCGTATTCTCACCGAAGGCTCCACCACGGCCGACTGGCCGCTGTCGCGCAAATTCGGCTGCCAGACCGACATGGCCATGGACCTGCTGATCCTCGCCCGCGACCTGGGCCTGGTGCCATACGGTATCTCCTTCCACGTGGGTTCGCAGCAGCGCGACATCAGCGTGTGGGACGCCGCCATCGCCAAGGTCAAGGTGATCTTCGAGCGCTTGAAGGAAGAGGACGGCATCGAGCTGAAGCTGATCAACATGGGCGGCGGCTTCCCGGCCAACTACATCACCCGTACCAACAGCCTGGAAACCTACGCCGAAGAGATCATCCGCTTCCTCAAGGAAGATTTCGGTGACAACCTGCCGGAAATCATCCTGGAGCCTGGCCGTTCGCTGATCGCCAACGCCGGTATCCTGGTCAGCGAAGTGGTGCTGGTCGCCCGCAAGTCGCGCACCGCCGTCGAGCGCTGGATCTACACCGACGTGGGCAAGTTCTCCGGCCTGATCGAAACCATGGACGAAGCCATCAAGTTCCCGATCTGGACCGAGAAGAAAGGCGAAGCCGAAGAAGTGGTGATCGCCGGCCCGACCTGCGACAGCGCCGACATCATGTACGAAAACTACAAGTACGGCCTGCCACTGAACCTGGCCATCGGTGACCGCCTGTACTGGCTGTCGACCGGTGCCTACACCACCAGCTACAGCGCGGTGGAATTCAATGGTTTCCCGCCGTTGAAGGCTTACTACCTGTAATGCACAACGGGGCCGAAAGGCCCCGTTTTCATAGGTGTGCTGTCAGCTCTGGCCTCTTCGCGGGCAAGCCCGCTCCCACAGGTACCTCACTGAATTTGATAACCGTGGGGAACCTGTGGGAGCGGGCTCGCCCGCGAAGAGGCCAGTACAGGCAACCTCAAATCTCCCGCCTTCCGATCTCTTCGGCATACCGCTCAGCAAACGCCATCAACACCGGCCCCGCCCCCTGCAACGTCACCAACGCACTGCGCAGGAAATTCATATTCCCTTCGACCCGTGCCTGCTCCAGCCAGCGCCCGGCCTCAGCCAGCTCGCCCCGCTCGACCAGCACCAGCGCCAGGCTGAACATCCCGCGAAAATCCCCTGCTTCGGCTGAACGCCGATACCAGCGCACCGCCCGTACCGGGCTCGGCGCGCCAGCTAAGCCCTGCTCCAGGTAACGCCCGTACAGGTTCATCGATTTTGCATGGCCCATCTGCGCGGCCTTCTCGTAGCACGTCAATGCCTGGGCCTGATTGGCCGGCACCCCACGCCCGGTAGCCAGCAGATTGCCCAGATTGTAAAGGCCCCAGTCGAGGCCAGCGTCCGCTGCCCGCGCATAGTGGATGGCGGCCTGGCTCAGGCTCACCTCGCCACCCCAGCCATGTTCCAGGCAACGTCCGAGCATGTTGTGGGCCATGGCGCTACCGCCTTGGGCGGCGATACCGAACCAGCTCCGCGCAACGCAGGCGTCCTGTTCGATGCCACGCCCGTCCAGCAAGATCTGCCCGAGCAACAACTGCGCCTCGATCACACCCTGCCCGGCTGCCGCCAGAATCGCCTGGGCCGCCTTGCCGGGGCTGTCCTCAAGCATGGCCTGCAGGCCTGCAACATCCACGACTTCCTCACGACGCAATTGATAGGACACGGATCAGACCTCAGCCCAACGGCGCAAGAGGTTGTGGTAGGTGCCGGTCAGTTGCAGCAACGAGGGGTGCTCGGGCACATCGGCGGTGAGTTGCTGGATGGCGTTGTCCATCTCGAACAGCAACGCCCGCTGGCTGTCTTCGCGCACCAGGCTCTGGGTCCAGAAGAACGCCGCATAGCGCACACCCCGGGTCACCGGGTTGACCTTGTGCAAGCTGGTACCGGGGTACAGCACCAGATCGCCTGCGGCCAGTTTGATCTGCTGCACGCCGTAAGTGTCCTGGATCACCAGCTCGCCGCCGTCGTAGCTGTCGGGGTCGCTGAGGAACAGGGTCGAGGAAAGATCGGTGCGCACCCGCTCCGGGCTGCCTTGGGGCTGGCGCAAGGCATTGTCGATGTGGAAGCCGAAGTTTCCGCCTTCGCGGTAGCAGTTGATCAGCGGCGGGAACACCTTGTGCGGCAGCGCCGCCGACATGAAACGCGGGGTTTTCCACAAGCGATCGATCAGCGCAGCGCCGATCTCCTTGGCCAGCGCATGACCTTCCGGGAGTTGCAGGTTGTGCTTGGCCTTGGCCGACTGGTAACCGGCCGTGACCTTACCGTCGGCCCAGTCGGCCTGCTCCAGAGCTTCGCGAATGCGGGCGAGCTCGTCGGCGTCGAACAAGCCGGGAATGTGAAGCAGCATGGCGGCGGCACCGTCAAGAAATGTAAAGGCGTCAATGATATTGATTCCCTTTTGCACGGCACAAGCCCTTTCGGCGCCTTAGACGTTTCAGCCTGCCGTAACCGTAAAGAGAATTTGTAAAGATTGTAAATTCTTCGCGAATGGTAACGAGTCTCAATTGTTAGTTACAATCGCTTACATTATGCTCCGCCGCCTTCACACCTTGGGGAAGGCCAACAGACATGCGTCACGTACCATCTGCAGTGAGTTCACCACGCCTGATCGTCACCGCCATCGGCGTCGCTCTCAGCGCTTCGAGCGCTTATGCCGCCGATCCAGCCGCCAACAATGCCGTCACCCTCGACGCCACCAGTGTCAATGGCAAGGCTGAACAGGCCAGCACCGATTACAAGGTCGAAAAGGCCTCCTCGCAGAAGTACACCGCACCGTTGGTGGACACCCCGCGCTCGGTCACCGTGATCCCGCAACAGGTGATCAAGGACACCAACGCCCTGAGCCTGCAGGACGCCCTGCGCACCGTGCCGGGCATCACCTTCGGCGCTGGCGAAGGCGGCAACCCGCAAGGCGACCGCCCGTTCATCCGTGGCTTCGACGCCCAAGGTGACACCTACCTGGACGGCGTGCGCGACACCGGCGCGCAGACTCGCGAAATCTTCGCCATCGAGTCGGTCGAAGTCGCCAAGGGCCCGAACTCGGCCATCGGTGGCCGCGGCGCCGCGGGCGGCACCATCAACCTGGTGAGCAAGCGCGCCCACCTGGGCAACTCGCTGGACGGAGCCTGGACCTGGGGCAGCGACCAGACCCAGCGCTACACCTTCGATGGCAACTACCAGTTCAGCGACAGCGTCGCCGGCCGCCTGAACCTGATGACCCACGAAAGCAATGTCGCCGGCCGTGACAAGGTCAATTACGACCGTTGGGGTATCGCCCCGTCCCTGGCCTTCGGCCTGGGCACACCGACCCGCGTCAACCTCGACTATTACCACCTTGAAAGTGACGACCTGCCGGACTCGGGCATCCCGTACACCATCCCGACCGGTGGCAGCGGCGCGCGCACCTCGGCGCACCCGAGCAAGCCCAACGACGGCGGCGACAGCGACAACTTCTATGGCTTGACCGGCCGCGACTTCCGCAAGAGCCGCGTCGACATCGCCACCTTCGCCATCGAGCACGATCTGACCGACTCGCTGACCATCAAGAACACCCTGCGTCATGGCAACAGCATGCAGGACTACATCCTCACCCAGCCTGACGACAGCAAGGGCAACGTCAACAACGGCAGCGTATGGCGCCGCGCCAACACCCGCGTTGGCAACACCGCCACCACTACCAACCAGACCGACCTGTTTGGTGAGTTCTATGTGGGTGGCATGAAGAACAGCTTCTCCACCGGTATCGAGCTGAGCCGTGAAGAGAGCGAGCGTTCGTCCTACACCGTCAACACCGATACCGTGCCTGGCGGCGCCGCGAACACCAACTGCACCCCGAGCATGATCGGCGCCAGCAGCGGCTACAACTGCACCTCGCTGAGCAACCCGAACCCGGACGATCCGTGGAACGGCAGCATCGCCCGCAACTACGCCGGCACCACCACCAACAGCAAGACCCGCGCCCTCTACGTGTTCGACACCCTGGAGCTGACGCCGGACTGGCTGCTCAACATGGGCCTGCGCTACGACCACTTCGACACGGACTACAAGACCTACAACGCAGCGGGTACCACCACTGCCAAGGGCAAGGACGTCAGCGAATTCGTCACTGGTCAGTTGGGCCTGGTATGGAAGCCGGCTGAGAACGGCAGCATCTATGTGTCCTACGCCACCTCGGCCACACCACCTGGCGCGATGCTCGGCGAAGGCATGGAAGGCAACCCGCTGGGCGGCTCGACCGACCGTGCCGGCAACCTGCTGAGCAGCGACATGGAGCCGGAAGAAACCACCAACTACGAAATCGGCACCAAGTGGGACCTGCTCGACCAGCGCCTGTCCCTGGCCGCCGCGCTGTTCCGCACCGAGAAAGAAAACGCCCGCGTACAGGTGGACACCACCACCTACGAAAACGTCGGCGAAACCCGCGTGCAGGGCATCGAACTGTCGGCCAGCGGCAAGCTCACCGACAAGTGGCAGGTGTTCGCCGGCTACACCTACATGCAGGCACGCCAGATCGACGGCGGCCCGCTGGGCAAGGCCAACGACGGCAATCAGCTGCCGAACACGCCGAACAACAGCGCAAGCCTGTGGACCACTTATGCGATCACGCCGAAGCTGACCATCGGTGGCGGCGCGTTCTACGTGGATGACGTCTACGGCAGCGTGGCCAACACCACCATGGTCGACAGCTACGTCCGCTACGACGCCATGGCTGCCTACAAGCTGACCAGAAACGTCGACTTGCAGTTGAACGTGCAGAACCTTACCAATGAGGTCTACTACGACAAAGCGTTCTCCACCCACTTCGCCAACCAGGCGGCGGGTAGGACCGCCCTGCTGACTACCAGCGTCCACTTCTGATAAGGGGACTGGGTTGATCTGCTGGCCTCATCGCGGCTGAAGCCGCTCCCACGGTCTGTAGGAGCGGCTTCAGCCGCGATGAGGCCAGCACAGGTTGCAGACGGGTTGCCCCGTTCATTCCAGTGAGCGGGGCTTTTGCGTATCAAGGCATAATGCACGCCGCCCAGGCTGCGACAGCTAGACAAGGTGATCGATGTGGTGAAGAAGACGCTGTTTCAATTGCACTGGTTCTTTGGCATCACCGCTGGCCTGGTGCTGGCCTTGATGGGCATCACCGGGGCGCTGTACTCGTTCCAGGAAGAACTGCTGCGCGCGTTCAACGCCGATGTGCTCAAGGTTGAAGTACGCGCTGAAGGCGTGCTGCCGCCGGCCGAACTGGTGCGCAAGGTCGAGGCCGAGCAAGGCGACAAGGTGTCGATGCTGTGGGTCGATGTGCGCGAAGGCAATGCCGCGCGGGTCTTCTTCACCCCAGCGCCGGGCGAGCGCCGTGGCGAACTGCGTTACGCCGACCCCTATACCGGCGAGCTCAAGGGTGAAGTCGCCGGGCAAGGCTTCTTCCAATTGATGCTCACCCTGCACCGCTTCCTGGCGATGGGCGACACCGGCCGCCAGATCACCGGCGCCTGCACCCTGATGCTGGTGTTCTTCTGCCTTTCCGGCCTGTACCTGCGCTGGCCGCGCAAGGCACTGAACTGGCGCACCTGGCTGACCTTCGATTGGGCCAAGAAAGGCCGCGCCTTCAATTGGGACCTGCATGCGGTGGCCGGTACCTGGTGCCTGCTGTTCTACCTCTTGTTCGCGCTGACCGGGCTGTTCTGGTCCTACGAGTGGTACCGTGAAGGCCTGAACAAACTGCTGGCCGACGCGCCCGCCGCTGGCCAGCAGCAAAAACGTGGCGAAGGCCGTGGCCGCCACGGGCCGCAGAAAGTCGACAAGAATGCCCCGCCGCTGGTGGTCGACTACGACGCCATCTGGGCCAACCTCAAGGACGCCGCAGGCCCGGGCCTGGCCATGTACAACCTGCGCCTGCCACCTGCGGGCGGCCAGTCGGCCAACCTGTTCTATCTGCTCGACGATGCGGCGCACCCGCGCGCCTTCAACACCCTGGTGCTGGACCCGGCCACCGGCCAGGTAAAAAGCCACGATCGCTATACCGACAAGTCCTTCAAGGCTCAACTGCTGCAGAGCGTCTACGCCCTGCACGTGGGTGAGTACTTCGGCCTGCCGGGGCGCATCATCGTCACCATCGCCAGCCTGACCATGCCGCTGTTCTTCGTCACAGGATGGCTGCTGTACCTCGACCGCCGCCGCAAAAAACGCCAGGTCCGCGCCGCCCGTGGCAGCGTTTCCAGCGCCAATGCCAGCGGCGACAACTGGCTGATCGGCTTCGCCAGCCAAAGCGGCTTCGCCGAGCAACTGGCCTGGCAGAGCGCCGGCCAACTGCAGGCCGCCGGCCTGCCGGTGCAGGTACGTGCTCTGGGCGAGCTGGGCGAAGACGACCTGCGCCAGGCTCGCCGCGCATTGTTCGTGGTCAGCACCTTCGGCGACGGCGAAGCACCGGACAGCGCCCGTGCTTTCGAACGCAAGGTACTGGGCCAGCCCTGGGCCTTGAACGGTTTGAGCTACGCCGTACTGGCCCTCGGTGACCGCCAGTACCCGCACTTCTGCGGCTTTGCCCGACGCCTGCAGGCATGGCTCGGCGAGCGCGGTGCCAGCAGCGCGTTCAGCCCGGTGGAAGTGGATAACGCCGACCAGGCCGCTTTGCAGCAATGGCAGCAGGAACTTGCGCAGCTGACCGGCGCCCAGCCTGTCGCGGCCTGGCAACCGCCGAGTTTCGGCAACTGGAGCCTGGTCGGCCGTACGTTGCTCAACCCGGACAGTCAGGGCCAACCGGTCTACCTGCTCGGCCTTCGTCCGGAGCAACCCGCCAGCTGGGAAGCTGGCGATCTGGTAGAGATACTCCCGCTCAATGGCCAACCGCGTGTGGACGCATTTCTAAGCGGCATGGGACTGGATGCCAACGCGAAGGTGCAGCTCGATGGCCTGAGCGAAACCCTAGGCCAGGCTCTGGCAGGCCGCCAGCTACCCACGCGCCGCGACCACTTGATCGGTTTGCAGCCACAGGCGCTGGTCGATGCACTGATGCCGATCGGCAGCCGCGAATACTCCATCGCCTCGATTGCCAGCGACGGCGTGCTGGAGCTGATCGTACGCCAGGAGCGCCATGCCGATGGCAACCTTGGCCTGGGCTCTGGTTGGCTGACTGAGTTCCTGCCGGTGGGTGGCACGTTGAGCCTGCGCCTGCGGCGTAACAGTGGCTTCCATCTGCCGGAAAGCGCCGCGCCGATGATTCTGATCGGCAACGGGACTGGCATCGCGGGCCTACGCAGCCTGCTGCGGGCGCGGATCAATGCTGGCGAACAGCGCAACTGGCTGCTGTTCGGTGAGCGTAACCGGGCGCATGACTTGCTTTGCGGTGATGAGCTGCAAAGGTGGCTGGACAACGGCGATCTGGCGCGGATGGACCTGGCGTTTTCACGTGATCAGGCCGAGAAGGTTTATGTGCAGGATGTGTTGCTGCAGCAGGCCGATGAGTTCAAGCGCTGGGTGGCCGAGGGGGCTTGTGTGTATGTCTGCGGCAGCCTGCAAGGCATGGCTGCCGGCGTTGATGCGGCGCTCAAAGGCATGCTGGGTGAAGCAGTGGTCGAGCAACTGATTGAAGATGGGCGATATCGGCGGGATGTTTACTAATCAGTCCCGGCCCCTTCGCGGGGCAAGCCCGCTCCCACAGAGGATCTCCACACACCCTGTGGGAGCGGGCTTGCCCCGCGAAGGGGCCGGTACTGATTCAATGCAGCTCGAAGCTATCGGCATCCATGTTGGCCGGGAACCGGGCCCGGTAATCCGCCAGCTCTTTCGCCCTGAGCACCACCGTGAACACCCCATCCGCCTCCCCGGCGCTGAGCACGCTCTCGCCCTGGAAGTCCAGCACCTGGCTGTCGCCTGAATAAGCGAAGCCCTTGCCATCGGTACCTACCCGGTTCACCGCCGCTACGAAGCACAGGTTCTCGATACCCCTCGCTGGCAACAAGCGGTTCCAGTGCTGGCGCCGCGCCGCTGGCCAGTTGGCGGTGTAGAGCAGCAGATCGGTGTCCTGGGCATCGCGGCTCCACACCGGGAAGCGCAGGTCGTAGCAGATCAGCGGGCGCACCCGCCAACCCTTGATTTCGAACTGCACCTGGCGCTCGCCGGGGGTGTAGTGCTTATGCTCGCCGGCCATGCGGAACAGGTGGCGCTTGTCGTAGTGCAGGATCTCACCGTCCGGGCGCGCCCACAGCAGGCGGTTGCGATGGCTGCCATCGGCGGCCTGGATGATCACGCTGCCGGTGATCACTGCGTTGATGCGCTTGGCCTGGGCCTTGAGCCATTTGTAGGTCGGGCCGTTCTCAGGCTCGGCCAGGCGCTCCGACTCCATCGAAAAACCAGTGGTGAACATCTCGGGCAAGATCACCAGGTCAGCATCACCGGCCTGGTCGAGCAGCACTTCAAAGTGCGCGTAGTTGGCCTCGCGGTCGTGCCAGGCCAGGGTGGTCTGCACCAAGGCGATTTTCAGGTTGGGCAGTGCACTCAGATCGCGCATAGTTTTTCCGCTGCCAGACGCAGCGTCTCCTCACGTTTGGCAAAGCACAGGCGCACCAGGCGTTGCTCGGGGATGGGTTGCTGGTAGAACACCGACACCGGGATGGTCGCCACGCCGTGCTCGCGGGTCAGCCACAAGGCCATGTCGACGTCGTTCAGGTCCGGGCGAATCTGCGAATAATCCACCAGTTGGAAGTAGGTGCCGGCCGTGCGCTGGAAACTGAAGCGCGAGCTTTGCAGCAGGTCGCAGAACAGGTCGCGCTTGGCCTGGTAGAAGCCAGGCAGCTCGTCGAGGTGCTGCGGGTGTTCGGCCATGAAGTCGGCGAGCGCGCACTGCAGCGGCGTGACGCCGCAGAAGTTGACGTATTGATGCACCTTGCGCAACTCGGCGCTCAGGGCTGGAGGGGCAATGACATAGCCGGTCTTCCAACCGGTGACATGGTAGGTCTTGCCGAACGAACTGACCACGAAGGCCTTTGCGTAGAGTTCTGGATGTGCGAGCACGCTGGCGTGGCGTACGCCGTCGTATACCAGATGCTCGTAGACCTCGTCGCTGACCAGGTAGATATCTTTATCCGCGATCAGCCGCGCCAGTTGGTCCAGGTCTTCAGCGGTGATCAGCGCGCCGCTGGGGTTGTGCGGCGAGTTGAGGATGACCATGCGCGTACGAGGACTCAAGGCATCGCTGAACCGCTGCCAGTCGATACGAAAATCGCCGTCGCTCAGTTGCACATGCACGCAGCGGCCTCCGGCCAGTTCCACGGAGGGCTCGTAGCTGTCGTAGCACGGGTCGAAGACGATCACTTCGTCACCAGGGTGGATCACTGCCTGGATGGCACAGAAGATCGCCTCGGTGGCGCCGGGGGTGATGGTCACTTCCTGATCGGCATCCACCTTGGCCCTGTACAAGCGCTCGACCTTGGCCGCGACCTGCTGGCGCAGCGCCGGCAAGCCGGTCATGGGTGCGTACTGGTTATGCCCGGCGGACACATGGCGGCCGACCGCATCGAGCAGCGCCTGCGGGCCGTTGAAGTCGGGGAAACCCTGGGAAAGGTTGAGCGCACCGGTTTGCACGGCGAGCTGGGACATGGTGGTGAAAATGGTCGTGCCGACGTTCGGCAGTTTGCTGCGGATCATGGAGCCCTCTTTCCTGGGGTTTATCCGGCACGGGGTGGAGTCCGAGCATAGCGGATCGAGCAGTCAGGAAAAAGGTTGAAACATCAGAGGGCCTCTTCGCGGGCAAGCCCGCTCCCACAGGCACTGCACAGGTATCGAAATCTGTGGAGGACCTGTGGGAGCGGGCTTGCCCGCGAAGAATACGACGCGATCAGCGCTTGTCGCGGCGCTTCTTCTCGGCCTTCTTGTGGTGCGACATCAAGCGGCGCTTCTTGTTGACCTGGCGGTCGGTGAGGGTGTTTTTCTTGCCCTCGTACGGGTTCTCACCGCCCTTGTACTCGATGCGAATCGGCGTACCGACCAGCTTGAGCACACGGCGGTAGGTGTTCTCCAGGTAACGCGAGTAGGACTTCGGAATCTTCTCGGTCTGGTTACCGTGAATCACGATCAGCGGCGGGTTGGCGCCACCCAGGTGGGCATAGCGCAGCTTGATGCGGCGGCCGTTGACCAGCGGCGGCTGGTGCTCGCTGACCGCATCTTCGAGGATCTGCGTCAGGCGGCTGGTTGGCCAGCGGGTGACCGCCGACTTGAAGGCGGCCTGTACCGACTTGTACAGGTTGCCCACGCCGGTGCCGTGCAATGCCGAAATGAAGTGGATGTCAGCGAAATCGACGAAGAACAGCCGACGCTCCAACTCGGTCTTCACGTAGTCGCGCTCACCCGGCTCCATGCCATCCCACTTGTTCAGGGCGATGACGATGGCGCGGCCCGCTTCGAGGGCGAAGCCCAGCAGGTTGAGGTCGTGGTCGACCACACCTTCGCGGGCGTCCATGACGAAGATCACCACGTTGGCGTCCTTGATCGCCTGCAGGGTCTTCACCACCGAGAACTTTTCGACTTCCTCGTGGATCTTGCCGCGCTTGCGCACCCCGGCGGTGTCGATGAAGGTGTACTTCTCGTCATCGCGCTCGAACGGGATGTAGATACTGTCGCGGGTGGTACCCGGCTGGTCGTAGACCACCACGCGCTCTTCGCCGAGCATGCGGTTGACCAGGGTCGACTTGCCCACGTTCGGGCGGCCGATGATGGCGATCTTGATGCCATCCTTTTCGCTCGGGCCAGGGATGCGTACCGCTTCCTCGCCTTCGGCGACTTCCTGGTCCAGGGCTTCTTCCTCGGCATCACGAGGAATATGACCCAGCACCGACTCCATCAACTGGTTGATGCCACGGCCCTGGGAACCGGCCACCGGGATGGCGTTGCCCATGCCCAGCGGCGAGAACTCGGCGCGGGCGACATCGGCGTCGATGTTGTCGATCTTGTTGGCGACCAGGATCGCCGACTTGTTGCGCTTGCGCAGGTGCTCGGCAATCATCTGATCGGCGGCGGTCATGCCAGCGCGGGCATCGACCAGGAACAGCACATAGTCGGCTTCTTCGATGGCCATCAGCGACTGCTCGGCCATCTTCTCGTCCATGCCCACTTCGTCACCGGTGATACCACCGGTGTCGATCAGGATGTACGAACGACCCTGCCAGCTGGCATCACCATACTGGCGGTCACGGGTCAGGCCCGACAGGTCACCGACGATGGCATCGCGGGTTTTGGTCAGGCGGTTGAACATGGTGGATTTGCCTACGTTCGGCCGTCCCACCAGGGCGATTACGGGAACCATGCGGCTCTCCATTCTTGAATTCTTGAAAATGCAAAGGCCGCTGCAGTGCAGCGGCCGGAGTTCGGGCGGCGTGTCCTACGCCGCAGCTTGAAGCCCGCCAAGGCTTCAAGCATAGCTTCAGCGGATGGTCAGTGCCTCGAGCTTGCCGCTGTTGCCAAAGACGTAGATGGTGTCGCCGACCACAAGTGGGCGGGCGCGCAGGCCATCGCTGTCGATACGTTCACGGCCGACGAAACGGCCGTCGACCTGGCTGAGCAGGTGCAGGTAACCTTCGAAGTCACCGACAGCCACGTAGCTGGAGAACACCTCAGGAGCCGACAACTGACGGCGTGCCATCGAGTCGTTGGTCCACAGGGCGCTGGAAGAGCGCTCGTCGACGCTCTCGACGGTACCGGAGGCTTCGCTGACATAGACGTTGCCGTAACCCTGGGCGACACCCACGTAGCTGGACGCATCACGCTGCCAGACCACACGGCCGCTTTCCAGATCCAGACCCGCAACGCGGCCCTGGTAGGTGCTGACGTACAGGGTACCACCAGACAGCAGCAGGCCGCCGTCGATATCGACCACGCGGTCCAACTCGGAACGGCCTTGCGGGATGGCCACACGGCTCTCCCACACCGGCACGCCGTTGTTGATATCCACCGCCACCACCTTGCCGGTGGACAGGCCGGCGACGGCCAGGCGGTTGGTGGCGATCGGCGCACCGGTGCCACGCAGGGTCAGTACGGCCGGGGTGTTCTCGTAGATCCAGCGGCGGTCGCCAGTCGCGGCATCGAGGCCGATCAGGCGGTCGTCCTGGGTCTGTACCACCACAACGTCACCGTTGTTGGCAGGCGGCGCCAGGACTTCGCTGGTAACGCGCGAACGCCAGCGTTCCTCACCGGTGCTGGAATCCAGGGCAATCACTTCACCCTTGAGGGTGCCGAGCATGACCAGGCCGTAGCCTACGCCGACGGCGCCGGAAACCGGCAGTTCCAGGTCCTTCTTCCACACCACGTCGCCGGTGATGCGGTCGAGGGCGAAGACTTCGCCGTTGACGTCGGAGGCGTAGATGCGGTCGTTTTCGATGGCCGGTACCAGGGTGTTGTAGGTCTCGCCCTGGCCGTCACCGATCGAACGGCTCCACTGCTTTTTCAGTACCACTTCTTCGGTGAACTTGGTCAGCTCGGCCGGAGGCAGTTCCTTCTTGCTGTTGCTGCTGCAACCTGCGGCCAGTACGGCCAGGGTCAGCACTGCTGCTTGTTTCCAACCGATCACGTCACGCGTCCCCTTTGGCCAGGTCATCCAGCTTCAGTTGCAGGCCACCGACCGCCGCTTCATCAGAAAGCGCGGCCTTGGCTTTTTCATAAGCACTGTGGGCATCGTCGGCGCGGCCCAGCTGCACCAGCAGGTCACCCTTCAATTCTTCACGGCTGGCGAGGAAGGCCTTGTCGGCGTCGCCGTCGAGCAGCTTGAGCGCATCCTCGGCCTTGTTCTGGGCCGCGAGCACGCGGGCCAGGCGCTGGCGCGAGATCTCACCCAGGGTGACGTCAGCCGGCTTGTCCAGCACCGCCTTGAGCTCGGCAGCAGCATCGTCGAGCTTGCCGCTCTCGACCGCGACCTTGGCCACGAACAGGCTGCCGTACTGGGCGTAGGCGGTACCGCCGAATTCGCTCTTGAGCTTGCCGGACAGTTCCGCAACCTTGGTCGCGTCTGGCTGGCCGCTTGGCGTCAGGCTGGTTTCAAGCAGTGCCTGATACAGCTGCGAGGCGCCTTGCGACTGGTTGCTCTGGTACTTGTGCCAGGTATTCCAGCCCAGCACCACCACACCGGCCAACAGCGCGCCAGTCAGCAGCGGCTTGCCGTTGCGGTTCCACCAGTCCTTGACCCCTGCCAGGTCATCATCATCGGTACTCGACACCCCAATACTCCTTTTCGCCTATTCGTTATTGAACCGCGTTACGCCTGAGCGATCGCGGTTTCCAGGTGCTCAGCCAGAGCATCCCAGGCAATGTTCTGTTGTTCGCCCTGACCACGCAGGGGCTTGAGGCCGATCTCTTGCTTGGCCAGCTCGTCGTCGCCCAGGATCAGGGCAAACAGCGCGCCGCTCTTGTCGGCTTTCTTGAACTGGCTCTTGAAGCTGCCGCCACCGGCGTTGACCGCCAGGCGCAGGCCCGGCAAGCGATCACGCAAGGCTTCGGACAGGCGCAGGCCCGCCAGCTCGGCCTGCTCGCCGAAGGCGCACAGGTAGACGTCGATCTGACGGTTGATGGACTCCGGCACCTGGCCGAGGGTTTCCAGCAGCAGGATCAGGCGCTCGATACCCATGGCGAAGCCGACGCCAGTGGTCGGCTTGCCGCCCATCTGCTCGACCAGGCCGTCGTAACGGCCACCGGCACAGACGGTGCCCTGGGCGCCGAGCTTGTCTGTGACCCACTCGAACACGGTCTTGCTGTAGTAGTCCAGGCCACGCACCAGCTTGGTGTTGATCACGAACGGAATACCGGCGGCGTCCAGGCGGGCCTTGAGGCCCTCGAAGTGCACGCGGGAATCTTCGTCGAGGTAATCTTCCAACTTCGGCGCGCCGACCAGCACCGCCTGGGTGCCCTGGTCCTTGCTGTCGAGGATGCGCAGCGGGTTGCTCTTGAGGCGGCGCTGGCTGTCTTCGTCGAGCTGCTCCAGGCGCGCCGAGAGGAACTCGACCAGCGCGTCACGGTAGCGGGCACGGGCTTCGCTGGTGCCCAGGCTGTTCAATTCGAGCTTGACCGCGTCCTGGATGCCGAGCAGGCCCCACAGGCGCCAGGTCAGCATGATCAGTTCGGCGTCGATGTCCGGACCGTCCAGGTTGAACACTTCCACGCCGATCTGGTGGAACTGGCGGTAACGGCCTTTCTGCGGGCGCTCGTGGCGGAACATCTGGCCGATGTACCACAGCTTCTGCACCTGGCCGTTGCCGGTGATGCCGTGCTCGAGCACCGCGCGCACGCAGGCGGCAGTGCCTTCGGGGCGCAGGGTCAACGAGTCGCCGTTGCGGTCCTCGAAGGTGTACATCTCTTTTTCGACGATGTCGGTGACTTCACCGATGGAGCGCTTGAACAGCTCGGTGAACTCGACGATCGGCGTGCGGATCTGGCTGTACCCGTAGGTATCCAGCAGACCGGCCACGGTGCCTTCGAAGTAGCGCCACAGCGGCGACTGCTCTGGCAGGATGTCGTTCATGCCACGGATGGCTTGCAGCGATTTGCTCACGAAAAGTCCTTACGAATCTGTGTGTCAGCCGCGGGCGATCAGCGCCGCTTCGGCCTCGACCTTTTCGGCCGCTTTCTGGCGGATGAGCTTTTCCAGCTCATCGACCAGGTTGTCATTGGTCAGCTTCTGCGCCGGCTTGCCGTCGATGTAGATCAGGTTCGGCGTGCCCCCGGTCAGCCCGACGTGGGCTTCCTTGGCTTCGCCAGGGCCGTTGACCACGCAACCGATCACCGCCACGTCCAGCGGTACCAGCAGGTCTTCCAGGCGCCCTTCCAGCTCGTTCATGGTCTTGACCACGTCGAAGTTCTGCCGCGAGCAGCTCGGGCAGGCGATGAAGTTGATGCCACGCGAACGCAGGTGCAAGGACTTGAGGATGTCGTAGCCGACCTTCACTTCCTCGACCGGATCGGCCGCCAGGGAAATACGAATGGTATCGCCGATGCCTTCGGCCAGCAGCATACCGAGGCCGACGGCGGATTTCACCGTGCCCGAGCGCAGGCCACCGGCTTCGGTGATCCCCAGGTGCAGCGGCTGGATGATCTGCTTGGCCAGCAGGCGGTAGGCTTCGACGGCCATGAACACGTCGGAGGCCTTAACGCTGACCTTGAAGTCCTGGAAATTCAGACGGTCGAGGTGCTCGACGTGGCGCAGGGCGGACTCGACCAGCGCGGCTGGCGTTGGCTCGCCGTATTTTTTCTGCAGGTCCTTTTCCAGGGAGCCGGCATTGACGCCGATGCGGATCGGGATGCCGCGATCGCGAGCAGCATCGACCACGGCCTTCACACGGTCTTCACGTCCAATGTTGCCCGGGTTGATGCGCAGGCAGTCGACGCCCAGTTCGGCCACGCGCAGAGCGATCTTGTAGTCGAAGTGGATATCGGCGACCAGCGGCACGCTGACCAGCTTCTTGATCTTGCCGAACGCCTCCGCGGCGTCCATGTCCGGCACCGAAACGCGGACGATGTCGACACCGGCATCGACCAGGCGCTGAATCTGCCCCACGGTGGCGGCGACATCGTTGGTGTCGGTGTTGGTCATGCTCTGCACCGCGATGGGGGCATCACCACCCACCGGCACATTGCCGACCCAGATTTTGCGGGATTCGCGACGTTTGATCGGGGATTCGCCGTGCATGACTTACTGTCCCAACTTCAGGCGAGCGGTCTCGCCACTGGTGAACGGGGCAACATCGACGGCCTGGCCGTTGTAACTGACCTGGGCGCCTCGGGCAAAGCCCAGGCGGACCGCGAACGGCGGCTTGCCGGTCAGTTCCAGGTTGTCGCCCTTGCGCTTGATGGCGCTGAACAGCACCTTGCCGTTGCCATCGGTGACCTGAGTCCAGCAATCGGCAGTGAACTGGATCGCGACCTTGGCGCTGCCGGCCGGTACAGCGGCAGGCTCGGCGGCGGCGGCAACGGCCGGCACGCTGGCTGCGGGTACTGGGGCGGCCTGGGCTGCAGGGGCGGGAGGTGCAACGGGGGTCGCAGTCGATGCTGCGGTTTGTGCTGGGGCCTGCGGCACCGGAGCGGGCGCTGCAGCGGCTGGCGCGGCTTCGCTGGTGGCTTCGGCAACCGGCTCGGCAGGAGCCTGCTCCAGCGGCAGCGGTGCGCTCTCGCCCTGCTGGCCCACGCTTACGGCCTGGTCTTCAGGCTCGTCCAGCGGGTGAATCTGGGTAGTGCCGTCGGCGCTTTCGACTTCGACGTGCTCCAACGCGATCTTGGCCAGGTCCTTGCCAGGCAGGCTGCCCTGGTCCTGCCACCAGATGAAGCTGCCACCGACCACCGCGAGCAGCAGCAACAGGCTGACTCCGCGCAGAATATTGTGCGACAGGCGCACCGGCTCCTCGATGCGGCCCAGCGAATGCACTTCGCTGCCCTTGGCATGGGTACCGGTGTACTGGTCGAAGGCCTCGACCAGCGGCGCTTGGTCCAGGTCCATGAGTTTGGCGTAGGCACGTATGTAGCCACGGGCGAAGGTATGCCCTGGCAGCTTGTCGAAAGCACCGGTTTCCACGTGGTTCAGCGAATTTACGGTGAGGTTGAGCTTGCGGGCCACCTCGGCTTGCGACCACTCCCGTTTCTCGCGGGCCTGGCGCAACAGCTCACCGGGGTTCTGGCCAGTCGCTGCTGCTACTTCGGGATGCGCGGCTTTCATCGTTGCTCCGACAGGTATTGCTGATATTCCGGCGTACCGGGATAAAGTCGTTGTAATTGCTGGCCCAGTTCGGCCAGTGTGCCCTGCTCGTCGAACACCCGGGCAAGACGGCTGCCCAGCAGGAGGCTGCGGGCACTGTGATCGCTCAGCTGGCTGAAACGATCGTAGTAATCGCGGGCCGGCACATAATGCCTGTTTTCGTAGGACAACTCAGCCATTTCAAGCAACGCCCTGGGTTGCCGCTGGTTGAGCTGCAAGGCCTTGGTCAGATACGCCTGGGCCTGGTCACGGTCGTCGAGCTGCAAGGCCGTCAGGCCAAGGTTCTCGTACACCCGCGAACGTTCAGGATACAGGGTATCGGCGCTGGCCTGGCGAAACATCTGCTCGGCTTCGGCGAAACGCTGCTGAGCATATAGGAAACTGCCGTAATTGTTGCGAATTCGCGTGTCGCCGGAGCGCGCCGACAGCGCTTTCTTGAAATGTTCCTCTGCCAACGAGGGTTCGCCTTCGGCCTGAAACACCAGAGCCAGGGCGGCATGGGCATCTGGATCCTTGGCGTCCAGGGCCAGCGCCTTGCCCAGCGGGGCCTTGGCCTCTTCCGTCAAACCTTGTTGCAAATAGCCAAGCCCCAACTGCACGTACGCCCGCCCCGCCTCCGCGCGCCCCTGCCGATTGGCCAGGGGATCACTCGCGCCAACCGATACACAGCCGGCCAGCAGCAATAGCGCAAGGATCGACAGCGCGGCGCGCAGGGTCATGGTGGGCCGGCCTCAGTGGCGCACGGCGCTGTCTGCAAGCTCAGCGTCGGCAGAGAGCTGGCGTACGGCGATGTAGCGCTCGCTGCGGCGCGTGCGGTCATTGACCTGACCGACCAGCTGGCCACAGGCGGCGTCGATGTCGTCGCCACGGGTGGTACGGGTGGTGACGTTGAAACCACCGTGGTGGAGCATGTCCTGGAAGCGGCGGATAGCGTTGTTGCTAGGGCGCTCGTAACCGGAATGGGGGAACGGGTTGAACGGGATCAGGTTGATCTTGCACGGCACGTCACGCAGCAGCTCGATCATCTGCGCAGCATGCTCAGGCTGGTCGTTGACGTCCTTGAGCAGGGTGTACTCGACCGTCAGCACGCGCTTGCCACCCAGGGTGGCCATATAGCCCATGCACGATTCCAGCAGCACCTTCAGCGGGTACTTCTTGTTGATCGGCACCAGCTGGTTGCGCAGCTCGTCGTTCGGCGCGTGCAGCGACAGGGCCAGCGACACGTCGATGTGCTTGGCCAGTTCGTCGATCATCGGCACCACGCCCGAGGTGGACAGGGTGACGCGACGCTTGGAAATGCCATAGCCCAGATCATCCATCATGATCTTCATGGCGGCGATGACATTGTCGAAATTCAGCAGAGGCTCGCCCATGCCCATCATCACCACGTTGGTAATCGCGCGGTCGACTTTGGCCGGGACGGTCCCGAAAGATTTGTTGGCAAGCCACACCTGGCCGATCACTTCGGCGGCGGTGAGGTTGCTGTTGAAGCCTTGCTTGCCGGTGGAGCAGAAACTGCAGTCCAGGGCGCAGCCGGCTTGCGACGATACGCACAAGGTGCCGCGGTCGTCGGTGGGAATGTAGACGGTCTCGACGCAGCTGCCGGAGGCAACGCGGATCACCCATTTACGGGTGCCGTCAGCGGAAATGTCTTCACTGACCACTTCCGGAGGACGAATTTCGGCAACAGCCTCGAGCTTTTCGCGCAAGGCCTTGCCGACGTTCGTCATGGCGGCGAAATCATCGACGCCAAAATGGTGAATCCATTTCATCACCTGGCCGGCACGGAAGCGCTTCTCCCCGATTGAGTCGAAGAATTGTTCCATTTCCGGCTGGGTCAGACCCAACAGGTTGATTTTGCCAGTAGATGTCGTCATGGATTCACCCTCACCCGTAAGCTTTCGCTTAGCGAGTGGTTACCTCGGTAGCAGCGAAGAAGTAAGCGATTTCGCGAGCAGCGGCAGCTTCGGAGTCCGAACCGTGAACGGCGTTGGCGTCGATCGACTCGGCGAAGTCAGCGCGGATGGTGCCGGCAGCAGCTTCTTTAGGGTTGGTGGCGCCCATCAGCTCACGGTTCAGAGCGATGGCGTTTTCGCCTTCCAGAACCTGAACGACGACTGGGCCGGAAGTCATGAAGGCAACCAGGTCACCGAAGAAGCCGCGCTCGCTGTGCTCGGCGTAGAAGCCTTCAGCTTCGGCCTTGGACAGTTGCTTGATTTTCGAAGCAACGATTTTCAGACCGGCTTCTTCGAAGCGAGTGGTGATCTTGCCGATAACGTTCTTGGCAACGGCGTCCGGCTTGATGATCGAGAAAGTACGTTGAACAGCCATGGAAAACTCCAGAATATGAGTGTTGCGAAAAATTAAACCCGCGAATTATACGCGGGTTCCAGGGGATTGCCTAACCTGCAGTGTCGCGCTTAGTCGGCTTCGTCGATCCAGGCCGCCTGGATGGCCTCCAGCACTTTCTCACCGCCACGTGACGGATCGTCGCTGAACTCTGGCAAGGCCAGGACCCAGCGGTGCAGGTCTACGAAATTCACATAACGAGGATCGACGTCCGGCTTGCTTTCTGCAAGCTGGATGGCGATCTCAAGTACATCAACCCATTTCAGGCTCATGCCAAACTCCTCAGTGCGGCGCTTCGGCAGCGTGGTTGAGCGAATATTTGGGGATCTCGATGGTCAGGTCCTGATCAGCCACGACCACCTGGCAGCCGAGGCGCGACTGGGCCTCCAGGCCCCAGGCCTTGTCCAGCATGTCTTCTTCCAGCTCGTCGGCTTCTTCGAGCGAGTCGAAACCTTTGCGAACAATACAGTGGCACGTGGTGCAGGCCTTGACGCCACCGCAGGCGCTTTCCATCTCGATGTGATGGTCGTGGGCCAGTTCCAGGATGTTGGTCCCGACCGGCACCTCCACGGTCAGCCCCTCGGGGCAGAATTTCTCGTGCGGCAGGAATGTCACCAGCGGCATCGGTTACTCCTCGATCTCATTCAGGTTGCGCCCGGCCAGTGCGGCTTTGACCGTCGAATCAAGGCGACGGGCGGCAAATGCATCGGTCACCTGCGACAGACGCTTGGTCTGTTGCTCGATGGCTGGGCCATCGGTGCCGGTCAGCAAATCACGTAGTTCTTGCATCTGGAATTCGATGGCTTCGCGCTCTTCACTGCTGAGCAGGCGCTCGCCATCGGCGTCCAGCGCGCCCTGTACCGCTTCGAGCAGACGCTCGCCATCGACCTGGTGCTCACGCAACTGGCGGGCCTGTTTGTCGGAGCCGGCGTGCTCGAAGGAGTCCTTGAGCATGCGTGCGATCTCGCCGTCGGTCAGGCCGTATGACGGCTTGACCTGGATACTGGCTTCAACGCCCGAGCCCAGTTCGCGGGCAGCGACGCTGAGCAGGCCGTCGGCATCGACCTGGAAGGTGACGCGAATTTTCGCCGCACCGGCAACCATCGCCGGGATGCCACGCAGCTCGAAGCGCGCCAGCGAGCGGCAATCGCTGATCAGCTCGCGTTCGCCTTGCAGCACGTGAATCATCATGGCCGACTGGCCATCTTTATAGGTGGTGAATTCCTGGGCGCGCGCTACCGGAATGGTGGTGTTGCGCGGGATCACCTTCTCCATCAGCCCGCCCATGGTCTCAAGGCCCAGGGACAGCGGGATGACGTCGAGCAGCAGCAGTTCGCCACCTTCGCGGCGGTTGCCGGCCAGGGTATCGGCCTGGATGGCGGCGCCGATGGCGACCACCTGGTCGGGGTCGATCGAGGTCAGCGGAGTGCGGCCAAACAGCGTACCGACCGCCTCGCGCACGCGTGGCACGCGGGTCGAACCACCGACCATGACCACCGCGCCCACTTCCTCAAGCTCGACACCGCTGTCGCGCACGGCGCGGCGGCAGGCCTTGAGGCTGCGGGCGATCAGCGGCTCGATCATGGCCTCGAAAGCGGCGCGGCTCAGTTCGCCTTGCCAGGCACCATGGCTGACACTGACCACGTCGGCATCGGTCAGGGCTTCCTTGGCGGCGCAGGCAGCTTGCAGCAGCTGGCGCTGGGTGGACGGGTCAAGGTCGGAGGACAGCCCGGCCTGCTCGATGATCCAGCCGGCAATGGCGTGGTCGAAATCGTCGCCACCCAAGGCGGTGTCACCACCGGTAGCCAGTACTTCGAAGACGCCAGCGGTCAGGCGCAGGATGGAAATGTCGAAGGTACCGCCACCCAGGTCATAGATGGCCACCAGGCCTTCGGCATTCTGGTCCAGGCCGTAGGCCACGGCAGCGGCAGTCGGCTCGTTGAGCAGGCGCAGCACGTTCAGGCCGGCCAACTTGGCCGCATCCTTGGTCGCCTGGCGCTGGGCATCGTCGAAATAAGCCGGCACGGTGATCACCGCACCGACCAGATCACCACCCAGGGTCGCTTCGGCGCGCTCGCGCAGTACCTTGAGGATGTCGGCAGACACTTGCACCGGGCTTTTCGGGCCCTGGACCGTGTCGATGAACGGCATGTGCGATTCGCCGCCAATGAAGCGGTACGGCAACTGCTCGCCCAACTGCTTCACATCGGCCAGGCCGCGCCCCATCAGGCGCTTGACCGAAAGCACGGTATTCAGCGGATCGCTGGCAGCCGCCTCGCGCGCAGCCAGGCCGACCTCGTTGTGGTCAGCCAGGTAACGAACTGCGGAGGGCAGAATGACGTTGCCCTGCACATCGGGCAGGGGCTCGCTGCGACCGCTGCGCACGGCAGCGACCAGAGAATTGGTGGTACCCAGGTCGATCCCCACCGCCAGACGGCGCTGGTGCGGCTGGGGGCTTTGACCGGGTTCGGCGATCTGCAGTAGGGCCATGCTTATCTGAATACCTTAGGCGTCGTCACGGGCAACACCGGGTTAATCGTCGAGGCGCTCTTCCAGTTGGCGCACTTCTTGGGCGAGCTTGTCGAGGAACTGCATGCGGCGCATCAGGCGCTCGGCCTTGTCGCGCTCGGCAGGCACATCCCAGCAGGCGGCGAAATCCTCGTTCAGCGTGTCCTGAGCACCTTTGAGGCGCTTCTTGAACACGGCCACGCCGTCGAGGTCGGCTTCGTCCTGCAGCTCTTCGAGCTCTTCACGCCACTGCATCTGCTGGAGCAGGAAGTCAGGGTCGTGGACCGTGACCTCCTGGGGCACTTCGTGACCGCCAATGGCCAGCAGATAGCGGGCACGGCGCGGCGCACTGCGCAGGGTCTGGTAGGCGTCGTTGAGGGCCGCGGACTTTTCCAGCGCTACCCGTTGCTCACGCTCGGAAGCGTCGGCAAAACGGTCGGGATGGACCTCACGGGCCAGCTCGCGATAGCGAGTGGCCAATTTATCGAGGTCCAGCCGGAAGCACGGCTGGAGATCAAACAGAGCGTAATGACAAGGAGTACCCACAGCCAGCCTCAGACGTTGAAGCTTTCGCCGCAGCCACACTCACCGCGCACGTTGGGGTTGTTGAACTTGAAGCCTTCGTTCAACCCTTCCTTGACGAAGTCGAGCTCGGTGCCATCGAGGTACACCAGGCTCTTGGGGTCGATGATGACCTTCACGCCGTGGTTCTCGAACACCTGGTCTTCGCCCGCCACTTCGTCGACGAACTCCAGCACGTAGGCCAGGCCCGAGCAGCCGGTGGTGCGCACGGCCAGGCGGATACCCTCGCCCTTGCCGCGCCCTTCCAGGGAACGCCGCACGTGGTTGGCGGCGGCTTCTGTCATGCTGATAGCCATCGGAACTCCTTACCTCTTACCTTGCAACGGGCGGCTTAGATCAAGCCTTTCTTCTGCTTGTAATCGCGAACGGCTGCCTTGATGGCATCTTCGGCGAGTACCGAGCAGTGGATCTTGACTGGCGGCAATGCCAGTTCTTCCGCCAGCTGGGTGTTCTTGATGGTTTCGGCTTCGTCCAGGGTCTTGCCCTTCATCCACTCGGTGGCGAGGGAGCTGGAAGCGATGGCCGAACCGCAGCCGTAAGTCTTGAACTTGGCGTCTTCGATGACGCCCTGCTCGTTGACCTTGATCTGCAGACGCATCACGTCACCGCACGCTGGGGCGCCGACCATGCCGGTACCGACATCCGGGTCCTCGGCATTCATCTTGCCGACGTTGCGTGGGTTTTCGTAGTGGTCGATGACCTTTTCACTGTATGCCATGGTGCAATTCCTTCCTCATCAGGGAGCCGCTCTTGCCGGCGACTGCTTAGTGGGCGGCCCACTCGATCTTGGAGATGTCGACGCCGTCTTTATACATGTCCCACAGCGGCGACAATTCACGCAGCTTGTTGACCGCCTCGCAGACTTTCTGCGCGGCGTAGTCGACTTCTTCTTCGCTGGTGAAACGGCCGAAGGAGAAGCGGATCGAGCTGTGCGCCAGCTCGTCGTTACGGCCCAGAGCGCGCAGTACGTACGACGGCTCGAGCGAAGCGGAGGTGCAGGCCGAACCGGACGATACGGCGATGTCTTTGAGCGACATCAGCAGCGACTCGCCTTCGACGTAGTTGAAGCTCAGGTTCAGGTTGTGCGGCACGCGCTGGGTCTGGCTGCCGTTGACGTACAGCTCTTCGAGGTCCGAGACCTGCTTGAAGAAGCGGTCGCTCAGAGCCTTGATGCGGACGTTTTCCGCGGCCATTTCCTGCTTGGCAATGGCGAAGGCTTCGCCCATGCCGACGATCTGGTGGGTCGGCAGGGTGCCCGAACGCATGCCGCGCTCATGGCCACCGCCGTGAATGATCGCTTCCAGACGCACACGCGGCTTGCGGCTGACATACAGCGCGCCGATACCTTTCGGGCCGTAGACCTTGTGCGCCGAGAACGACATCAGGTCGACCTTGAGCTTTTGCAGGTCGATTTCGACCTTGCCGGCCGACTGGGCGGCATCGACGTGGAACAACACGCCGCGCGAACGGGTCAGTTCACCGATGGCGGCGATGTCGTTGATCGAGCCCACTTCGTTGTTGACGTGCATCAGCGACACCAAAATGGTGTCGTCACGCAGCACGGCTTCCACTTGGGCCGGGGTGACGATGCCGTCTTCGCCTGGCTCGAGGTAGGTGACTTCGAAACCTTCACGCTCGAGCTGGCGAGCGGTATCCAGGACCGCCTTGTGCTCGATCTTGGAGGTAATGATGTGCTTGCCCTTGGTCTGATAGAAGTGCGCCACGCCTTTCAGGGCGAGGTTGTCGGACTCGGTGGCACCGCTGGTCCAGACGATCTCGCGTGGGTCAGCGTTGATCAGCTCGGCTACCTGGCGACGGCCGTTCTCGACCGCTTCCTCGGCCTTCCAGCCGAACACGTGGGAACGCGAGGCCGGGTTACCGAAGTTACCGTCGACCAGCAGGCAGTCGGCCATCTTCTGGGCGACACGGGGATCGACCGGCGTGGTCGCGGAGTAATCGAGGTAGATCGGCAACTTCATTGAGTATCTCCTATCAGGCGGTGGCGTCGCTCGTCACTATTTAAAAGGTCAGTCGACGGCGGACGTCTCAATCTTGTCCAGCTGGGCAGCACGGCCTGCGACACGACGCAGGTCCTGGCGCTGGGCGACTTCCTGCACCTCACGGCGCATCACGAGGTCGGCCAGGCTGATGCCGCTGAGAAATTCGTGGATCTGCTGGCTGAGGTCGCACCACAAGTGGTGGGTCAGGCAGGTATCACCGGCGTGGCAGTCCCCAAGGCCCTGGCAACGGGTGGCATCGACCGATTCGTTGACCGCGTCGATGACCTGGGCCACCTGGATGGTTTCCATGCCGCGCGACAGCTGGTAACCACCGCCCGGGCCGCGCACGCTGGAAACCAGGCTGCTGCGGCGCAGCTTGGCGAACAGCTGCTCCAGATAAGAAAGGGATATGCCCTGGCGCTCGGAAATGTCGGCCAAAGACACCGGCCCATGCTGCGCGTGCAATGCCAGGTCGAGCATGGCGGTCACGGCGTATCGGCCTTTGGTAGTCAATCGCATGGCTAATGGGTACCACGGGAGTTACAAGATGTGAGCGAGTATGCGATTCCCGAGCATTTAAGTCAACTATTAGACCTACTGCTTTAGTCGGGTTTGGCATCTCGGAGGCGGGCGCGAGTGTAGCAGCAAAGGGGCGTGAGCACACGCCCCATATGTCAGTATGCCTTCAAGGCGGCGCGATCAATGCGACTGAGTGTCGCGCTGGGGCGCGTGCGCGGCCTCACTGAAATCGTCCTCCGGCAGGGCCGGCAGCTCCTTCGCACAATAGTCGCTCCCCATCTTGGTCAGCGCGCCGCACATGCCCTCCAGGCGCTCGTCGACGGCTTGCAGGTGGTCGAGCATCTGGCCGATGGCGCGCGCCACCGGGTCTGGCATGTCACCACTGACACCGTAGGCGTCGAAGCCGATCTTCTCGGCCATGGCCTTGCGCTTGGCTTCGAGCTCGCTGTCTTCGCTCTTGACGATGATCCGCCCTGGTATGCCAACTGCGGTGGCGCCCGCTGGCACCGCTTTGGTGACCACCGCATTGGAGCCGATCTTGGCTCCGGCGCCGACGGTGAACGGCCCGAGCACCTTGGCGCCCGCCCCTACCACCACGCCGTTTTCCAGGGTCGGATGGCGCTTGCCTTTATTCCAGCTGGTGCCGCCCAGGGTCACGCCCTGGTACAGGGTGACGTCGTCGCCAATCTCGGCGGTTTCGCCAATGACGATGCCCATGCCATGGTCGATGAAGAAGCGCCGGCCAATGGTCGCACCCGGGTGAATTTCGATCCCGGTCATCCAGCGGCCGAAGTTCGACACCAGGCGTGCCAGCCATTTGAAGTCACGCTTCCACAAGGCATTGCCCAGGCGATGCAGCCAGATGGCGTGCATGCCGGGGTAGCAGGTCAGTACCTCGAAGGCGTTGCGCGCTGCCGGGTCACGGTGGAAAACGCTCTGGATATCTTCACGCAGACGTTCGAACATCTGTCAGTCCTTCCTTTTATGCGGCTCGCCCCGTGCGACCTTCTGGGTCTCGGTGAGGATGCCGCGCAAAATGCTCATTTCCGGACGCTCGACCGAGCTTCGCCCATACAGCCGGCGCAGGCGCGCCATCAGGTGCTTGGGTTTCTCGGGATCGAGGAAGCCGATGTCCACCAGGGTTTTCTCCAGGTGTTCATAGAACAGCTCCATTTCGTCCATGGTCGCCAGCTCGCTGACGTCGACCTTCTCGACCTGCGGCGCAGTACCTGCAACGGCCAGCCAGGCCATGCGCACCTCATAAGAGAGCACCTGGACGGCGGCGGCGAGGTTCAGCGAGCTGAAGCCGGGATTCGAGGGAATGTGCACGTGGAAGTGACATCGCTGCAGTTCTTCGTTGGTCAGGCCGGCGTGTTCACGCCCGAACACCAGGGCGATCTCTTCGCCGCCGACAGCATGCTCCACGGCCTTGGCCCCGCACTCACGGGGGTCGATCAGCGGCCAGGGGATGCTGCGCTCGCGGGCGCTGGTGCCCATCACCAGGCTGCAGCCGACCAGCGCCTGTTCAAGGCTGTCGACCACCTGGGCAGCGCCCAGCACATCGTCGGCGCCTGAAGCGCGGGCGCTGGCGTCCGCCGCCGGGAATTCCTTGGGTTGCACCAGCACCAGGCGCGACAGGCCCATGTTTTTCATGGCACGCGCAGCGCCGCCGATGTTGCCGGGGTGGCTGGTATTGACCAGAACAACACGAATATTTTGCAGCAAGGTGTTGTGCTCACAGATGCGGGTTTTGAGGGTTTCGATCTTACAGAACCGACCAGCGTAACGCTATGAAAGCAAATGTGACACTTCTGCCGCCAAACTTTTCTGCTAGAATGTTCGGCTTTCTTCTTTAACATCTCCAGGTGACCCGCCCATGCAGCCTATGCTGAATATCGCCCTGCGCGCCGCTCGCAGCGCCAGTGAACTGATTTTCCGCTCCATCGAACGCCTGGATACCATCAAGGTGGACGAGAAAGAGGCTAAGGACTACGTTTCCGAGGTTGATCGCGCCGCCGAGCAGAAAATCGTCGACGCACTGCGCAAGGCCTACCCGAACCACTCGATCCAAGGTGAAGAAACCGGCTTGCACGCGGGCACCGGCGAAGAAGGCAAGGACTACCTGTGGATCATCGATCCGCTGGACGGCACCACCAACTTCCTGCGTGGCATCCCCCACTTCGCTGTCAGCATCGCCTGCAAATACCGCGGTCGCCTTGAGCACGCCGTGGTTCTCGACCCAGTGCGCCAGGAAGAATTCACCGCCAGCCGCGGCCGTGGCGCCCAGCTCAATGGCCGTCGCCTGCGCGTCAGCTCGCGCACCAGCCTGGACGGCGCGCTGCTGGGCACCGGCTTCCCGTTCCGTGACAACCAGATGGCTGACATGGACAACTACCTGGGCATGTTCCGCGCCCTGACTGGCCAGACCGCCGGCATCCGCCGCGCTGGTTCCGCCAGCCTGGACCTGGCCTATGTAGCCGCCGGCCGTTTCGACGCCTTCTGGGAGTCGGGCCTGTCCGAGTGGGACATGGCAGCCGGCGTGCTGCTGATTCAGGAAGCAGGCGGCTTGGTGAGCGACTTCAACGGTGGCCACGACTTCCTCGACAAGGGGCACATCGTTGCCGGCAACATCAAGTGCTTCAAGGCTGTGCTGACTGCCATCCAGCCGCACCTGCCAGAAAGCATGAAGCGCTAAGCGCCGATTGCAGCCACAAAAAAAGCACCCTCGGGTGCTTTTTTTGTGGCTGCCAGATTCAGATCACTGGCCCGCTTCGCTGAGGATCAGCTTGCCATTCTTGTCCAGAGGAATGGTCGAGCCCGGCTCGCGATCCATCTTGACCTTGCCCACCTGGTCACCAATGGAATAGGTGACGTTGTAGCCGACGACCTTCTCGCTGATGTCATTGACCGTGTTGCAACGGGTTTGCGTGGTGGTGTAGGTGTCACGCTCCTGCATGCCTTCCTGCACCTTGTTGCCGGCATAGCCACCACCGACCGCACCGGCCACCGTGGCGATCTTCTTGCCAGTGCCGCCACCAATCTGGTTACCCAGAAGGCCGCCAGCCAATGCACCGACCACGGTACCGGCGATCTGGTGCTGGTCCTTGACCGGCGCCTGACGCGTCACGGTCACGTCCTTGCACACCTCACGCGGGGTTTTCACCTGCTGCTTGATCGGCTGTACATCAGTCACCTGGGCGACTTCGGGGCCTTTGTTCACCAAGCTGTAGGTCGCCACAGCACCTCCGGCAGTCACACCGACAGCACCCAGTACCGCACCCACCAGCATTGATTTATTCACGTGAACCTCCTGATCGTACCAGCGGGTATTCAACCCGCGCTTCTCCCAGCCTTGGAGCAAAAAAAAAGGCGCGAGTTCAACACTCGCGCCTTTTGCTCGCCGAACGGCGCAGGACCAAGCCTTACGGACGATCGTCGACACCTTCGGCCTTGACCGGCGGAATCAGGTCTTCGCTATTCAGGTTCAGCCAGATCAACACCACGTTGGCGATGTAGATCGACGAGTAGGTACCCGCCATGACGCCGATGAACAGGGCCAGGGAGAAGCCGAACAGGTTGTCGCCACCGAAGAACAGCAGCGCGGCGATGGCCAGCAAGGTCGAAACCGAGGTGGCGATGGTACGCAGCAGGGTCTGGGTGGTCGAAACGTTGATGTTCTCGATCAGCGACGCCTTGCGCATCACGCGGAAGTTCTCACGCACCCGGTCGAACACGACGATGGTGTCGTTGAGCGAGTAACCGATGATCGCCAGCACCGCCGCCAGCACCGTCAGGTCGAAGGTGATCTGGAAGAACGACAGGATACCCACGGTCACGACCACGTCGTGGACCAGCGAGACAATCGCCCCCACGGCGAATTTCCACTGGAAGCGGAAGGCCAGGTAGAGCAACACACCGCCCAGTGCCAGGAGCATGCCGAGGCCGCCCTGATCGCGCAGCTCCTCACCCACCTGCGGGCCGACGAACTCGACGCGCTTGATCGTTGCCGGGTTGTCACCACCGGCCTTCTGCAGGGCAGCGGCAACCTTGTTACCCAGTTGCGGATCGTCGCCGGGCATGCGCACCAGCAGGTCGGTGGTGGCACCGAAGCTCTGCACGACGGCTTCGTGGAAGCCCGATTCGACCAGCTCGGCGCGCACCGACTTGAGGTCCGCCGGACGCTCGTAGGTCAGCTCGATGAGCGTACCGCCGGTGAAGTCCAGGCCAAAGTTCAGGCCCTTCTGCCACCAGCTGAACAACGCCAGAACGGTCAGCAGGACAGTAACGGCGAACGCAACGTTGCGCACGCCCATGAAGTTGATGGTTTTCATGGCTATTCCCTCAAACCCACAGCTTCTTGATGTCACGCCCGCCGCAGGTCAGGTTGACCATTGCGCGGGTCACCATGACGGCGGTGAACATCGAGGTGAAAATCCCGAGGGACATGGTAACCGCGAAGCCTTTGACCGGGCCGGTACCCATGGCGAACAGGATGCCGCCGACCAGCAGGCTGGTCAGGTTGGCGTCGATGATCGCGGTGTAGGCACGGCTGAAACCTTCGTGGATGGCGCGCTGTACCGACATGCCGTTTTTCAGCTCTTCGCGAATTCGCGAGAAGATCAGCACGTTGGCGTCGACCGCCATACCCATGGTCAGCACGATACCGGCGATGCCTGGCAGCGTCAGAGTGGCGCCGAGCAGCGACATCAAGGCCAGCAGCAGGATCATGTTGCCGGTCAGCGCGACGGTGGCGATCACGCCGAAGCCGCGGTAGATGGCGATGATGAACAGCGAGACGAACAGCATGCCCCACAGCGATGCATCGATACCCTTGGTGATGTTGTCGGCACCCAGGCTTGGGCCAATGGTACGTTCTTCAGCGAAGTACATCGGCGCAGCCAGACCACCGGCACGCAGCAGCAGGGCCAGTTCGGACGACTCACCCTGGCCATTGAGGCCGGTGATGCGGAACTGGCTGCCCAGCGGCGACTGGATGGTCGCCAGGCTGATGATCTTCTTCTCTTCCGCGAAACTCTGCACGGCAACGTCTTTCTCGACGCCGTCCACTGTCTGCTTGACGTAGCGGGTGACCGGCTTCTGCTCGATGAAGATCACCGCCATGCTGCGGCCGACATTGCTGCGGGTAGCGCGGCTCATCAGCTCGCCGCCATGGCCGTCGAGGCGAATGTTCACCTGCGGGCGACCGTGCTCGTCGAAGCTGGCCTGGGCGTCGGTAACCTGGTCACCGGTGATGATCAGGCCGCGCTCGACCGGGGCGGAACGGCCGCCTTCACGGAACTCGAAGACCTCGGTGGTAGCCTTGGACGCGCCCGGCTCGGCACCGAAGCGGAACTCAAGGTTGGCGGTCTTGCCGAGAATACGCTTGGCTTCGGCGGTGTCCTGCACACCTGGCAGCTCGACCACGATGCGGTTGGCGCCCTGGCGCTGCACCAGCGGCTCGGCCACGCCCAGCTCGTTGACGCGGTTGCGCACGGTGGTCAGGTTCTGCTTGATCGAGTATTCGCGGATCTCGGCGACTTTCGCCTGAGTCAGCGCCAGACGCAGCACGGCGAGGTCGTTGCGCTCGGTGGTGGTCAGGTCGAAATCATTGAAATTCTTGCGGATCAGGGCATGTGCCTGTTCGCGGGTGGCATCGTCGGCGAAGCCCAGCATGATGCCGCCATCCTGCTGAGGCAGGCTGCGGTAGCGGACGCGCTCTTTGCGCAGCAAGGTCTTGACCTCGCCTTCGTAGACTTTCATGCGGGCAGTCATGGCCTTGTCCATGTCCACTTCCAGCAGGAAGTGCACACCACCGGACAGGTCCAGGCCCAGCTTCATCGGGCTTGCGCCCAGGTTACGCAGCCATTGCGGAGTGGTTTGGGCCAGGTTCAGGGCCACGACGTAATCATCGCCCAGTGCCTTGCGCACTACATCCTTGGCTGGCAGTTGGTCTTCCTGGTTGGTCAGACGCACCAACCCGCTGCCCTTCTCACCCAGGCTCGCGCCCTTGACGGTGATCTTGGCATCGGCCAGCGCCTTGCTGACGCGATCGAGGTCGGCCTGATTCACGTTCAGCGCCGAGCTGGCACCGCTGATCTGTACCGCCGGATCATCCGGGTAGAGGTTGGGAGCGGAATAAATAAAGCCGACCGCCAGTACCAGCACGATCAGTGCGTATTTCCACAGAGGGTATTTGTTCAGCATCACGCCGCCCGTTCAAGACGCGGGGCGCTTTGCGCGCCCCGACTGGAAAAATGAAACCGGTAACTCAGATAGCCTTGAGCGTACCTTTTGGCAGGGTCGCGGCGATGGCGCCCTTCTGGAATTTCAGCTCGACGGTGTCGGACACTTCCAGTACCACGAAATCATCGGAAACCTTTACGATCTTGCCGGCGATGCCGCCGTTGGTGACAACTTCGTCACCTTTTTGCAAGTTGCTCAGCAGGTTTTTCTGCTCTTTGGCGCGTTTGGCCTGTGGGCGCCAGATCATCAGGTAGAAGATGACCAGGAAACCGACCAGGAAAATCCACTCGAAGCCGGTACCGGCTGGGCCGGCGGCAGGTGCTGCAGCGTCCGCGTAAGCGGCGGGGATCAAGAAGCTCATTGGGCACTCCTAATGTAATTTTCTAATAATGGATGCAGACAGTTAGTCCAAAGGCGGCACAGGCAGCCCGCGTTTGGCGTAGAAGGCGTCGACAAAGGCGGCCAATTTACCCTGTTGAATAGCCTCGCGTAAACCGGCCATCAAGCGCTGGTAATGGCGCAAGTTGTGGATGGTATTCAGCATGCTGCTCAGCATTTCGCCGCACTTGTCCAGGTGATGGAGGTAAGCGCGGGAGAAGTTGGTGCAGGTGTAGCAGTCACAGGTCGGATCCAGCGGCGAATCATCGTGGCGATGGAACGCGTTGCGGATCTTGATCACCCCTGTATCGACGAACAGATGGCCGTTGCGCGCGTTACGCGTCGGCATCACGCAGTCGAACATGTCGACGCCGCGGCGCACACCCTCAACGAGATCTTCCGGTTTGCCTACCCCCATAAGGTAACGAGGTTTGTCAGCAGGCATCAGCGCCGGCAGGTAATCGAGCACCTTGATCATTTCATGCTTGGGCTCACCCACCGACAGGCCGCCAATGGCCAGGCCATCGAAGTCGATATCGACCAGCGCGTCCAGCGAGCGCTTGCGCAGGTCTTCGTACATGCCGCCCTGAACGATGCCGAACAGTGCCGCGGTGTTGTCGCCGTGGGCGTTTTTCGAGCGCTGAGCCCAGCGCAGCGACAGCTCCATGGAGGTTCGCGCGACGTCGTGCTCGGCCGGATACGGGGTGCACTCGTCGAAGATCATCACGATGTCCGAACCCAGGTCGCGTTGCACCTGCATGGACTCCTCAGGGCCCATGAACACCTTGGAGCCGTCCACCGGCGAGGCGAAGGTCACGCCCTCCTCCTTGATCTTGCGCATGGCGCCCAGGCTGAACACCTGGAAACCACCGGAGTCGGTGAGAATAGGGCCTTTCCATTGCATGAAATCGTGCAGGCCGTTGTGCTTCTTGACCACCTCGGTGCCTGGGCGCAGCCACAGGTGGAAGGTGTTACCGAGGATGATCTCGGCGCCGGTGGCCTCGATATCACGTGGCAGCATGCCCTTGACCGTGCCATAGGTGCCCACCGGCATGAATGCCGGGGTTTCGACCGTGCCACGGGGGAAGGTCAGCCGACCACGACGGGCTTTGCCGTCGGTGGCCAGCAGTTCGAAGGACATTCGACAGGTGCGACTCATGCTTGATCCTCTGGGCCGCGTGGCGCCGGATTGCGGGTGATGAACATGGCATCACCGTAACTGAAGAAGCGGTAACCGTTGTCGACTGCTGCCGCGTAGGCAGCCATGGTCTCGGGGTAACCGGCGAAGGCCGAGACCAGCATCAGCAGCGTGGACTCCGGCAGGTGGAAGTTGGTGACCAGGGCGTCGACCACGTGGAACGGGCGGCCCGGGTAGATGAAGATATCGGTGTCGCCACTGAAGGCCTTGAGCACGCCATCGCGCGCTGCGCTTTCCAGCGAACGCACGCTGGTGGTGCCGACCGCGATAACGCGGCCACCACGGGCCCGGCAGGCCTCGATGGCATCGACCACATCCTGGCCTACTTCGAGCCACTCTTTATGCATGTGGTGGTCTTCGATCTTGTCGACCCGCACCGGCTGGAAGGTGCCCGCGCCCACGTGCAGAGTGACGAAGGCGCGCTCGACGCCCTTGGCGGCGATCTGCTCCAGCAGCGCTTCATCGAAATGCAGGCCCGCAGTCGGCGCGGCCACGGCACCGGCGCGTTCGGCATAAACAGTCTGATAACGCTCACGGTCGGCGCCCTCGTCGGGGCGGTCGATGTAGGGTGGCAGCGGCATGTGGCCGACGCGGTCGAGCAGCGGCAGCACCTCTTCGGTGAAGCGCAGCTCGAACAGCGTGTCATGGCGCGCGACCATTTCGGCCTCGCCACCGCCGTCGATAAGGATCACCGCGCCTTCCTTGGGCGCCTTGCTGGCACGCACGTGAGCAAGCACGCGATGGCTGTCGAGCACGCGCTCGACCAGCACTTCCAGCTTGCCGCCGGAGGCTTTCTGGCCAAACAGCCGCGCCGGGATCACCCGGGTGTTGTTGAACACCATCAGGTCGCCGGGGCGCAGGTAGTCGAGCAGATCCGGGAATTGATTGTGCACCAGCGCCCCGCTCGGCCCATCGAGGACCAGCAGTCGGCTGCCATGGCGCTCGGCCAGTGGGTGGCGGGCGATCAGGGAATCGGGGAGTTCGAAGGAAAAGTCGGCGACGCGCATGATGATGTTCGGGTTCGGCAGGGCCGGGAAGTTTAGCCCAATGCGTGAAAATTGACCATGAAAGCCGATTGACCGCTTCGAGGGAGCTCTCTATACTGCGCGCCACACGCCCTGATGGCGGAATTGGTAGACGCGGCGGATTCAAAATCCGTTTTCGAAAGGAGTGGGAGTTCGAGTCTCCCTCGGGGCACCATCACATAGTTCCAAGCGGTCCCTACCAGACCCGGAACACCAGAGAAACCGGCCACTGAGCCGGTTTTTTTGTGCCCATCGTTCCCCGTGATTCCCTTGTAAGCCCCGAAGTATGTGAGTAGATTTGTGAGTAGGACGAGTTCGGTCCAGAATCCTACTCACACACCGACCGCAATCCAGCGCGGTTCGGCACTGCAAGGGAATAGCCGTGGCGCTCACAGATACCGCCATCCGCACCGCCAAACCACGCGACAAGCTCTATCGCCTCGCTGACGCCCAAGGCCTTTGCCTTGAGGTGACGACAGCTGGTGGCAAGCTCTGGCGCCTTCGCTACCGATTCGAGGGCAAGGCCAAGATGCTGGGCCTGGGCGCCTACCCCGCCGTCACACTTGCCCAGGCACGCGAGCGCCGGGATGCCGCGCGGAAGTTGCTGGCACAGGACATAGACCCAAGCGCATATAAACAGCAGGAAAAGGCCGCTGCCGCCGCGCAGGTTCTGACGCTCGAAGTGCTAGCGCGGGAATGGTACGACTACAACCAGCCACGATGGGCTCCAGCCACAGCATCGAAAGCGCTGCAGTATCTGGAGTCGGACATATTCCCGGTGATTGGCAGACGGCCCGCTGCCGAGGTGCAACGCCCTGAGCTGGTCGACCTGGTGCGCAAGATCGAGCGGCGCGAGGCATTTAACGTCGCCCGCAAGGTTCGCCAGTGGCTGAGCCAGATATTCCGTTTCGGTTTGGCCAAGGGCGTGGTACCCGGCAACCCCGCCACCGATCTGGACGTGGTAGCCGCGCACGCCCCGCGCACGCGCCACCATCCACACGTATCAGAAGGCGAACTGCCCGATCTGCTGGAGAAGCTGGACGCGGCCCAGTGCGATATCACCAGCAAGATCGCCATTCGCCTGCTAATGCTGACAGCAGTGCGACCCGGTGAGCTGCGGCTGGCGCCCTGGGACGAGTTCGACCTGGAGTCAGCTACCTGGACGATCCCTGCAGCGCGGATGAAGGCAAGGCGCCCTCACATCGTCCCGCTCCCACGTCAGGCCGTGGTGCTGCTGCGTACCCTGCATGAACTGACCGGCTCCTATCCCCTCGCCTTTCCTGGGCGCAACAACCGGGCCAGGCCAATGAGCGAGAACACGGTGAACAAGGCGCTATCAACGATGGGTTACGAGGGGCGGCAAACTGGTCACGGATTCCGCCATCTGCTGAGCACCAGCCTGAACACCCGAGGCTACAACCGGGACTGGATCGAGCGGCAACTGGCCCACGGCGATCAGGATTCGATACGCGACACGTATAACCATGCGCACTACCTAGAGCAACGACGGGAAATGATGCAGAACTGGGCAGATGAAATTGACGCCCTCTGCGCTGGCGCGAATGTGGTTTCTATTCGGAGCAGCCGAGCATGAGCAAAACATTAGTAGACGAACCAAGAATTCTTTCGGAGTTGATCGAACTGGCTGCTGCTGAAATGTCGAAAAGCAATTTGGTTGCAGCACTTGAACTTCATAAAATGTTCAGCCACTTAGCAGAAAGTGGTCAAGATAAGTTTTTCCCGGCTAGCGTGTGCTGGGTTCGCGGCCCCAAAGGCGCAAACGAGGTAAATGAACGCTATCGGGTACCGCGCCATGAAATTTCTGAGTACATGAACAACTGTATGTTTCAGAGAACCTTGGACTGTGTGTTACCAGATGGAAAACGGGAAGCCGTTAAGGATGAATTCATAGCATTCGACCCTGCATCACTTATAAATGAGTTGGAAAATTCCGGATATAGCTGGATACCAAGACGCGGCGTTTATCACCACTCTGAAATACCAGAAGAGCCATCCGAAACGGCAGTCGAAGGCTTAATGATGCCTTACGAGACACCAGACATAATGGCCATGCATTTAGCGGCCAATAAATTCTGGATTGACTTCGATAAAACTCGCCCTCCACTCCAGAAGACTGTTTCTTCTTTTATTGCGGAGCAGCTGAAACTCGAAGCCCCAAACCGCAAGACTGACGCTCTAGCTGCCGCGATCCGCCCCCTAGACGCTCCCAACGAACGTTGACAGCACGTACTGACATACTGACAGGTCAGCATGTCAGCGTTGTACGTCACTATCGTACTGACCATTAAATCAAGCCATCGTAACCAGCAACGCCCAAGGAGGCGCAGACGATGGCTAACCCTACCAACATCACCCCACCCGCTCGCCGCTTCATCAAGCGCCAGGACGTTGAGTCGATCACCGGCCTGTCCTGCACTGAGATTTACCGCCGTATCGCCAATGGAGTGTTCCCCAAGCAGGTCACCCTCGGCCCGAAGTGCGTCGTATGGATCGAGACCGAGATTCATGCCTGGTGTGATGAGCAGATCGCAGCATGCCGTGGGGAGGTAGCGTGATGACATGCCCCAGCTCCACTCATATCCTTCCTCCTTACTCGTGCCCATATTTCTCACTCGTGCCCACGCTCAGGGATGGGCACGAGTGGAAAAAATGGGCACGAGTAGGACTTGCACCCATTCAGCGCTCGCTGTATCGTCCACGTGTCGCTGCAAATTCAGCGACCGGGTTTGGCGACCCGATTACTGTTAGGCGCACAAGCGCCCCCTTGATGAATGCAGGCGCTTTTTTTGTGCCCGCACATCCTGTTTATGGCGGCTGTGCGCGGGAGACCTTCGGGTCTGCCGGGTGCCTAACGTCCCGGTTCGCCAACCTGCGCACAGCTGCCACCCTAAATCGTTTGGCGACGATCCGTGGCAGTTCCTCAACGTTAGGAGCTGAACCGATGACCACCCTCATTCCGTCCAAAATCCGCGCTCTTGCCCACCGAAAGATGGCTATCAGCGCCCTTCGCGCCAACTCGTCCCTGTCTGTCCGCTTGAAGCGCTATAACCAACACATGGACCAAGCCCGTGCCCTAGAAGCCCAAGGGGGTGCGCAATGAGCTACTGGAACGATCTTCTGCCCCGCCATGAAGCCTTGAAGGATATGAATGCCGATCAGCTAAAAGCGGCCGAACAGGCGACTGAAAGCTGTGTGGCCGTCCTGGCACACGGGATATCAGGCATTGGCCACCTACTGGCTTGCACAGCTTCAAATGGCGATACCGGTCTTAGCCCTGCTGCAGTTACTGATATTGGCTGGCTACTAGAAAGCCTGGGAAGTCTCGTCGGCAATCTCTCTGATACTGGCGCTGCGGCCACCTATCACCTGTCCGAAATAAAGCCCGGAGCATAACCATGAACCATCAAAACGGCGCATTGGCGTCGATGGGATCGGCTTGCCTGGATAAAGTGCTTAATCGGTTAGACAAAGTTAAGTCTGCTGGTGCCGAAAAGTGGAAAGCCTGCTGCCCTGCACACAACGACAAACACCCGAGCTTGGCAATTAGCGAAACTTCAGAAGGCATCATTTTGCTCAAGTGCTGGGCCGGCTGTACAACAAAAGAGATTGTTTCGGCAATTGGTCTTGAGTTGCGGGATTTGTTTCCCGGCGACAAACAACCTCGGCGCGGCCCAAGTAAGGCTGCAATTGAGCATGAGCGCATGATTTATCGGATCGGCCACCCTCTCCAGAAAGATGGGAAGTTGGAGGGTGAAGATCTGGCGCGCTTCAACCTCGCCAAGCAGCGCCTGGGGGTCAAATGACGACTGATCGCTTTGCCCAAGAATGGACTGAGCCTCTTAGCCCCATCAATCGTGAAAACGTCACGCCCCTGTGGCGCGTCAATGCCGTGAAGGCATCGACAATCAAGGCTGTTCCCATCCGCTGGCTGTGGCCTGGCTGGCTGGCAAAAGGAAAGCTGCACATCCTCGCCGGTGCTGGCGGTACCGGGAAAACAACGCTGCTGATCGGACTGATTGCCACTATCACCACTGGTGGGCGCTGGCCTGATGGTAGTCATTGCAGCGAACCGGGCAATGCCCTGATCTGGTCGAGCGAGGATGATCCAGCCGATACGCTGATCCCCCGCTTGACCGCTGCTGGCGCTGACATGAGCCGGGTCTACATCATCCAGGGGCTCACCAACGCCAGAGGCGACGCCGATCCATTCGACCCAGCCAACGACATTGTCCGTTTGCGTGAAACGGCCAGCGAGATTGGCGGCGTGTCGCTTCTGATGCTCGATCCCATCGTCAGCGCAGTGAAGGGGGACATGCATAAGGCCAATGACGTGCGTCGGGCGCTGCAAGGCGTGGTGGACTTCGCCGAGCAGAACCTTTGCGCCGTGGTGGGAATTTCCCACTTCGCCAAGGGTGGCGCTGGCTCGTCGCCTGCTGATCGAGTTATTGGCTCGCAAGCGTTCTCGGCGCTGGCGCGCACGGTACTGGTGGCTGCCAAGCAGGAGGACTCCGACCAACGCGTGCTGGCGCGAGCGAAGTCGAACATCGGCGCTGACGAGGGAGGCGTCTCCTACACCATTGAGCCATGCGACATCGGAGATGGGATCGAAGCCACTCGCGTGGTGTGGGGCGCAGCCATCGAAGGTAGTGCCCGGGAGATCCTTGGAGAAGCGGAGGCATCCTGTGATGAAGAGGCACAAGACCTAGATGATCCCAGCGACTGCCTATATCGGATCTTAAAGGACAACCCGCTCGAAAGTAATGAAGCAAAAGCCCTGATGAGGCGCAATGGCTATACCGAGAAGCAGATTCGCCGAGCGAGGGAAAAGCTGTCTGTTGTCACCGCCAGAACCGGCAACAAAAAGGATGTGAAGTCGTTCTGGTCATTGCCTCAAGCGGGTGGCTCATTCGCGCCCTTTCAACCACTCGTGCCCTCAGAATCCTACTCGTGCCCATCCTCTGGTGTGGGCACGAGTAAGGAAAACGGGCACGAGTGGGAGAATCAGCAGGAAGATCCGCTGCCGGGTGTGGTGTCGCCTCCATCGCTGGATGATGACGCGGAGGACCTGTAATGGCCGCGCTCGACTACCTGCTGGAACGTGGATTTTCCGCCAAGAAGCAAGGTATGCGGGTGCGGATCTCCCCCGCCTCGAAGCTGACCGACGATGTGCGGAAATACGTCAAAGCTAACCGGTTGGCACTGCTGGCCGAGCTGGCGGCGAACGATGGCTTGGAGCGACGCTGCAACTGGACGGTACTGGTGCCGGGGTGCCTGGCATTCACCATGATCAGCGAGCCGATCACCCGCGACGAAGCCTTGGCCGATGTTCGTGTGCGCTGGCCAGGTGCGGAGGTGGGACCGTGACGAGGCTCAGTGAACACCTAGACGACCAATCGGCGAGCGCTCGCAGAGGTGGGCGTGAATTCCCGCTTTGGAAAAACACTGGATTTTCCCACCATATCGGACGACCCGACCACGTTCGCCACTGTGTAGAAAACGCCACGGTGTGTTGCTTTCTACACAGTGGCGCCCTGATCCGAGTCGGCTCAATTGGTCCGACTCGGATCATCTGGCCTCTTTCCGAGAAACGACACCCTCACATCGAGGAGCATGCATGACGACCAAACACGTCACCCTCAGTGACACGGAGATTCGCAAGCAGGCGGGCCAGTCGGTGCGCCAGTTGCGTGACCCGCGTTATCCCGAACTGCGCTTCCGCTATTCAACCGTCGACCGTACCCGGGGCGCATGGCACGTCGTTGTCAGGGGGAAGTGGGGCAAGGCCGGCGACTTCCCCAGCCTGACCACCAAAGCCATGCTGACCGCGCTGCCGGCCATTCTCGGGCGCCGTGCCGCCGACGCCGAGGCCACCTCGCTGACCAGCACCTGGAGCGGTACCGGTGAGTTGTTGGACTGGTACCTGGATCGCATGCTGCGCGACCGCAACCTGTCCGCCAAGCGCAAGGCAGGGGCAAAGTCGGCCATCACCTGCCACCTGACGCCGCGGCTGCATGACCTACTGCTGGCCGAGGTGAGCAAGGCCACGCTCGACCAACGCCTGATGTGGCCACTGCAGGAGCGCTATGCGTTGTCGTTCGTGCGCCTGGTGTTCAACGTGCTGGCGGTGGCCATGCGAAAGGCGCACCGGCTCGGGATGATCGAGCAGAATCCCATGGGCTCGCTGCGCTTTGGGGATTTCGTCGGGGTGCGGATCAAGCCGAAGTCGTCACGGCTGCGGGAGCGAGACTTACCCGAGCTGCTGGCCAAGCTGGCTGGTTGGAACGAGACCCGGTCCGGTGACGCCCTGCTGGCGCTGATGATGCTGTGCCACGGTACCCGCCTGGGCGAGACGCGCAGCGCGCTGTGGCGCAATGTCGATTTGCAGGCCGGCCAGTGGTTCATCCCCGCCGACGACACCAAGACCAAACAGAACCACACCCTGCCGCTGACCCGCCAAGCCTGTGCACTGTTGACCCGCTATCAAGCCCAGCAAACCGCCCAGGGCTATCACGGCGCCTACCTGTTCCCAGCCAGCCGGCGCGGTCCACTGGGCGCCACGGCAGCCAGCCAAGTGTTTGCTGAGCTGAGTGACCGCCAGTGGACCAGCCACGATGTGCGCAAGGTCGCCCGCACCTGCTGGATGGACCTGGGCGTGGATTACCTGGTGGGCGAGATGCTGGTGAACCACGCCCTGCGCAACATGGACGCCACCTACATCCACACTACCGCCGAAGCCCTGAAGCGTCAGGCCCTGGAACGCTGGCACGACCATTTAGACGGGCTCGGGTTGAGCGCACTCACAGGCGGGACATATCCAAGATACGCAGTTTCACAAAATCCGACACAGGCCACAGACCACGCGGCCTCTGGCGAAATTCAGGATGCATCACAGAGGAGCATGTAAATCATGGTCAACGTTGAACAGGACGTTACCCAACGGTTGGCCCAGGCCGGCATCACCCCGCTGATTGGTGGCCTGGTGCCTGAACCGGCCACGGCAGACCTGCTGGGATATGCCCCCAGCTACCTGCGCCGCCTGGCTGCTGAGGGTCGTTCGCCACTGCCATTCATACGCCGGGGCAACCGTAGGTTCTACAAAATCGCCGACATAGTGCGCTTTGCGACGGATACCGACTGAGGACGTCGAAGTTAACCGCTGACCGGGGTGTGCGTGCGCGCATAGGGTAGAGGACATCAACTCAACACCCCGGAGAATCCTATGCCAGACCCGTATCAGCAGGACGTCAGCCAGCTAAACCAAGCCATCACCAAGATCGGTGCGCAGATCACCGAGTTCAAAGAGGGGGTCAACACCAAGCAGGCCGAGCTCAACGCCCGCTTGCTGGAAACCGAGCAGAAGCTCGCCTCTGGCCGCCACGGCAGCGCAGCCCCTAGCAGCGGTATTGATCGCAACGTCGTCACTGCTAGCGTTCTCGAAGCAGACGGCGTAGGCGAAATGCGCAATGGTCGCCAGAAGTCCACCGGGCAAATCAATTGCGAGGTGGGCATCCGCGCGGCGATCACCAACCCGAACAAGGGCGGTGCCGATTCCACCAGCTATCCAACCGCACCACAGCGTGACGGTGCTGGCATCCGTGGCATTCCCCAGCCGCGCCTCACCTTGCTCGACGTGCTGCCAGTCATCCCGGTGACCAGCGCCACCTACGAGTTCATCCGCCTCGATGGCTACCTGAATGGTGCGGCCTACCAGAAGAAAGAAGGCGACGAGAAGGCCGAGGGTGAAGTGGCGGGTAAGCCGGTGCGCGCCGAGATCGCCACTATCGCCACCTGGATTCCCGCAAGCCTGCAGGTGCTGCAGGACAATGACCAGCTCAGTGGCCAAGTGGATCTGCTGCTGGGCGTGGGGGTGCGTCAGAAGCTGGAGGCTGAACTGATCACCGGCGCTGGCGGCGATGGCGAGATCCTCGGCTTCAACGCCCAGGCCACTGACGCAGGGATCACCACCGGCCAGCCAGTTGACCGCATCGGCGCCGCGCTCACTGACCTCAAGGCCGAAGGCTGGAATCCGAACGTTATCGTGATGAACCCGCGTGACTGGTTCGCCATCGAGAGCGAGCGGGCCGAGGATGGTGATGGCCAGTATGTGATCGGCACGCCACGCGATCCCGCGCCGCCTAGCCTTTGGGGTACACCTGTTGTCGTCACCAACGGCATGCCGCAGGGCAAAGCGCTGATCCTCGACACCACCACCGCCGCGCTGCTGGACCGTCAGCAGGTAACTGTCGAGGCCAGCCGCCACGACGGTGACAACTTCCGCCGCAACCTGGTGACCATTCTGGCCGAGCTGCGCGCCGGCCTGGCGGTGTTCGCTCCTACCGCCACCCGCCTGGTGACGCTGACCGGTGCGCCGACTCCGTAAGCGCAAGCGTGGGTTAGCTGTGAGTGCCACGTAACCCATAACCGCAGCAGCCAGAGCCCTGCCTTTTCCTTGTGGGGTGATCTGGCACTGGCCCGCACTCGCGGGCCTTTTCATTCACACCGGAGAAGACCATGAGCCATACCCAACTATCCAAGCCCATTCAACGAGCGCTCAACCAGATCGCTCACAGCCGTGCCCTGCTGCGCCAGATGGAAGAGCGTGAGCGGTTGAGCAAAGAGATCGATCGCCTGTTGGCCAGCGGCCTGAGCGCAGCAGAAGCGCTGGAGCAGATTCGGTCGGCGCCGCCTTACAAAGCGCCGGACTACTGAGGGGGCGGGTCGAAAGTCTGGAAGGTCCGCGGACCTAGACCGCCTCCGACCCCACGCACACATTTTTTCCCCGTTTAACAAAAAATGTTAATCCGGTGTTAACACCATGCCGAACGTGCATGGGGCTGTAAGCCACGGATATACCGGCATAGAGGCCAATAACCCCCTCTGGCAGACGTTAACCGAGTTAACACCTTTAACCTTGAAAAGTTAACGCTTTAACACAGACGAGTTAACACCTGGAGGCTACCCGCTGATGACCGTCCAACCAATTCCATCCACCTTTCAAGAACGTTTCGCCCGAGCCTGTGACGTAGCTACCTTCATCCTGGACAAAGGCGGCCCCTGTTACCTGTTGTGGGAAGTCGAGCATGTCCAGGCCGGCCAAAGGGTGAAGCTCGATGGCGTGTTCTTTACCGAGGAGGAGGCGCGGATATCTGCCGCCTTGCTGCGTGGCACCATGCGCGGTGCACGCGCTTCAATGTCGAACTATGCGCCCAACTGGAACCCTTGCCCTGCCCGAGAGGCCTCCATTCGCCTGGAGGCGCTGCAGTGCCGCGAGATGCTCGCTCGGCGCCTGGGCGTCCATCTGTCCATGCCGCAGGAGGCCGTGTGATGGCTGCGACCGTGATCAACTATGCGCCAAAAACCAAAATCCGCCTGGGCGGCTTCTTGGGCAAGAAGTACGGCAAACACCACCACTTCTTGCTAGAGCGTGGTGACGCGAAAGAGGCCGCCAAAGCGTTGGATGCTAACTTTCCAGGCTTCGCCCGTGACCTGTCTGAAGCAGAGGGTCGTGGTTTGCGCTTCGCCGTCTTCAAAAACGGGAGGAACATCGGTGAACAGGGCCTCGATATGGGCGGCGCCCGTGAACTGACCTTTATGCCCATCATCGCCGGTAGCAAGCGCGCCGGCCTGCTACAGACAATCATCGGCGTAGTGTTGATCGCTATGAGCCCGTTAACAGGCGGCGCGACCCTGGGCCCTGGCATCGCCTTAGTCGCTGGTGGTGTCATCCAGATGCTCAGTCCGCAGGCCAAAGGCCTAACTCAGAGTGCCGCACCTGAGAACCTGCCGTCGTATGCCTTTGGCAGCGCCAAGAACACCACAGCCAGCGGCAACCCGGTACCGATATGCATCGGTCACCGCCGCTGGGGCGGAGCGATTATCTCGGCATCGATCGTGGCTCAGGACAAGGCTTGAAGTGAGCCGGAATCACTTTAAGATCACGGCTCCCAGCTATTTAAGGGTGTCCTCAATTCTGAGGACACCCGTCTACACTCTCGTCAGCGTAAAACTCACTCTCGCAGCTCCGAAAGAGAGTTGAATGTGAATGTTTTTGCCTCTTCTCGAATTGCACCGGACGCGAACTGCATGGGCACTGGGTTGCTAAATACTACAACGCTTTCAATTGTCGGGATGCTGTTAAGATTGAGGTGTTTCTGGACCTTAGGCGCTTGGTCGCGTAAAACCGACACCCTGTCTAAATGTTTTCTCAATAAGTCTCGCTTTCCATCCTTCTCTATTCCGCGAAAGTCATTGAGCTGCTCCGCAATTTCTCCGTACGTTTTTTTAAATTGTAAATCTTTACATTCAATGATTAATACTCTGCCCAGGTCAGCATCCCATGCTAGTACATCAACGTCTCCATAGTTGCGATCAAGTGGCTCTTTAAGTATCTTTGTCAGTTTGATTTCAGGCTGGGTTTGCCACCCTAGCGCTTTTAGTTTTTCAGATACTTTAGTATTGAAAGCCATTCCATCCCGGTCGCGAGCATATCCCGCGTATTTTCGCATTCCTGGCCCGCAATGCCGATCTGGATAGGAGCCGCTGTAGTAGTTGCTCACTGTTGAGATGAATCCCTCTCTAATAATTCCCGGGGCGATGATGTATAGGGGGTCTTCGCCAACTGTGATTTGTAGGAGAGGGCGTCTGACAACGCTCAATTGTCGCTTGAATCGCCACGGATCTATATCTTTTGACTCATAGCCATCCGGCACGTACCTCCATGCCTCCCTAGGGGCCAAGGTCATCGTTTGGAGTATGCTCTCCGCGCACTCCGCGTTTCCTGCCAAATTCAACAGCTCAGCACGACACATTACCAGCACAGATTGACCAGCTTTGACTGCATAGTCTTCTATCGCATCGACGAATATGCAAAAGTCTTCAAAGCTTGCCCCGAGATCTTGTATCCAAGCCGTTAGGAACTTTGGGTCTATATCTTGAGATTCTTCACTGAGAGATTCTCGCTCCTGTAGATTTTTTGCATAGTTCCGTGCAGAGGACAGATATCGATGTGTGCTCGTCGCTGTTCCAAAATCCTCTACAACAGTTTCGATGAAATCATGCTCCACATGAACGTCGCCTAAGGGGCGGATTATCACTTTGGGTGTCATTACATCCCAACGCATTAGATCGGACCAACCCCCCAGGTGGTGTAGGCATGCAGCTTTGCCGAGTAGGCGAGCGATATCAAGATCCCCTACAAGACTGCCGCCATCAACCGGCGATTCACAAATTGCCATTTCAATCAAGTTTCGGCTCGGCTGCAGTACAGAATTGAGCTTGAACTCGTAATCACGCATGACCGCTAGCGCTGCACTTTGATCATCCCTTAGTGACAGCACCGCTGAGGCTGTCCTATGCCACCGATCGCGTGAGACGCTAGCAGTATCAGCATTCATGAGTAGCTCTGACACCAGGTGCTCGCGGTTAAATTGTCTCACCTCTTTACAGAGTTCACCCTCTAACTTGGTAACTAGGGCATTGAGGTAGGCTTGGCATTCCACTTTGCCCTCAATGACGCCGCCTTCTGCCCTATCTCGGACTTTCCAGCCTATATTGAGTTTGCTGAGACCTTCATCCAGATTGTTTATTGTTATCACTTTTTTATCTAGTAGATCTGGGAAGTGGTCTCTAAATTTCGAAGCTTTAAAAATATGTGCGTATCGAGCTTGATCATTTGGAACTATTCGATTTATCAGGTCGTCCCTTAGCGAGACGTCTTCCCCTGCAAGCTCTAGCACTCCCATAACAAAGGCTTGCACCAGAGCTCGTTCTGCTATGTTTTTTGGATTGAACAGTGCCTTGTCGAAGTCGGGTCCTATGTTAAGCTGGACCGTCCTGATGTCGGCATGAATAGTTGCAGTTATCGACTTAACAGCATCATCGTTTTTTCCATACTCTTTTATATCGCTTGCTTCTTGCGGCTTCTCAAATACACATCTCCAAACTATAGGCCCTTGCCCTAGTGCTTGGCCTAAGGCGTCATCAAGAATGGGGGCGGCACGGACTATCCATACTCCCAACATCTTCCATCGATCATAGCTAGCAGTATCGACTCCATTCGACGGCGATGCTAGCTCTGTCCACCAGCACCTATTTTTCGTTATAACGGCTCCTTTAGGAGCACCGGGAGTGAAACTTCCATATAGCGGTAGAAGATCTTCTTCCTTAAAGTAGCTGGAGCCTTCTTTTCGGATCAGCAACCATGATCCGTCGGTGTATTGCTGGACCTGATCGTCCATCGAGAAAGCAACTTTTTGTCGTGTCTCTCGAAGTCCATTCTGTGTAATTGCCAAGAACAATGTTGTGTTCTGAGAGTCGTCAGGAATTTCTGAGTGCGGAACCATGTGACCATTTAAAGAGTCGCACCATGCATAAAGATTCAAAAGTCCGTTCATGTTTTGAATGTGAACGTTGCTTTCTTGCAGTTTTTCTTCTGCTTCGAGCATGCGCCACAGGTTTAAAGGCTCAAATTTCTCGATATTGCTAAGAGTGTAAAAGTCATGAGCGCTGACAACCTCTAGTTTCCACCCATCCCGTGGGGGGAGCGACAAATCAAAGGCAGCACCTCTGCCTACACCGCAGCTAACTATCAGGTTTATTCCGCCCCTGAACTGGGGGTCGGCTGAGGCCTTTTTTTGCATTTCTACAACTTGATCAACCAACTTGATTCTTAACTTTTCGCTCGGGCTATACATGCCCATAAAGCCCGATCCTGCGAAGTCTTCTAAATTGTCCAGCAGAAATGCGAGGTTAATGTACCGACCCGTGTCAATAATTTTTTGAACGCAGACAAGTGCTTCGTCGCCATCATGCTCAAGATTTGCATCGACACCGTCGCCACCTAAGATTTTCATGTGACTAATAAGTCTGGAGTACTCTTTGCTTAGGTTGTAAGTAAAAGTTGGCCGGGATTTGCCGGTACCCAGTTCTGAAATGCAAATCGATCGGATTGCTAGAGAGATTGCAGTTGGGAGTACTAAGTATATATCGTCGCCAATCATGGCTAGTGGCTTTCGCTCGAGAGCAGAGTTGCCAAGGCTTTGCTCTTTTATAGAATTTCGCGTAGAAGGGTCGAAAATGAATGGCTCTATATCCTCAAGCTCGACACCCAAGTCTCGAAGATCTGCAGGCGAAACAGCGACTGAACTCTTGAGTTTAGCTGCTTTCGCTGCTGTAGCGCCGCCGAGGCGGTCCTGACCAAATTCGTCGCCAAGGCTGTTGGGCTCAAGGTTGGCCCGCAAGCATATAAAGTTCGAGATTTTGAGTAGCGCATGTATAGAGTTGCGGAAAGCGCCGTACCACCCAAGATCAGGCATGCTATCAACAAGATGCATAAATCTTTGCAAGTAGAATCCTGCCCCCTCCCAAATGCCATCGATTACTAAATAGTTTCCTCGGCGCGTATAAATGCGATGCGTGAAAAGGTCCTCGGGTGGGTCTTCCAGCTGGCTGTATTCGTTCCCTACTAAATTGTATGCATCGATTAGATCCTGGTATGGAGCAGTACGCTCTCCGTTGCCTACTGCTATCGCAAGGTGAATAAGGTACTCAAGGCGGAGACAGTTCTTTTGAAATTTTGGATTGAGTAGCAATCCACCAAACACAGCCGCAGTCTTTACTGGACAATACCGCTGCAGTTTTTTTATCAACGCGGGGCAGCGTTCCATTGCTGACTCAATTGGTTCAGCGCTCGCACTCATGGCCATGGCTGCCATCATCGCCTCAAAATCGAACTCTTTCATACCAGTATCTGATTCGTCCCTGCTCATATTTGATCTCTTCGGCGTCGTCTATGGATCGGCGACATCTCGTTGCTAATGATGTCATCCTGGCATCGTAGCCGAAGGGTTGCGCTATGCAGAAGTGGAACGAGGAGGAGCAAGATCAGATAGGATGCTCCGCGCGGGGATATTAAATGGGGCACCTCAACGCTAGACTCTAAAAAAGTTAATAAAAACAATCACTTACATCAGTTGTTGACATCCCGAAGAAGGATCGTAAAAGTCGGCTAGCCTGCTAAGACACCTAATCTAAAGCAGCTAGGAGAAAGGAAATGTCCAACATTCAAGTGTACCTGCCGGCCAAAGACGGTTCGGCTTATTGGCCGGTCTCCACGGGGGACTCATGCAAAGAGGCTGTCCACGTCCTGTACACAGACGACTTTGCCGCCCCTCCTCACCGACTCGTGATTGAAATCACTACCGAGTCAGGCAAAAAGGTCGAGGTGAGCATCCCGTATGCTGATGACGCTCAAGCATCAGTCCGAATAGACGGCACAACCGTGTGACGGCTTTGCAACGCTTGCAAAAAGTGAGTAGATTTGTGAGTAGACTCAAACTCACAAAAACCTAGAAACCCGTAAATAAAGGCCCGCATTGAGAAGTATGGGTCTCCCTCGGGCACCAAATCCAGAAAAAACCGACCTTATGGTCGGTTTTTTTGTGGGCAAGATTTGGCAAACACACTACGTCAAGAAGGCCGCCCCGCCTTGATCCACCAAGCGACCTGCTTCAAGGCCAGAGGCGCTCGCTAATCTCACGCGAGCTGAGGCTCTGATCGTCGTTTAAAACGCTCAGGATCTTGTTAGGCAACATCATGCACTCTCCAGATTCAGCTCAATGCAGCTCAATTATCCTGCCCCCCGCATTGCAAGCCCTTTTCCCTCCCCTATTTTTTGACGCCAGCCCAGCGAGAAAGCGGCCTCCAGCCATGCGAGCAATCTATTGGCCACTACCCCAACCCTCTACCTAAGATGTCATTCGTCAGGTATATGCAGAAAGTATTGCCACAGTAGTGGCACGTAGCCATAGTGGCGCTCCCTTTTTCCAGCCATGTGCGAATCATGAAAACAACCGTGCCCTGTCTGGCGGCATTGATGCTGCTGAGTGGGTGCAATGGAATGCCGACCGCTTACGTATCAGACCCCGTTTACGACCAGGCTTTCGTGGTCACCTCAGGCGCGCCGCTGCCGATGCTGTTGATGGCCACCGCCATCCAGTGGAACGAAGACTACGCAGTGACCGCCAAACACACGCCCTTCCTGCGCAACGTGGTCCACGAAGGCCTCGGCGACGTGGTGTTCTTCAAGCACAAGGCCACCCAAGTTCCCCTCTGGCGCCAGTATGTGCCGGGCGAATCGGTGACTGCGGTCGGTTTCAACAGCCTGATGATGCCTGTGCAGGGCAAGGGCCATACCCTGGACTCGCTGGTGCGCCTGGAAGGTACGCCGGGCAGTGTGTTCTACGGGGTGCATGATGGGCCGATGGTCAAAGGCATGTCCGGTGGCCCGGTATTCGCCGACGATGGCAAGGTGGTCGGGATCAATGTCGCGTTCATCGCCAAGGACGGGATCGATGCGCGCAGCCGACCCGACCTGGCTGACAAGGAGCGCGTCAGCGTGTTCATGTCGTACAGCGAGATCGACAAGGAATGGCGACGCTTTCAGTACCTGGCCCACAAAACCAAGCCCAATGCCGCGCCAGCTGCGATCAAAGGGTATGTGGCGGTGGCTGCCAAGCCTTGAAATCAAGCGTTGGACGTGAGTGCAACGCCAGAGGCGCAGATCACGCCGTGGGAGCGGCTTCAGCCGCGAACACCGGCGAAGCCGGTGCGATGCAGCGCGTCGCTTGTTTCGCGGCTAAAGCCGCTCCCACAGGGTAAGCGGGTCCCTGCTCTTTGGAAACACTCCCGGTAACACTCAAAGACGAACAACACCGAACCTTGCCGCTCCCTCGACGTCCGATCCTGCATCCCCCGTTTTCGAGGCACCCCGCGTGAAAGACCTCATCGCCCGCAAGTACCGTCTGGTGGTAAAGACTTTCGCCTACATCGGCTGGTCGCTGTTCTGGCTTCTGATCTGGGATGTACTGGTCACCATCGATTTCATGCTGTTCTTCAACAGCAAGTTCAGCCTGCCGCTGATCCCGCTGACATTGCTGGGTTCGGCGCTGGTGGTGCTGGTTAGTTTTCGTAACAGCAGCGCCTACAACCGCTGGTGGGAGGCGCGTACGCTGTGGGGCGCGCTGGTGAACAGCTCACGCAGTTTTGCCCGCCAGACGCTGACCCTGATCGACGACCCCGATCACGAATTGAACCCCGTGAAAGCGACCTTGCTGCGCCGGCATATCGCTTATGTGAACTGCCTGGCGGCGCACCTCAAGGGCGAACCTTGCCCGGATGAGCTGATGGCGTTCATTCCGCCAGGCGAGTTCGAGCGGCGCAATCGCTCGAACAACTTTGCCAACGATATTCTCAGTGGTTCGGCAGGCCTGCTGGCGCGCGAATACAAGGCAGGCCGGCTGGACAGCATTCGCCTGGCGCGGCTGGAGTCGACGCTGGTGGACCTGTCCAACGCCCAGGGCGGCATGGAACGTATTGCCAATACGCCGCTGCCCTACCCTTACGTGTACTTTCCACGGCTGTTCATCACGCTGTTCTGCCTGATCGTGCCGATTGGCCTGGTCGAATCACTGGGCTGGTTCACGCCGCTGGCCTCGACCGTGGTGGGGTTCATGCTGCTGGCCATCGAACGGATCGGCACCGACCTGCAGAGCCCGTTCCGCTTCAGCGAGCACCAGATCCAGATGGACACCATCTGCGAGACCATCGAGCGCAACCTGGAGTCGATGCAGCGCGAGGCGCAGTGCGACGCGGTCAGGCCCGAACATAGCGCTGACGCAGCACATCACTGAACGCATCCACCAGCAGCACCAGCACCAGCATCGCGATGATCACGGTGCTGGCCTGCGCTTCCTGGAACAGGCTCAAGGTGGTGTACAGCAGCTGGCCCAGCCCCCCGGCCCCGACGAAGCCAAGCACACTGGCCATGCGGATGTTGTTTTCCCAGCGGTAAAGGCTGTAGGCCAGCAATTGCGGCCAGAGGTTGGGCAAGGTGCCGAAACAGAAGGCGGCCATCTGCCCGCCACCCTGCAGGCGAATCGCCGCGGCGGGCTCTGCCGGTGCATTCTCCAGCGCTTCGGCGAACAACCGCCCCAGCACCCCGGCCGTGTGCAACGCCAGCGCAAGCGTCCCGGCATTGGGCCCAAGCCCCGCCGCCAACACGGTCAACGCCGCCCATACCAGCTCCGGAATGGCCCGCAAGGCATTCAGCAACAAGCGCGCCGCAGCCTGCAGCGGCCAGCCGAAATGCCCCGCCGCTGGTAACGCCAGGAGCATGCCCAAAGCCATTGCCAGCAACGTCCCAAGGCCTGACATCGCCAATGTTTCCAGTGCACCACGCGCGACCGCCTGCAGGTGCTCGGCTGACAGGTCCGGCTGCAGAAAGCGCTCGGCATACGCCGCCATCTGCCCCAGCCCGCCATTACCGACCAGCGCGTTCAGGTCCAACTCCAGATAACCGAACGAAGCGACTACGGCAGCGACGATGGCGCTTAGTACCAGTACATTGACCACCCGGTTCATGCCAGCCTCCCCCGCAGGAAGCGGCTGAGCAGGTCAGCGAGCAGCACCAGCGCGAAGAACGCCAGAAGGATGCTTGCCACTTCGCCGCCGGCAAACATGCGCAAGGACAAGTCGATCTGCTGCCCAAGGCCGCCAGCGCCAACAAAGCCCATCACCACCGAAGCGCGTATCGCACACTCCCAGCGGTACACGGTGTACGACACCACTTCCGCCATCGCGCTCGGCAGGATGCCGTAGAAAAACGCCGTCAGTCGGCCACTGCCCGCTTGCAGCAAGGCATGGGCCGGGCGCTGGTCGACCGACTCGAAAATCTCTGCGTAGACCTTGCCGAGCATGCCGCTGTAGGTGATGGCGATTGCCAATACCCCGGCAGTCGGACCCAGGCCCACGGCCCGCACAAACAGCAATGCCCAGACGATCTCTGGAACACTGCGCAGGAAGATCAGCACGCCGCGCACCGGCATCCGCAGCAGGCGCGACCAAACCCCGGCACGGCCACCGCGCGATGCTGCGCGCAGCGACAGGGCGCGGCTGGCGAGCAGGCTGGTCGGTATTGCCAACAGCAGCGCAAAAGCCATACCTGCAGTGGCAATCGCCAAGGTCTGCAAGGTGGCCTCAACGAGCAGCTCGAGAAACCCGGCATCATGCGCTGGCGGCCAGAACGCGCTGGTAAACGCGGCAATCTGTTGCCGGTTTTGCGCATGCAAAAGCACACCGGGGTTCAGCTCGCTCAACTGCAACCCCGGCCACCACAGCGCCAGGGCAAGCAGCGTGAGCATCAGGCGTGGCAGCGCGGCCGGATCACGCTCATGGGCCTTCAGCATCGAGGAATCTGTACGGTCAATGCCGGCTCTTGCAACGCCTGCGGAACCAGCTTTTCATTGGCATACAAAGCGTCCAGCATCTGATTGCTCACAGCCTCTGCCGCGCAATCAAACGCTATCTGACCCTCACGTATACCGATCACCCGAGGAAAATGCGTGAGAGCCAGTTCAACGGCATGCAGACTGGCCACCAGGGTTACGCCATGGGCCCGGGCATGACGGTTGAGCAGCGAAAGGCTATGGTCCGCCAACACCGGGTCCATGGCCGATACAGGCTCGTCAGCCAGCAGCACTTCGGGCCGCTGATACAACGCCCTGGCAATGCCGACCCGCTGCAATTGCCCACCGGACAACTGCCCACACTGGACGAACAGCTTTTCGGCCAGCCCCAGCTCGCCAAGCACATCGCGCGCGCCCGCTACATCGGTGGGATACACCAGATTGAGCAACCCACGCAGCGTACCCCATTGCCCCAGACGGCCGGCCAGCACAGCCGTCACCACGCGTTGACGTGGCGGCAAGGGCGGCGCCTGATGCACCAGGCCCACACGTGCGCGCAGGCGCTGACGAGCCCTGGCAGACAACGCCCAGGGCTGCTCGCCAAATAATTCGAGGCGCCCGGCACTCGGCTGGACGGCCGTGGCCATCAGGTGCAGCAGGCTGGACTTACCGGCGCCCGAAGGACCAATGATTGCCACCCGCTCGCCTTCGGCGATGTGCAGGGAGACTGACTCAAGTGCACGGACCTGACCGTGCCGCAGCCCCACGTCGTTAAGCGCGATAGTCACTTGAGCAGGCCGGCCTCACGTGCGGCTTGCTCGGTACCTACATAGTTCTCAGGGTTGGTTTCGATGAAGCGGCTGGCAGCCTGCAGGTCGAGAATGGCCTTGTGCTCGGGGTTGGCCGGGTCGAGACCAAGGAACGCCTTCTTGATCTTTTCCTTGAGCGCCGGGTCCATGTTGCCGCGCACGGTCCAGTTGTAGTCGAAGTACTCCGGCGTGGTGGCGAATACCTTGACCTTGCTGGTATCGACCTTGCCGGCATCGACCAGCTTCTGCCAGACGCTGGCATTGAGCACGCCGCCATCGACCTTGCCGGCCTGCACCCAGGCCACGGTGGCATCGTGGGCGCCGGAATAGGCCACGCGGCTGAAGTAGCCTTCAGGCTTGATGCTGTCTTCCTTGAGCATGAAGTAGCGCGGCATCAGGCTACCCGAGGTGGACGAGATGGAACCGAAGGCGAACGACTTGCCCTTGAGATCGGCCAGGCTCTTCACATCAGGGTTGGCGGTGATGAACTTGGAGGTGAACTTGGCGTCCTGCTCACGCTGCACCAGCGGCGTGGCCTCGGGGTCTTTCAAGTGCACCTGGACGAAGGTGAAGCCTCCCAGCCAGGCAAGGTCGAGGCGGTTGCTGGCCAAGGACTCGACCACCGCTGGATAGTCGGCCACCGGTACGAACTTCACCTCCATGCCCAATTGCTGGGAGAGGTACTTGCCCAACGGCTCGAATTTGCGCAGCAGCTCGGTCGGCGCTTCGTCAGGGATGGCACTGACGCGCAAGGTATCAGCGGCCTGGGCGACAACGGCGCAGCAGGACAGCACGAAGCCGGCGGCGAGCGCCAGGGGGCGTTTGAGCATGGAAGTTCTCCGGTTCAAGAGCGGGGATAGGCGGCGATCCACGCCGGCCGGGGAAAGTATAAGGGCGCGTGGCACAAAGGCCAGCTTTGCTACAATCGCGCAACAATTTGATTCCAGAGGTACGTATGAGCGAGCCGATTCGCCTGACCCAGTACAGCCATGGTGCGGGCTGTGGCTGCAAGATTTCCCCCAAGGTGCTGGACGTGATCCTCGCCGAGAGCGGAACGCAGGCCCTGGACCCGAAGCTGTGGGTCGGCAATGCCTCACGCGATGACGCCGCCGTCTACGCCCTGGACGACGAACGCGGCGTGGTTTCTACCACCGACTTCTTCATGCCGATCGTCGATGACCCGTACGACTTCGGGCGCATCGCCGCTACCAACGCCATCAGCGACATCTACGCCATGGGCGGTGACCCACTGATGGCAATCGCCATCCTCGGCTGGCCAATCAACGTGCTGCCGCCTGAAGTGGCCCGCGAGGTGATCCGCGGCGGTCGCGCCGTATGCAGCGAAGCCGGCATTCCCTTGGCAGGCGGGCATTCTATCGATGCCCCCGAGCCGATCTTCGGCCTGGCCGTGACCGGTGTGGTCAGTAAACGCCACCTCAAGCGCAACGACACCGCCACCGCAGGCTGCCGACTTTACCTGACCAAGCCGCTGGGTATCGGCATCCTCACCACCGCCGAGAAAAAGGCCAAGCTGCGCGAACAGGACCAGGGCCTGGCCCGCGACTGGATGTGCACCCTCAATACCCCTGGCAGCCGCTTCGGCAAGCTAGAAGGCGTCAAGGCGATGACCGACGTGACCGGTTTCGGCCTGCTCGGCCACCTGGTCGAACTGGCCGAGGGCAGTGACCTGACTGCGCAATTGGACTACGCCGCTGTGCCTCGCTTGCCGAGCGTCGAGTACTACCTGGCCGAAGGCTGCATTCCCGGAGGCACCCTGCGCAACTTCGAAAGCTACGGGCACAAGATCGGCCTGCTCAGCGAGGAGCAGAAGCACCTGCTGTGCGACCCACAAACCAGCGGCGGCCTGCTGGTAGCGGTCAGCCCCGAGGGTGAAGCGCAGTTCCTGGCGATTGCGGCCGAGCTGGGCCTCGACCTTGCGCCGATCGGCGCACTGGTCGAGCGACAGAGCCACGCAGTCGAGGTGAAATGATGCGCCCCGACTGCACCGATTTCCGCCAACTGTTCCTTGACGACGCGCCGATGATGGACATGCGCGCCCCCATCGAATTCTCCAAGGGCGCCTTCCCTGGGGTCGTCAACCTGCCACTGATGACCGACCAGGAACGGCAGAAGGTCGGCACCTGCTACAAGCAGCAGGGCCAGGCCGCCGCCATCACCCTCGGCCATCAGTTGGTCAGCGGCGCGGTCAAGCGTGAGCGCCTGCAGGCCTGGGCGAGCTTCGCCAGGGCCAACCCCAATGGTTATCTGTACTGCTTCAGAGGCGGCTTGCGCTCGCTGATCGCGCAGCAGTGGCTGCGTGACGAAGCGGGCATCGACTATCCACGCATCAAAGGCGGCTACAAAGCCATGCGAACTTTCCTGCTGGAGACGACCCAGCAGGCAGTGGAACAGTGTGATTTTGTCTTGCTGGGCGGCCTGACCGGCACCGGCAAGACCGACGTGCTGCACCAGCTGAACAACGTGATCGACCTCGAGGGTCACGCCAACCATCGCGGCTCGAGCTTCGGCAAGCGCGCCACTGCGCAGCCTGCGCAGATCGATTTCGAAAACAAGCTGGCCATCGACGTGCTGAAAAAGCGCGCGCGAGGGATTGGGCAGTTCGTGCTTGAAGATGAGGGGCGCATCGTCGGCAGCTGCACGGTGCCGCTGGCGTTGTACCAGGGCATGCAGCAGTACCCGCTGGTGTGGCTGGAAGACAGCTTCGAAAATCGCGTCGAGCGTATCTTGCGCGATTATGTGATCAACCTGTGCGCGGAGTTCGTCGCGGTACATGGTGAAGAACAGGGCCGCAGGCTGTTCGCTGAACGCATGCTGCAGAGCATGGCCAACATTCACAAACGACTGGGGGGTGAGCGCTTTCAGCGGCTGTCCGAAATCCTCCGGCAAGCGTTGGATGAGCAGCAGCGAAGCGGTTCGGTCGACCTGCACCGGGGGTGGATCGAGGGGTTGTTGAAGGAGTATTACGACCCGATGTATGCCTATCAGCGCGATGCCAAGGCTGACCGGATCGAGTTTGCCGGGGATGCGGTCGAGGTGCGGGAATACCTCAAAAGTCGAAATCGCTAGGGACCGCCGTGGGAGCAACAGTCTTGCTCAAAATTAAAAAAAAGTTGCGCGATACTTGTGGGAGCGGCTTCAGCCGCGAACACCGGCGAAGCCGGTGCCATCTACCGGGTGGCCTGCTTCGCGGCTAAAGCCGCTCCCACTGAACGGGCCTCACTGCCCGGGGCTAAGTACCCGCTCCAGCTCCGCAGCCCGCTCGCGGGTCATGTCCATTACACACATCGCCCCCTCAAGCTGGGCCATGGTTCCACCGCTGGCCTGTACGTGGAACTTGCAGTTGCTATCGCGGTAAGCGATCCACTGCCGCTGCACGTCGCGCAGGCTCTTCTGCGGCGTTGCTTCGAGCTTGGCCATCAGCTGCTTGTAGACCCTGTTCAACTGCGCATCCTGCAGCTTGGTCTCGGCCTGGATGCAGCTGCTCATGGCGACCGTACTGGACGCCTTGTCCATGCATTGGGTGTAGCTTGGCGAGCTCTCCCCAGCCATCGCCATCGACACGCCGCATACCAGAGCCAAGCCCATCAGATACTGTTTGTTCATCGATACCCCCAGATAAACCTCAAAACGCCTGCGGCTGCTCCGGTGGCATCAGCACCTTGCCCGGTTCAAACCGTAGCGATGTCATCTGCGTGGCCGTATACAACGCCAGCGCAAGGCCCGCAATCAGTGCTACGTCGAGCCAGCGCCAACCTGGCATGTCCACAGCGCTGCGAGCTTTGTAAACATGCCACGCCTGGCCTGTGCAGAACACCACGATAGACGACAACCATAGGTAGAAACCGGCACCAAAGCCCGTGCGATCCTGGAATTCATAGCTGATGTTGTCAGGCAGCCGTTCGATGCCGAAGCTGCTGACCGCCAGATACAGCGCTGCCAACCCGGCCATCAACGCCAATCGCCGGAAACGCCGATGGGCCAGAACTGCCACCGCCAACAGCGGGTTGGCAAACCATTGAAACAATCCGAATGGCATACCCCAGGGCCCGTACAGCAACATCTGCAACGCCGGCATGTGCCGGCCGGCACTCATCAGTGCGCCGTCGAAACATAGGCCGAGCAGATACAGGGCAAGGCTGAGGGTGAGATAGAAGGCCGTCATGCCACCGGTGGCTCGAGCAACAGGCCGTAAAGACCCGAATCGGACAACTCGCCCGCCACGCACCAGCGTGCGCGCAACGTGCCTTCGAGGACGAAGCCCTGGCGCTCCAGCGTGCGCGCGGAACCGTGATTGCGTGGGTCGATCTCGCCTTCCAGACGGCGCATGTGCAGGGTATGGGCCAGGTAATCGATGAAGCAGGTCAGCGCTTCGTCCATGTAGCCCCTGCCCTGCACGGCGCTGGCCAGGCAATAACCGATCTCGCCACGGCGGGAGACATCGTCGATATTGAACATCTGGACCATGCCAATCAGCTCGCCATTGTCGCGACGATACATGCCCAGCTTGAGCTGGTCGCCATTGGCATAGGCTTCCCGGTCCGCAGCCAGGGCGCTTTCGGCCTCGGCCAGGTCGTGCCAGGGGGCATGGTACCAGTAACGCATGACCTCGGGGTCGGCCATGATCGTCAGCCATTGCCCGGCATCGGCGTGGCGCATGGGGCGCAACCGCAGACGCGGGCTGTCGAGGCAGAGGCCACTGGGGAAACTACGCGGTGGGGTCACGCCGGATCTCCTGTCCATTGCTGGGGAGATGACAGTTTAACGTCCGGCGGCGTATGCAAGCACCTTCAGAATGCGCGCCCCCACCCAAAGGATGACTCAGGCCACCTCGGCGCCATCATCCGGCCAATGCGGCTCGTTCGCCCCTGGCGGGGTCAGTGGTGGCATCCCATAGGCCGCGCGCGCAGCATCGCAGCTGGGGTTGTGCACGCCTCCCTCCCACGACGCCTCGAACTCGCGGCAGGGGCTGGAACGGTTGGCGTAAATGGTGCACGCAACCTCGGTGCCGATTTCGCCCTTGAGGCTCACGCAGCGGCACGGCTTGGCATCGGTGCCGATCATCGCAACCCGTGAAGGGTTGATCTGCACCACCAGATCATCTGGCACGACGCCGCCGGCGGATTGGCATTCGCCCCAGAAAAAGGACACACGGAAGTACCCGCAGCAGGCGCCGCAGTCAAGGCAAGGGTTGTATTCGGACATGTTGGCACTGGGGGAGAGTTATTGTTATCGGGGCAGGCCCGCGGCGCCATTTGTAATCTAAGCCGAGCCGCCTGAGAAGAGGGGCCAAGCAAAAAAGTTCGCCGCTGATCTGCCCGAGTTTGCCAGGCCTGTTTAGCGATGTCGGCGCGACAGGTTCAGGACCAGCGGCAGGCGGTGATCCAGCATATGACTAAACTCGATCCTCTTCATACCATAATGCATCAAGCGCTCGCTGCTACTACCTTCCCTGATCAAGGTATAGGACTTTTTACGCATGCCGCGATACTTGTGGTCATCGGCCTTGATCGCCTCCATGTAAACAGCCAACGCCCTGTCGCTGAGGTTCAGCGTTTTGGCAAGTTTCGTCCCCCAATGAGTGAGAAATACCTCGGCCGAATGGCGGACGACCAAGCCAGGTTCGACCAGCGTCCTGTTTCCCTCTACCCCATAGAGCGTTGCATTGCCTACCAAGGTGGCGTGCCGCCCTGACATTGGATAAAGGTATACCTCAGTGTTGGGCGCCGTGACTGGTATTACAGCGGCGAAACCGTAGGAACGTTCGTCACGTGCAAAAAACCCCACATAATTTTTCACGTTGCCTGCCAGCTTCACCCGCTTTTTCTGAACATTGAGAACGCCAGGGACCGGGTCGACCGCGAAGATGTTGACCGCAATGTCCCTGAGCTGTTCGTCTTCGGCCATGGCATTGGCCAGCATATGGCAACTAATGCCGCCCCGGCTCCAGCCCACCAGATTGACCGAAGTTAACGGTCGCGTTGCGCGGAACTGCTTGATCATCTGCTGCTGAAGAGCCTGCGGCGTCACCTTGCGCCTGCCGTAATCGTCGGAACGCAAGCGTCTGGCTGTCGCATCAGGAATGGGTACCCCTGCTGCTTTCAGCCTGTTGTACTCGCTCTTGTCAAGCTTCTCCCTTTGCCAGATGGCTTGGCCTTTGATGACCTGCAGCGCATGGGCAACATTCTCATCCCAGCCACGCCCCAACAATTTGCCGGTGGTATGGTGATGACGGCCGGGCCGGACGAACAACTGGTCGGCCTGAAGGTTGCCGCTAGCTGGGCCGTCGACTGCGATCCAGTCGACGAACTCACGCCCCTGATCGTTGCCAGCCAGTGTGGAGATCAACTCGCCGTTCCAATATCTGGGGTTGAACTGATCGAAGCGGTTAGAGCCGGTACCGCAAAAATAGATGGTGAAACACTCATCTGCGCTACTCCTCATGGAAGTGATGCGCAAGTTAGCCATTGAGCCTTCATGCCAGGCATGCGGAAATAGACCCCCTGAAAATGGGCCACTGCCATTCCATAAAAAAAGCCGCAGGCACTGCCTACGGCTTGCTTGGCTAGATCTCGTTTACGTGCGGGCCAAGCCGTCGGTTCGGAACATCTGGCGAATGCCGCGAATGGCCTGACGAATGCGGTCCTGGTTCTCGATCAGCGCGAAACGCACATGGTCGTCGCCGTAGTCACCAAAACCGATGCCCGGCGAGACGCAGACCTTGGCTTCAGCCAACAACTTCTTGGCAAACTCCAACGAGCCCAGGTGCGCGTACTGCTCTGGGATTTTTGCCCACACATACATCGAAGCCTTCGGGTTTTCGACCATCCAGCCCAACTCATGCAGCCCTTTGACCAGCAGGTTGCGGCGCTGGCGATACTGCTCGGCGATGTCGCGTACGCACTGCTGGTCGCCTTCCAGCGCAGCGATGGCCGCCACCTGCAGCGGGGTGAAGGTGCCGTAGTCGTGGTAGCTCTTGATCCGCGCCAGGGCACTCACCAGCTCAGGGTTGCCAACCATGAAGCCGATCCGCCAACCGGCCATGTTGTAGCTCTTGGACAAGGTGAAGAATTCCACCGCGATGTCCTTGGCGCCCGGCACCTGCATGATCGACGGCGCCTTCCAGCCGTCGTAGACGATATCGGCGTAGGCCAGGTCGTGCACCACCAGCACGTCGTACTGCTTGGCCAGGGCCACAACGCGCTCGAAGAAGTCCAGCTCTACGCACTGGGCGGTAGGGTTGGACGGGAAGCCGAGGATCATCATCTTCGGCTTGGGTATCGATTCGCGGATCGCCCGTTCGAGTTCGTTGAAGAAGTCCACACCCGGCACCAGCGGCACTGAACGCACCTGGGCCCCGGCGATGACCGCGCCGTAGATGTGAATCGGGTAGCTCGGGTTGGGCACCAGCACGGTGTCGCCATGGTCGAGTGTGCCGAGCATCAGGTGCGCCAGGCCCTCTTTGGAGCCGATGGTGACGATGGCTTCGCTTTCCGGGTCGATGTCGACCTCGTAGCGGTCCTTGTACCAATTGGAGATGGCGCGACGCAGGCGCGGGATGCCGCGTGAGGTCGAGTAGCCATGGGTGTCTTCACGCTGGGCGACCTGCACCAGCTTCTCGACGATGTGCGGCGGTGTGGCACCGTCGGGGTTGCCCATGCTCAGGTCGATGATGTCCTCGCCACGGCGGCGGGCAGCCATCTTGAGTTCGGCGGTGATGTTGAACACATACGGGGGGAGACGATCGATGCGCGCGAAGCGGCGCGGCGAACCTTGGTTGGCCATGGTTTCCTCTACAAGACGTAAGCGCCCGGAACCGTCCGAGCGACGCTGGCCGCTGCGGCGGCCTGATTCAGAAGATAGTGCCGATATGCTGTCGATGTAAAGGATAATTTCCTGAATAGCTATAACTTTTCAGGCTTATTGTTTGAATCCAATAGATTTTCATTTGCAATGCCGGCCTCTTCGCGGGGCAAGCCCGCTCCCACAGGTGTTAATACAGCCCTGAAATTAGTGCGGTCCCTGTGGGAGCGGGCTTGCCCCGCGAAGAGGCCGGCACTGACTAACGCCCATAAAAAAACCCTGGCACCAAGGCCAGGGTTTTGGGTATTGCGAGCGACTGTATCAGCGCGCGTAGGTCATCAGCACGTCCGCAGCCGTCTGGCTGTCCACCGACATCATCACGCTCAGCGCAGTGACGGTGAGAATGGAGAAGCCGAACACCTTGCGGGCCCACTTGCTGTCGTCCTCGGCCTTGTAGCCACCCCAGGCCATGTACAGCCAATACAGGCCCATGGCTGCTGCCACGGCCATGTAGCCGAGGCCGGCGTAACCGCCGAGGGTGAGCATCAACGTGGCGAGCACGAAGGCCAGCACGTACAGCACGATCTGCTTCTTCGCCGCGAGGATCCCGCGCGCCACCGGCAGGACCGGAATGTTGGCAGCGCTGTAATCCTTGAAGCGGAAGATCGCGATGGCAAAGCTGTGCGGCATCTGCCACAGGCTGAACATCACCAGCAGGGTCACTGCGGCCAGGTCGAAGCTGTTGCTCACGGCGCAGTAGCCGATCACCGGAGGCATGGCACCGGAAAGGCTGCCAACCAAAGTGCCGTGCACCGATTTGCGCTTCAGCCAGAGGCTGTAGAAACCGACGTAGACGATGAACCCGATGAGTGCGCAGAACGCCGACAGCGGGTTGGCCTGGACATACAGCAAGCTGAAGCCGGCCACCCCGAGCAGGGTGGCGTAGACCAGCGCGAGGGTCAGCGACATGCCGCCCTGGACCATGACGCGGTTCTTGGTGCGTTCCATCTTGATGTCGATGTCGCGGTCGATGCAGTTGTTGAACACGCAACCGGACGCCACCACCAGGGAAGTACCCACCACCACCGCCAGGAACAGGGCGAAGTCCACATGGCCCTTCGCGGCAAGGAAGAATCCGCCTGCCACGGAAAGCACGTTACCGAAAATGATCCCCGGTTTGGTGATTTGGATAAAGTGCTTTACGGACATGCAGTCTTACCTCACTTGGCCATCATTTCGAAGTGGATGCTGAACATGATCCACAGCGACAGGCCGACCAGCAGTGCAATTACCAGTACGGTAAACAGGAACGTCGACACGTTGGAACGCTGCTCTTTCGAGCGGTCCATGTGCAGGAAGTACACCAGGTGTACCACCACCTGGATGACGGCCATCGCCACCACGATCAGAACGGTCAGGTTCTTCGGGAAGCTAGGGAACATCACCAGGCCGAACGGGATCGCGGTCAGGATGATCGACAGTACGAAGCCGATCATGTACGACTTGACGCTACCGTGGTTACCTTCGTGATGAGTGTCGTGTGCGTTAGCCATTACAGAACCCCCAGCAGGTAGACGACGGTGAATACGCAGATCCAGACCACGTCGAGGAAGTGCCAGAACAGGCTCAGGCAGCTCATGCGGGTCTTGGCGGTCGGCGTGATGCCGTGCTTGTTGATCTGGTACATCATGATTGCCATCCAGATCAGGCCGGCGGTCACGTGCAGACCGTGGGTACCTACCAGGGCGAAGAAGCCCGACAGGAAGCCACTGCGCTGCGGGCCGAAGCCCTCGGCGATCAGGTGATGGAACTCATAGATTTCCATCGCGATGAAGCCAGCACCGAACAGGAAGGTCACAGCCAACCAGCCCAGTACACCTGCTTTCTTGCCGTCGAACATCTTCAGCATGGCGAAGCCGAAGGTGATCGAGGACAGCAGCAGGAACGCGGTTTCAACCAGCACGAAGTCGAGCTGGAAGATGTCGTGACCCGACGGGCCGCCGGCAAAACTGCCGGACAGCACCGCGTAGGTGGCGAAGAGCGACGCAAACAGGATGCAGTCGGTCATCAGGTACAGCCAGAAACCGAGTACGGTCATCTGGCCCGAGTCGTGGTGGTGGTCGTCATGCCCATGGTCGTGACCATGAGCAGCACCGTGCATTACTTGACTGGACATTGATTACACCCGCTCAAACGATTCGACACGTGCGCCGGCAGGCAGAGCACCTGCTTTGGCCAGCGCTTTCATGCGCTCGCCTTCGATGCGCGCCACTTCTTCGGCCGGAACCATGTAGCCCTGGTCGTCACGCGCAGCGTGGCGAACGAAGACTGCGATGGTCGCAACCAGGCTCGCGCCCACCAGCCACCAGATGTGCCAGATGAAAGCGAAGCCGAAGACGGTCAGGAACAGGCCCATGAACAAGCCGGTAGCGGTGTTGCTCGGCATGTGGATGGCTTCGTACTTGGCTGGAGCCTTGTACGCAACGCCTGCTTCCTTGGCTTCGTGCCAGCAGTCCAGGCCAACTTTCTCAGGCATGTGAGCGAAGTTGTAGAACGGAGGTGGCGACGAAGTCGACCATTCCAGGGTACGACCGCCCCATGGGTCGCCGGTCACGTCCAGGTTCTGGTTGCGGTCGCGGACCGAAACGTAGATCTGGATCAGCTGGCAAGCGATACCGAACAGGATCAGCACGGCGCCGACCACGGCAACGTACAGGTAGGGTTCCCACAGTGGGTTGTCGGAGTGGTTCAGACGACGGGTCATGCCCATGAAGCCCAGGGCGTACAGCGGCATGAACGCAACGTAGAAGCCCGAGATCCAGAACCAGAAGGCAGCTTTGCCCCACTTCTCGTTCAGGGTGAAACCGAAGGCTTTCGGGAACCAGAAGGCGAAGCCGGCAATGTAGCCGAACACCGCACCACCGATGATCACGTTGTGGAAGTGAGCGATTACGAACAGGCTGTTGTGCAGAACGAAGTCAGCACCTGGAACAGCCAGCAGAACGCCGGTCATGCCACCGATGGAGAAGGTGATCATGAAGCCCAGGGTCCACATCATCGGTGCGGTGAAGCGCACACGGCCCTGGTACATGGTGAACAGCCAGTTGAACAGCTTCACACCGGTCGGAATGGAGATCAGCATCGTCGCCAGGCCGAAGAAGGTGTTGACGCTGGCGCCGGCACCCATGGTGAAGAAGTGGTGCAGCCAGACCGCGAAGCCCAGGATGGCGATGGCGCCCGATGCGTAGATCATCGAGTGGTGGCCAAACAGACGCTTGCCGGAGAAGGTCGAAGTCACTTCCGAGAACACGCCGAAGGCCGGCAGGATCAGGATGTAAACCTCAGGGTGACCCCACGCCCAGAACAGGTTGACGTACATCATCGGGTTCCCACCAAGCTCGTTGGTGAAAATGTGGAAGTCCAGATAACGGTCAACAGTCAGCAGTGCGAGTGCGGCGGTCAGGATCGGGAAGGAAGCGACGATCAGCACGTTGGCCCAGGTGCAGGTCCAGGTGAAGATCGGCATGTCCATCAGTTTCATGCCAGGTGCGCGCATCTTCATCACGGTGACGAGGAAGTTCACACCGGTCAGCGTCGTACCCAATCCGGATAGCTGTAGCGCCCAGATGTAGTAGTCAACGCCCACCCCAGGGCTGTACTGAATGCCCGCGAGCGGCGGATAGGCAACCCAACCGGTCTTGGCGAATTCGCCGACGCCCAGCGAGATGTTGACCAGCAGCACGCCTGCCAGCAGCAGGTAGAAGCTCAGGGAGTTGAGGAACGGGAAGGCAACGTCACGTGCACCGATCTGCAGAGGAACCGCCAGGTTCATCAGGCCAGTGAAGAACGGCATCGCCATGAAGATGATCATGATCACACCGTGAGCGGTGAAGATCTGGTCATAGTGTTCAGGCGGCAAGTAGCCTTCGGAGCCACCGGTAGCGGCAGCCAGCTGGGTACGCATCATGATGGCGTCGGCGAAGCCGCGCAGCAGCATGATCATCGCGACGATGATGTACATCACGCCGATCTTTTTGTGGTCGACCGTAGTCAGCCACTCGGTCCACAAGTAGGTCCACTTGCGGAAATAGGTGATAAGACCGACGACAGCGATACCACCGAGCGCGATCATGGCAAGCGTCACCATGACTATCGGCTCGTGATAGGGTATCGCCTCCAGGCTTAATTTACCGAACATCTCTTACTCCTCTGCACCGGCAGCTGGTTGCATACTCGATTCCACACCCTTGGTTGTGGCCAGATCTTTGCTGCCTGCTTCTTCGTGGCTCGGACGACCGCGATTCATGCCTTCGTACTTGTCGACAATGATCTGGAACTGGTCAGGCGAGGCCTCGCTGTACAGCGCGACTGGGTTGTTTTCGCTTGGTTTGGCCAAGGCGTCGTAGGTTGCCTTGTCCAGTTTCAATGGCGACTGCTTGACCTCGGCGACCCACTTGTCGAAGTCTTCCTGAGAGGTCGCATTGGCCTTGAACTTCATGCCGGTGAAGCCAGCACCGCTGTAGTTGGCGCTGATACCGTCAAACTGGCCGTTTTCGTTGGCGATCAGGTGCAGCTTGGTGGTCATGCCCGCCATCGCGTAGATCTGGCCGCCCAGGCCCGGGATGAAGAACGAGTTCATCACGGCGTCGGAGGTGACGCGGAAGTTGACCGGGGTGTTAGCCGGGAAGTTGATCTGGTTGACCGTCGCGATGCCTTGCTCCGGGTAGATGAACAGCCACTTCCAGTCCAGCGCGACCACGTCGATCTGGATCGGCTTGACGTCGGAATCCAGCGGACGGTATGGGTCCAGCTTGTGGGTCGACTTGTAGGTGACGTAGCCCAGGGCGATGATGATCAGGATCGGGATGATCCACACCGCGGCCTCGATCTTGGTCGAGTGCGACCAGTCGGGGGTGTAGGTGGCAGCCTTGTTGGAAGCACGGTACTTCCAGGCGAACGCCACGGTCATGATGATGACCGGGATCACCACCAGCAGCATCAGGCCGGTAGCGATGAGGATGAGGTTCTTTTGCTCAATGCCGACCTGACCTTTCGGGTCGAGCAGGGTCCAGTTGCACCCACTGAGTAAAAGCATGCCTAAAAAGGGCAATATGCCAAACAGTCTGGGGTAACGCTTTTTACTCATCTCACGACCTCTAGATCAGCTTGCTTCAATGCAATTTGTGTTTTGGTAGCCAACACTTCGTCCTGCCAAGTGAGGCAATTGGCGCCCGAATACGCTCCTGCCTGGGGCCCGACTGCAGGACCTTGGCTCAAGCGTGTTAGCGGTGCTTATGGTTTCGTAGGCAACAGGCCTGTACTTCAGACCAAGTCCATTTGGTGCGGGAAAACGCGGAGGGGTATCCGCCCGGTATCGCCGTAGGGCGAAACTTGACGAAGTCAGCAAAAGAAAGCGCTGAGGCTTCCTTCAATCCTGCGACTCGCAAGCAGTGCCGAACGGAAATTGGGGGCGATTGTAGTGAGGTCGCCAACCCTTGACTATGACTTATTGAGCAACAGTCTTTTACAGAATGCGTAACAATAGGTGGCGATAAATCAACTTCGCGACAGTTTGTCGCACCCCGCTTGATAGCCCTCAAAGCCGCGTCACGCAAGGCGTTGTGGTTGATCTGAGTCAAGCGGAAGGCGACTTTTCCCTTCTCTCTGTGGGTGCAAAAGACCACAGCAAATTCGGGACTTATGTCTAAGGTCGGCGCCGGTTGCGGTAGATACCCAGCGGAACCAGGATGGCGGTCAGCACGAACGCCACTAATGCCCATTGCGCAAGCGACAAGCCGAGAATCGGCGGGTACGGCGTGCTGCAGAAACCATCGACCTGGAAGGCCAGCGGCCAGAGCTTGGCCAGCGGCAGGTCGTCGACGATCGGCTGCAGGGTGTCGATGCCGCAACTGACCATGGGGTTGGCGAGTATATACACATGGTTGCCGGCCGCAACGATTCCACCTATCGCACTGAGCACCACCAGCCCTTCGAACAGGGTCAGGCTGCGCCGCCCGGGCATGGCAGCCGCGAGGAAGGCGAAGATGGCGATAAACAGCAAGGCATAGCGCTGCAGAATGCACAGCGGGCATGGCGCCTCACCGAGCACTACCTGCATATATAAGGCACCGCCGATCAGGGCGAGGCAGATCACCCCCAGCAGTACCAGAAAGCGCCGTTCCCGATTCAGGCGCAAGGTTTGTTCGTTCATTGCCGATTCCTTCGATGGATAGGGGGCAGCGTGGTTGGCTTGCCTGGCGCAAGTCTACACGCAGGGTGGGCCGTCAGCGTGTCGAGGAAGCGGCGAGACAGCACGGCGCTGGGCTATCCGGAGTGGGCTTCAGACAGGCCGCAGTGACGTGGGTTCAACGTCGGCCGGTAAAAAAGAGGCTGCCCGGGTGCCGCGCAGGGGCGAGCCCCTCGACACCCGAGAGTGAAGGATACAGTGATTAAAGGGCGATTAAAGGTGAAAGGTGCCGAGGCACCTTTCACTTTTCCTTCTATAAAGGTAGGAAGACCAAGTCATGGGTTATTCCAGCGCTGCCGCCGGCCCGAAGAACTCGTACCGGCTCTGCTGCTCCGGAACCCCCAGCCCTTTCAGGTGGCGCTTGATCACCGCCATGAAGCCCTTGGGCCCAAGGAAGTACGCATCCACATCACGCACACCCGGCATCCACTCACCCAGCAAGTCCTGGCTTAACAGCCCCACCGCATCGGCAGTGAGCGAACCATCCTCCTCGGCATAGCAGTAGAACCGCTTGAGCTGCGGATGACGCTCGGCCAGCCCATCCACCCAGTCACGGAAGGCATGCACCGCGCCATTGCGTGCACAGTGGATGAAGTGCACCGGCCGCTGAGTCTCAAGGGCCGCCTCGAGCATTGCCAGCGTTGGGGTGATGCCGACACCACCACTGATCAAAACCAGCGGCTTGTCGCCAGCGGCCAGGGTGAAGTCGCCAGAAGGCGGGAACAGTTGCAGCGTCTCGCCAACCACGAACGCGTCATGCAGGTAGCTGGAGACCTTGCCACCCTCCTCGCGCTTGACGCTGATGCGGTATTCCTTGCCATCGCACAACGCAGACAAGGAATAGTTGCGCCGGTGCTCGGCACCGTCGATGAACAGTTGCAGGCCTATGTACTGGCCGGGTTCGGCCTTGAGCACTGGCTTGCCGTCGACCGGCGCAAAGTAGAAGGAAACGATTTCGCTGCTTTCACGCTCGCGACGCACCAGGCGAAATTCACGGGTACCGCGCCAGCCGCCCGCCGCCTCTTCCTTCTGTTTATAAAGGCCTTCCTCGGCGCCGATGAGGATATCGGCCAGCTGCCCGTAGGCCGCGCCCCAGGCTGAAATCACTTCAGGAGTAGCGATTTCCTTGCCTAGCACTTCTTCGATGGCACGCAGCAGGCAACTGCCAACGATCGGGTAATGCTCCGGCAGGATCTGCAGGGCGACATGCTTGTTGATGATCTGGCCAACCAAGCCACCGAGCTGCTCCAACTGATCGATGTGCCGGGCATACATCAGCACGCCATTGGCCAGTGCGCGCGGCTGATCACCGCTGGCCTGGTGGGTCTGGTTGAACAGCGGCCGGACCTCTGGATACTCGCTGAGCATCAACCTGTAGAAATGCGTGGTCAGCGTTTCGCCGCCGGTTTCCAGCAACGGGACGGTGGCTTTGATGATTGCACGTTGTTCGGCATTGAGCATTGCAACGACTCCTGAGCCTGAGGCTTCGAATGGTTGCTCCTTGATCTTCAATCTTCATGCCAAACAGAAAACTCAAATAAAACAGCTACCTACGGCTAGAAAAGTCAAAATGACACAGACCCATATCGTGTCATTTTGACTTATATTAGTCATTACGACCCAATCATTCAGCCGAGAGCGGCCTGCCGCGGGGTGGAATAGATTGCCTGCACGTCGAACTCATCGAAGGGCAAAATTTGAGCATTGCTCAAGATGAACGAGAGCGGATGGCCGCTGAAGACAACGGTCCAAGTGACAGAAGGTGGCGTTTCGCTGCCCTCGATGCCAAACCTGAACGTGACAAGGTCGCCCTGGTTCAGCGTTGCATCTTGAGGTACGACAAATTCCGCAAAGTTAGTATCGGTCGGCAGGTATACCCCGGTGCCACTACCCTGTAGTTGTGCGCAGGTCAGCGCCGGGAAATCCGGCACATTGCGATCCACGACAATGTAGGTCGGGTCGTTCATCGATGTGCGGGGAGGAAGTTTTAGACCGGTGTTGGTCACCGTGTAACCCATGGAAAGCGTGCCATTCCGAAGTGCACGCAGCAGAAGGGCAGTGACGGGTACAACCAGTTCGGTTAGCTCGCCACCCACAGTGCCATCGACAAAAGAAACCAATGGCAAGCCGTTGCCAGGCCGCCCGGTCAAAGTCACGCGAACATGATCGCCTGCCATCTGCCCTGGATAAAGCGGAATACGCACTTGGAAGAATCCTGTGGTCACATCCCCGAGGTCGACGCTCATCTTTTCGGCATTAGCTTCGACGAGGACCGGTGGACGCAACGTGTTAAAAGCGCTAACGACACGGACGCGCCGCGTACGTGAGGTTCTGGTCGCACTGTTAGTAGCTGCTGGCGTGGACGTGTAATACAGACGAGCCGCTCCACTTGCCGCGAAAGCGAAATACACCCGGGGCACATCGATGTACAAGTTAGCGATCGTGTTGACTGTCTTGACCTCGGACACGTAGGGTACTTCGACGCCATCGGAAGTAGTGGCGACCATAAACAGTTGAATCTTGTCACCTTTCAGGAATTTCGCTGGATCATAGAGCGTACTGACTCTGACGGTCTGCCCATTGTGCGAATCCAGATCAAACTCATAATCCGGCTCTTCGGTATCCTGGACTTCAGGCTCGGGCAGGGCATCCGGGTTGATCGCAACGTCGACAAACGCAGGAAGCGAAGGCCATGAGTAGTTCTGAACCCGATCACGAACTTCGTACTGCACCGGAAGATCGAGGGCGTCACCCCCTGCAATTAGCACATAGTTGGGTACATCGATTACGAATGGCTTGCCAATATCGCCTGCCTGAAGGCGGGGCTCATGCCGATAGAGCACACCGTTCCAAATCACCGTGACCTGGTCACCCTCCTGCTGATTCTTCCAAGGCTCGATGGTCAGTGTCGCGGTGGGGGGCTGCGTGTGGACGATGACCACCACAGGGGCGACCAAGTGTGAATTGATCGGCTCGTTCGTATCTTCGATCAACCCTCCCGGCACTGCCAGGTCGATCAGCACCTCGCGATAGGGCGACCAACGGATGTGTTGGCTATCGAGATCCTCCAGCGAATAGTAGAAGTAGACAGGATAGCCAGGTCTATCGGAAATATCCTCTGGCAGGTTCAGCGCGCTTCTGTTAGTCGCAAAACTCAGGACCCTCTTGTCGATAACTTCCTGGGTGAGTTCGTAATCATCTATCGCAGCTTCTGCCGGATCCATGGTTGGCGGCTGCGACTCCGGCCTGGTGGTGGTGTAGAACAAACTGACAAGATTACCCTTGCGAATCACCTCTGGAAGGCTAGCCACCATCGGCACGTGTCGTTGAAAGTCGCCGAGTTCGTTCCACCCAAGACCCTCGCTTTCGCGGCCGACTGAATCCATGTCAGCAATGAACAGCGGATACAAGCCGTCGGCTTGAGGCAAATTGCCACGCCCAGAATAGAATTTTTTTAAAATTTCGTAGATTGTCTGATCCGCGCTCATAAGTTGGCTTCTTCTGTGGAAGGTAATGACCCACACTGCACCTGCATGTGGCATCTACGCCTGAAGCGCAGCACAATTCTCGAACCTCAGGCCGTGCCTTAACACTATCCAAGACTCACAACCCCGTAACCTGGCATTTTTACTAGGTCCACCCCTACACCCTGGATGCCCAATGCTCGCCAAACCGCTGCTCACCGCCTTGCTGCCCCTGGTCAGCGACCTGTCACGCGACCTGCCCGATCAGGAACGCTACCGCCGCCTGTTGCAGGCCATGCGTGGGCTGCTACCTTGCGACGCCGCCGCGCTGCTGCGCCTGGACGGCGAATGGCTGGTGCCGCTGGCGGTCGACGGGTTGTCGCCAGACACGCTGGGCCGGCGCTTCAAGGTCAGCGAGCACCCGCGCTTCCAGATCCTGCTCAGCCGCGCCGAGCCCACACGCTTTCCAAGCGACTCCAAATTGCCCGACCCTTACGACGGTCTGGTCAACGCCCACGACATCGATCTTGAAGTGCACGACTGCATGGGCTGTCCGCTGATGGTCGATGAACGGCCGTGGGGTCTGGTAACCCTGGACTCCTTGACTCCAGGCCAGTTCCAGAGCTTGGAGTTGGATGCCCTGCAAGCCTTCGCTAGCCTGGCCGCCGCCACCGTGACCGTGGCCGAGCGTATTGAACACCTAGCCCTGCGCGCCGAGGATGAGCACCAACGCGCCGAGGTTTATCGCCAGGCCAGTGACCAGAACAAGGAGCTGATCGGCCAGAGCCCGGTCCACAAGCGTCTGATGGAAGAAATCCGCTTGGTAGGCGGCAGTGAACTTACGGTATTGATCACCGGTGAAACAGGTGTCGGCAAAGAGCTGGTTGCCCAAGCCCTGCACCGGGCCAGCAACCGTGCCGACAAGCCGTTGATCAGCCTCAATTGCGCCGCGCTGCCCGACACCCTGGTGGAAAGTGAGCTGTTCGGTCACGTGCGCGGAGCCTTCACCGGCGCCCATGGCGAACGGCGCGGCAAGTTCGAGCTGGCCAACGGCGGTACGCTGTTTCTCGATGAGGTGGGCGAACTGCCGCTGACCGTGCAAGCCAAGCTGCTGCGGGTTTTGCAAAGCGGGCAACTGCAACGTTTGGGTTCGGACCGTGAACACCGGGTCGACGTGCGCCTGATCGCTGCCACCAACCGCGACCTGGCCGCCGAAGTGCGCAACGGCAACTACCGCGCCGACTTCTACCACCGCCTCAGCGTGTACCCGCTGCATGTCCCGCCACTGCGCGAACGTGGGCGAGACGTGTGGCTATTGGCCGGTTACTTCCTCGAACAGAACCGATCACGCCTGGGCCTGAACAGCCTGCGTCTGAGCAGCCAAGCGCAGGCGGCGCTGCTGGCCTACGACTGGCCGGGCAACGTGCGTGAACTGGAACACCTGATCGGCCGCTCGGCCCTCAAAGCCATGGGCCAGCACCCGGACCGCCCACGCATCCTCACCCTGGAGGCCAATGATCTGGACCTGCGCGCCGTGACGCCCGTAGCACAGGAGCCCGTCCCAGCCCCACTGGAAGACCCATCATTGCCCGAAGGTGGCTTGCGCGAAGCTGTCGACATCTACCAGCGCCAGGTGATCGATGCCTGCCTGCAGCGCCACCAGGACAACTGGGCCGCCGCCGCCCGCGAACTGGGCCTGGACCGCGCCAACCTCAGCCGCCTGGCACGCCGCTTAGGCCTGCGCTAGAGCCTTCCCTACCAAAGGATTAACCCAGAAAGCCTCTGGTTGCTTCCCGTTGGACTGCTATATCTCCCTTACCACCGGTAACAGGGCCGCTACACGGCCCAGCTGCGCACAGCAGGTTACGACGCTGCGCCAGCCACGGATCGCAATTGCCGATCCGGTGTACCGCACACCAGCAGGGAGCATGCATGGACAACATCGTCGTCGCCGACAAGCAATCCGCAGTCGCCACCCAGAGCGCCTTCGGCAATATCACGCTCAATAGCCCAGGTGTCGTGCAGATGCCGGTGGCCCCGGACCAGGTGGCTACCGTCACCCGGCGTGGCCAGGACCTGATCGTCACGCTGAAATCCGGGGAAAAGGTCACTGTCGGCAACTTCTTTGCCGTGGACCAGGCCGGCGTCGGCAGTGACATGGTCTTCGTCGGCGAAGACGGGACCTTGTGGCACGCCAACTACGATGCCGCGGCGTTCACCGGCTTTACCTTCGAGGAAGTGGCCTCCCTCGATGAACTGGTCGCCGGGATCGGCGTTGCCGGTAGCGCCACCCCGACCTGGGCGATTGCCGGGCTCGGCCTGCTGGGCGTTGGCGGTGCGGCCGCCGCTGCCGACAATGGCGGCGGCGGTGGCAGCAGCGGTGGTGGCTCCGAACCAGGCGAAACCACACCCCCAGCCACACCCATTGACCTGCTGGTATCGCCAGACGGCCTGCGCCTGACGGGCCGCGGCGAGGCCGGTTCCACGGTGAACGTACGTGATGCGGCTGGCAATCTGATCGGCAGCGGTACCGTGGGCAGCGACGGCACGTTCGACATTTCCCTGAACGCTCCCCAGGCCAACGGGCAAAACCTGGATGTAACGCTCACCGATGCCGCTGGCAACACCTCGCAAGCCGGTGTGGTCGCCGCACCGGATACGACGCCTCCTGCGGCCCCTGTCGATTTGCTCATCAACGAGCAAGGCACCATCCTTACCGGCCGTGCCGAGGCGGGCTCCACCGTGCAAGTGCTTGGCGCTGACGGTGTATTGCTGGGTACTGCCGTGGCAGGCGCCGACGGTCAGTTCAGTGTCACCCTGCAACCCTCGCAGACCGACGGCCAGGCGTTGCAGGTCACGGCCCAGGATGCTGCGGGCAACACCTCGAGCGCAGCCGCCATCACTGCACCGGATGATGGCATCGGCAACCCGCCCGACATCACCCCACCCGACGCCCCGAGCAACCTGGTAATCGGCCTGGCCGGTCGGCAACTGAGCGGCCAGGGCGAAGCCGGGACCACCGTGCAGGTACGCGACGCCAACGGCAATGTGCTGGCCTCTGGCACGGTCAACCCCGACGGTACCTTCCAGCTGACCCTCGACCCGCCTGTGAACGATGGCAGCACCTTGCAAGTGGTGCTCACCGACGCGGCCGGCAACGTCTCGCAACCCGGCTCGGTGACTTCGGCCGACCTGCAGCCCCCTGCGCAACCTACCGACCTGGCCCTGGCCGACGGCGTCACCCTGACCGGTCGCGGCGAGCCCGGCGCCACCGTACAGGTGCGCGATGCCAATGGCACCGTGATCGGTAGCGGCCTGGTCGGCGTGGACGGCGGCTTTAGCCTGACCCTCTCGCCTGCCCAGGCCAATGGCCAGACGCTGGACGTGCGCCTGGTCGATGCTGCCGGCAACAGTTCCACACCGCTTGAATTCGACGCGCCCGATACCACGCCACCGGCTGCGGTCAGTGATGTCGTGGTCGGCGCGGGCGGCTCGCTGCTCAGTGGCCGTGGCGAAGCCGGTGCCACGGTCGAAGTGCGCGATGGCAACGGCAACCTGATCGGCAGTGGCGTAGTCACCGCCAACGGCACCTTCCTGCTCGACCTTGCCCCAGCCGCGCAACCCGGCGCGCAACTGAACATTCTGCAGACCGACCCCAGCGGCAACGCCTCCGCGCCTGTGCAATTCGAAGTTCCGCTGACCCCCGCGCCGGACAGCCCGAGCAATCTGGTCATCGCTGCCGATGGCAGCAGCATCAGCGGCAGCGCGCCTGTCGGCAGCCGTGTCGAAGTCCGTGACGCCGATGGCACCCTGATCGGTACCGTGGTGGCCGGCCTGGACGGCACTTTCAGCATCCCGCTCGCGCCGCCTCAGGCCAATGGCGAACTGCTCGACGTGGTGGCCATCGACGGCAGCGGTGCATCATCACTGCCCGCGCAGGTCAGCGCACCGGACATCACCGCCCCGGCAATCCCCAGCGAACTGGCCGTCAGTGCGGACGGCAGCACGGTCACCGGGCGCGCCGAGCCTGGCAGCACGGTGCGCGTGCTCGCCGCCGACGGCACCACGCTGTTGGGCAGCGCCGTGGTTGGTGCGACGGGTGTCTTCAGCATCACCCTCGACCCGCCTCAAATCGATGGCGAACAACTGCAAGTCACTGCCACCGATGCCGCTGGCAATGCCTCTACGGCTGGCAACGTCACCGCGCCGGACATCGACGGAGGCGACATCACGCCACCCGATGCCCCATCTGACCTGGCAATCGGCCTGGCCGGCCAGCAGATCAGCGGCCGTGGTGAGGCCGGCACCACCGTGCAGGTACGCGACGCCAACGGCAATGTGCTGGCCGCCGGCACGGTCAACCCCGACGGTACCTTCCAGCTGACCCTCGACCCGCCTGTGAACGATGGCAGCACCTTGCAAGTCGTGCTCACCGACGCGGCCGGCAACGTCTCGCAACCCGGCTCGGTGACTTCGGCCGACCTGCAGCCCCCTGCGCAACCTACCGACCTGGCCCTGGCCGACGGCGTCACCCTGACCGGTCGCGGCGAGCCCGGCGCCACCGTGCAGGTACGCGATGCCAATGGCACCGTGATCGGTAGCGGCCTGGTCGGCGTGGACGGCAGCTTCAGCCTGACCCTCTCGCCTGCCCAGGCCAATGGCCAGACGCTCGACGTGCGCCTGGTCGATGCTGCCGGCAACAGTTCCACACCGCTTGAATTCGACGCGCCCGATACCACGCCACCGGCTGCGGTCAGTGATGTCGTGGTCGGCGCGGGCGGCTCGCTGCTCAGTGGCCGTGGCGAAGCCGGTGCCACCGTCGAAGTGCGCGATGGCAACGGCAACCTGATCGGCAGTGGCGTAGTCACCGCCAACGGCACCTTCCTGCTCGACCTTGCCCCAGCCGCGCAGCCTGGCGCGCAACTGAACATTCTGCAGACCGACCCCAGCGGCAACGCCTCCGCGCCTGTGCAATTCGAGGTTCCGCTGACCCCCGCACCGGACAGCCCGAGCAATCTGGTCATCGCTGCCGATGGCAGCAGCATCAGCGGCAGCGCGCCTGTCGGCAGCCGTGTCGAAGTGCATGACGCCAACGGCACACTGGTCGGCAGCGTCGTGGTCGGCGCCGAAGGCACCTTCACCCTCGTACTCAATCCAGCCCAAGCCAATGGCGAGCTGCTGGACGTAACGGCAGTCGACGGCAGCGGCGCATCGTCCCTGCCGGCCCAGGTCAGCGCTCCCGACATCACCGCCCCTACGGCGCCGTCCGACCTTGCGATCAGCGCTGATGGCAGCGTGGTCAGCGGGCGCGCCGAGCCGGGCAGCACCGTGCGCATTCTTGCCGCCGATGGCACGACGTTGCTCGGCAGCGCCGTAGTCGGTGCCAGCGGCGCCTTCAGCATCACGCTTTCACCTGCGCAGGTCGATGGCGAGCAACTGCAGGTCACGGCCACCGATGCAGCTGGCAATGCCTCCACGGCCGGCAACGTCACTGCGCCGGACATCGACGGCGGCGGCGACACCACCCCTCCCGCGCCAGCCAGCGACCTGCTGATCAGCACTGACGGTCGCACCGTGTCGGGGCGTGGCGAGGCTGGGGCCACGGTCAACGTGCTGAACGATCAGGGCCAGATTGTCGGGACCGGTACCGTGCTGCCCGATGGCAGCTTTACCCTGCAATTGAACGCAGCGGTGGTCGATGGCTCGTCCCTGCAGGTGACCTTGACCGACGCAGCGGGCAATGTGTCCACGCCGAGCCCGCTCACCTCTCCAGACCTGGTCGCTCCCAGGCAACCCACCGGGCTAAGCCTGGTTGATGGCGAAACCCTGGCAGGCAGCGCCGAGCCTGGCGCCCGCGTAGAGGTGCGTGACGCCAACGGCGCCCTGATCGGTAGCGGTATCGTCGCGCCGGACGGCAGCTTCAGCCTCACCCTCGACCCACTGCAAGCCAATGGCGAAGCGCTGAGCATTCGCGTCATCGATGCCACCGGCAACAGCTCTGCGCCGCTGAGCTATGACGCCCCGGACATCACTGCCCCGGGCATCATCACCAACGTCGTGGCCGGGGCGGGTAGCCAGGTGATTTCCGGTCGCGGCGAAGTCGGCGCCAGCGTTGAGGTACGCGATGCCAACGGCAATGTCATCGGCACCGGCACGGTGGCCGCCAATGGTACCTTCCTGATCACGCTGGATGCGCCGGTAAACGCGGGCGAGTCGATCGTGTTGGTGCAGACCGATGCCGCAGGCAACCCCTCGGTCGGGCTCACTGTCATCGTGCCGCAAACTCCGTTACCGGAAAGCCCGGCCGGGTTGCTGGTGGCCGCCGACGGGTCGTCCGTCAGCGGCACTGCTCCGGTAGGCAGCCTGGTGGAAGTGCGTGATGCCCAGGGCACTGTGTTGGGCAGCGTGCAGGTCGGCAACGATGGCACCTTCAGCATCGGCCTTACCCCGCCTCAGGCCAACGGCGAACTGCTCGACGTGGTGGCCATCGACGCCGACGGCAACAGCTCGTTGCCGACTCAAGTCGGCGCTCCGGATATCACGCCACCGAACGAGGCCACCGACCTGGTGCTGAGTGCCGACGGCGTGACCCTGACCGGCCGCGGCGAGCCCGGTACCAGCGTACAGATCAGCAACGCGCAAGGTACCGTGCTGGGCACTGCCGTGGTCGGGACGAACGGCGTTTTCACTGTCACGCTCACGCCGGCTCAGACCGATGGCCAGGAGATCGACGTGGTGCTGCGTGACGCCGCTGGCAACAGCTCTACCGCCACCCTCACCGCGCCCGACCTGGATGGCCCGCTGCAACCTTCCGGATTGGCCATCGACAGCGCCGGCCTTCATCTGACCGGCAGCGGCCAGTCCGGCTCGACAGTCACCGTGCGCGCGGCCGACGGCAGCGTGCTGGGCACCGCGAAAGTCGGTGCCGACGGCCGCTTCGACGTCACCCTCAACCAACCGCAGCGCAATGGCGAAAGCCTGTCCGTCGAGGCCACCGACAGCCTCGGCAACAGCGCTGGCCCCGTCGATTTCACCGCCCCCGACAGCACACCGCCGCAGGTGGTCGGCGCGCCCACCATCGATATCACGGGCACCACCGTCACCGGCAGCGGCGAGGTGGGCGCCACGGTCACCGTGCGCGGCCCTGATGGCAGCGTGTTGGGTACCGCCGTGGTCGCCGGCAACGGCAGCTTCGAGGTCACCCTGAGCCCGGCGCAAATCAATGGCCAGGCGTTGACCGTGGAGCAGCGCGACCCCACCGGCAACGTCTCGGCAGCCGTCGACCTGGCAGCGCCGGACAGCCAGGCCCCCGGCACGCCAGGCGGCTTGACCCTGTCCGCCGATGGCACGGTGGTGACCGGCACCGGTGAGCCCGGCGCCCAGGTACGGGTCACCGGCACACTTGGCGCAGTGCTGGGAACTGCCGTGGTACAAGCCGATGGCAGCTTCAGCGTGACCATCGACCCACCGCAGCTCAATGGCCAGACGCTTGCGGTCACCCAGGCCGATGCCACTGGCAACACCTCCGGTGCTGGCACCCTTACTGCCAACGACCTGGAAGCACCCGCACCTGCTCAAGGCCTGGGCCTGAGCGGGGACGGCAGCACCCTCACCGGCCAGGGCGAACCCGGCGCCACCGTGGAGGTTCGGGATGCAAATGGGCAACTGCTGGGTGATGCCGTGGTACAAGGTGACGGCAGCTTCAGCGTCACCCTGAGCCCCGTGCAGACCAACGGCGAGATACTGTCGGTGATACAGATCGACAACGCCGGGCATGCCTCGCCATCGGTCCCCTTCACCGCCGACGACAGTACCGGTCCGGCAACGCCGATCGGCCTGCAGGTCAGCGCCGACGGCACAACGCTGCAAGGCAGCGGGGAAGTCGGCTCGACCGTCGAAGTACGCAATGCCAACGGCGACCTGCTGGGTACGGTCGTGGTCCCGGTGGGCGGCATCTTCAGTGTGCCACTGGCGCCTGCGCAACTGGACGGCCAAGTGCTCGCGGTCACCCTGACCGATGCCGCTGGCAATCCGTCCACAGCGGGCCAGGCGACGGCACCGGATCTCACGCCACCGGCATTGCCCACCGACGTGGCGGTCAGCGCCGATGGCAGCGCGGTCACTGGCAACGCACCGGGTGCAAGCTCGGTGACGGTGACCACGCCTGACGGCACGTTGATCAGCGTGCCGGTGAACGGCGACGGAACGTTCAGCGTACCGTTGGCACCTGCGCTGACCAATGGCGAAACGGTAACCGTCGTGGTCGCCGATGACGCCGGCAACACCACCGCAGCGTCGAGCGCCACCGCGCCAGATTCCACACCACCCGCGCCTGCCACCGACCTCACCGTCAGCCCGGATGGCGGCACCATCGGCGGAACCGCCGAACCTGGCACCACGGTCATCATCCGCGATGGTACAACCGAGTTGGGTACCGGCACGGCTGGCCCGGACGGCACCTTCGTGATCGACATCACACCGCCACTTGCCAGCGGCGATACGGCTCAGGTGGTGGTGCGCGACGGCGGCGGCAACGAGACGTCAGTCAACGTAGCCGGCCCGGATGGCACGGAAGTGGCCACGCCGAGCGCCCTGTCGATCAGCGCCGACGGCTTCCTGCTCACCGGCGAAGGCACCGTAGGCTCGCTGATTACCGTCACCTCCGCCGGTACCACGCTGGGCACCGCAACGGTGGGCAGCGACGGCATCTTCCGGGTGTTCTTCAGCACTGCCCAGCTCAATGCCCAAACACTGCAAGTGAGCGCCCGTCTGTCGGTGGGCGGCAAGCCGTCGATCCCGGCCACAGTGGTGGCAGAAGACACCACCGCACCCGACGCGCCCAATCAGCTCGCCATCGACCGCAGCGGCAGCACCCTCACCGGCCATGGTGAAGTCGGTGCCACCGTCCGCGTTGTGGATGCCCAAGGCACCCTGCTGGGGACTGCGACCGTGGGCAGCAACGGGCTGTTCAGCGTCAGCCTGGTACCGCCGCAAGCCAACGGCCAGAACCTCACCATCACCCAGGTCGACGCTGCCGGCAATACCTCGCTTGCTGCAACCCAGCAGGCATTCGACCTGCAAGGGCCAAGCGTTGCCACCGGTCTGAGCCTTAATAGCGCGGCCACCGTGGTCAGCGGCCAGGGCGAAGCCGGCGCGAACGTTATCGTGCGCGATGCAGCGGGTACGATCCTGGCTACTGGCACGGTCAACCAGAATGGCCTATTCCAGATCACCCTGCCCAATGCGCAGACTTCCGGCAGCCCGCTGCAAGTCACCCTCAGCGACGCCGCTGGCAACGTGTCCGGCCCGGCCAGCCTGGCCACGCCAGACCGCACGCCACCGGCGGCGGTCAGCAACGCGCTGCTCAGCGCCGATGGCAGGCAGTTGTCCGGCAGCGGCGAAGTGGGGGCCACCGTGCAGGTGCGCAACGCCGCCGGTACCGTCGTCGGCAGCGCCACCGTCGGTGCCGATGGCCGCTTCACCGTGACCTTCGATACCCCGCAGGCGACCGGCCAGGCCCTCGGCGTCACCCAGCTGGATGCGGCGGGCAATACGTCGCCTGCCGTCAGCCTCTCCACCCCTGACCTGAGCGCGCCGGCCACCCTGACCAATGTAGTGCTCAACAACAACGGCCTCACCCTGACCGGCCTCGGCGAAGCCGGCGCCAGCGTGACCGTGCGCGGGCCCGATGGCACCATCATCGGCACCGGCCAGGTGGCGGCCAACGGCAGCTTCACCCTGACCCTCACCAGCGCGCAGCTCAACGCCCAGCAGCTGAGCGTGACCCAGACCGACGCCGGCAACAACAGCTCGGCCGCCGTTGCGGTCACAGCGCCCGACCTCACGCCGCCTGCAGCACCGACCGCCTTGGCCCTGGCCGCTAGCGGCCTGCAACTGAGCGGCAGTGCCGAAGCCGGCAGTACGGTCACCGTACGCGATGCCGCAGGCAATGTGCTGGGCACCGCTGTGGCCAGCAGCAACGGCACTTTCCAAGTCACCCTCAACAGTGCGCAGACCAACGGCCAGGCCTTGCAGGTGACCGCCCTTGATGCGGCCGGCAATGTGTCGGCGGTCGCACCATTCACCGCTGCCGATGCCACGCCGCCGGCGGCGGTAGCCAATCTGGCCGTCGCCGCCGATGGCTCCACCTTGACCGGTACGGGTGAAGCGGGCGCCACGGTTACGGTACGCGCCCCGGGCGGTGCTGCCATCGGCACCGCCACGGTTGGCGCAGACGGCAACTTTACAGTCACCCTCAGCCCAGCGGCCGTGGTCGGTGAGAGCCTCAGCGTGACCCAGGCCGATGCCGCGCAGAACGTTTCGCCAGTTCAGAACGTGACTGCCCCGGGCAACCTGGCACCCGATGCGCCGGACAACCTGGTGCTGTCGGCCGATGGCCTAGTGGTCACCGGCACTGCCGCCCCTGGCAGTACAGTGAACGTTTACGGCCCCAACGGTGCGCTGCTGGGCACGGCGCCGGTCGGCAACGACGGCAACTTCACCGTCAACCTCGGCAGCGCCCAGGCCAACGGTGAGCTGTTGCATGTCAGCGCCGTGGCCACCGACGGTACCGCGTCGCTGCCAGCCACCTTGCAGGCGCCAGACACTACCGCGCCACAACCGCTTACCAACCTGGTGCTGAGCAACGACGGCCTGACCCTGAGTGGCCGTGGCGAACCGGGCGCCACCGTGACGATAACGGGTCAAGGCGGTGCCGACCTCGGCACCGGCGTGGTGGATGCCAGCGGCAACTTCAGCATTGGCCTGGCCAGCGCGCAGATCAACGGCGAGCAACTGAGCGCGCAGCAAACCGACGCAGCGGGCAACGAGTCCAACAGCGTCAGCCTCACCGCACCTGACCGCGTGGCACCCGATGCCGCCGGCAACCTCGCCTTTGCCAGCGGCGGCAGCCTGCTCAACGGCAGCGGTGAAGCCGGCAGCAACGTCAAGGTGCTGGCTGCAGACGGTACCGTGCTGGGTACAGCGGTGGTGATGGGCGACGGCAGCTTCCAGGTCAGTCTCAATTCACCTCAGGCCAACGGCCAACAGGTGCAGGTGGTGCTGACCGATGCCGCCGGCAACCAGTCGAACCCCAGCGCCATCACCGCGCCGGACACCACGGCCCCCACCGTGCTCACCGAACTGGCGATTTCCAGTGATGGCGTGACCCTCACCGGCCGCGGCGAAGCGGGCGCAACCGTGACCGTGCGCAATGCCAACGGAGACGACATCGGCACGGCGCTGGTGGATGCCAGCGGCCACTTCACCGTCACGCTCAACCCAGCGCTGGGCAACGCCGAACTGCTCAGCCTGAGCCAGGCCGACGTGGCAGGCAACGTGTCGGCGGTAGCAACCTTGCAGACGCCGGACTTCACACCACCAGCCATCCTCACCGATGTGCTCATCAGCACGGACGGCAGCGCCATCACCGGCCGTGGTGAAGTGGGGGCGACGGTCACCGTGACCAATGCCAACGGCGATGTGCTCGGCACCACCCAGGTGCTGGCCGACGGCAGCTTCCGGGTCGAACTGACACCTGCGCAGATCAACCAGCAAGTGCTCTCCGTGCAGCAGGCCGACCCGCCTGGCAACATCAGTGCGCCGGTCACGGTCAATGCCCCGGACCTGACCCCGCCAGCGGCAGCCGCCGAGCTGCACCTCGACGCTGCCGGCACCCAGCTCACGGGCACGGGCGAAGCCGGCACCACCGTGCGCGTGTTCGTCGGCACCCTGGAGGTTGGCACCGCCACGGTCGCCGCCAACGGTACCTTCGTGGTCGACCTGTCGCCGCCGCAACTCAATGGTCAGGTGCTGCAGGTGAGCCTGGTCGATGGCAGCGGCAACGTCTCGCCTATCAGCAACCTGACGGCCATCGATATCACGCCACCGGTGAGCGTGACTGCAACGCTCAACGGCAGCGGCACGCAACTGACCGGTAGCGGAGAAGCCGGCGCGCGCGTCACCGTGGTGAACGACCGTGGCGACCTGGTTGGCCAAGGGGTGATCGATGCCGATGGCACGTTCGTGCTCAACCTCACCACCGCGCAGATCAATGGCCAGGTGCTGACCGTCATTGCCCAGGACCCCACCGGCAACCCATCGGCACCCTTGCAGATCGCCGCACCGGACCTGGTGCCGCCCGCCCAACCTACCGACCTCAGCCTGAACGCAGGGGGTACGCTGTTGAGCGGGACAGGTGAGGTCGGTAGCACCATCACCGTAAGAGGCCCGGACAACGTGGTGGTCGGCACCGTGGTGGTGCACGAGGGCGGTGAGTTCACCGTCAGCCTCACGCCCGCTCAGAACAATGGCCAGCTGCTGACGGCAGTGGCTACTGACGCGGCCGGCAATGCATCGCTGCCCGCGACCTACCAAGGGCTGGACACCGCGCCGCCGGATCTGGTCACCAACATCAACATCAATACCGCCTACAACGTACTGAGCGGGCGTGGCGAGGCCGGCGCGACCGTGACCGTCAGCTTCAATGGCAGCGTGATCGGCACCGGGGTCGTCGCTGCGAACGGCACCTTCCAGGTCGATCTCAGCCCCACTCCCGGCTCGGCTGCGACGCTGGCCATCACCCAAACCGACCCCGCTGGCAACACCTCGGCGGCATTCGCTTACCTGACGCCGCTGATACCGACCCCAGAGCCGCCTACCAGTGCAGTACTCGCTGCAGACGGCCTGACCCTGACCGGGACAGCCGCCACCGGCGCGTCGATTCGCGTGTACGACGCCGTCGGCAACCAGATCGGCAGCGGTTCGGCCAACCTCAATGGCACCTTCACCCTCACGCTCAACAGCCCGCAACTCAATGGCCAAACGCTGTCGGTAACCACTTCGACCCTGCTGGGCGGCGAGTCGCTGCCGCTGATCGTGCAGGCCGCCGACATCACGCCACCGGCCAACCCGATCGTCACCGCGCTGTCGGCCAATGGCCTGGTCCTTACCGGTACCGGTGAAGCCGGTGCCACGGTCACCGTGCGCGATGCCGGCGGCAATGTGCTGGGCACGGCGCTGGTGAATGGCGGTGGGATATTCAGCGTCAACCTGGCCAGCGCGCAACTCAATGGCCAGGTGCTGGGCGTGACCCAGGTCGATGCCGCGCAGAACCCTTCGGGCAGCACCAGCTACACCGCGCCGGACGTGCAGGCTCCCAACGCGCCGACCAACCTGCTGGTAAATGCCGGTGGCACCGTGCTGACGGGTAATGGTGAAGCCGGGGCGACCGTCACCGTCACCGGCCCGAGCGGCGTAGTCGGTACCGCTGTGGTACAAACCAATGGCACTTTCAGTGTCACCCTGACCACCGCGCAGAACGACGGCCAACTGCTCGTCGTGCGCCAGACCGACGCGGGTCAGAACCAGTCCGGCAGCGCCAGCATCACTGCGCCGGATACCACGCCACCCGCCGCACCGGTTGCGGCGATCAACACCAACGGCACCTCGATCAGCGGCTCCGGCCAGATCGGCAGCACCGTCACCGTGCGCAACAGCGCCGGCACGGTGCTCGGCACTGCTACGGTCGGTAGCAACGGCCTGTTCGTGGTCAGCCTGGCCGCCGCGCAAGTGGACAACCAGGCGCTGACCGTCACCTTGACCGACGCCGCCGGCAACACCTCGACCGCCACCGCCCTGACCGCACCGGACATCACCCCGCCTGCGGCCGCCAGCAACCTGGTGATCAGCGCCGACGGCAGCACCCTCACCGGCAGCGGTGAGGCCGGAGCCACCGTCACCGTGCGCAGTTCCGGTGGCCTGGTACAAACCGCCACGGTACAGCCCAACGGCACCTTCAGCGTGACCCTGAGCCCGGCCCAGGACAACGGCCAGACGCTGACGGTGACTCTCACCGACCCGCGCAACAACGTCTCTGGCAACGCCAACATCACCGCCCCGGACGTCGACGCCAACGCCCCAGTGGTCGCCAGCGACAACCTGGTCACCGCCACCGTCAACCTGGCGCCGGTCACTGCCACGCAAACCTACACCGACAGCTTCACCACCCTGCTGTCGGGCTTCAGCAAGACCTACACCTGGACGGTCGCGGCCGGCACCACGGTCGACCCGACCTTGACCCTGACCACCAACAGCGTCCTGGCGCTGCTCAACAACGCTACCTTCACCCTGCAGGTCAAAGATGCCAGCGGCGCCTGGGTGACCATCGCCAACGGCAATACCCAAGGCCTGCTCGACCTGATCGTGTTGCCGATCGGGCTGCAGGTCGACATGGGCAAGCTGCAAGCCGGCGACTATAGGTTGACCGTAGCCAGTGGCGGCATCGGCCTGGTCACGCAAGTCACCACCGCCCTGGATATCGTCGCCACCAGCCTCACCCAGTTCACCGGCACCGGCACGGCCACCACCGGCAACGTCATCACCGACCCGGGCACCGACGGCACCGTCGATACGCTCGGCCCGGACAGCGGCGCCGTGCTGCAGGTGCTGAAGAACGGCAGCTACGTCGCCGCAGGCGCCTCGACCACCGTGCAGGGCCTGTACGGCACCTTGGTGATCAGCGCCAACGGCAGCTACACCTACACGCCGAACGGCAGCCCCTCCAGCGTCGGCAAGGTGGACGTGTTCAGCTACCAGTTGGTGCACGGCAACGGCCTGACCGATGCCGCCAACCTCTACGTGCGCATCGACAGCCCGCAAGCCACGGAGATCTGGAGCGACAGCAACCTCAGCGCGCCGGCCACCGTGGTGGATGCGGTCAACGACATCGACAGCAGCAACATCAGCCTGGCTAACCGTGTCGATACCAGCAGCGCCACACTTGGCTCGCTGACCCTGCCGCTGATCGGCTCACGCCAGGCGACCTACACCACCACCGTCGGCGCCGACACCACGGCCAACCTGCAAGTGGTGGTCAACTCCACCAACCTGCTGGGCCTGCTCAACGGCACCACCATCGAGCTGCTCAAGCTCAACACCACGACCGGCCAGTACGTGCTGGTGCAGTCGGTGCCCGGTGGCTCGCTGATCAGCCTGCTTGGGGGTGGCGCCGCCTATACCTTCCAGAATCAGGCGGCGGGCACTTACCACATCCGCGTGACCGCCGGCGGCATCGGCCTGGCCAGTTCGATTACCACCAGCCTCAACACCACTACCACGCACCTCAATGACTTCGTGGTCAGCAGCTACACCCCGGTGACCGGCAACCTGTTGACCGACACTTCCGGCGGCACGGCCGACAACCTTGGCTCGACGCTCACCGTGCTGAGCATTCTGGTGGCGGGCAACACCTACGCCATCCCCGGCTACAACGGGCTCAGCGTGGCCGGCACCTACGGCTCGCTGCTGGTGCATGCGGACGGCAGCTACACCTACACCCTCAACAGCGGGCTGACCTCAGCGGTGATCGGCCAGCACGACACCTTCACCTACCAACTGACCCACCCCAACGGCAGCACCGACACCGCCACGCTGACCGTCAACCTGGACAACGCCGCCGGTCTGTTCAGCACCACCTCGCTGCTGGCCGACAGCAGTGACGAGGGTGTTGCCACGCTTGCGGCAGCGTCCAGCGAGGTGCTTGCCGGCACCGACGGCAATGACCATCTGGTCGGCAGCCAGGGCGGCCACATCACCCTGGAAGGCGGCGCCGGTAACGACATCCTCGAAGTGGTCGACCAGAACTTCGCCAGCGTCGATGGCGGCAGCGGCACCGACACCCTGTTGTGGGGCGGTGGCGATGCCAGCATCGACCTCGGCAACCTGGTCGGGCGTGTTCACGACATCGAGGTCATCGACCTCAACGACACCAGCGCCGTGGCGCTGACCCTCAACCTCGCCGACGTGGTGGCGATCACCGAAACCAGCAACAACACCCTGCTGATCAAGGGTGATGACCAGGATTCGGTGCACATGACCGACACCTGGAGCCTGACCGGTAACCAGACTGCCGACGGCATCGACTATAACCAATACACGGCCCAGGAGGATCCGAGCCACCACCTGTGGGTACAAAACGGCATCCATGTCGTCTGAGGCCGCAGTAACCCGCCGGGCGCCACGCCCGGCGGCAAGGACGATCAGCAGTAAGGGAACTCTGTGAAGCGAAGCAGTCCGCTGTCACCGCTGTTGCTGGGCGCCTTCGGGCTCCTGGCGTTGAACCTCCACCCGGTTGCACACGCAGCCGACGACATAGACCCCACACTGCGCAGCATCGGGCCGTCACTGTTACGTGACGCGCCCGACGCCATCCCCGCCCGCCCACCGTCCGGCCAGGCCGCCAGCAATGGCGACCGGCTGGGGCTGAGCGAGGCGGTGCTGGCAGCCGCGCAGTGGCACCCGAGCATCGCCGAAGCCATCGGCAACCTGTACAAGCAAGGCGAAGGCATCAACGTCGCCCGCGCCGGCTACTACCCGCAGATTTCCGGGGGCATCCGCACCGGCTACGACACCGGCTACGGCGGCGACCGCAGCAGCCAGGCGGTGAACCTGTCGTTGAAACAGATGCTCTACGACTTCGGCAAGGTCGACAGCGCCGTGGATGCCGCCCACGCGGCCGCCGCCCGCGCCCAGGCCAACATCCTGCTGGTGGTCGACGACCTGGCCCGCGACACCGCCTACGCCTGGATCGAAACCCGCCGCTACGAACAACTCATGGTGATTGCCCGCGACCAGATTCGCGGCGTCGGCGACATCGCCAGCATGGCCCGCCAGCGCAGCGACATGGGCGCCAGCACCCGCTCCGACCTGGTGCAGGCCGAGTCGCGCGTGGAGGCTGCGCGCGCAACGCTGGAGGAATACCAGGCGCAGTACGAGCGCTGGCGCTCGACTCTCGCCGCCTTGCTGGGCCGCGTATCGCCCCCGGCCCTGGCCGAAGAATCGCCACCGGAACTCGCCCAGTCCTGCAAGCGCCCAGCCAACGGCGACGACCGCCTGCCCGCCGTGCTCATGGCCCTGGCATTGCGTGCGCAGTCCCAGGCCGAGCTGGCCCAGGCCAAGGCCGAGGCCTACCCGACGCTGTCGCTGCAGCCGCAGGTCAATCATTATCTGGACGACGACTACAACCGCGACAACAACCGCATCGACCGCACCCAGGCGGGCATCTACCTCAACGTAGAAGTGCCGATCTACCAAGGTGGCGCCATCAGCGCCCGCAGCCGCGCCGCCGGGCACGCCCTGACCGCCGCCGACTCGGCCGAAGACGCCGCCCGCCTGCAGGCACGCCGTGGGCTGGCCGAAGCCATGGCGCAGACCTCAGGGCTGGGCCGCCGCCTGAACTCGCTGGAAGCGCGCCAGACCAGCATCCAGGAAGCCCGCGTGCTGTACGGCCGGCAATACCTGGACCTGGGCACGCGCCCGCTGCTCGACCTGCTCAACGCCGAGCAGGAAATCTACCAGTCGCGCTTCGAACTCGCCGGCACGCGCTCCGACCTGCTGCGCCTGGATGTCGACTGCCTGTACAACACCGGCGCCCTGCGCATGGCCTTCGGCCTTGAAGGGCGCAACCTGCAAGGGGTGGAAATCGAGCCATGAACGATACCGTCAACCTGAGCCAAGCCAGCCAACAGCCCGCCGAACAGGCAGTGGTCCATCGCCCGGACCTCGGTCCGTGGCTAGAGGTGATGCTGCAGGTCGCCCACCACTATCGCCTGGATGTCTCGCCCCAGCGCATTCGCCTGGCCGCCGTGGAAGATGCCCGCCCGCTCGACGAAATCCTCCGCCACATGGCGTCCCAGGCAGGTTTGGCACTGCGCTTCGTGCGCTTCGACGCCAAAGCCCTGAAGCAATGGCGCACGCCACTGGTGCTTGAGCTCGACGACGGCCAGCTGGCCGTGGTCGAGGCGGTGACCGAGGAAAACGAACTGGCCGTGGTGTTCGCCGGTGACCAGAGCCTGACCTCGCGCCTGCCCCGCGAAGCCCTCGAAGGGCGCATCAACCGCGTGGCGCTGATGCGCCCGGCGCGGCCGTTGCGCGACGTGCGCACCGACGACTACACCGCGCCTTACGACCGCCATTGGTTCGCCCGTATCGTCCTGCGTGACCTGCGCCCATATGGCCAAGTGATGGTCGCCTCCTTGGTGGCCAACGTACTGGCATTGGCTGGCGTGCTGTTTTCCATGCAGGTATACGACCGGGTGATCCCCGCCGAATCCCTGCCGACGTTGTATGTGCTGTTCGGCGGCGTGGTGCTGGCGCTGGTATTCGATTTCAGCATGCGCCTGCTGCGCCTGAAGGTCACCGACCTGCTCGGCAAACGCGCCGACCTGCGCGTGTCGGACCTGGTCTACGGCCATGCCCTGCGCCTGCGGAATTCAGCGCGGCCAAAATCCACCGGCTCGTTCATCTCGCAACTGCGCGAGCTGGAATCGATCCGCGACCTGATCACCTCCAGCACCGCCACAGCGCTGGCCGACCTGCCGTTCTTCCTGCTGTTCCTGTTCGTGTTCTGGCTGATCGGCGGCGTGCTGGTGTTCATCCCGCTGGTGGCGCTGCTGGCGATGGTCATCCCCGGCCTGTTGGCGCAACGCCGCCTGGCGCGTCTGGCCAACGCCTCGATGCGCGAATCGTCGCTGCGCAACGCCATGCTGGTGGAAAGCATCCAGGGCCTGGACGAGATCAAGGCGCTGCAGGCCGAGGCGCGTTTCGAGCGCCAATGGAACCAGTACAACGCCGCCTGCGCGCACACCAACCTGCACCTGCGCACCTTGACCAATGGCCTGGTGACCTGGACCCAGAACGTTCAAGGCGCGGTGTTTGCCGTGGTGATCGTCATCGGCGCACCGATGGTGATTGCGGGCGACCTCACCACCGGTAGCCTGGTGGCCGCGTCCATGCTGTCCTCACGGATGATGGCGCCGCTGGCCCAACTGACCCACGTGCTGACCCGCTGGCAACAAGCCAAGGTCGCGCTGCAGGGCCTGGACAAGCTGATGCAGTCGCCGGTCGACCATCCTGAAGGCGAAGCCCGCGTGCACCTGCCGGCCATCCGCGGCGAATTCAAGCTGCGCCAGGCCAACTTCCGCTATGACCCCGAGGCGCCACCGGTGCTGAACATCGGCCAGCTGGATATCCAACCGGGCGAACGCATCGCCGTGCTGGGCCGCAACGGCGCCGGCAAGTCGACCCTGCTGCAAGCGCTGGGCGGCGCCATGGACCTGGTGCAAGGTGAAGTCACCTTGGACGGCATCGCCATGGCCCACCTCGATCCGGCCGACCTGCGCCGTGACGTTGGCCTGCTACCTCAATACGCGCGGCTGTTCCACGGCACCCTGCGCGAAAACCTCACCCTCGGCGCAGGCCAGGCCAGCGACCAGGAACTGGTGGCCGCCCTGGCCGCTACCGGCGCCCTGGACTTCGTGCGCCGCCTGCCCAAGGGCATGGACCACCTGATCCTCGAAGGCGGGGTAGGTCTATCTGGCGGGCAACGCCAGGCGCTGGTGCTGTCGCGCCTGCTGGTGCGCCAGCCGCAGGTGCTGCTGCTCGACGAACCCACCGCCTCGCTCGACGACATGACCGAGCGCAAGCTGCTGGATAACCTCGACCGCTTCTGCCAGGGCCGTACGCTGGTGATCGCCACCCACCGCTTGAGCGTGCTGCAACGGGTCGAGCGGATCATCGTGCTCGACGGCGGGCGCATCGTCATCGACGACAAGCGCGACGCCGCGCTGGCCAAACTGCAAGGAGCGCAGGCATGAGCAACCACGAACTCCCCGCCTCGTACCTCGATGGCCAGGATGACCAGGCCGTCCTGCGGGCCGGCCGCATCATCACCCTCTGCGCGCTGATGCTGGTCGCCTTCATCGGTTGGGCCGCCTGGTTCGAGGTGACCGAAGTGTCCACGGGCACCGGCAAGGTGATCCCAAGCTCCCGCGAACAGGTGATCCAGTCGTTCGAAGGCGGCATCGTCGCCGAAATGAACGTCGGCGAAGGCGACCTGGTCGAGCGCGGCCAGGTGCTGGCCCAGCTTGACCCGACCAAGACCGCCTCCAGCGTCGGCGAGAGCGAAGCCAAGTACAGGGCAGCCAAGGCCAGCGTGGCGCGGCTGCGCGCCGAAGTCGCTGGCAAGCCGCTGGTATTCCCCGACAGCCTGCACGATTCGCCCGACCTGATCGAGGCCGAAACCGCGCTGTATCAGACCCGCCGCCGCGGCCTGGAGCAAACCCTGGCCGGCATCGAGGATTCGCTGCGGCTGGTGCGCAGCGAACTGAAGATCACCGAAAACCTGGCCAAGATGGGCGCCTCCAGCCGGGTCGAGGTGATCCGCCTGAACCGTCAGCGCTCGGAACTTGAGCTCAAGGCCAACGAAGCCCGCTCCGATTACCTGGTACGCGCGCGGGAAGAGCTGGCCAAGGCCAGTGCCGAAGCCGATAGCCTCTCAGAGGTCATCCGTGGGCGCAGCGATTCGCTGACCCGCCTGACCCTGCGCTCACCGGTGCGCGGCATCGTCAAGGATATCGAGGTCAATACCCTCGGCGGCGTGGTGCAGCCTGGTGGACAGGTGATGAAGATCGTGCCGATGGATGAACGCTTGCTGGTCGAAACGCGCATCGCGCCACGGGATATTGCGTTCATCCACCCCGACCAGGCGGCCAAGGTGAAGATCAGCGCCTATGACTATTCGGTGTACGGCGGGCTGGAAGGCAAGGTAGTGGGGATTTCACCGGATACCTTGCAGGACGAGGTGAAACCGGAGATCTACTACTACCGGGTGTTCATCCGCACCGAGCAGGACAGCTTGCAGAACAAGGCAGGCAAACACTTCGCGATCGTACCGGGGATGGTGGCCACTGTGGATATTCGCACGGGTGAGAAGACCATTCTCGACTACCTGATCAAGCCGCTGAACCGGGCCCGGGAAGCACTGCGCGAACGCTAGGTTTGCAGGCCCCTCGAACAGTTGCCCGGCCCCTCATGAGGTTGACCGGGCAACTATTTCAACAGCCCATTACCACGTTTTTGCTTAGCTGATGTCTACGTCGAGAATAACTTTACTAGACAATTTTCCGCCGTTGACGTTGTAACCCAAGCTTATCTTTCGATGGTTGTACTTGCGTAAAAGGTCCGCGGCAAAGTACACCTTAAGACCTTTGTCTTTTTCCACCACCGAAACTTCTGGACTAAGGTACTCGCCCTCGCGCTCATTATCTGCACTTCCAATCCACAGTTTGATGCGCTGGCCTATTGCCCAACCACTGTACGGACAGATTTGAGCCTCCAACTTCCCACCTACCAAAGAGGTGTTTTTAATTTTGCGCTGATGGATATATAAAACGTCAAGGGGGGGTAGGTTCGAGCTTTGATTATCAGCCATGATTATCTCTCTTCATTCGCTACATTAAGAAAACAGGCAAACTGACATCCACCTGTCAATTCGGGGTCAGTTACCTCTGTCATGGATATGATTCAGTTGATCGGGCATACACCCCCGGCTATGTTCACCGCGCAGTAGATCCAGCGTCTTTCGGCATCAGTGGCGCCGACATCCGTGATCAACCCATAATCGATCGAGGCAAAACCTGTGCAGATTAGGTTAATTCGGTTCGCATAAGGCACCGGCACATCGATAAAGCCCCGACTCAAATCATTTGGTGTCAACGGGATAGCCGCTGCCACTGGCACTTGTACCCTCGACCCTTCAATAACTGCGCCGAGCCCTACAGTGGGCGTATCCGTCGGGGAAGTGGGATGGACAATGGTGGTATCTGCCGGATCGAGGGTGTAACCGACAAAATCGTAGTAGTATCTAGGGTTGCTAGCCAGTTCGATATTACTGACGCCGGCCAGCGGAATACGGAACACGACCGTGGTTGGCTGTGGTGCAGGGACTGGCAAGCGCCCACTCAGTGGGCCCGGCTGCATCATCCTGCGGGTAATCATATTGTTATTGCGTTCACCGAGCTCATCATCAGCGTCTCCGGTATCGCAACGGGGGACTCGCACGTGTGCGAGCGTGCCACCGCCAGGCAAGGAGGCACCAGAAGCTACCACAACCCTCACACGAGGTGATTCCGAGGTCTCAGTGACCGCGGGCGGGCCAGCGAGAAGCGTTCGGGTCACGGTATACCACAACTCGAAGGTGCCGACGCCCGTCACACCGATGACGGTGTCGAAAGGAACCCCGTAGTCGGTGATGTCAGCATTCTCGCCACCCACCAGGATGTCTCTCGGGGGCATTCTGACCTCAGGGTCGGCAATCGACTGCCAGTGCAGCTGAACCCTGTCGCCAGCCTGCCAGATCACAGCATTATCGGTTGCTCCCAAATGCGGAACGGTGACCGTACCATCCTGGCCATAATCCGCAGCTCTGACAGTATTATCCGGCCCCCCGTTACATACAAATACAGGCGGACGAAGATTGCTATGTACTGGATCTCCCGGGGTCAGGTCCTCGCCGCCTGGCGTCCTAAGATCAACCTGGACAGTAACCTGAGCAGGAAGCGTGGGCACATTATTACGCCGCATCAGCCAACTGACCACGACCGCACCATTGCCTTGCGCCCTGACGGATGCCAGAGGTACATCGAACGTCCACAGTGGATCGTTGCCTTCTTGGCCTGCGACTACGGTATGGGTAAACCGCTGCCCTCCCCACTGCAGTTCAAAGATGTCCCCCGCAATCGCAGGTGCCGCATTGGCGTAGCGCAGAATGTTGACCTGCACAGCCGCGTTGGCATCGGAATAGGTGACAAGACCATCGGCGGCCTCCGGTACCACCGGCGGAAGTATCTCGACCGTCTGCAGACCAACGTTGACCTCCACCGGCTGGGAGATAACGCTAAGGTTGCCGGATTCGTCGAAGACGCGGTACCTGATGTAGCGCGGACCATCACCTGCCGCCTCCAGTGCGCTGCGCGGGGCATTGATGACAGCCCCTAGATCCACGTCGGTAACGCGCTGATCTGTGTCCGCGATCCAGTTGCCCGAAGTCAAATCCGCGGGGTCGGTCCCAATCCAGATCTGCGGGTTGTCGAAGAGTTCGATACGCGCATACGCCCCGATTGCCAGTGGCAGTTGACCACCGACCAGATCGTCCTCGGTGATCCTGACCTGCTGCTCTGGGGTAAGAGCAACGGGTGGCAACACGGTGCCGCCCGGCCGCCGGCGGTCGAATCGCACTTGAAGAGGCGCTATAGAATAAGATTCATCGAAGTTCTGACCATCAACAAGGACGTAATCCAATGTCCCTGTAACGTCCGAGCCCACAACAGGATTGGGATCATGGGGCGGGAAATCAGCAGTTTCAAAGAAGAGCGTATAGATTCGTTGCGTGACATCATTGATGGTCACAAGCGCGCCAATAGGAGCATCATTCCACAGAAGTTGAAGTGTCGATCCTGGCCTAAGTACTACGGTAGGATCGGTAAGGTCAATGACAACTTCGAGCCTGTCCGTCAGAAGCTCAATGGGAATGAAATTTCGCTCCGTATGGCGGCCGGTCACTGTGAATGGCGGTAGCGTAAGTATGTCCATCTAACTATTCCTCAAAATATTGTCATCCAGACGAGTGAGCACGCCAGCTTTAGCACCGCCATGCCGGGCCTGAGATGGCTGCTCGCCAGACATCGAGTGTTCGATGCATGTTTAGCTGCCATGTCAATTTAGGCCTGTTGGCAATTGCTGTAACCTAGCATTTTTGTCAGGTGCGCCTCCTGCTAAAGTCCGTATAGTGATCGTTGCGTTTATGGAAAAGTCATTACCCGGAGCAACTGCAGGAGCCATTGCCGATGCCACGCCAGCGTACGATCAAACTTATCGCGTTGCCTGTCAGTTCAGGCTTGTTGTTTGCCTCTTTGATCGGCCAGGCTGTTGCCGCTAACTTGCCGCCAGGCGCCAGTGCAACGGTGAGCCCTGGAGAATCTGCGCAGACATGGGTACTGAACAACGCGCAACTGGACGTGTTGCCTGGCGGGGAGTCGTTAGGGATCAGGGCACAAGCACGCTCCGTCGTACGACTGAATGGCGCAACAGTCACCGGTGGATCTCAGATAGGGGTGAATCTCTCGCAGTCCGAAGGCATCATCAGCGACACTACGATTACTTCGGCCAGCAATGCCGGCCTTTCGCTCATAAAACCTATCGGCAGCACAGAAACTGCATCAACAGTCACGCTCACCAACAGCCGCATTACCGGAATTGGTAGAGGAATTAACGTCTCCAGTCGCAGCGGTATCACCCTCGAAAACTCTCAGGTAGCCGCAAGCGGCAGCGTCGGCGCCTCCGTCGCCAGCAGTGGCCTGGGCATCTCATTGGTCGGCGGTGAAGCGGTAGTGCGCAACAGTAGCGTCACGGGCAGCAACCACGCCGTGGGAGTTTTCGTCGACGCGCTCGATAGCCCAGCACCGCGCCTGGTACTGGACAATGCCAGCCTGACTTCGCAGGAAGGCAGTGGCATCGTGGTCAGCAACTTCGGCACACTTCCCGTTACGGCAGTAATCTCGATTGGCAATGGTTCGACAATTTCCGCGGCCAACCAGACCCTGATTGAAATTGGATTGCCGGGCGACCCCGTCGACGCAGTTGCGCAGGCCTCGATCACCATCGATGCCAGTAGCCTGTCGGGCAACATCCTGGCCGCCAACGGCGCTATCGCCGACCTGACGATGGTCCAAGGCGCCTCGCTGACCGGTACGTTGGACAACCTCAGAAGCCTGTCGATGAACGCCAGCACGGTCAACGGCACACTCAACGAGCCTAGCGGCTCCACCGCTACCGCAACACTCGCGGCAGGCTCGGTGTTCACCGGCAACCTCAACAACCTCGCCAGCCTCAGCCTCGACGCCAGCCGGATAAACGGCGATGTGAATTCTGCCCCGGGCAACCAGACGGCGGTGACGTTGAACAATGCGTCCCAACTCAACGGCTCGGTGAACAACGTCGCCAGCCTCAGCCTTGATCAAAGTCAAATGACCGGTGATGCACGATCCGTCGAGACGTTGAGCCTGGCTAAGGGTTCACGCCTGCTCGGTACCGTGCACGACGTCAACAGCATGAGCATCGATGCCACTTCGACCTTTGCCATGGTCGGGGACTCGACAGTGGGAGCGCTTTCGCTCAACGGCGGCACCATCGATATGCGCGCGGGCGACGGCACCTTCCACAACCTGATCGCCAGCAGCATGAGCGGCACTGGCAGCTTCCGGCTGGGCACCGACCTGGCCGGGCACATCAGTGACAAGGTGAACATCGAGGGGCAAGTGGAGGGGAACTACGGCCTGAGCGTGCAGAACACTGGCGTTGACCCGTTGGAAGAGGATTACGCGCTGCGCGTTGTACACACCGGTGGCGGCGCGGGGCAGTTCACTGTGCTGAACAAGAACGGCCTGGTGGATGTCGGAACCTTCTCCTATCACCTGGAGCAACGTGACACTGACTGGTACCTGGTGCAGAACGCCGATACGCCAATCATTTCGCCCAGCGCACAAACCGCCATTGCCGTATTCAGCGCCGCCCCGACCGTCTGGTATGGCGAACTGAGCAGCCTGCGCAGCCGCATGGGTGAGCTACGGGGTGGGCGTGGCCAGGGTGGAACCTGGGTACGCACCTACGGCAACAAGTTCGAAGTTTCGGCCACCGATCAGGTCAACTACCAGCAGACCCAGTATGGCGTTTCGTTCGGCGTGGATACACCGCTACCGGCCGAGGATGGTCAGTGGCTGGTGGGGGTGATGGGGGGCTATAGCGACTCACAGTTGAACATGCGTCTGGGCAGCAATGGCCGCGTCAACAGCTACTACCTCGGCCTCTACAGCACCTGGCTGAACAATGACGGCTACTACCTCGATGCAGTACTCAAGGCCAACCGTTTTAGCAACAAGGCGGATGTACGCATGAACGACGGCGAGAAGGCCAAGGGCGACTACGACAACTTTGGTATCGGCGGTTCGGTGGAAGCTGGCCGGCATATCCAGTTCGACAACGGCTGGTTCATCGAGCCTTATGCCCAGGTGGCCGCCCTGTGGGCAGACGGCAAACACTATGAGCTGGATAACGGCATGCAGGTTAGCAGTAACAGAGCCGACTCGCTGCTGGCCAAACTTGGCACCCATGTCGGCCGTACCATTGCGCTGCCCTCGGGTGGGTTCGTGCAACCCTATGTGAAGGTGGCGGCGGTACAGGAGTTTGCGCGTAACAATACTGTGAAAGTCAATAACACAGAGTTCCAGAGTGATCTTTCCGGCGGGCGGGGCGAGTTGGGCGTCGGTGTCGCGCTGCAGATGACTGAAGCGCTACAGGGGTATGCTGATTTCCTCTACAGCGATGGCCAGAACATCACTCAGCCCTGGGGAGCCAACGTCGGCATACGTTATGCCTGGTAGTGGATGGCCGAGTAGGGCTGGGGTGAATCTATCAGGCTTTTCCTACGCAAGCAGGGGTTATTCCTACAGATAGTGGTGCTTGTTTCCTATGAAATCTCGCTTCCTTTTTTGGACGAGAACTGATCATGAAACATAAGCACGCCCCTTTGTATCTGGCACTGGCTACTTTACCCCTGGTAGCCATTCCAACCATGGCCGAGGATTTGATCGTCCCTCCGGGTGAAACGGTCGACGTCAGGCCCGGGGACCCGATGCGCGGATACAAGTTAGGTGCCGATGCAACCCTCAATGTTCACAATGGTGCTGTGACTAATCAAATCGATACAGAGCACTCGACGGTGAACATGAGCGGTGCCAGCCTGAATGCCACGGGCATTGGTCTGCGCTTGAGAAACAGCCACGGCGTCATCGACGGCAGTTCCATCATTGCCGTAGCAGATCCGTCACGCCCCCTTGCTCAAGCCTTCGGCGTGCACATTCACGGTATCGAGGACCCCTCCAGCGCCCGCATCAGCAACAGTTTCGTATCGGGTGTTGGACGCGGTATCAATGTCACCGGCAATGGCTTACTCGACCTGGCCAACACCCGTGTCGAAGGGCTGGCTGGAGCGCCTGGAGCCGACGTCATTACCGGAGGCGTCGGGGTTGTGGTCGCTGGCGCAACGGTCTCGATTCGTGAAGGTAGCCAAATAGTGGGCGATAACAATGGTGTCGTGATCTTCAGCTCCAGCCTGCAAGACGGCCCAACGCAGAAGTCACATCTAGTGCTCGATCAGTCATCGGTCAGCGGTGGCGAAGGCAGTGCTATCAGGGTATTCAACGGCACCCGTGCCGAAACTCCGGTAACCATCGAGATCAACAATGGCACAACCTTGCTCGGTGGTAACGGTGTAATTCTTGAACTGGATGAAATGACCGGGGCTAATGTATCGGTCAACGCGAGCCAGCTCGAAGGCGATATCGTGGCAAATGAAGGCTCGACCCTGAACCTTGCCCTGGCCAACCAGGCCAGCCTTACCGGCACCATCACCAATGCCAGCAACATGGCAATAGACGGCAGTTCCCTGTGGACCATGACCCGCGACTCCACGGTCGGCAGCCTGGCCTTGAACGGCGGCACGGTGGACCTGCGCGGTACGGACGGCAATAGCAGCTTCAACCGCCTGCAACTGGGCGAGTTGTCCGGCAACGGTACCTTCATGCTCGGCACTGACCTTGCCAACCAGCAAGGCGACTTCCTCGACGTCACCGGCACGGCCAGCGGCGAGCACAAACTGCTGGTAGAAAACACCGGTACCGACCCCAGCGCTGAAGTCACTGCCCACCAAGTGGTACACACCGGTGAAGGCAGCACCTCGCAATTTGGCCTGATCGGCGGCCAGGTGGACTTCGGTACTTTCGCCTATGAGCTGGAACAACAGGGCGACGACTGGTTCCTGGTACGCAAGGGTGACACCACCACCCCGGGCACCCGATCCGTCACCGGCCTGTTCAGCGCCGCGCCCACCGTGTGGTACGGCGAATCGACCACCCTGCGCTCGCGCATGGGCGAACTGCGCAACGGCCAGGAAAAAGGCGGTGGCTGGGTGCGCACCCATGGCAACAAGTACAAGGTGGAGGCCGGTGCCGGCGCCGCGTATGACCAGGTGCAACAAGGCATCGCCTTTGGTGCCGATGCGCCTCTGCCGACCAGCAATGGCCAGTGGCTGGTGGGTGTGATGGGCGGTTACAGCCGCTCTGACCTGGACCTGACCGGTGGTACCTCCGGCAAGGTCGACAGCTTCTACGTGGGTGCCTACACCACATGGCTGGCGGACGACGGTCTGTACATCGATGCGCTGATCAAGGCCAACCGCTTCCAGAACAAATCGGACGTGCGCATGAGCGATGGTCGCAAGGCCAAAGGCGACTACAGCAACAACGGCATCGGCGCCACCGTCGAAGTGGGCAAGCATATCAAGCTGGACGATGGCTGGTTCGTCGAACCTTATGCCCAGGTGTCGACGCTGTGGGTCGACGGTGCCAGCTACGAGCTGGACAACGGCATGCGTGCCAGCGCCAGCACTGCCGACTCGCTGCTGGGCAAGGTCGGCAGCCATGTGGGCCGTACCTTCCCGCTACGTGATGGTGGCTTCGTGCAGCCTTACGTGAAAGTGGCGGCAGCGCATGAGTTCGCGCGCAACAACCAAGTGAAGGTCAACAACAACAAGTTTGACAATGACCTGAGCGGCAGCCGCATCGAACTGGGCGCCGGTGTAGCGGCGCAGGTGACCGACAGGGTGCAGGTACAGGCCGGCTTCGACTTCATGAAAGGCAAGAATATCGAACAACCATGGGGAGTTAACCTGGGTGTCCGTTACAACTTCTGATCTGCAGGGGCCGCGAGGCCCCTTCTTTCTGCCTAAAGCTCAGCCATACCGGGCCGATAACCCGGCATCCCCCTATTGCAAACTTACCTGAAGGTCGCCAATGGCCACGCACAATGCCCGCGCGGACTCGCTATCCCTGCTGCTGTTCACCCTGCGCAGCGGCAAGCTGATGGCAATCAACCTGCTCAAAGTCAGCGAGATCATCCCCTGCCCGCCACTGACCCGGCTGCCCGAGTCGCACCCGCACGTGAAAGGCGTGGCGACCTTGCGCGGTAACCCACTTTCGGTGATCGACCTGTCCCGCGCCATCGGTGAACGCCCCCTGGCCGACCCCGACGGTGGCTGCCTGATCGTCACCGAGATCAGCCGTTCGCGCCAAGGCCTGCAGGTGCAGGCGGTGAGCCGCATCGTTCATTGCCTGAGCACCGACATCAAGCCGCCGCCCTTTGGTTCCGGCAACCGCTCGTTCATCACCGGTGTGACCCGGGTGGACAACACCCTTGTGCAGGTACTGGACATCGAGAAGGTCATCCACGCCATCGCCCCGCCCGAGCCTGATTCGGCCCCCGGTGTGTTGAGCGAAGAGGATGCCAGCCTGCTGGCCGCAGCCAACATCCTGGTGGTCGATGACAGCCAGGTGGCGCTGCAGCAGTCGGTGCACACCCTGCGCAACCTCGGTATCGAGTGCCACACCGCGCGCAGTGCCAAGGATGCGATCAACGTGCTGCTGGAACTGCAGGGCACCGCGCAGGAAATCAACCTCATCGTCTCCGACATCGAGATGTCGGAAATGGACGGTTATGCCTTTACCCGTACCCTGCGCGAAACGCCGGATTTCCAGCACCTGTATGTGCTGCTGCACACCTCGCTGGATAGCGCCATGAGTGCCGAGAAGGCCCGGTTGGCAGGAGCCAATGCCATCCTCACCAAATTCTCGTCGCCCGAGCTGACCGACTGCCTGGTGGTGGCGGCGCGCACTGCGGTGTTTGCCGAGCATTGACGGCCAAGCTGATATATTCAGCGACAAACTCCCTGGCTTGTCGCCGGGGATGACTGGGGCATAATTCGCGCCCCTTAAAAGCTTTTCCGGAATTTGCGCATGAAGCTTTTCAGCTTTCTCCTGATTGCCTGCGCCGCCTTCAGCGGCGCTGCCCAGGCCTCCAGCAGCCAGGCCTGGAACGAACAACGCCAGCAGATGCTCAAGGCCTGCCTGGCCGCCAGCCAGTTCAAGGATGCCCACGCCCGCGGCAAGCCCGCGGAATTCGATGACCAGGTTGGCTTCAGCGCCCTGGTCGTCGAAGGGGTCTACCCGCAAAAGCACATGCAGCAACGCACCGGCACCGAGCTGTGCCTGTACGACCGCCAGCAGCAGCGCGCCTTCGTCAGCGAATGGAACCCTGACGCCAAGTGACCGATAGCCTGCGTTTTGCCTGTACCGGCTGCGGAAAATGCTGCACCGGCCACCATGTACCGCTGACGCTGGACGAGTCGCGCCGCTGGGCACACTCCGGCGGCCAGGTGGTGGTGCTTATCGAGGCTTTCGTGGTGGATGGGCCGGGGATGCCGGCGGACCAGCGTGAACATGTCCTGCGGCGCTCCTACCCGGTGCCATGCGGGGCCAGCGAAATGCGCGTTTCGGTGACCTTCGCCGCATTCAACCCTGGGCGTTGCCGTAACCTCGACGACAATGATCTGTGCACCATCTATGAGACTCGGCCTCTGGTCTGTCGCATCTACCCGGTGGAAATCAACCCGCATATCCCGCTGCGGCCAGAAAACAAGGATTGTCCGCCAGAGGCCTGGGAGCAAGGGCCTGAGCTGATTCACGGCCAATTGCCAGTCGACCCGCAATTGGCCGCTCTAGTCCAAGCTTCGCGCCAGGCCGACCGCGACGACATCGCTGCCAAGGTCGCCGTGTGCCAGGCGTTGGGGATGACGACCAGTGCGTTGAAGGGTAATGGATTTACAGCGTACTTGCCGGAGATGACGGCGTTTGCCGCGGCGCTGGCGCACCTGGCGGACGGGCAGCAAGGTTCGTGGAGCCTGCACGTCGAGGATGATGATCTGACAGTGAAGCTACGGGCGCTTGGTCTTCAGTTGACAAGCGAAGCGCCGACCTACTACGCCTTCATCGGTTTTTGATAGTCAGTACCGGCCTCTTCGCGGGGCAAGCCCGCTCCCACGGATTCACCGCTGTACCAGCAAGCGGCGCTGTACCTGTGGGAGCGGGCTTGCCCCGCGAAGAGGCCGGCACTGAATCAGCACTAAACTGTCAGCGCTGTCAGCCAGCGGTCACGCTGCCGACCCGGTTCGGGGGCTATAAGCTTGAGTACTGTCCCGCAATTTTCATCCATTGGCCAAGGTCCCCGCCCCGATGCGACGTCCTTCCCGCTCTCTCATTCTCGCCAGCCTGGCACTGTTCGCCCTGGTGGCCCTGGGCATCTGGTACGGCCAACGTCACGAAGCCCCCACTGCCCACGCCCAAACCGCTATCCCAGTACGTGTGGTCAGCGTCGCCCAACAGGACGTACCGCGCTTCGCCAGTGCCATCGGCTCGGTGCTGTCACTGCACAGCGTCGAGGTACGGCCGCAAGTGGAAGGCATACTGACCCAAGTACTCGTCAAGGAAGGCCAGTGGGTCAAGCAGGGCGATCTGCTTGCCACCCTGGACGACCGCAGCATTCGCGCCAGCCTCGACCAGGCCCGCGCCCAACTCGGCCAGAGCCAGGCACAGATCCAGGTAGCCGGTGTCGACCTCAAGCGCTACCGCCTGCTCAGCAGCGATAACGGCGTATCCAAGCAGACCCTCGACCAGCAACAGGCGCTGGTCAACCAGCTGCAGGCCACGGTCAAGGGCAACCAGGCCGCCATCGCCAACGCCGAAGTGCAGCTGTCCTACACGCAAATTCGCTCGCCGGTCACCGGGCGTGTCGGCATCCGCAATGTCGACCCCGGCAATCTGGTGCGCACCAGCGACAGCCAGGGCCTGTTCAGCGTCACCCAGATCGACCCGATTGCCGTGGAGTTCTCGCTGCCGCAACAGATGCTGCCGACCCTGCAAGGTCTGCTCAAAGCACCGAAGCCAGCACTGGTGCAGGCCTTCATGGACGCCGATGGCGAACGCAACCTGTTGGGCGAAGGCCGCCTGGCGCTGATCGACAACCAGGTTTCGACCAACACCGGCACGGTGCGGGTCAAGGCCGAGTTCGACAACAAGGACGGCCGCCTGTGGCCGGGGCAGCTGGTCACCGTGCGCCTGCGCACGGCCATGGACGAGAACGCCCTGGTAGTGCCACCCACCGTGGTGCAGCGCAGCATCGATGGCCACTTCGTCTACCGCCTCGACGGCGACAAGGTCACCAGCGTGCCGGTCAAGGTGCTGTACCAGGACAGCACGCTGAACATCGTCGCCGGGGTCAAGGCCGGTGACCAGCTGGTGCTCGATGGCCAGTCGCGCCTCAAGCCCGGCTCGCGGGTCGAGATCACACCGGACGCGCCCGCGCCTGCCGAAATGGCTGACCGCAGGAGCCAGCCATGAACAGCCGCAATGGCGTCTCGGCCTGGTGCATCGACCACCCCATCGCCACCCTGCTGCTGACCTTCGCCCTGGTGCTGCTGGGGGCCATCGCCTTCCCGCGCCTGCCCGTCGCGCCACTGCCCGAAGCGGACTTCCCGACCATCCAGGTTACCGCCCAACTGCCCGGTGCCAGCCCCGAGACCATGGCTTCATCGGTGGCCACGCCCCTGGAAGTGCAGTTCAGCGCCATCCCCGGCATGACCCAGATGACCAGCAGCAGTGCGCTGGGCTCGACCACCCTGATCCTGCAGTTCACCCTCGACAAGAACATCGACACCGCCGCCCAGGAAGTCCAGGCGGCGATCAACACCGCCACCGCGCGCTTGCCCCAGGACCTGCCCAGCCCGCCGACCTGGCGCAAGGTCAACCCGGCCGACAGCCCGGTGGTGATCCTCACGGTCAGCTCCGCGCAGATGCCTGGCAACGAACTCAGCGACTACGCCGAAACCCTGCTGGCGCGCCAGCTCAGCCAGATCGACGGGGTCGGCCTGATCAACATCACCGGGCAATTGCGCCCAGCCATTCGGGTGCAGGCACAGCCGGAAAAACTCGCGGCCATCGGCCTGACCCTGGCCGACGTGCGCCTGGCCATCCAGCAGACCAGCCTGAACCTGGCCAAGGGCGCGCTGTATGGCGAGCACAGCGTGTCGACCATCGCCGCCAACGACCAGCTGTTCCACCCCGAAGACTATGCGCAGCTGATCGTCAGCTACCGCGATGGCGCGCCGGTGCACCTGAAGGACGTGGCCAAGGTCATCAACGGCGCCGAAAACGCCTATGTAAAAGCCTGGTCCGGCGAGCAGCCGGGCCTCAACCTGGTGATCTTCCGCCAACCCGGCGCCAACATCGTCGACACCGTGGATCGGGTGCTCGACGCCCTGCCGCGCCTGCAGGAGATGCTGCCGGCCTCGGTCGAGGTGTCGGTGCTGCAAGACCGCACTCAGACCATCCGCGCCTCGCTGCACGAGGTTGAATTGACCCTGATGATCGCCGTGGTGCTGGTGATCGGGGTCATGGCGTTGTTCCTGCGCCAGTGGTCGGCAACGTTCATCGTATCCAGCGTGCTGGGCGTTTCGCTGATCGCCACCTGCGCCCTGATGTATGTATTCGGCTTCAGCCTCAACAACCTGACGCTGGTGGCCATCGTCATCGCCGTTGGCTTTGTGGTCGACGATGCCATCGTCGTGGTGGAGAACATCCACCGCCACCTGGAGGCCGGCGACGACAGCCGCACTGCGGCGCTCAAGGGGGCCGGCGAGATTGGCTTCACCGTGGTGTCGATCAGCTTCTCGCTGATCGCCGCGTTCATCCCGCTGCTGTTCATGGGCGGCGTGGTCGGCCGGCTATTCAAGGAATTCGCCCTCACCGCCACCGCCACCATCCTCATCTCGGTCGTCGTGTCGCTGACCCTGGCCCCGACCCTGGCGGCGCTGTTCATGCGCCGCCCGCCTGGCGACCACGAAGGGGGCTTCGGTCATCGCCTCGTGGGTTGGTACGAAAAAGGCCTGGACCGCGCCCTGGCCCACCGGCGTATCACCCTCGGCGTGTTCGGCATCACCCTGGCGCTGGCCGTGGCCGGCTACATGGGCATCCCCAAAGGCTTCTTCCCGCTGCAAGACACCGGCTTCATCCTCGGCACCACCGAGGCCGCTGCGGACGTTTCCTACCCGTCGATGATCGAAAAGCATCTGGCGTTGGCGAAGATCATCGGTGACGACCCGGCAGTGCGCGCTTATTCACACTCGGTCGGGGTCACCGGCAGCAACCAGACCATCGCCAACGGCCGCTTCTGGATTTCGCTCAAGCCGCAAGGCGAGCGCGATGTCTCGGCCAGCGAATGGATAGACCGGATGCGCGCCAAGCTTGCCCATGTGCCAGGCATCGTCCTTTACCTGCGCGCCGGGCAGGACATCAACCTCAGCTCCGGGCCATCGCGCACCCAGTACCAATACGTGCTCAAGAGCAACGACGGCGTGGCTCTGAATCTGTGGACCCAGCGCCTGACCGATCGCCTGCGCGAAAACCCGGCGTTCCGCGATTTGTCCAACGACCTGCAACTGGGCGCCAGCGTCACCCGCATCGACATCGACCGCCAGGCCGCGGCGCGCTTCGGCCTGACCACCACCGACGTCGACCAGGCGCTGTACGACGCCTTCGGTCAGCGGCAGATCAGCGAATTCCAGACCGAGACCAACCAGTACAAGGTGATCCTCGAACTGGATGCCCAGCAACGCGGCAAGGCCGAGAGCCTGAATTTCTTCTACCTGCGCTCGCCACTGACCAACGACATGGTGCCGCTGTCGGCCCTGGCGCATGTCGCCGCGCCCAGCACCGGGCCGCTGTCGATCAGCCATGACGGCCTGTTCCCGGCCGCCAACCTGTCGTTCAACCTGGCCCCCGGCGTGGCCCTGGGCGATGCGGTGCAGATCCTCGAACGCACCCAGCGTGAACTGGGCATGCCGGACTCGATTGCCGGCAATTTCCAGGGCGCCGCGCAGGCGTTCCAAAGTTCGCTGTCGAGCCAGCCGTGGCTGATCCTCGCCGCACTGGTGGCGGTGTACATCATCCTCGGCGTGCTCTACGAGAGCCTGGTCCACCCGCTGACCATCATCTCCACCCTGCCCTCCGCGGGCCTGGGCGCGGTCATCCTGCTCTGGGCCAGTGGCCAGGACTTCAGCATCATGGGTCTGATCGGCATCGTGCTGCTGATCGGCATCGTCAAGAAAAACGGCATCCTGCTCATCGACTTCGCCCTGGAAGCCCAGCGCCACCACGGCATGACGCCCGAGCAGGCGATCCGCCAGGCCTGCCTGGTGCGCTTCCGCCCGATCATCATGACCACCCTGGCCGCACTGCTCGGCGCAGTGCCGCTGATGTTCGGCTTCGGCGCCGGTGCCGAGCTGCGCCAGCCGCTGGGCATCGCCGTGGTCGGTGGCCTGCTGGTGAGCCAGGCCCTGACGCTGTTCACCACCCCGGTCATATACTTGGCCCTGGAGCGCCTGTTCCACCGCCGCCAGGCCGCCCCGGCGGTCGCGCCAAGTACCCACTGAGACAAGACCATGCGCGTGCTGATCATCGAAGACGAAGAGAAAACCGCCGACTACCTGCATCGCGGCCTGACCGAGCAAGGCTTCACCGTCGACCTCGCGCGTGATGGCATCGACGGGCTGCATCTGGCCCTGGAAGGCGACTACGCGGTGATCGTGCTCGATGTGATGCTGCCGGGCCTGGATGGCTATGGCGTACTGCGCGCGCTGCGGGCGCGCAAGCAGACACCGGTGATCATGCTCACCGCCCGCGAGCGTGTCGAAGACCGCATCCACGGCCTGCGCGAAGGCGCCGACGACTACCTGGGCAAGCCGTTTTCCTTCCTCGAACTGGTCGCCCGCCTGCAGGCCCTGACCCGCCGCAGCAGCAGCCATGAACCGCTGCAGGTGCAGGTCGGCGACCTGTGGATCGACCTGATGGCGCGCAAGGCCAGTCGCGCCGGCCAGCGCCTGGAACTGACCGCCAAGGAGTTTTCGCTGCTCAGCGTACTGGCCCGGCGCCAGGGCGAGATCCTCTCCAAGACGGCGATCGCCGAGCTGGTCTGGGATATCAATTTCGACAGCGACGCCAATGTCGTCGAAGTGGCTATCAAGCGCCTGCGCGCCAAGCTTGACGGGCCATTCGACAACAAGCTGCTGCATACCATTCGAGGCATGGGCTATGTCCTGGAAAACCGTGCCGGTTAACTCCATCGCCCTGCGCCTGTCAGCATTGTTTCTGCTGGTGGCGTTGGGCGTGTTCGTGCTGATCGGCTCGGCGCTGTACCGCCAGGTCGACCGCAGCCTCGACCTGCTGCCGGCAGCCGAGCTGGATGCGCGCTACAGCGTGCTGGAATCGACCCTCAACCGCTTCGGTACAGCAGAGCATTGGGCCAAGATCAACAACAAGCTCAATCTGCTGAGCGAAGAAGACAAACGCATCCGCTTCTGGGTGGTCGGCAGCAACCCGGCATTCGAGTATGGGCGCCCCAGCGAACTGGTTCGCGCCTTCGCCGAAGGCCCGCCGGGCATGCGCGACCTGCGTTTGCCTGACCATTTCTATCCGTACAAAGTGCTGGTCAGTGAACTGCCAGCCCTGGGCGATCGACCGCCACTGCGTTTTCTGATCGCCATCGACACCGAAACCTTTTGGCAGGCACAGCACAGCCTGCTGGTGGCCATCGTCGGCCTCGCAGTGCTTGGCGTGCTGCTGGCTTCGGTGCTCGGCTATTGGGTCGCGCGCATCGGCTTGCGCCCGCTGCTGGCGCTGTCCAACGAAGCCCAGGCCCTGGCTCCGCCGCACCTGAACGGGCGCCTGCAGACGGAAAACCTGGCACCGGAGCTGGCACAGTTCGCGGGTGCCTTCAACGCTGCGCTCGACCGAGTCAGCCAGGCCTATTCTCGGCTGGAGGCATTCAACGCCGACGTCGCCCACGAACTGCGCTCGCCGCTGACCAACCTGATCGGCCAGACCCAAGTCGCCCTCACCCGTGGCCGCAGCGCCGAGCATTACTTCGAAGTGCTGCAGTCGAACCTGGAAGAACTGGAACGCCTGCGCAGCATTATCAACGACATGCTGTTCCTCGCAAGTGCCGACCAGGGCAGCAAGGTCACCGCCCTGACCCAGGCGTCGCTGGCCGAAGAAGTGGCGACCACCCTCGATTACCTCGATTACATTCTCGAAGACGCGCAGGTCAGCGTCACGGTCAGTGGCTATGCCCAGGCGCCCATCGAGAAAGCCCAGTTGCGTCGCGCGCTGATCAATCTGCTGAACAATGCCGTGCAGCACACGGCGCCGGGCCAGGTGATTCGGGTGCATATCGAGGCTGGGACGGAGCAGGTCAGTATTGCCGTGAGCAACCCGGGGCCGGCGATCGATGAAGAGCACCTGCCGCTGTTGTTCGAGCGGTTCTACCGGGTGGATGCGGCGCGCAGCAACAGTGCTGGGAGGAATCATGGGTTGGGGTTGGCGATCGTCAAGGCGATTGCGGTGATGCATGGGGGGGAGGTTTTTGTGCGAAGTGACGCCGGTACCAATACTTTCGGCATTCGCCTACCAAGCGCTCAAGGACGGGGGTTTGCGGCAAAGGTCTAATTGCTTATGCCGCCATAATTACCTTTTACGCAACAGTGCTTATCAGCAAGGACGCTGTTTCCGCGGCACTCAAGGGACTAACTTTACCCCCGTCCTCACTCACACTTGCCCGCGCAAGAAGGTAGTTTCAAATGTCCAACAGTATGGGTATTGCCAGCGTTTTCGTTCTGTCTTCCCTGTTGTTGTCGCCCCTGGCCATGGCCGAAGAATCCCCCGCTTTCGTTGCCCGTAACGCAGAGCTTGCCGCTGTTCACCAAGACGCCCGCGACGCCATCGCACACAAGGCTGATGCTGGCAAAGCTGCAGAACAGACAGCCTCGAAAGCCGCCAGCGATGCCAATGCCGATAGCTGATCGCGCGCCGCTACTGCTCCCGTTTTCCCTCGGCTACGCCATGGGCACCACCGGTGCCGATATGTTAGCCTTTTAAAGCCGCTGCCGATCAGCGGCTTTTTTTATGTGCGTTAACGATCAGCCCGGCCGTTACGTCTCTAACAAGAAAGTTGCACATTCAAAAATAAAAACTGCCCCACCGTCAGACCAAAGGAGCCAGTACCGGTGTCTTCCGCGTTTCGTTTTACCCCGTTGTTCATTGCATTGACTGCAACGATGCCCTTCGCCGCCCAGGCAGATGAAGACAAGGCTGATGGCTTCATCGAAGGCTCATCCTTCAACCTGCATTTGCGAAATGCCTACTTCAACCGCGACAACAAGAACGCTGGCGTGCGTGACAAGCGTGAGTGGGGCCAGGGTGCGGTCGCTCGTTTCGAGTCCGGCTATACGCCAGGCGTGGTCGGCTTTGGCCTCGATGCCCACGCCATGCTGGGTATCAAGCTCGATGGCGGTGGCGGCCATGCCGGCACCAGCATTCTGCCCGAGCATGTGAAGGACGACGGTGAGCTGGGCGCTGCCCCGCACTCGTTCTCCACCGCTGGCGCTGCGGTCAAGCTCAAGGCCTTCGACACCGAACTGAAAGCGGGTGATCTGTTCCTCACCAACCCGGTGATCGCCGGTGGTGAAACCCGCATGCTGCCGCAGACCTTCCGTGGCGTGAGCCTGACCAACACCAGCATCGATGGCCTGCTGCTCGAAGGTGGCCAGGTCAGCTTCACCCACCCGTACAACCAGAGCGGCCACCGCCGCATCGACACCTATTACGGGTCGCTGGACGAGCACGACAAGAGCAAGCACCTGAACTGGGCAGGCGCGTCGTGGAGCGGTACCGAGAACATCACCGCCAACCTGTACGCCGCCGAGCTGAAGGACATCTGGAACCAGTACTACGCTGACTTCGACTACACCTACGTGGTCAACGACCTGGTCAGCCTCAACCCGGGCGTGCACTTCTATCACACCCAGGACACCGGCCAGGCGCTGCTGGGCAAGATCGACAACAACACCTACAGCCTGCACTTCACGGTCAACGCCGGTTACCACAGCGTCACTGCCGCCTACCAGCGGGTCAATGGCGACACGCCGTTCGACTACATCAACCTGGGTGATAGCGTGTACCTGGACAACTCGCGCATGTACTCGGACTTCAACGCGCCGAACGAGCGTTCGTGGAAGCTGCAGTACGGCTACGACTTCGCCGGCGTCGGCGTGCCGGGCCTGAGCACCACCGTGTCGTATTCGCGCGGTGAAGCCGACTTGAGCAAGGCCGACCAGAACAACACCCACTACGACTACTACCGTCCCGATGGCAAGAACGCCATTCACTGGGAGCGGGACCTGGACGTGAAGTACGTGTTCCAGGAAGGCGACTTCAAGGACCTGTCGGTCCTGGTGCGCTACGCCACCCACCGTGGCAGCCAGGGCTATGCGTCGATCGACAGCAACAGCGATAACGACGAACTGCGGGTGATCGTCGATTATCCGCTGAACGTGTTCTGACCTGAGAGCCGGGTTTGGAGCAACTACCTTGCTCCTAACCCAAAAGCTGGAGCCATCTTGTGGGAGCGGCGGTGCGGCGATCCGACTTGCCCCGCGAACACCGGCAAAGCCGGTGCCATGCACCGCGTCGCCTGCTTCGCGGGGCAAGCCCGCTCCCACAGACCACCCCACTCATGACTTGATTCCGTCGGACAAATCTTGTCCGACAATCCCAGCTTGCCTAGAATGTCGCCCGCCGCAAATGGCCCTGCCTCAGCAGTAGCGCGCATGCCCACTCGATTACCGCGTCTCGCACTCTACAGGTCGCACCCCGAGCTGATCCTCAACCTGGGCAGTTGCCTTGCCGTGCTCGCTATCGTGGCCATCGTCAGTTACCTGCTGGCGCGTGAGCGCGACAGCGTCGAGCAGTCGGCCATCCGCGCCTCCAACAACATCGTCCAGCTGATCGAAAGCGACATCCTGCGCAACGTCGAGCTTTATGACCAGTCCCTGCGCGGGCTGATCTGGGCCGTGCAGCACCCTGAATTGCTGCGGATGGCGCCGAAACTGCGTCAGCAGATCCTCTTCAACCAGACCTTCACCGCGCCGGTGCGCGGCGATATTCTGTGGATCGATGCCAATGGCGATGTGGTGGGCGACTCCACCAGCGCGACACCGCGCAAGGCCAACTTCGCCGACGCCGTGGACTTCCGTGCACACCGTAGCGACCCCAATCTGGGGCTGTTCATCGGCCCGCCGTTCAAGGCGCGCCTGGGCGACCTCGACTGGTGCATCAGTTTCAGCCGGCGCATCTCCAACCCGGATGGCAGCTTCGCCGGGCTGGCCGCCGGGGCATTGCGCCTGTCCTATTTCAGCGAACTGTTCCAGCGTCTGGACATCGGCGATGAGAGCAGCATCAACCTGCTCAATGCCGATGGCCAGCTGCTTGCCCGCCAACCGTCGCGCGAGCAGGATCCGCTGATCGGCACCAGCTTCGCCGACCGGCCGAACTTCAAGCGCATCCTTGGAGAACGCAGCGGCAGCTTCAGTGGCCGCTCGAGCATCTCCGACAGGCAGCGGATGTACACCTTCGCCCGCGTCGCCGACTTGCCCTTGATCGTGCTGGTGGTTCACTCCGCCGATGAGGTGTTCCAGTCGTGGCGACGTACCGCGATGGTCGTCAGCGTGGCCACAGGCATTCTCTGCATCGCCATCCTCTGGCTGACTTTGCTGTTGGGCCGCGAACTGCGCCGCCGGCATGAAGCTGAACAGGGCCTGGCCACACTGGCCGCGACCGACAGCCTGACTGGCCTGGCCAACCGCCGTCGGCTGGACCAGGTCCTGCGCCTGGAATGGGCGCGGGCGCAACGTAACCGCAAGCCGTTGGCGGTGCTGATGGTGGATGTGGATCATTTCAAGGCGTTCAACCAGCGTCATGGGCATGCAGGCGGTGACCATGCGCTGCGCGAAGTGGCCAAGGCAATCGAGCGCTGCATACGCCGTCCGGCAGACCTGGCGGCACGCTACGGGGGGGAGGAATTTCAGGTGATTTTACCGGAGACCGAACTGGCCGGTGCCCGGCTACTGGCTGAGCGCATTCGCGCCAGTGTCGAAGACCTGGCGCCGTTTGCCGACGATGCCCATTCGGTCACTGTCAGCATTGGCATCAGCGTCCATGTCCCCGGCACCCAGCGCGATCTGACAAGCCTGCTGGGTGCCGCGGACGAGGCGCTCTACCGGGCTAAAGCCAAAGGCCGTAACCGAGTAGAGGTTCCTGCGGATTAAGAGCGGGCGCGGGCAGCGTTGCGCAGTGCCTTCACCTGGTCGTGGTTACGCTGCACACCTTGCAGCTGCTTCTCGACCACGGCATAGCTTGGGTCACTGACCGAACGGCCCAGTTTGACCAGCTTCTCACGGGCTTCCTTATAGGCCTTGAGGGCATGGTCCTCACCGCGTTCCACTTCGTTAAGCACCGCTTCTTCGTCCTTGCCGGTGACCATCGACTTGAGGTTCACCCAGCCACGGTGCAGATCGCCGCTGATGCTGGTGGAGGTTTCCGGGTCGCCACCCAGGCGACGTACTTCGCTTTGCAGCTCGCCTGCGGCATTGGCGCACTCGCCAGCGCGCTGAACGAAGAAGGCTTTGAGTTCCGGATTCTTCACGTCATCGGCCGAAGTCTTGAAGCCTTTCTCGCCGTCCTTGCTGTACTCGATCAGGTCGTTGAGCACATCGATTACGTCTTTGTTGGGGTTGCTCATGGCTGAACTCCTTGGCAGGTGATAGTCATGTAGACAGGAGCAGCCTTCGTGCCAAGCCGTTTAATTAATTTATTTTCTTATAAATCAATTACTTAAGATAAATCGTTAAACACCGTAAATCGGCGTTCTGCATGATTGCCGCTTGGGCGCTCGTGCAGATTGCAGTATGGTCGGCGTACTTTCACTGCCAGGCACCGCCGATGAAACCGGAAACACTCGAACTGCTGGTTATCCGCACCATGCCCTTTGGCAAATACCAAGGTCGAATCATTGCCGACCTGCCGGGGGACTACCTGGCCTGGTTTGCGCGCAAGGGGTTTCCGGCGGGGGAACTGGGTGGGTTGTTGGCGTTGATGCACGAAGTCGATCACAACGGGCTGGGGGATTTGCTGGTGCCATTGCGGCAGAAGCATAAGCGCTGAATCAGTACCGGCCCTTTCGCGGGGCAAGCCCGCTCCCACAATGATCGGCATTGTCAGGACCACTGTGGGAGCGGGCTTGCCCCGCGAAAGGGCCCACGCATTCTAGAGTTTCAACCCTTCACCGGCGCCGCCAGCTCCACCTGTTCGCTCTTCTTGATCAGCGCATAAACCACCGCCGTCAGCAGGCTACCCGCGACGATCGCCAGCAGGTACAACAACGCGTGGTTGATCGCATTCGGTATCAGCAACACGAACAGCCCGCCATGCGGCGCCATCAGCTTGCAGCCGAAGTACATCGACAGCGCCCCGGTCAACGCGCCACCGGCAATGCTCGCCGGGATCACCCGCAGCGGGTCCTTGGCAGCGAACGGGATCGCCCCTTCGGAGATGAAGCACAAGCCCAGCGCCAGCGCCGCCTTGCCCGCTTCGCGCTCGCTCTGGGCGAACTTGCGACGCGCAAGAAAGGTAGCGATGCCCAGGCCGATCGGCGGCACCATGCCGGCCGCCATGGTCGCCGCCATCGGCGCGTAACTCGATGACGCCAGCAGCCCAACAGAAAACGCATACGCCGCCTTGTTGATCGGCCCGCCGAGGTCGACGCACATCATCCCGCCGAGCAGCAAGCCGAGCAGGATGGCATTGGTAGTGCCCATGCTGTCGAGAAACTGCGTCAGGCCTGCAAGCATGGCCGCCACCGGCTGGCCAACCACGTAGATCATCACCAGGCCAGTGAACAGGCTGGCCAGCAGTGGGATGATCAGGATCGGTTTGAGCGCATCCAGGCTGCTCGGCAGGCGCGCCCAGCGAGCAATCGCCTTGGCGCTGTAGCCAGCAAGGAAGCCGGCAACGATACCGCCGATGAAGCCAGCACCCAGGGTGCTGGCCAGCAGGCCACCGATCATGCCTGGGGCCAGGCCAGGGCGGTCGGCGATGGACCAGGCGATGTAGCCCGCCAGCAGCGGCACCATCAGCTTGAAGGCAGCCTCGCCACCAATCTGCATCAATGCAGCCGGCAACGTGCCCGGCTCTTTGTAGGCTTCGATACCGAAGACGAACGACAGAGCGATCAGCAAACCGCCCGCGACCACCATCGGCAGCATGAACGAAACACCTGTGAGCAGGTGTTTGTAGACCCCAGCCTTCTCCGGCTTGCCGGCACTGGAAGCGGCTGCGGCGTCACCTGCGTTTTCCACCTTGGCCTCGGCCAGGGCCTTATCCAGCGTGGCACGGGCCTGCTTGAGGGCGATGCCGGTACCACAGCGGTAGATGCGTTTGCCGGCGAAACGCGCGGTGGGCACTTCGATATCGGCCGCCAGCAGCACCACGTCGGCTTCGGCGATGGCCTGGGCCGACAGCGGGTTGCGGGCACCGACCGACCCTTGAGTCTCGACGGTAAGCTGGTAGCCGAGCTGTTGCGCCGCCTGCTGCAAGGCCTCGGCGGCCATGAAGGTGTGGGCAACGCCGGTCGGGCAGGCGGTGACCGCGACGACTTTGACGCCCGCCGTGGCAATCGGTGGCTCGGCGTGATGAGTATCCGCGTGTAGCTGGGCTTTGGCCGCCGCCTCGTCGAGGAAACCTTCACGGTCGGCCAGCGCCTGTGACGGTGTGCTTTGGTACAAGCGCTTGCCGGCAAAGCGGGCCAGGTCCACCGGCCCCGTGCTGATCACCAGCACCCAGTCGGCATCAGCGATCTGCGCGGGCGTCAGCTGCCGCTCGGGGTGCTCGGCATCCTGGACTTCCACACTCGTGCTCCAGCCGCGGCGCTGGGCGGCAGCCGCCAGCAGGCGTGCGCTCAGCACGCTGGACACCTGGCCGTTGGGGCAGGCGGTGACAATGGCAATGTTCATCGGCAACCCTCTTGTTGTTCTGTCAGTTGCACGGCGGCTTCCAGGCGCGCCAAATGCTCGCGGTCGCGGATGCCGAAGCCGACCTGGGTCACGGCCTGGGCAGCGATGGCCGTGGCGCGGCGCAACGTCTGCGCGGGTGCTTCGGCCAGCAGCAGGCCGTGAACCATGCCGGCCACCAACGAATCGCCCGCACCCACGGTGCTGGCAACCCGCACCTGCGGCGGCTGGGCGTGCAGTGCCTGGCCAGCGCTGAACCAGCTGACGCCCTGCTCGCCCGCCGAGACCACCACATGCTCGACACCGGTGACCAGCAGCCGCTGGGCGGCGGCCTGTTGTTCGGCTGGGCTGTCGACAGAAAGACCGAGCACTTCGCCAAGCTCTTCAGTATTCGGTTTGACCAACCAGGGTGCACTTTGCAGGCCGGCGCGCAGGGCTTCACCACTGCTGTCCAGAGCCACCTTGAGGCCCATGGTTTTCAAGCGTTGGAGCAACTCACGGAACCATTCAGGGCTGATCCCCTGCGGCAGGCTGCCAGCTACCACCACGGCGTCATGCCCTGGCGCTGCCTGCTCAAGCAGCGCCATCAGGGCCACACGGGCGGCTTCGTCGACCTGTGGCCCCTGCCCGTTGATATCGGTCACCCGGCCATCGGCTTCGACCAGCTTGAGGTTGCTGCGCGTCTCGCCCGGCACACGCACGAAGCAGTCGGCAAAGCCGCGCCAGGCCATCAGCGCTTCGAACGGCTGCAGGTTGTCCTGGCCAAGGAAACCACCGACGGCCACGTCATGCCCCAGGTCGGCCAGCACCTGGGCGACATTCAGCCCTTTGCCGGCGGCGTGGCTGTGCTGCGTAGCGGCACGGTTGACGTGCCCCGGGCGCAGAGCGTCGAGGCTGACGGTGATGTCCAGCGCCGGGTTGAGGGTCAGGGTCAGGATCTTGGCCATTCAAAAACGCTCCACCAGCGCGCGAACCGCTGCGGCGCTGTCTTGTTGCAGGGCCTCGCGCGCCAGGGCGCGGGCATTTGTATGATCAGCCTGGCGAACCAGGGCTTTGACTTCGGCAACGCTGCGGGCAGCGACGCTGAGTTCGTCCACGTCCAGGCCCAGCAAAACCGCCACCGCCTGCGGGTCGGCGGCCAGTTCACCGCACACGCCCACCCACTTGCCCTCGGAATGGGCGGCGCGCACGGTCATGTCGATCAGGCTCAGCACCGCCGGGTGCAAGCCATCGGCCTGGGCCGACAGGCTCGGGTGGCCACGGTCGATGGCCAGGGTGTACTGGGTCAGGTCGTTGGTGCCGATGCTGAAGAAGTCCACTTCGCGGGCCAGCTGTGGCGCCAGCAAGGCGGCGGACGGTACTTCTACCATGATGCCCAGCTGCAGGTCGGCGACCGGGATTTCCTCGCGCAGGCGCTCGACCATCGCCCGCGCTTCACGCCATTCGTGCACCTGGCCGACCATGGGGAACATGATCCGCAATGGGCGTTGGTCGGCGGCGCGCAGCAAGGCGCGCAACTGGTCTTCCATGATCTGCGGGCGCTGCAGGGTCAGGCGCACGCCGCGCACACCGAGGAACGGGTTTTCCTCGGCAGCGATCGGCCAGTAGGGCAGCGGTTTGTCGCCCCCCACGTCGAGTGTGCGCACTACCAACGGCCGCCCACCCAGGCCGTCGAGCACGCGCCGGTATTCGGCTTCCTGGGTGGCGACATCCGGTGCCTGCGGGTGAGCCATGAAAATCAGCTCGGTACGCAACAGACCGACGCCTTCGGCGCCCTGCTCCACCACTTTATCGATGCCGCTGCTCTCGCCGATGTTGGCGAATACTTCGACGGCATGGCCATCGCGGGTGACCGCAGGTTCGTGGCGATTGGCCCAGGCCGCTTGCAGGCGCTGTTCGCGCTGGTCGCGTTCGGCCAGCGCACGTTGCAACTCGTCAGCCGGCGGTGCCACGTTGACCACGCCGCGCTGGCCATCGAGCAGCAGCGGTGTGCCAGGTTCGAGCAACAGGATCGCCGCCCCTGCACCCACCACCGCAGGAATGCCCAGGGCCCGCGCGACGATCGCGCTGTGCGCCGTGGCGCCACCGTGGGCGGTGACGATGCCGGCGACCCGCGCCGGGTCCAGGCGGGCGACATCGGAAGGGCCGACTTCGCCCATCACCAATATGTAAGGTTGCTCGGGTTCAGGGAGAGCTTGCACACCGCAAAGCTGTGCCAGCACTCGGCGGCCGATATCGCGCAGGTCGGCGGCGCGCTCGGCGAGCAGCGCATCGTGCAGCGCCTCCTGCTCACGCGCCGCCGCCTCGATCACGGCCATCCAGGCAGCTGCCGCACTCTCGCCCTGGGCCAAGCGCAGCTCGACGTCGTCGACCAGCGCCGGATCGGCGAGCATTTCCTGATGGGTGACGAAGATTTCGCCGATGGCCTTGTCGCTGCGCTGCACCAGCGATTGTAATTCGCCGTTGACCGCTTCCAGCGCTTGGCGCAGTTTGAGCCGCTCCTGGGCTGGGGATTCGCCACGCAAGGGGTAGTCGATCTCACGTTCGACGCAGACATGCGCCGGGCCACTGGCAATACCCGGCGCAGCGGCTACGGCCTGAATGCGGCTGCCAGCTGCGGGGGCCTGGGCTTTCTCGACAGGCACTGCTGCAGCCGGTGTAATGGTTTTCGGCAGCGGCTCAACCTCTTCACCGAGGCCTTGCTCGATGGCCGCCAGCAGCGCCGGCAAGGCATCGCTGGCAATCGCCGGCTCGGCCAGCAGTTCCAGCTCCTGGCCACGGCGAGCACCCAGGCTCAGCAGCTTGCTGAGGCTCTTGACCGACACCGCCGGCTGGGCGCTGTCCAGCACCCGAATGCGAATCTCGCCGTCAAAGCCCTTGGCCAATTGCGCAAGGATTTTAGCCGGCCGCGCATGCAGGCCATGGGGATTGGCCAGCACGATGCGCGCACTGGGCCAATCGGGCGCCGTCTCACCGCCTAGCACTTCCAGGACCGCGCGGCTGCTGGTGGCCTGGTACAGCGTCTGCCCGCGACCCTCGATCAAGACTTCGCACAAGCGCTCAAGCAGCGCCTGGTGCGCCGCACCGAGGCTGGCCAGGCAGAACAGGCCATTGAGCGCTTGGTCGCGGTAACGCAGCGGCTGCTGCGGGGTGATGAAGGCCAGGCCCGGCTGACGCACCTGACGCTCGCTGTGCAGCCACCACAAGCCCTCGCCCAACGGCAGTGGCTCGGCCTGTTGCAGCACGGCGGCAAAACCGCTGTCGACACAACCGGCACGTTGCAACAGCCGCGCACCGCGCCAGGCCAGTTCGTCGAAGTCCTCAGCGGGCACGTTCAAGCCAACCAGCTGGGCATCCAGCGCCAGCGCCTGCGGTGCGCCCTGCAGCAATTTGAGCAGCGCTTCGGCGGAGCTGGCGCGGCGCAGGGCCTCGGCCAGGTCGGTCTCGCCCAGGGCGCGGGTCAGCAGTTGCAGCAAACGCAGGTGTTCATCGGAGCGCGCGGCGATGCCGATGGCCAGGTAGACGATCTGGCCATCGCCCCAGTCCACGCCGTCGGGAAACTGCAGCAAGCGTACGCCCGTGGCGTACACCAGGTCGCGGGTCTGCGGTGTGCCATGGGGGATGGCGATGCCCTGGCCGAGGAACGTCGAGCCTTGCGCCTCGCGCGCCTGCAAGCCCTGCAGATACCCTTCGGCGACCAGGCCATCAGCGACCAGCCGATCGGCCAGCAGGCGCAATGCCTCGGCCTTGTCGGCGGCCGTCTGGCCCATGGCTATCTGCTCATTGGCGAGCTCGAGCATGACCTTCTCCTTTTGCAGCCCCTGCTTGCGCTTTTGCGCCGGGTACTGAGGTATTGTTGTGAAATTCACGTATTCAGCCAGTTCAACGGCCTTGCACCAACGGCCATTGAGGCAGAAAATTTAATAGCTGAAACGTTTAATCTGACCAGGCGGCCACGTTACTCGATAATCTTCCGGGGAAAAAGCCCCATCCTGTCGGACAATTGCGACAATGGTCGTCTGCGCGAGACGGCCAACCCGGGTCACACTAACCGGTCTGGTTGTACTGCCAGCCCCGGTAATAACAAGGAAAATTCGGTGAAACTCAGCGATATCGCCCGTCTGGCCGGTGTGTCCGTGACCACTGCCAGTTATGTCATCAATGGCAAGGCCGAGCAGCAACGCATCAGCAGCAGCACCGTCGAGCGGGTGCGTGCGGTGGTCGAGGCCCACGGCTTCACCCCCAATCCGCAAGCGGCGGGCCTGCGCAGCCGGCATACGCGCACCCTTGGCTTCATTCTCCCGGATCTGGAGAACCCCAGCTATGCGCGCATTGCCAAGCAACTGGAACAAGGCGCCCGCGCCCGCGGCTACCAGCTGCTGATCGCCAGCAGCGATGACCAGCCCGACATCGAGCGCCAACTGCAGCAGCTGTTCCGCGCCCGCCGCTGCGATGCCCTGTTCGTCGCCAGCTGCCTGCCGCCGGAGGATGACAGCTACCGCGAGCTGCAGGACAAAGGCTTGCCGGTAATCGCCATCGACCGGCGCCTGGACCCGACGCACTTCTGTTCGGTCATCAGCGACGACCGTGATGCCAGCCGTCAGTTGGCTGACAGCCTGCTGGCCACTGCGCCGCGCAGCATCGCCTTGATCGGCGCGCGTCCGGAGCTGTCGGTCAGCCAGGCGCGTGCCGGCGGTTTCGACGAAGCCATGCAAGGGTTTGCCGGCGACGTGCGCCGCTATCAGGGCGAAGCGTTCAGCCGCGAATGTGGCCAGCGCCTGATGCAGCAGTTGATCGATGAACTGGGCGGCCTACCTGATGCCCTGGTGACCACCTCCTACGTGCTGCTGCAAGGCGTGTTCGACACTTTACAGGCACGCCCGGCCGACTCGCGCCAGCTGCAACTGGGCACCTTTGGTGACAACCAGTTACTCGATTTCCTGCCGCTGCCGGTGAATGCCATGGCCCAGCAACACGGCCTGATCGCCGCCACCGCCCTGGAGCTGGCCCTGGCAGCCATCGAGGACAAGCGCTACGAACCCGGCGTGCATGCCATCGGTCGAACGTTCAAACAACGCATCACAGCGGCCTGAACATGCGCCTGATCGACACCCACACCCACCTCGACTTCCCCGACTTCGACGCCGACCGCCCGCGCCTGCTGGCCAACGCGGCGGCGCGCGGGGTGGAGCGCATGGTGGTGCTGGGGGTATATCAGGGCAATTTCCAACGGGTGTGGGAGTTGGCCTGCAGTGATGAGCGCATCCATGCGGCGCTGGGGTTGCATCCGGTTTATCTTGAGCAGCATCAGCCCGAGCATCTGGTGCAACTGCGCGAATGGCTCGAACGCCTGCGCGGTGACCGGAGGCTATGCGCCGTTGGCGAGTTCGGGTTGGATTACTACCTCGAGGACCTCGACAAGCAGCGTCAGCAGCTGCTGTTCGAATCGCAGTTGCAGATGGCGTGTGACTTCGAGCTACCCGCCCTGCTCCACGTACGCCGCGCCCATGCCCAGGTGATCGCCACCCTCAAGCGCTACAGGCCGGCGCGGGCGGGGATCATCCATGCGTTCGCCGGCAGCTACGAAGAAGCGCGCGAGTACATCAAGCTCGGGTTCCGGCTGGGGCTTGGCGGTGCGGCTACCTGGCCGCAGGCAGTGCGCTTGCGCAAGACCTTGCCGCGCCTGCCGCTGGAAAGCATCGTGCTGGAGACTGATTCACCCGATATGGCGCCGGTGATGTTTGCCGGCGAGCGCAACAGCCCGGAACATCTGCCGGAGATTGCCCAGGCGTTGGCTGAGGTGATGGGCATTGATAGGGAAGTGTTGGCTGACGCCAGCAGCAAGAATGCCAGTGAGGTGCTTGGCTTCCCTTCCTGAGCAAAGCCATTCATGCGCTTTGCGTTGAAAAATCCTACAAGTCTTTGGGAATAGCACACCTCCACTGAGAAGTGATTCCCCGCTAGTGTTTTGCCTCTGCTTTATGGCACTCAATCGCTAACCAATCAATGCCCGATAGCACTGGGCATCGATGGGTGAAGAGGAACACGAATGCACAAGGAAACCGGTCCAGACAACACGTTGGGTACTGCAAGTGCCAGGCATGATCTGAGCGAACGTTACGCCAGTTCGCTGCTCGAACCCTCGGCATGGTCCACAGACCGTTCGCCCCCCACATCCCAAAAAACTGCTGAATGCACGTCAGATTCTGAGGGCTATCCCGCCGATCCGGAATTCCAGCTCCGGGGCGGCTACGCCAACCTGATGCTCGATGCCGCCGCGCCCTTGTTTGGGTTGGTCATGCGCCTGCGCACGCTCGATGATCTGCCCAACATCAAGGATGTGCACAAAAAAGTACGTATCCAGATCGGGAGCATTCAGGAAGAAATACGCCAGCATGGCTATGAACAGAGTCAACAACTGGCGTACTCCTACGCCCTGTGCCTGTATATCGATGAAGCTGTAATGGAGAGGCCCTGGGGTAAGAACAGTTGCTGGAGCCACGAGCCTCTGCTCAGCATCTTCCATGATGAAACCTGGGGCGGCGAAAAGTTCTTCACCGTGCTCTCCCGGTTGATGCTGGAACCCAAGCGTTACCAGGACGTGTTGGAGTTCATGTATTTCGCGCTGTGCCTTGGTTTGAAGGGCAAGTACGCCATCGCCCCCAAGGGCGAAGAGTCACTGAACGCCCTGATCCATCAACTTCACGGAATCATCCGTGAACTGCGCGGCCCCACGCCCGAAGAAGTGTGCGACCCCTATTCCAACGTCGCTCCAAGCAACTTCCGCATGAAACGATATTGGCCATGGTGGAGCCCTTTGGTGATTTCCGCCCTGGCAATGGCAGTGGCCTATTCGATCTACAGCTACCGCCTGCACCTGCTCACCACCGAGGTGCTGGAATCGCTGAACCTCATCTTGCAGCAGTAATCAGCCGCCCAGGTCATTTCATCGTTTGTAGCCATGCCTCTTCATGAGTCATGGGTTGCCAGGACATCCGCATGCCCAGCCAATCCGATCTGCGTTACAGCTTCCAACCATTCGTTGGCAGAGCTGAATTCGAAGTGGTGTCGTTCACTTTGAACGAGGGGGTCAGCACGCCCTTCTCTCTGGAATTGGAGTTGATCAGCTTCGAGCCCGACATCGACTTCGGCCACTTGCTCGACAAGCCCGTACTCTTCACGATCTGGGAGCAAGAGCGGCCAGTGCGTTACGTTCACGGCCTGGTCAGCAGTTTCAGCCAAGGCGAGAGCGGCTTTTATCGAACCTACTATCACGCCCTCGTCGAACCCCTGCTGGCCCGTGCCGATTTGCGCTCGAACTGGCGTATTTTCCAACACAAGACCGCGCCACAAATCCTCGAAATGATGCTCAAGCGCCAGGGCATCACCCAGTTCCAGATCATTGCCCACGAGAACCATCAGGTCCGCGAATTTTGCGTTCAGGCCGGCGAAACCGATCTTGAATTCATCGCCAGGTTGGCGGCCGAAGAAGGCTTCGTCTACCGCTTCGAACATACCCCCGAGCTTCATAAATTGCTCATCAGCGACCACCTGCTGACGTTTGGGTTGATTGACCAGGGGCTCAGCGCGAACGACGACGAGGACTACAGCGATGACGGCAACCCCGCGAAGCCCAACACGGTGCTTTACCAATCCAACGGCGGCGGCGATCCCGCGCAGCCCTGCCTGAAGCACTTGCGCTACAGCGAACAAGTGCGCAGCGCCCGCCAGGTGCAACGCGACCATACCTTCACCAACCCGGAATACCGCCAGCAGCACAGTGCCTCGGGCACCTATCTGCAGCACCAGTCCAAGGACTACGAACGCTTCGACTATCCCGGCCGCTACAAACGTGACGCAGCCGGCAAACCCTTCACTGAAACCCTTATCACTGCCCGCCGCCACGACGCCCGTATCGCTGAGGTCAAGGGCGACGACGTGCGTCTGCAACCAGGCCTGAGCTTCACCCTCACCGGGCACCCACGTGAGGCGCTGAACATGCACTGGCGAGTCGCCAAGGTGAAGCATCAAGGCAGCCAATTCACCAGTCTGCAAGAAGAGGCAACCGGCGTGGATCAAAGCACGCGCTATGAGCAGACTGCCGTACTGGTACCTGGTCGCACCGAGTGGCGGCCAGCGCCACTGGAGAAACCACGGGTCGACGGCCCGCACATGGCCACCGTTGTCGGGCCGCCGGGCGAGGAAATTTATTGCGACCAGTGGGGGCGGGTCAAAGTCAGCTTTCCCTGGGACCGGGAAAGCGAAAACAACGAGTTCAGTTCCTGCTGGGTGCGTGTATCGCAAAGTTGGGCCGGTGGCAGCTGGGGCGCGATGGCCATTCCTCGCGTCGGCCAGGATGTGGTCGTCCAGTACGTCAACGGCGACCCCGACCAGCCGATGATCATCGGCCGTACCTACTGCGGCAACCAACTGCCACCTTATGACCTGCCCGATCACAAGACCCGCATGACCATCAAGAGCCAAACCCACAAGGGAGCTGGATTCAACGAATTGCGGTTCGAGGATGAGTTGGGTCGGCAGGAAGTGTTCATCCATGCCGAAAAAGACCAGAACAACGTGGTCAAGCACGATGAGACAACCCAGGTAGGGCGTAATCGCATCGAAGCAGTGGGCAATGACGAGCAGTTGAAAGTCGGCAACGATCTCCACCAGGTAACCGGGCGCGACCGTACTCATCTGGTGGGCAGAGACTACCGCGCCACCATACGTCACGACCTGATCGAACACATCGACAACGACCACCATGAGTCCACAGGCGTCGATCACCGCGTCTTCATTGGCGGCCAAAGTGAAGTCTCGGTCAACGGCTCGCAAAGCATCTGCGTCGGTGGCGGCATCGATCAGCAAACCACCACCTTTCAACTGCAGGCCAGCGAGCGCATCGAGTTCAGAAGCCCCGGCGGGAGCATCGTTCTGGATCAGCAGGGCATTACCCTGAACGGGCTCAAGCTGACACTGCTTGGGCCAACCCAGGCGGCCGCAGATGGCACAGGGAACAACGTGGCGCTCGAGCTGACGTCCGATGCAGGCGACGACTGCAAGGAGAAAGGCCGATGAGCAGTCACGTATTGATCAAGCGCATTCTCGATGACCACCGCCCAGGGTTGTACTGCTATGTATTGCTGGACCCGCTCGCAGCTGCGGAAAGTAGCGAACATTCCTTGATGAAGCATCTTGCCTCGGCGCTCGGCGAACAGGCTCTTACCCGGGTGTATCGACCCGACTTGCCCAGCGAACCTTCGCTGCATCCTGTGCTCGTCTGCCTGTCTTCTGCGGATATTCAGCCTTGCACTTCATTGCTGGAAATGACTGCTCTGGTCGCACAGCAGGATATCCAGCGACGAAAACGCTACGTGTGTGGCTGGCTGCTGAGCGAGGCAAATCCGACAGCGCTCGCGGGGCATCTGACCGCACTGTGCCGCCTACCCGATGGCAGCGGTTCAACCACTTGCTGCCCCATCTTTGAACCCCTGCGCCTGGAACTGCTGGCAGCCATGTCCGACCGTGCTCAGGGGCCATGGTGGCCGATTGACCGCTGGGTGTTCCTCAGCAGCGGCGGCAGCCTGGCAACCTTGAAAGGCAATCCTCAGGCCGCTCGGGGTCTGCCTGCGAATGCCTTGCGAATCCAAGGGAATGTACCGCTGATCGAGGCCGTGTTGGCAGTATGGCGCTCTGTGTCCGCCCTCTCCGGCGCAACCAACGCCCCGGTGATGCCTCCATTCGCTGCTGTCCGTACATCAAATCATATCGATGATGCACGTGGGCTCGGCTTGAGCGAAGGCCAAGACATCCAGGTGCTTGCTCTTCACATGCTGTGCTTTCACCCAAAGCTGCACACCCTCCAAGTAGTGCTCGACATGGTCAACACGGCCATCAACCAGCAACGTCCTCTGGCACCCATGCTGGCCCAATACTCCGATTCGGGCTGGCAGCGCCTGGTCGCCACCCTTCCCCGGTCCGAGGCCTACCCATGAGCATCAGCCAGAGCATCGCCACTTTAGTCGCCGAAACCGATTTCCTCCTCACCCCCTGCAAAGCCTGCCAGCGCCAAGGCCTGCCGATCCTGCCCCTGCGCCAAGCCTTGGTCCCCGATACCCGCCCTGGCCGTGACTCGGCCACGCAAACCCGCATGGGCCTGCGCACCTTGCGCAGCGGCTACCTCTACGTGCTGCTCGACCAGCGTATCTGGCACGCCTACGAAGTGACCGACCACGGCCACCTGCGCCGCTTCAATCCCTACGAACCGCCACCCGGGCCACCGCCGCCGCTGCCCGAACGGTGCACGCAGGCGGACCATGACCTGCCGTCTTCCTTTCTCAACATCGACACCGAGGCCTACGGCTCGGCCTGGTTGGCCTTCTCCAGCGATGCCTGGCCGGTCAGCGTGCTGCAGGCCTACCGCAATGGCCAGGCGCCCGCGCACCGTTTCGAAGGGCTGGACCTGACCCAGGCGCGCAACAATCCCGAGCTGCTCGGCCTGGCCATGACCCCGGACAACCTGCAAGTGGACAAGCAGGTCTTCGAATACGCCCAGCAACTGAACGGCCCATTCGACAGCGCCCACGGCTTCCACAGCCGCTTCCTGCGCAAGTTCGCCCTGCGCGGTTACGTGGTCAACGCCATGCAGCAGCACGCGCTGGAAAACGGCGTGCTGGCGGTGGTGCTCGACGACACCGTCGGCCTGGTTCAGGAGTACAACCACCAGCGCCTGAACTGGGTGGTCAAACGCCAGGCCTGGCGCGAGGATCCGCTGCGCGCCTACCAACTGCAGACCTCGCAGATTCTCAAGATCATCCGGGAAACACAGCGTGAATGGGCGGCTCAAGAGATACAGCCGTCCTTCGAGCCGCAAACCGGCGACGGCCCGCCGATGTTCACCGACCGCGCCACAGAGCGCCAGCGGCTGGTGGACGTGCGCCAGCGGGAGAGCGATGAAAAGCTCGAAGAGCGATATGACGAACCCCGGCGCGCTGCCTTCCAGGCCGACTACGACCAGCAGGAACTTCAGTTCCAACGCCACATCGACCAACACGCCGCCGCTTACGTAGCGTACTGCGAAAGCGCAGCCTTCGCCCTGATCGAGCGGCATGACTACGACGGCAGGAACCGCGAGTCGGGCATCGCCTACACCAAGACCATGGCCGGCTGCCTGGCGGGCGGTATCACCAAAGCGCCTTCCACGAGCGCCGAGCCCGACGCACCTGCCGCCGGCACCAGCGCAGCCCTGTGGCTCAAGTGGCTACAAGACCCGAACAGCCCCGCTTACCGCGCCTTGCTGCTGCGCGATGTCGCCTTGCTGGCCGCGCTGCTGCCCAGCTTTTCGCAGACCGAACCGAACAACTGGAATGACAGCGAAAAGCTCTACACCGCCTTGAGCAAGTTCATCGCCAGTGAAGACGCCGGTCTCAAGCTGCGCGATGCACTCAAGCAGTCGGTCACCGAACTGCAGGGGGCAGTCAACGCGGCCAGCCAACGCCTGGCCGTGTGGCTCGACCCCGGTGTGCAACAGGTCGTCCGCCACCTGAACAGTGCCAGCCAACGAATCTACAACGGCGTGCACCTGGTCGAGCTGCAGGTGCAGATGAAGCTGGGCGAGTACTACGCCTTGCAGAGCGCGCACCTGCGCGAACTGCAGAACAGCGCCAGCGAGAAACTGGCCAAGGCGCGGACGAAGATGATGCCGCCGCTTCATGAAGTCATGGCGGGCGTGGAGAACAAGGCAAACAAGGTCAAGCCCATCATCCAGACCGGCTTGCTGAGCCTGGCGGTGCTCGACCCGAAGGTGGCGCACACGGTGGTCAACGTCAGCGTCTGGGTCGAGGGTACGGCCCACGAACTGCATGAACGCCTGGCCAGTGAGGCCAAGTTGAACGTCAATCAACTGGGGCCTGCGGCACAGATGACGCTGGTCGATCTCAAAGTGGCGGCGGGGACACTGGAGCCGAGTGCGCGCAAGTTGCTCGATGGCATGCGGATCAGTGCGGGGCAGGCTTCGCGGTTGGTGAGCGATGGTTTTACCGGGTTGAGGGGGACCGGCAAAGGGTGGGAGTTGCTGTTTTCCATCGGCGGGCTTTATTTGTTGAGTGACAGCCTTGGGAAGAATCTGAAAAAGGCGGAGGAAGAACTGGGACCGAAGTCCAGTGAAGCGATGATGGCATTGTATGGGTCGAGCGTAGGGATTCTGGGTGGAGGTATTGAGCTTTTTGGGTTGCTGATGCCACACAAGAAAACTATCCCTAACAATGTCTCGATTGGCCGTACAGTTGCTCGTGCTGGAGCAATAGTCAGCGCTGTAGCTGGTATATTCGATATTTCACAAGCGTTGGCTGCAAAAAGGCGAAGTCTAGTTTCTGGCGATGAAAACGCACACAAACTCTATCGACGCGCGGTCATTTCAGCAACATTTGGTACTGGCTCGGCATTCGCGGCAGTTCTATTCCCGACCCTGCTTGGCCCTTTAGGCCTGGCTATAGTTTTTGGACTTGCTACATTCGCACTAATGAGATCAGCTTCTCTTAACGAATCCACCCCATTAGAGCAGTGGGCAAGGCGCTGTTACTTTGGTATAGCCAATGAGCATCCGAGCATTCATTGGAATTCACCCAACCATGCAGATATTGCACTTTCCGAATTAAATGCATGCACACTTGGCTTGACAAGCCAGATAACGTTTCAGACTAACCGAGCAAACCATTCTAGCAGTTCAAAAATTGGAGGACTTGTAAATATAGAAACTAACACCACCCTTAAGTTTAAACTAGAATTACCTTTATACTCTGAAAGCCGCTCAAGTTACCACTACACTCTCGTAATCCATCGCGCGGGAGATGGTAGCGGCCCATGCTATTCCGGCGGAGAGGTGATAATTAATATTGAACACGCCGCCCCAAACTTCGAAACAAGAGCATTGAGCCACTCTTCCCTTACACCCTCACAGTCACCAAGAATCCCCGACTACAAACCTGAAACTATAAAAATCATCGAAAAAACACACTCTCCAGCATCATCCGGCGACTCATCACACATCAAGGTTATTATTGGAAGTGTAGAACTCAATTCTCAGCTAGGAAGGCACAACATATTATCGGCTTCGCTTGTCGTTGCGTACTGGCCAGACCGAAACATTCCAAACGCCGCTGCCGAAATCATGATCCAGGAGGAAAAACAATGAGCCCGCTAAGTCGTGGAGCCGGGTGGAAATATGATATACCTCCTAACACTCCCCCAACACCAATAGAGGCAACTCTTGCGTCTTTAGACCCCCCTCCAAACCATATAGATAATAACTACGTAGAAATCCCAAGGACCACCCTAAAACTAAGGGGATACTTTGTAGTTAGCGGTCCACTTATGCTAATGCTAGTCACAATCGAAACGATTTATGCCCTACTATACGACTTCAGTTACGGAGCAAGCTTTGACGTATCTCTTTTCATCGTGACACTGGCACTTTTCACCGGCTCATTTTTTTGCATTACACCCTACATCCGCTACGAACTAGGCCTGCCGCGCGACGAGCCCATCCGTTTCAATAGACACCGTCGAAAAGTGTATTTCTACCAATACAGAATGAATCGACTAAATCCCTTTGGCCGCAAAGGATGGGGCGTCCAGCCCATCGCCTACGATTGGGACGCTCTCACTGCCGAGGTTTACCGCATGTACCTGCCAATGGGCTACGGCGGTTTGAAGGAGGAAGTACGGATATCAGTCCGCGACCTTGAAAGCGGTGAAGTCATCGACCGCTTCTTCCTAAGCGACGACATTCAAGAAGGTGAGCAGTACTGGGCCATCGCCAGGTTATTCATGCAAGAAGGTCCCGATGCAATTCCTGACTTTATTTACCCACCGCGGGACTGGAACGAAGAGAAGCTTTCCAACCCCTTCGACCAACGTGCCCCTAAAGTCAAATGGCCCGCCGCGATGGACCTGGAATCCCGCACCGCCCCCAGCCCCGGAGAACAATCATGAAACCTGTCGTATTAGTCGGCCATGCCCATGACTGTCCAATCCATGGCAAAAACGTCGTGAAAACGGGCAGCCCGACTTACACCTTCAACGGTAAGTCCGTGGCCAGAATTGGCGACAGTACCAATTGCGGGGCAGTGATCGTCAGCGGCTCGGCTACTTACACGGTCGATGGGATGGGTGTGGCCCGCATGGGGGACCGCACAGACCATGGTGGTGAATTGGTTGAAGGGGATGCTGGCTGGCAGCTTGAGTGACCAGCCAGCAAATGGCAGGGGGCTGTACTGCCTAAACCTTGAACGCCCCAATCAACCGCTTCAACTCCACCACCTGCTCCGACAACGCCCTGCTCGCATCCTCGGTCTGGCAAGCCCCCAGGGTAGTGTCCTGCGCCGCCCGGTTGATTGCGACGATGTTCTGGTCGATATCATGGGCCACCGCCGTCTGCTGCTCGACCGCTGCCGCAATCTGCTGGTTCTGCTCGACGATCCCGCCGACCGCGCCAAGGATATTGCCCAACGCCTGTTGCACCTGGCGCGCTTCGTCGACCGTGCCTGCAGCCATCTGGTGGCTGCTGCCCATAGCCCGTACCGCCGCGCCGACGCCATCCTGCAGGCGCTGGATCATCTGCGCGATCTGTGCGGTGGAATCCTGCGTGCGCTTGGCCAAGGTGCGCACTTCGTCGGCGACCACGGCAAAGCCACGCCCTTGCTCGCCAGCCCTGGCGGCTTCAATGGCCGCATTGAGCGCCAGCAGGTTGGTCTGTTCGGCGATGCTACGGATGACTTCCAGCACCTGGCCGATCGCCAGGCTGTCGTCCGCCAGTTGATTGATCGCCACCACTGTCTGGTCTATTTCGGCGGCCAGCCGTCCTATGTTGCCTTGCTGGCTTTCCACCAGCGTGCGGCCATTGGCGCTTTCGCGATTGACCTGTTGCGCGCCATCGGCAGCCAAGCCAGCACTGCGCGCCACTTCCTGAGCAGTGGCGCTCATCTGGTTCATCGCCGTGGCGACCTGCTCGATCTGTTCACGCTGGCCGCTGACGGCCTGATTGCTGCGCGCCGACACTGCCAATACTTGCCCGGCCTGCGCCTCAACGGCCACAACGGTATGGCCGACCTGGTCGATAAGGCTGCGGATGCGATGCACGGTTTCGCTGAAACCCTGGGCCAATTCCCCCAGTTCATCGCGGCTGTGTGCCTGGAAGCTGACCGTCATGTCACCCGCTGCGACCTTGTCCATGGCGCCGCCCAACTCGCGCAGGGTCGTGCGGGTCGAGACGTAGAACCCGCCGTACAGATAAACGATCAATGCAAACACGCCAGCCAGCACGGCGGCCAAGGCCAGCATGCGCAGGTGCTGCTGGGCGAGTCGATCCTGCAATTGGCCATGCAGGTGACCGAGGATCGCCTCGTTGAACTGGTGGGTGCGGGCCATCAGGTCGCTGACCTGTTGATAGAACGCCGGCCAAGGTGCATCCAGGGTTTCTGCGACCACCACTTGCTCTTCGAACAATGCAGCGGCTTGCCTGATGGAAGTCTTGCTGCGCTCGGCCACGTCAGCCAAGCCGTTTCCGAGGCCGGCATCACTTGCCAATGCGTCATCCACGCGCAGACCATAATCGGCTGCCAGACGCTCCAGTTGCTGCAACAGGTCTTCAAAGCGAGCGCTGCCGGACGAATCGATAAAGCCTCGGCCAAGCGCGATGGCCCCCATCGCCCTGCCCTCGCCCAGGGCCTGGGTCACCTGGGCCGTGGCTGTGCCGAGCAACTCGCTCAACTGCCGCACTGAAGCCTGATTGTCCTGGCTGAGGCCGGACTGGCTCGCCACCAGTTTATTCAACACCTGAGCTTGCGTTAGCAGTCGCTCGACCAGGGCGACCTTGTTCTGTAACGACGACTCGGCTGCAGCGCTGGTGAAGGCGCCAGCCAGCTCTTCGAGTTTGGCTTGGGGCACTGCATCCTGGCCTTGCAGGGCCAGCAGCTGCGCATGAACCCTGTCCTGCAACGCGGCGATGCGTGTCTCTACATCCCCGGCCTGGCCTGACTGACCAAGCACGGCATTGATTTGCAGGAGGTTGCCAAGGGTTTCCAAGTCTGCGCGCAACGCCAGGCTGCCGCCGAGCGGGGCAATGCCTTGAAGCTCGGACCGAGTGGCCTGGTATTGCTGATAAGCGTCGCGGACCAGGTAGCTGCTGGTGGCCAGCATCGGCAGGAAGAACAGAACGCTGATGAGGCTGAACTTCTGGCCGAAGCTCAGCCGGTTCATCAGTGCAATGGCCGGGTAGAGCAGACGCTTCACAGGCACCTCCTTGGATTCTTTTTGTTCTGCGAGGGGTAGCACTAGGCCACCAATCTAGCGCAGAACGAATCGGAGGTTTGTAACTTAAGGTTAACCGTTGCTCAGACCAGAACAGTCCACAGGGCAAACCCGGCATACCAAAGCACTGCGCAGCGCAGCAGCAGCTCCCACAGGCTATCTAGCCGCCCCAGCCCACGTTGGGCGTCCTCTTCCTCAGGAATATCATCGGCAATGCGCCCGACTCGAGCCACCAGGTGCCCGGCACTGATGTGCCAGTTGAGCAACTCGTGCAGCATCACCCGGGTCACAGCGACGAAGTTGCCGACCAGGGCAAAGCTCAGCGCCAGTACCCGAACCGGCAGCCAATCCATGATGTGCCGCAACTGCTCGGCACGCGCCTTGAGCGCAGGTTGCTGGCTGTTATCAGCCGTCAGCGCCAGCAGTCGGTAAGCCAACGCCGCGCCGGGGCCGAGCACGAAATACCAGAAGATCACCGCGAAGAAGCTCTGGTACGCCTGCCACAGCAGGTAACCCTGCACCCGCACCAGCAAGCCATGGGGTTCGTCGGCCACCAGGCCCAGGTCGCGTTCAGCCACATGCAGCGCGGCCTGGTCATCACCCCGCCGCCAGGCATCGCGGAATGGCCCGAGGGCTGCCTTGGCGTCGCCGCGGCCGAGGCTGTAGATCAGCACCAGCAGATGCACCGGCAGGGCCAGCAAGCCATAGGCCACCGGGTCGAGCACATGCAGGAGCAAGACCAGCACCGCCACGGGTGCCACCACCAGAATCGCCAGGCTCCACCAGGGGTGGACCTTGCCGCTGCGCTCCAGGCGCACCAGCTCCCCCAGGAAGAAACCATCGCGTTGCACCTGATGGCGCAGGGCAGAGAACTTCTCGACCCACAGCGCCAGTATCAACACCAGAAAACTCATGCCTTGTCCTCGCTAGCCAGCACGGCGGCGCGATAACGCGCCCAATCGAATGCCGGACCGGGGTCAGTCTTGCGCACCGGGGCAATGTCGCTATGGCCCTGGATGCGGCCTTGGTCGATGGTCGGCCAGGCGGCCTGGATGTGCCGCGTCAGCTGCTCCAACACGGCGTACTGGGCATCGGTATAGGGGAGGTCGTCGGTGCCTTCCAGTTCGATACCGATGGAAAAATCATTACAGCCCTCGCGCCCCTCGAAGCTCGACACACCGGCATGCCAGGCGCGGTCGAGCAACGACACGAACTGGGTCACTGCGCCGTCGCGCTCGACGAACAGGTGCGCCGACACGGTCAGCTGGCTGATGCTGGCGAAGTAGGGATGCTCGTCGGGGTCCAGATGGTTCTGAAAAAACTGCTGGACCTTGCCGGTGCCGAAGCAGGCCGGCGGCAGGCTGATGTTGTGGATCACCAGCAGGGAAATCGATTCGCCCTCGGGGCGCGCGTTGAAGTTCGGCGAAGGGCAATGGGTGATTCCGATTCCGTGGAACCAGCCGGTGGCAAGGTCCAATTGCATGGGGCAGATCCTGAAAAACGCCGGGTACAGAAGCGCAGTATGCCTTGCCCGTGCTGCGCTGTGCAGGTGAATCATTTGGACGTGTGTCAATGCACCTGCTGCTGGCGCAAACCGTCGAGCACGCATTCCAGTGCCCGTTCGAACAGCAGCCCGTCATCCAGCAGCCGCGCTTCGCCGAGGCGCAGGGCCTGGGCCAGGCCTTGCGCGGTCCACTCACGCACCTTCAGCCCGGTACGGTTGGCAAAAACCAGGCGATCGCTGCTGTCGATGCGTGCCACCAACTTGCAGCGCAGCGGCTCATCATCGTCGAGCACCTCGACCCAGGCGCCGATACGCAGGCGCTGCACGGCTCGCAGCTGCGCGGCGTGGTCGTCGGGCTGACGCAGGGGGGCGCATGCAGACTCTTCGGCGATGGCCAGCACGATATCTTCGTTCACCAGCACCTGCGCCACCTCAGCAGGCCCTTCGGCGCCTGCGCAAGCGCGCAGGTGCAGTCGTTCGAGTTGCTGGAAAAAATCACGGGTCGCCGTCGAGTCCAACGCGACACTGGCCAGGCCTTCACGCAGCGCCTTCAACAGGCCAGGCACGTGCTGCAGCAGCGCTTGCGGATCGCGGTGCGGGAGAATGCTGGCAAGCAAGGTGTCCATGGTGGCCAGCGCGTTGCGCCAGGCTGGCGAACCTTCGCCCTGCTTGAGCCAGGCCAGCAGCAGCACCTGGCTCCAGGTTTGCACCAGCATCTGCACCACCACCTGTGGCAGCATGCGCCCGCGCAATCGCTGGTTGAGCGCCTGCTGCACCTGCTGGCGCGCCTGCAGGGCACGCACCCGGCCTTCTTCGGCATCGCGGGTGCGTTGTTCGAGCAGTTCGTTGCGTCGGCGCTCGTCCTGGCTGAAGGCCAGGAAATCTTCCAGCAGCTCGGTGAACAGGCTGACGTCATCGTCGAAATCGTTGAGCAGCCGCTGAACGATGCGCTCTACCCGCTGGTGCAGGCTCTCGCGCAAGCCCTCGCTGCCGCTTTCCCAACCGATCGCGGCGGCGCCGATCTCGTTGAGCAGGCGGCGCGCCGGATGGCTGGCACGGCTGAACAGCCCTTTGTCCAGCAGCGCCACCTTGAGCAACGGGATGTGCAGGCGCACGATCAGCGCACGCAGGCTGTGCGCAAGGTTGTCGTCGGCATGGATATGATCGAACAGCAAGCCGACGAGATTGATCATGTCCTCGTCGGCCGTGGCGATACGTCGGCGCGTGCCGCTACGCACACTGACCCGCAGCAGCAACTGTTCAAGCTGCTGGCCGAGGTCGAAATCGTCCTCTTCCAGGGCCGCCGGTACGTAGTGCTGCAAATGCGAAAGCAAACGCAGCAGGTCGGCTGTGCCGATCGGCTGCGCCGTTGCAACCGCGTGCAAGCGTGGAGCAATCCGCCCACGCGCCGGGGCCAACAGCCCTTGTATCGACGCGAAGAACGCTTGGCCGACACTGTCTGCGCCGATCTCATCAGGCTCAAGCGTGGCCGATATCCGCCGCGAATCGTTGCGCCGATCTTCGGCACGCCGCCGCGGCGCCGGCGGCAGCTCTGCCAGCACACCGGCGGCGGCCAGCAGTTGGTTGGCCTCACCATACAGGACGTCGATGTCACGCAGCACGTACCGCTCGAACAGCTTCAGCAGAATCAGCTTGACCCGCAGGCCAACGCCCAGATTACGCCCTGCTTGCAGGAAATAACTGCTCAGCGCGGCAGGCCCGAGCGGGTTGTGCTGCGGAGCCAGGGTGCACTCAAGCAATGCCTGCAGACGCAGGCTCAGTTGATCGAGGGCAAGCCCATCGCGAGACAGCACCCGCGCGACCATGCCCTCGACGGTCGCGGCACGTTCCAGTTGCGCCTTGTTTCGCGAAGGTTCGTTGGCCACCATGAAACCCAGCGGGTCGACTTGGCCGATGCGGGCGAAGGTATCGTAGAAGACATCGAGAAAGCCGCGCTCGATGCTCTTGCGCTTGAGGCGCAAGTCGCGCATCGCTTCAAAGTACAGGTGCTGGTCGAAACGGTCGGCGGCCTTGTCGGCCATTTCGAAGAGGGTATCGTCGGCGTTGTCGAACAACGCCTGCAGGCCCTGGCGCAATTGCAGCGCGGCCTTGTCGCGCACCTGCAGCAGAAGCACCGGGAGGCAAGGCAAGGGCGTGCGCGCTCCTCGATCGATGGCGGCCGCCAGGGGCACCACCTTGCCTTCTTTAAGCATCCCGAACTCCTTGCTGGGTGACTGGTTCGATACAACGAAAAATCGTCAAAGCTATGACGCCAAATACTGGGCGCCATTATCGGTAAAAAAGCCGATGCCTGCCAGCACCTCTTCACGTGTCGGTAAATGACTGTATTTTTTGCCAAAAGCTCATTCGGCCTGACCAAAGGTGGGCTGCATGACCGCTGTACACCCAGGCCCCCTGCCCTATAATCGGCGGCACCTAGCTTGTGGAGCCGACCATGCCGAACCTACGCCTTGCCGACCTGACCGCCGAGATCGAAGCCAATGTGCGCCGCGCGCTGCTGGAGGACATCGGCAGTGGCGACATCACCGCCCAGTTGATCCCGGCCGAACGCTTGGCCAAGGCCACGATCATCACTCGCGAGGATTGCGTGATTGCCGGCACCGCCTGGGTCGATGCCGTGTTCCGCCAGCTCGACCCGCGCGTGGCGGTGCACTGGCAAGTGGCCGATGGCGAACGCGCCAAGGCCAATCAGGTGCTGTTCCACCTCGAAGGCCCGGCCCGCTCGCTGCTAAGCGGTGAGCGCAGCGCGCTCAACTTCCTGCAGCTGCTGTCGGGCGTGGCTACCCGAGCACGTCAGCTTGCCGACCTGGTCGAAGGCACCCAGGTGCAGTTGCTCGACACCCGCAAGACCCTGCCCGGGCTGCGCCTGGCGCAAAAGTACGCGGTGACTTGCGGCGGTTGCCACAACCACCGCATCGGCCTGTATGACGCCTTCCTGATCAAGGAAAACCACATCGCCGCCAGCGGCGGCGTGCCCGAAGCGGTGACGGCCGCGCACCGCATCGCCCCAGGCAAGCCGGTGGAAATCGAAGTGGAAAGCCTGGACGAGCTGCGCCAGGCACTGAACGCCGGTGCCGACATCATCATGCTCGACGAACTGACCCTGGACGAAATGCGCGAAGCGGTGCGCATCACCGCTGGCAAGGCCAAGCTGGAAGCCAGCGGCGGGGTCAACGAGACCACCCTGCGAGTGATTGCCGAGACCGGTGTGGATTACATCTCCATCGGCGCGATGACCAAGGATGTGAAGGCCGTTGACCTGTCGATGCGCCTGAGCCTGTGAGCTGAGCACAGGCAAAAAAAACCGGCCAGATGGCCGGTTTTTTATTGCGCTTGGATCAGAACGAGGCGTTGGCCAAGCCGTCCAGGTAACGCTCGACGTCCAGCGCCGCCATGCAACCCGCGCCAGCCGAGGTAATGGCCTGACGGTACACGTGGTCGGCCACGTCGCCTGCGGCGAACACGCCTTCGACGTTGGTGGCGGTGGCATTGCCTTCACGGCCGCCGTTGACCACCAGATAGCCGTCCTTCAAGGTCAGCTGGCCTTCGAACAACGAGGTGTTCGGGGTGTGGCCAATGGCAATGAACACGCCGTCGACCTTGATTTCGTCGCTGCTGCCGTCGTTGTTCTTCAGGCGCGCACCGGTCACGCCCATGTTGTCACCCAGCACTTCGTCCAGGGTGGCGTTGAGCTTGAGTTCGATCTTGCCTTCGGCGACACGGGCATTGAGCTTGTCGACCAGGATCTTCTCGGCGCGGAAAGTTTCGCGGCGGTGCACCAGGGTCACTTTGCTGGCGATGTTGGCCAGGTACAGCGCCTCTTCCACGGCAGTGTTGCCGCCGCCGACCACGGCGACCGGCTTGTTGCGGTAGAAGAACCCGTCACAGGTCGCGCAGGCCGAAACGCCTTTGCCCATGAACGCTTCTTCCGACGGCAGGCCCAGGTAGCGGGCGCTGGCGCCGGTGGCGATGATCAGCGCGTCGCAGGTGTAGGAGCCGCTGTCGCCTTGCAGGGTGTAGGGCTTGTTGGCCAGGTCGACGGCGTTGATGTGGTCGAAGACGATCTCGGTCTCGAAGCGCTCGGCGTGTTCCTGCATGCGTTGCATCAGCGCCGGGCCGGTCAGGCCATGGGGGTCGCCCGGCCAGTTGTCGACTTCGGTGGTGGTGGTCAGCTGGCCGCCAGCCTGCATGCCGGTGATCAGCAGCGGCTTGAGGTTGGCGCGGGCGGCATACACCGCGGCGCTGTAACCGGCAGGGCCGGAACCGAGGATGATGACGCGCGAATGACGTACTTCAGACATGTCGAACTCCTGTCGAGCAGGCCGCAGGGGCCGGCATCGGTAAATTAAAAAGGGCCCACGCTGCACTTGGGGAAGGCTACTACGCGCAGGCCCAGAAACCGAAAGTTGAGCGCACTGTAGCGAGGTGGCAGAGATTAAGGAAATATCCTTCGACAATCCACCTCATAGGCAACCTCTATACGTGAATTTCACCTGGGCAAAAGCCTCCCAGGGTTTTGTTACAGGCGGTTTCCCAGCCCTCGCCCGCCTTTCGTCGGCGCGGCAAAGCCGGTAAGGTCAGCGCGGTTTCCCTTCTCTGCGGAGTGTCTCGATGCAAGCCCCTGTCCTCTCTGGCCCCCAGTACCTGCGCGAAGGCCTGAAACTGGTGCTGAGCCCCAACCTGCGGTTGTTCGTGCTGCTGCCCCTGGCGATCAACCTGCTGCTGTTCGGCGGCATGATCTACTTTGCCGGTCATGAATTCGGCTTGTGGCTGGATGCCCTGATGCCAACCCTGCCGGACTGGCTGAGTTTTCTCAGCTATATCCTCTGGCCGCTGTTCGTCGCCTTGCTGGTATTGATGGTGTTCTTCAGCTTCACCCTCGTGGCCAACATCATCGCCGCGCCGTTCAATGGTTTCCTGGCTGAAAAGGTCGAAGTTGTGGTGCGTGGCCAGGACAACTTCCCGGCTTTCAGCTGGGGTGAACTGGTGGCCATGGTGCCGCGCACGTTTGGCCGCGAGATGCGCAAGCTCGGCTACTTCCTGCCGCGGGCCATCGCGCTGTTCATCCTGTCGTTCATCCCGGTTGTGAACGTGATCGCCGCGCCGCTGTGGCTGATTTTCGGTGTGTGGATGATGGCCATCCAGTACATCGACTACCCGGCGGACAACAACAAGATGAGCTGGCAGGACATGCTGGCCTGGTTGCGCGAGAAGCGCTGGCAGTCGATGGGTTTTGGTGGGATTACCTATCTGGCTTTGCTGATTCCGGGCGTGAACGTGCTGATGATGCCGGCCGCGGTGGCGGGGGCTACGTTGTTCTGGGTGCGCGAGCGCTAGCAGACGTAAATACCGCCAGTCGTATCAGTAGCCGTTCGATGGCAAGCACGCGATTATCGAAGCCTTCGCGCCATTGCCAGTGATGATTACGTGCAGCTGACTGCTTGACGCAGGCCCGTTATCCGGCGCCGCTGGTGCCGGATACACTGCGTAGATTCATACCAGCAGCCTTCAGTGGCTGAGCTGGCTGGAGAATTGCCCCACTGCATCCACCACTTTCTTCGCCCCTTCCTGAATTTCGACGATCACCCCACCGGTGTCCGCAGCCAGTGCAAGCCCCTGTTCTGCCTGGCGCTTGCTGGTGTCGATGATATCCACTGCCGCCTGGGCAAGTTGTTCGTTCTGCTGCACCACCTTGGCGATCTCTTCAGTTGCAGTACTGGTTCGTGACGCCAGCTGGCGCACCTCGTCGGCGACCACCGCAAACCCCCTACCCTGTTCACCGGCACGCGCGGCCTCGATGGCGGCGTTGAGCGCCAGCAGGTTGGTCTGGCCAGCGATGTCGCTGATGGTCTTGATGATCGCGCCAATCACTTTCGACTGTTTGTCCAACGCCTGGATGCCTTCGGCGGCATCTTGCATCGACCCCTCCAGGCCACGCATCACCTCGACGGTCTGGGTCACCACGTCGGTGGCCTTGCGCGCACTGCTGTCGGTTTCCAGTGAGGTGTTGTAGGCAATATCCGCAGCCTGCGCCACGGCCTGTTCCTGATTGACCTGGTCAGTGATCACGGTGGCGAACTTGACCACTTTGTACAGCACGTCGTGGGCATCGATGATGGGGTTGTAGGACGCTTCCAACCAAACCGTGCGCCCGTGGGCATCGACACGCTTGAAGCGCTCTGCCACGTACTCACCACGCCGCAGCTTTTCCCAAAACGCCTGGTAGCCCGCCGAGCTGGCTTCCTCCGGTTCGCAGAACATCCGATGGTACTTGCCGCGCACCTGCTCCAGGGTGTAACCCATGGTCTGCAGGAAGCGGTCGTTGGCGGTCAGTACCTGGCCATCGAGGTTGAACTCGATCACGGCGGTGGAACGCATCAGCGCCTTGATCAGGCTTTCATGCTCGCGCGAGGTCTCGATGGTGCGGGTCAGGTCGCTGGAGTGCATGGAGAAATGCTTGATGCGCCCGTCGCTGCTCTTCACCGGTTGCAGGATCGAACGCAACCAGGCTTCTTCACCGTTGCCACGCAGCAGGCGAAAAGCCCCATTGAGGTGCTCACCGCGGGTGATGGCCGTTTTCATGCGTTGGAAGAAGTCGAGCTTCTTCACATGCGCAGGCACGATGTCTTCGATGTGACGCCCGATCAGCTGCTCGGGACGGTAGTGCATCTCTTTCTCGAAGTTGCCGTTGACCATCTCGATACGCCCCTGGGGGTCGAGCTGGAGCACCAGCATTTCGCTGTCCAGGCTGCTCTTGACCTGCTCGACGGAAAACAGGTCCTCGCGCAGTTGCTGATTTTCTTTCTTGAGCTTGCTGTTGAACATCACCGCTCCCGGAGCGTGTCACCTGATCGAATGCATCTGCATCGGCTGCCTCCGCTCGCTTCTTGAGGGCTTGAAAGGAAATATTCATACAAGCGAAGCTGCCAGAAATCAGGCGTCACCTGCCCGTCACAAAGTTGTCACATGCGCGCAACGCGACAGGCGGAAACTTTTTGTCATGAATACACCTGCCCTACGCATCACCCTCGTCAGCGAAACCTTCCCACCGGAAATCAACGGCGTGGCCAATACCCTTGGCCGCCTCTGCGATGGCCTGCGCCAGCGCGGTCATCTGGTGGAAATCGTGCGGCCACGACAGGCGGGGGATGCGTCCGCAAGCGACGACGCAAACCTATTCCTGTGCCGTGGCTGGGGCTTGCCGGGCTACCCGGGCCTGCAATGGGGTGAAGTGTCGATGCACAAGCTGCTGCGCCGCTGGCGCAGGCAGCGCCCGGATGTGCTGTACATTGCCACCGAAGGCCCATTGGGGCTGAGCGCATTGCGTGCCGCGCGGCGCCTGGGCGTGGCGGTGGTCAGCGGCTTTCATACCAATTTCCCGCAGTATTCCGGCCAATATGGCCTCGGCCTGCTGGCGCGATTGCTCACCCATTACCTACGCTGGTTCCACCGGCGCACCGTCGCCACCCTGGTGCCCAGCGCCAGCCAGCGCCTGGAGTTGGAACGGCGCGGCTTCGAACGCCTGGCGCTGATGGCCCGAGGGGTCGATGCCGGCCTGTTCAACCCGGCCCGGCGCAACCAGGCCTTGCGTGATACCTGGGGCCTTGGCCCGGACGACATCGCCGTGTTGCATGTCGGGCGCCTGGCCGCAGAAAAGAACCTGGGGCTACTGCGGCCGTGCCTGCAAGCCCTGCAGGAGACTTATCCACAGCAGCGCCTGCGTTTGGTCGTCGTGGGCGATGGGCCACAACGGGCATCCCTTGAACAGCAACTGCCTGACGCCGTGTTCTGCGGTGCCCAGCGCGGCGAGGCACTGGCCGAACACTACGCCTGCGGCGACCTGTTCCTGTTCCCGAGCCTGACCGAGACCTTTGGCAATGTGGTGCTCGAAGCCATGGCTTCAGGGCTGGCGGTGGTCGCCTATGACGAGGCAGCTGCTGGCCAGCACATTCGCCACGGCCACAGCGGGGCGCTGGCCATGCCCGGTGACCAGGCGGCGTTCATCGATGCCGCCTGCTGGCTGCTGGAGGAAAGCGAGACCCTGCGCCGAGTCCGTCTCAACGCCCGTCAGCATGCCAGCCGCCAGGGCTGGTCGGCGATCGTCGAGCAGTTCGAGACGCACCTTTACAGCGCTTGCCAAACGGCGCCTGCTGGCAGCGAGCCAACAACCGCCAGGTTGGCGATCAAGCCAGGTTCGACAGCGCCTCGCGGCTGAACGGCAGCACGTCTGCTTCACGCCCTTCGCGAACCTTCAGCGCCCACTCGGCATCTACCAGCAGTGCCCGGCCCACCGCCACCAGGTCGAACTCTTCGGCGTCCAGGCGCCGCACCAGGCCTTCCAGGCTGGCGGGCTTGGCCACCTTGTCGGTGTCGACCATGAATTGCAAAAACTCGCCATCGAGGCCGACGCTGCCGACGGTGATGGTCGGTTTACCCGTCAGCCTTCGGGTCCAGCCGGCCAGGTTGAGCTCAGAGCCTTCGAATTCCGGCTCCCAGAAACGACGGGTGGAGCAGTGGAAAATATCCACACCGGCGTCGGACAGTGGCTTGAGGAAGGTCGCCAGCGCATCGGGCGTTTCCACCAGGCGTGCGCTGTAGTCCTGCTGCTTCCATTGCGAGAAGCGGAATATGATCGGGAAATCTGGCCCCACGGCTGTCCGCACCGCCTCGACCAGCTCGATGGCGAAGCGCGAACGGCCTGCCAGGTCGCCGCCATACTCATCAGTGCGGCGGTTGCTGGCCTCCCAGAAGAACTGGTCGATCAAGTAGCCGTGGGCGCCGTGAATTTCCACCCCGTCCATGCCGATGGCTTTGGCATCGCTGGCTGCTTTGGCAAACGCTGCGATCACTTCACGGATGTCGTCCTGGGTCATGCCATGCACCTGCACCTGACCTTCCTTGACCTTCTCGCTCGGCCCGAACCCCGGCACGCTGGCGTCCGGTTCGGTGCCCAAACGGCGCACCGCGCCGACATGCCACAACTGCGGCACGATACGCCCGCCTTCGGCATGGACAGCTTCGACCACGCGCTGCCATCCGGCCAGCGCATCTGCGCCGTAAAAGCGCGGCACGTTGGCATAGCCGTTGGCGGCCTTGTGCCCAACGGTGGTGCCCTCGGTAATGATCAGGCCGACCCCTGCAGCAGCGCGGCGGCGGTAGTACTCGACCACGCCATCGTGAGGTACGCCGCCGGGGCAGAAGGTACGGGTCATGGGCGCCATGACGACACGGGTCGGCAGCTCTAGCGCACCGAGAATGAAAGGCTGGAACAGGGGATGGCTGGACATGGGGCGCTTCCGTCTGGGTGAGGAAATGCGCCTGAGGTTAGGGGGCGTGAGGACGTTGGCACAGCATTATTGATCTGGGTGATTTTACCCTATCGCTGGGGGCGCAAAGCACCCCCTGGATATTCAGCCAAGCGCCTTCTCGATAGCTTGCACCACCACCGGGTCATCCGGTGCGGTACGCGGGGCGAAGCGGGCCAGAACCCGCCCGTCCTTGCCCACCAGGAACTTCTCGAAGTTCCAGCTGATGTCGCCGGGGAACTCGGCGCCCTCCCCTGCCAACAGGCGGTACAGCGAATGGCGCTGCGGCCCATTGACCTCGAGCTTGGCACCCAGCGGAAAGCTCACACCATAGTTGAGGCTGCAGAAATCCTGGATTTCCTTCTCGCTGCCAGGCTCCTGGCCGGCAAACTGATTGCAGGGCAGGCCCAGCACATTGAAGCCCTTGCCCTTGAACTGCTGTTGGAGTTTCTCCAGCGAAGCGTACTGCGGCGTCAGGCCACACTTGGAGGCGACATTGACCACCAACACTACCTGGCCCTTGAACGGTGCCAAAGGAAGGTCCTGGCCGTTCAGCGCCTTCAATGTCAGGTCGTGAAATGCACTCATGATGAATCCCCTCTCAGGTTCCCGGTTGCCGCTGGGGCGAATCACGCCCACTAAAAAGGCGCTCATCCAAGCCGTGCACCCTCCACGTTGGAGGCATGTCGGCTTGTCCGAGCGCCTGGCGACGTTCTGAGCTTAGCGCAGAAAATCAGTGGTGATGGCCACCTTCACCGTGGATGTGACGGTGAGCGATTTCTTCTTCGCTGGCATCACGCACGTCGACAACTTTGACCTTGAAGGTCAGGCGCTGGCCGGCCAGCGGATGGTTGCCGTCGACGGTCACGTCGTCGCCGTCGAGGTCGCGGATGGTGACGATCTGCATCTGGCCGTCCGGCGCGGACGCGTGGAACTGCATGCCCACTTCCAGTTCATCGACGCCTTCGAACATGCTGCGGTTCAGGGTGCTGACCAGTTCGGCCAGGTACTCGCCGTAGGCATCTTCCGGCTCGATGGTAACGTTCAGCTCGTCGCCAGCCTGCTTGCCTTCCAGGGCTTTTTCCAGGCCCGGGATGATGTTCTGGGCACCGTGCAGGTAGACCAGCGGCGCGCCGCCGGCGGAGCTGTCGATGGTCTCCCCGGCGTCGTTGGTCAGGGTATAGTCGATGGAGACAGCCTTGTTGGCGGCGATCAGCATGGGGCAAGACCTTTTGCAAAAGTATGTAGAGCAGACAAGTGTAACCAACGCATCGCCCGATTGCGACCGCAGCGGCAGCGAGGGGTGCCCCATCAGTCGGATCATCGGCTTTCACCAGGACGATGAAGGCCACTGGGTGGTCGACTTGTCCTGCGGTCACACCCAGCACCTGCGCCACCAGCCACCGTGGCAGGCGCGCCCGTGGGTGCTCGACCCCGAGCAGCGCGCGCAGCGTGTTGGCCAGGCTTTCGCCTGTGGCTGGTGTGCACAGCAGGCCGATAGCGCTACCCTTGGCCGTTGATTCCTTGCAACGCTTTATTTCGAGAAGCACGCATGCAGACATTTTTCATCGCGCCGACCGACTTTGGGGTCGGCCTGACTTCGATCAGCCTCGGCCTGGTACGTACCCTGGAACGCGCTGGCCTCAAGGTCGGTTTCTTCAAACCGATCGCCCAGCCGCACCCCGGTGACACCGGCCCGGAACGCTCCACCGAACTGGTCGCGCGCACCCACGGCATCAAGCCGCCGCTGCCACTGAGCCTGGCCCATGTCGAGCGCATGCTCGGCGATGGCCAGCTGGACGAGTTGCTCGAAGAAATCATTCGCCTGTACCAGCAAGCGTGCATCGGTAATGACGTGGTGGTGGTCGAAGGCATGGTGCCGACCCGCCACGCCAGTTACGCGGCGCGGGTCAACCTGCACTTGGCCAAGAGCCTGGACGCCGAGGTGATCCTGGTTTCGGCGCCGGAAAACGAAGTGCTCAGCGAGCTATCCGGGCGGGTCGAACTGCAGGCCCAGCTGTTCGGTGGCCCGCGCGACCCGAAAGTGCTCGGGGTGATCCTCAACAAGGTGCGTACCGACGAGAGCATGGCGGATTTCGCCACGCGTCTGCGCGAACATTCGCCATTGCTGCGCGGCGGTGATTTCCGCCTGCTGGGCTGCATCCCCTACCAGCCCGAACTCAATGCCCCGCGCACCCGCGATGTGGCCGAGCTGCTCGGTGCCCAAGTGCTCAATGCCGGCGACTACGAACAACGGCGGATGAACAAGATCATCATCTGCGCCCGCACCGTGGCCAATACCGTGCCGCTGCTCACCCCCGGGACCCTGGTGGTGACGCCGGGCGACCGCGACGACATCATCCTGGCGGTGAGCCTGGCGGCGATCAACGGCGTGCCACTTGCCGGGTTGCTGCTGACCAGCGACAGCAAGCCCGATGCGCGCATCCTCGGCCTGTGCCGAGGCGCGCTGCAGGCTGGCCTGCCAATTCTGTCGGTGAGCACCGGTTCCTACGACACCGCCAACCTGCTCAATTCGCTGAACCGCGAAATCCCGGTGGATGACCGTGACCGGGCCGAATTCATCACCGATTTCGTCGCCAGCCACCTTGACGCCGTCTGGCTGCATCAGCGCTGCGGCACGCCCCGCGAAATGCGTCTGTCACCCGCGGTGTTTCGCTACCAGCTGATCCAGCGGGCGCAGCAGGCCAACAAGCGCATCGTCCTGCCAGAAGGCGCCGAACCGCTGCTGGTACAGGCGGCGGCAATCTGCCAGGCACGCGGCATCGCCCGTTGCGTGCTGCTGGCCAAGCCGGAAGAGGTCGAAGCCGTGGCCCGCGCGCAGGGCATCACCCTGCCGGCGGACCTGGAGATTCTCGACCCCGAGCTGATTCGCGGGCGCTATGTCGAACCGATGGTCGACTTGCGCAAGAGCAAGAACCTCAATGCGCCGATGGCCGAGCAACAGCTGGAAGACCCGGTGGTGATCGGCACCATGATGCTGGCCCTGGGTGAGGTCGACGGCCTGGTCTCGGGCCTGGTGCACTCCACCGCCAACACCATCCGCCCTGCCCTGCAGCTGATCAAGACCGCACCCGGGGCGAGCCTGGTGTCGTCGGTGTTCTTCATGCTGTTCCCTGAGCAGGTGCTGGTGTACGGCGACTGCGTGATGAACCCGCACCCCAGCGCCAGCGAGCTGGCCGAGATCGCCCGCCAGAGCGCGCAATCGGCGCAAGCCTTCGGCATCGCGCCACGGGTGGCGATGATCAGCTATTCAAGCGATTCGGCGAGCGACGAGGAGGTGGAGAAAGTGCGTGAAGCCACGCGCCTGGCGCAAAGCGCACAGCAGAGCCTGCTGATCGATGGCCCGCTGCAGTACGATGCTGCCGCCAACCCCGAAATCGCCCGCCAGCTCGCCCCGAACAGCCCGGTAGCTGGGCGTGCGACGGTGTTCGTTTTCCCCGACCTGAACACCGGCAATACCACCCACAAGGCGGTGCAGCGCAGTACCGACGGGGTCAGCCTGGGGCCAATGCTGCAAGGTTTGCGCAAGCCGGTGAATGACCTGCCGCGCGGTGCCCAGGTGGATGACATCGTGCATACCATCGCGCTGACGGCGATTCAGGCCAGCAGCATCGCCTGAAAGCAAAAAGGGCAGGCTCCGTATGGGCCTGCCCTTTTCATTGCAACGATCCAGCGCTTACGGGTACTGCTGAACCTGACCCTGCTGGTCATACTGCTGACCCGGGATCGGCTTCAGGTTGACCTCGACACGGCGGTTCTGCGCGCGGCCATTGGCATCGGCGTTGCTGGCAATCGGCTGGTCCGGGCCCATACCACGCACACTCACGCGCGAAGCATCAACGCCTTGCGAGCTCAGGTAGGTGCTGACCGCCTGGGCACGGCGCTGCGACAGGTCCATGTTGTGCTGGCGGCTGCCGGTACTGTCGGTGAAGCCGACCACTTCGATGGTGTTCTGGTTGAACTGCTTGAACGAGTTCGCCAGGTTGTTAAGCGGCGAGTAGAAGCTCGGCGCGATGTTGGCCGAGTCGGTGGCGAAGGTGATGTTGCCAGGCATGATCAACTTGATCTGGTCGCCCTGGCGCTGCACTTCGACGCCAGTGTTGGCCATCTGTGCACGCAGTTCGGCTTCCTGCTTGTCGGCGTAGTAACCGTAACCTGCGGCAGCAGCACCCACAGCGGCGGCGCCGATCAGCGCGCCCTTGCCACGGTTGTTGTGATCGATGGCGGCACCGGCAATGGCCCCCGCCAGGGCGCCAAGGCCGCCATACTTGGCGGTTTTGCTCATCCCGGTCGAGCCGCCCTGCGCCTGGCCCTGGTTGTCATAAGGGTTCGGGCTGGCACAGCCGGTCATCAGGGCTGCAGCAGTTGCGACGATAAGCAGACGACGCATGGTGAACATGGACAAGCTCCTACAAAAATTCGTGTGTGCGGCAAAGCATGAATGGTCTTGTGCCAGCCTTGGATTGCCTGATGGCAAAAAAATTCCATGAAAGGCTGTTAATGCGAATTCACGCCCGCACGAACGGGTTCTCGCGCATCTCGTCACCTAGCCGAGTCTCCGGCCCATGGCCGGTGACCACGATGGCGTCCTCGTCCAGGCGATACAGCCGCTCCTTGATCGAGCGAACGATAGCGCGCTGATCGCCGCCCCACAAATCGGTGCGGCCGATGCCGCGGCGGAACAGCGTGTCACCGGCCACCAACAGCTTGGCCTCGGCGAACCAGAAGCTCATCGAGCCCGGTGTATGCCCAGGGGTATGCAAGGCCACGCCACAGCCGCAGGCGAGTTCTTCATCGTCGCCCAACCAGCGGTCGGGTGACGGCACCGGCGTGTAGGGTACGCCGAACATCTGGCACTGCATCTCCAGGTTGTCCCACAACGGCTGGTCGTCCTTGTGCAGGTGCAAGGTGGCGCCGGTGAGTTCCTTGAGCTTGCCCGAAGCGAGGAAATGGTCGAAGTGCGCGTGGGTGTGGATGATGCTCACCAGCGTCAGGCCGTGGGCCTGCAGGCGGGCGAGGATCTTGTCCGGGTCACCGCCTGGGTCGACGACCATGGCTTTTTTGGTGACCGGGTCGCCGATCAGGGTGCAGTTGCACTGCAGGGGGCCTACGGGGAAGGTTTCGCGGATGAGTATGGTTGTGGGAGCGCTCACTGGGCTTCTCGCGGAAATAACTAATGGTTTTCAAAGAAAGAAAAAGCCGACATTAGCGCCGGCTTCTGGAGTCCATATCGTGGATCACGGATGTCGGCTCGTGGGCCGACACCTTCAGGTTTGATTACCAGCCAATGGTCCCGATGGTTCCAGCTCTTCGCCTTTAGCTTTGGCGACTTGAAGAAAGCGCAGCTGGTTGCTTGAAATCTGACCTGCCAGACGTCGTGCTTCAGCCTCGAATCTGGCAACGGCCATTGGTTTTTCACGGCTCTTGGTGGATCGCATGACTTCCCTCCATAGGCTCGCTGAATACCGTAATGATGGTATTAAGGTTCTACCCGAATCACAAGCCGCCCCATCTCCGTAACGCTGAAGCCAAGCGCTTCGTAAAGAGGTCTGGCAGCGGCTACCGGCTCTTGGATTTCAATCTCGCAACAGCCTAACATCCGCGCGTAGAAATCCACCGCCGTCAAGGCGAGCGATGCAATATCGCCCTTGAGCGGATGAGTGCGACCGGGCTTGCTCTCCAACAGGATGACCTTAATACACAAGCGGCTTTTTCTCGGACTGGCGTAACATAGACCACAAAGCTCTGTGCCATACCATAGGGAAAGATCGAAGCCCTTAGGGTCGCTACGCTTCCATACCGATACCTCTTCCCAAGGAAACAGGCTGGCCTGTGGTCCCCATTCAAGACTGGCGGTAATCGCTTCGCTTGTGATTGGCTCCATACGAACCCTGTCCGCATCCAGGTACTCTCTTAAAAGCCCAGGCTCTCGGCAGATAATTGCACATGCCAGCCTTCTAGCCTGGGAGCGATAAACTTGGTAACGGAGATCGTTGGTCCTTTTTCTCACGCATCACCCCGTAGCGGACGGGCAACGCCTGGCATTCAAAATTCACGGCCGACTGGCTGCATTCGCTCCCAGTCCTCCATATCTTTGGGAACAGGTGCGTCCAACTTACACTGAGCCATAAGCGCAGTAATATCGTATCTACGCGTTACGCGATTGATAGCGCTTGGCACCGACGACTGCACTGGGACTTGTCTTCTGGATATACAGCGAACGAGCTTGTCCATTGGTTGATCACGCATGAGTAATGGGGAAGTAATTACTACCAGCGTGACAAGCTCGAAGAAAGGGCATAAAAGCCCTTTTCCTCTCTATCAGAGTTTTCCTACAGCGCAATGGAACGGTTCACTTATGCGTCGTTATGTAACGTATCGATTTATAACAAGAAAGTAGTGACACGCTATTTAAGGCAAATGCAACCTAAACAACCCCCCCCCCAGCGCCCCACCATTGGCAATCTCGATCCGCCCCCGCACCCCATCACGTTCATGCAGCGCCGCGATCCGCGCCGCGAAATACAACCCAAGCCCAGTGCTGCCGCTCTGCGCATCAATGCCCTGCACGTAATCCTGCTGCCGCTCGAGCATGCGTGCCGGGTACCCGGGCCCATCATCGTTGACGCTGATCACCAGCTGCTCGTTCTCTTCCTCGATGCTGATCAACAACGCGTGCCCGGCATAGCGGGTAGCGTTGGTGACCACATTGGCGATCACCGAAGCGACCAGTTCACGGTCGAAGAAACCCAATGGATTTTCGCTGTCGATACGCCAGGTGGCGAGAATGTCGTTGTGTTCGAGCACCTGCTGATGGGCCGCCAGCTGCGCTTCGATGAAGTCTTCGAGTTCGTGGTAATCCGGGCACACCGGCAACTGATTGACGCCCAATTTGTACAGCCCAAGCATCTGCACGAGCATGCCGTTGAGGTGGCGGAACTCGTGCTCGATCACCCCTTGCTCGGGGCCGCTGCGCAATTCTTCGGGCAGACGGGCCAACCACTGGTCGTGGGACTGGATCAGCGCCGACAACGAGTTCTTCAGGTCGTGCACGGTGGAGGCGATCACCGTGGAAAAATCCAGCCCCTGATTGTCCTGGCTCATGCGCCGAAAACCTTGATGTGCAGTTTGCGGTAGCGGTCATAACGACTGTCGCTGGCTGGAATCCCCGCCACACTGGTCAGGCAGTTGCGACACTCCTGCAGGATCGCCGCTGGCGTGGCTTCGCCACCGATGCGCAAAAGCGCCTGGGCCGTGTTGAGGGCAATGCTGATGTTCTTGGGTTGCAACGACAGCGCCTTGCGGAACATCTGCAAAGCTTCGTTGAGCTGCCCAGCCTGGTAGCTGCGCACGCCCTGGCGATTGAGGTCGACCGCTTCGGTGACGGCACCGAGCACCGTCGGGTCATCGGTCAGTTTGGCCACGCTCTGCATGACTTTGGGGTCATCGCCGTAAGTTTCCACACAGCCCTTGAGGATGGTGCCTCCGGCGGCTTCCTGGCCAAGCGACTGCAGCTGTTTGGCGACGGTCAGGGCGGCTTCGACCGAGAAGAACTGGTCCATCTTGTCCAGCCGCTGCAGGGCCTGTTCGGTGAGCTTGGCGGCGGTCTCGGGGTCGCCGGCCTGCTGCAGGCTGGCGGCTTTCATCAGGCGCGCGCGCACTTGCAGCCCCTGGTCCTCGACATTGTCCTTGGCCACCTCGCTGAGCACCGTGTTGATCTCGACCCGGGTCCGCGCATCCAGGCCGAAGCCGGCATTCTTGTTCATCAATGCCTGCACCAACCCCAGGTTGCTCTCGGCATCCTTGTAGCGCGAACTCTGGCCCTGGTTCACGGCGTGGCGGAAGGCCTTGGAAGCGCTCTCGAAGTCTTCGTTGTCCAGCGCCAGCTTGCCCAGCGCGGCCTGTCGGCGTACCGCCAGGGGCGACAGCCGCACCGCCTCTTCAAGCATGTTCTGCGCGCGCTTGGTCTCACCCTGCGCCACCAGCACATCGGCCATGCCATCGTAGAGACTCGGCATGATCGGGAACGCCTTCAGCGCCTGTTCATAGACGCCCTGGGCCTGGGCATTCTGCCCACGCTTGTGCATCAGGCTGCCCAAGGCCGCATATACCCAAGGCTGCGGACGGCTGGCGAGAATGCCCTTGAGGAACTTTTCCAGCTCGTCGAAGCGGTTGAGGTCACGCAGGGCATCGGCGCGATAACGCAGGCACAGGGGGGCGAAACGCGGGTCTTTCTTGCACAGCTCGGCGCAGGCGGCCAGCACTTCGGCCGGGCGGCCGCGGTCCAGCGCCTGAAGGATCGGCTTGAGCAAGGTCTTGCGTTGCGTCAGCTTGTCCAGGCGCTGGGCCAGGCCAACCCGGTTGAAGGGTTTGGTGAGATACGCATCGGGCTCGTGCTCCAGGGCACTGAGCACGATGGCCTGACTGCTCTCGGCGGTGACCATGATGAACACGCACTCATGGCTGATCAGCTTGTCGAGGATCAGGTCCTCGAGCACTTGCTGGCCATTCTTCTTGCCGTCTCCGAGGTGGAAGTCCTGAAGAATGTAGTCATAGCGTTTCTGCCCGCACATGCGCAGGGCCTGCTCACCGCTATCGGCAGTATCGACCTCACGCACCCCCAGTTCGCGCAGCATGGAGCGCGTCGAGGTGCGAAAGTCGGTGAAGTCATCGACGATCAAAAAGCTCTTTTGCCCGTACTGCAGCATCAATACGACCTGTACTGGATGATGGGAGGGTGGCCTGGGGCGATGCAGATCGCCGTTCGCTGTATCGGCCACTGGTCGGGAAAGATGAGGGCAGGCAATGCAGCGTCGAAATCAGGCCAGCAAACCCAAGGATTTGGCCCGTGCAACTGCCTGAGTGCGCCGCTCCACACCCAGTTTGCTGTTGATGTGGCTGGCATGGGTCTTGACGGTGTGCAGGGAGATGAACAGGCGCTCGCTGATCTGTTGGTTGGAACAGCCCTGGGCGATCAACTCGAGCACGGCCAGCTCGCGCCCACTCAAGACTTCACCTGAGCCGCTGCTCGGCGCGGCCTGCTCAGGCAGATGCGTCAGCAGGTCAAGCTGGACCTTGCAGGCAGGCCGCACGAGCAGGTGTTCGCGCAACCATAGCGGATGGCGCTCGATCAGCTGCTGGAAAGGTTGCATCACCCCTCCCTGGGCCGCAGCCAGGGCCATGGGCAACAATTCGACAGCCTGTGCTTCACGCCCTTGCTCCAGACACAGGACGACCCATTGGCATAACGCGCTCAGGCTCAGCATCATGCCGCCGCTGGCCTGCCCACGCTCTACCAGCCCACGCAGGCGTGTGACTGCGTCATCGCTGCGCCCCTGGATGCGCTCCAGCAACGCCTGTTGCAAGGCAATATGCAAAGGCAGCAGTGGATGGAATTCAGGCGCTGCGGCAGGTTGATCGCCGCCGTAGGTCTGGCCCAGACGCAGCAACCAGGATTCGGCCAGATCGGTGCGGCCCTGGGCCAGCCACAATTCACATTTCACCAAGGTGATCATGGCCAGATAGAAAATCGGCGGCACGTCCCAGATATGCATCAGCCGCTCGGCCTCGGCCAGTTCCGCGAACGCCTCGGCATAATGACCTTCTCGGCCGTCAAGCGCGGCGATCACGCAGTGGCCGATCAGCACACTGATATCACGACAGGCGCGTGCTTCACCCAGCCCAGCGCGCAAGCGCGCACGCCCCTGCGCAGGTTGCAGACGCGCCACCAGCAGATAGCCTTCGTACAGGGTCAGCCGCGCACGCACGGCGTACAGCCGCTGTGCAGAAAGCCCCTGCAGCCGTTGCAGCCCCTGGCGCACTTCGTCCAGCGCGCGCAACGCTTCTCCGCGGGCATGCAACACCCGCGCACGGTCATAATGGGCCAAGGCTTCGAACAACGGGTTGCCGACCCGCTGGGCCAGCTCCAGCGCTTCGCGGTTCCAGCCCCGTGCGCGCCAGAAGTCGCCGTCGGCGATGGCCAGATTGGATAGCGTCGAGAGGCACACCAGGCGCTGGCCGTAACGTTTGCTGGGCAAGCTCTGCAGCGCCTCGCCGCAATAGGCCAGCGTGCGCTCACGATCCCCGCGACCTCGGGCGATCACCCCGGTCAGCGCCAACCATTGCGCCAGCATGGATTTTTGCGCCGTGGCCGAAGGGGCTGGCAGAAAGCGGCTGAGGTAGCTTGCCAGTTCTTCAGCGGCATCCAGTTGGCAGGCCAGGCCCAGCGCCCAGCTATAGAGCACGATCAAGCGTGGCGTGCTGATCAACAGGCTGTCGGGCAGGTCCATCTTCCAGCGCAGCAGCATGCCGACGTTCTGCTCGGCCAGCAGTTGCTCCTCCGACAAGCTCTGCACGAGGTTGGCGGCAACGTCCAGATGGCCGGCCCGCAAGGCCTGCTCCACCGCTTCGTCGAGCAGCCCCTGGGCCTGAAACCAGCGGCAGGCGCGCAAGTGCAAGCGCGCTTGCGGTTCGCTGGACTGGCGGCTGCGTAACAGGTCGGAAAACAGGTGATGGTAGCGGTACCAGCGGCCGTGCTCGTCGAGCGGCACCAGAAACACCTGGTGAGCCTGCAGGTAGTGCAGGATGGCGGCGCTGTCCTCGCGCTCGCGCAGCGCATCGCACAACGCCGCGCAGAAGCGCTCCTGGCAAGCGGTGTCGAACAGGAACGCCTGCACCTCGATCGGCAGGATATCGATGACTTCTTCGAGCAGGTAATCGCGAATCAACCCCTCGCCACCATGCAGGGCTTGCGGCAGGGCATGTTCATCGCCGGATTCGCTGGCAGCCAGTTGCCAGAAGCGCAGCCCGGCCACCCAGCCGTCGCTGCGCTGGATCAGGTTGTCCAGGGCTTGGCCGCGCAAACCTGTAGGTTGTCGACCGATGACGGCCAAGGCTTCGTCCGGCGTCAGCCGCAAGTCCTGTTCATTCAGTTCGATCAACTGGCGCGACAGGCGCAGCCGTGCCAGGTGCCAGTCAGGCCGTTGACGGCTGGTGACCAGCAGCACCAGGCCCCCTGGCAGATGGTTGAGGAAAAACTGCAGGCAGCGGTCAAGCACCGGCCCCTGGGCCAGGTGATAGTCATCCAGCACCAGCAGCAAAGGTGTATCGGCCTGCAGGTACAACGCCAGCTCGTCGAGCAAACCGTCGAGCCACTCCTCGAAAGCGAAAGGCTGGTGGCGCTGGCGCATTTTCAGCAGGCCCAGAGCCTGGCCGCCCAGCGCAGGACAATATTGCTGCAGGCCTTCGAGCAAGCGCTCGAGGAAGCGCCCGGGGTCGGCATCGCGTTGGCTCAGACCAAGCCAGAGGCTGCGCCAGTGGCCGGGCAGGGCCTCACAGAACTCGATGGCCAGGGAGCTTTTGCCAAAGCCTGCCGGTGCATTGACCAGCAACAGGCGCCCGCCGAGGCCGGCTTGCAGGCGCTGGCACAAGCGCGCGCGCGGCACGTGACCGTCCGGCAGGGGTGGTCGGAAGAAACGCCCGTCCAGCAGGCCCAAGGCCTGGCTGGCGAATCCATGCGTACGGGACAAATCTGTCATGGCCGGCTCGTTCTGATTGCGGCGATATGGATGCTTGCGAGACTAGCGGTTAACGCGGCGCATTTGAAGATGATGGGCGCAAATGCCCTGGCAAAGACTGCGACAAAAAGCAACAACGCTGATGATCACCGGGCTCGGGTGAAGTTTGATGAGGTATTCATCGGATTTATCGTGCCTCCCACTCCGCGCGCCTGCCCTTCCGTCGGCTACCCGTGAATTGGCGACCAATCGATTCGCGATCGTCCTCCGCCAGGTCTACGCTGGCTCCGTGATGTCATTCAGGCATCACTTCGGGACTGTCAACGACGACGATCCCGCGCAGTCGCTGCAAGAAGGCAGGGAGCGTTCTTGATTCAGTGCGCCAGCACCTGTGGCAAGCCACGCCCCTTGAAAATCGTTAGCTCTCTCAAGGAAAGAAAGATGACCAACGTACAACAGCTGCGCCCGCTCTTCACCAACAGCATTCTGCTGACCGACGACCACAACGACGCCATCAACCAGACCGCTTCGGCCGGTTCGCTGGTCAATGGCGCCTGCACGGCCATTCTGCAACAAGCCAACATGGATGTGCCGGCGATGCCGGAAATGGCCAAGCACCAGCAGACCGCACGTGACCATGCCAACCTCTGGATCAATACGCTGCAGCCGGCGTTGATCGGCAGCATTGGCGGCGTGGTCGGTTTCTCCAACCAGTTCAATGCCTACCTGGCCCCGCTGCTCAAGGCGGCCGCCAACGTCAACACGGACCCCACGGCTCGCAAGACAGTGGTCGAGGGCCTGCAACTGTTGCAGACCGCCGCAAACACACAAAAATCCAACGCGGTGCTGGCCAACCAGTCCGTGGACGATTTCCGCAAGAACTTCTCGGTCGATTTCTCGGCATTTGCCACTGATATCGACACGCTGACCCAGAAACTGGCCGGCGACAATGGCGAGATCATTCAACTGCAGGCGGAAATGGCCGCACGCCAGAAAGCCATGAACAACGACCTGACCATGATCGCCGCAGGTGCCACCGGTGCAGTGGTCGGGGTGCTGATGATCGCAGTGGGCGTTCTTGCCGAAATCCCCAGCGCCGGTCTTTCCACCGGCCTGATCGTGGCGGGAGGGGTCGTGGTGGCGGGTGGTGTGGCCGTGACCATCTACGGTTCGGTGGACTACTCCAGCAACATGAAAAAATACAAGGAGGCGGCGGAGAAACTTGCCGCAGACCAGGCGGAAATCGTGCTGATGACACATGCCAAGGGTCAACTGGGCACGTTGAACCAACAGATCAGCAACGCCATCGGCGCACTCAATGCCATGGAATCGTCCTGGCAGACCCTGATCAGCAGCCTGGACACGCTGATCAAACAAGTGCAGTCCACCGATGTCGACAGCGCGTTCCTCACCGCACAGCTCAATGCCGCCTGCAGTGATTGGGACGACATGGCCACCCAGGCGCGCAAGGTGCAGGACATGATCAACCCAGCCCCCGTTCCGCTTTCCGTCGTCGAGAACATCCCTACCTCAGCGGCCGCCTGAAGAGCGTTTGCGCGCCGGCTTGACCGGCGCGTTCCTCACTACCTTCATCGCTTCACCAGGGGAACGACATGACTCTGATGCAACGTTTCGACAGCGCTACGCTGTCGGCATTCAGCGTGCCCGCGATCGTGCATGGCACTTTGGCCGTCAGCAGCCTGCTCACACCGCTTGACCAGCTGTCCGCCAGTATCAGCCAGATGCCTGAGCTGAACTACGCATGCGTGCCCGGCCTGGCGCAGCACATCATTGAGCTCAAGCAACTGGCGGCCGCCTGGCCCACGCAATACCGGCCACCCCTGCTGGCCGCCATGCAGCAACTGCAAGGGTTCGGCGATCAGTTCATCAACCGTGACGCGCCTGCACTACGCCAGCTGTTCCAGGCCATGAACGAGGGTAATGCGCAAGCCCGCGTGCAAGCCGTGGCTCAAGTGGCCGCGCTTGAGCAGCAACTGGCCGGCCCGGTGTTCTCCCTCAACGCCGTCACCCAAGGGCTTGGCCAATACCTTGCGCAGTTGCACAGTGCATCGGCCGATCTCAATGGCGATGCCACACAGATCAGCCAGCGCCTTGAGACCGATCGCAATCAATCGGCGGTGCTCGCCCAGCAGATCGCCGGCCTGCAGTCCCAGCTCGATGCCGCACGTAATCGTGCCAAATGGTACTGGCTGATGGGGCCGCTGGCGGCCCTGCTCGCCCGCGAAATCGATTCGCTGGTATCCAACATCAGCGGTGTCACCGACCAGCTGAATCGCATTCGCGCCGACCAGGCGGCAAACGGGCAGGAAGCGGCGTACTTGCAGGCGTTGTTGCCGGCATTGTCCAACTACCTGGCAGCGGTCGATCAGATGGGCGCTGGCGTCAACGCAACGCTCGCCGGCACCCAGGCGCTGCAAAGCCAGTTGCAGCAACTGCAGCAGGCAATCGATTCGTCCGCTGTATCGGGTGCGTTCGCCAGCGCGCAACTGGACGCCGCCATCGCCGACTGGCAAGAAGTGCAGGCAAACATCGGCAGGCTTTCCTAGGCTGTGCAACGCAAACGCCCCGGCAAGCCGGGGCGTTCTGGGAGATCACACGGAGTCATGCACTAGCGGTTAACGAATACCCGACTGACGCAGCGCTGCCGGCTGGAAGTCGGCCTTGCTGGCAGTGAAGCCGAAGTCGTAGGACTTTTTCTCTTCGTTCTTCATCCCCAGCGCCAGGTAGCGGCCCGACTGCAGGTCATAGATGGCTTCCAGGGTGTACCACGGCACCTGCTTGTTGTAGTAATCCTGAGCATGCGCCTCGGAAACGCGCCACAGCTGGTTACGGCCGTCATATTGGTCGATCACCGCAGCCTGCCAGGTGTCTTCGTCGATGTAGAAGTCACGCTTGGCGTAAATGTGGCGTTGGCCTGGCTTGAGCGTGGCGACCACATGCCAGACCCGACGCAGCTCGTAACGGGCCAGGTCCTGGTTGATATGCCCGGCCTTGATGATGTCGCCGTATTTGAGCTTCGGATCGTCGAGCTTGTAGGCGTTGGAGGCAATGTACATCTCCTTCTTGCCTTCGAGCTTCCAGTCATAACGGTCCGGTGCACCGTTGTACATGTCCAGGTTGTCCGAGGTACGCAGGCCGTCGGCGGCGGTGCCTGGGCCGTCGTACGACACTTGCGGTGCCTGGCGCACGCGGCGCTGGCCGGCGTTGTAGATCCACGCCTTGCGCGGTTCCTTCACCTGGTCGAGGGTTTCGTGGACCAGCAACACGGTCCCGGCCAGGCGTGCAGGCGCGGTCACTTCCTGCTTGAAGTAGAACAGGATGTTGCCAGGGTTGCTCGGGTCGTAGTCCTTCATCTTGTCGCGGAAGACGAACTGGTCCGAGAAATACACCAGGCTGAACGAGCCGTTCTGCTGAGGCGTGGCCTGGGTCACCAGGCGACTGACACTGCCGCCGCGGTAACGGGTGATGTGGTTCCAGATGACTTCGAGGCCGCTTTTCGGGATTGGGAACGGAATAGCGGTCTGGAAGTTGTTCAGGCCGTTGCCGCCTTCGACCAGCGTGGTCGCAGTGGCGTTTTTCTTGATGGCGGCGAACACATCATCCGGCACGGTGGCGCCACGGTGGGTCTTGTACACCGGGATCTTGAAGGTGTCCGGGTAGCGTTTGAGCATCGCCACCTGGCCCGGTGACAGCTTGTCCTTGTACTGGTCGACGTTCTGCGCAGTGATGGTGAACAGCGGCTTCTCGCTGCTATAAGGGTCGGAGAGGAAGCCCCGGGCATCGGCTGTGCCGGCAGTGGTCGACAGCGGTTGCCACGGGCCGATGGAGCCATCGGCATTACCGGCCTTTTCCGCGCCCATCGGGGTCAGGGTACTGCCCAGCTTGGCCGCTTCATCGGCGGAAACCGCAGCCATGACGCTGGTCGCCAGCAGGGACAGGCCCAGTACACCGGCTTGCAGCAGACTTCTGGTCTTGTTCATGTCGTCTCGTCCTGGATCTGTGTGCTTAGAAGTTCACGCCGAAGCTGAGGGCGACGAAGTCGCGATCATCCACGGTGCTGTACTTGCCGTCGAAGAAGTTGGTGTACGACAGGCTTGCGGTGTAGGTGTTCTGGTACTCGGCGTCCAGGCCCAGGCTGATGGCCTTGCGGCCTTCCTCGAAGTTGGCGCCAGGGCCTGGCGAGTAGCCGGATACGTCATGCGACCAGGCCACGTTGGGCTTGAGGTTGACCCCGGCGAACACGTCGTTGTAGTCCCAGATGACCCGGGCGCGATAACCCCAGGAGGTGCTGGTGGTGTAGCCGTCGTTTTCGCACTTGCGGTTCAGGTTGGCGGTCGAGGCACCGGCCCCGGCGCCAGCGATGGTGCTGGCATTGAGCGCCTGGCAGGTGTCGGCGCCACCGGTGGCTGGCAGCGGGCCTGGGCCGAATACCGGGTCGCGGCCGTAGCGGGTTTCGTGCGCGTTTTCCAGGCCACCGACGTGGGTCACGCCCACTTCGCCCACCACAGTCATGCGGCTGGCGCCCATCACCTGGTCGAAGAAGTGCGTCAAGGTGGTCTGGAACTGGGTGATTTCCTTGCGGCGATAACCGTGCAGGTCTTGGCCTGGGGTGCCGGTGAGCAGCGAAGCATTGCTCAGTGCGCCCCCGATCGGGCGCACGCCGGCGAACAGGATGTCGGTGGTGTTCAACTGCACCGGGGCATTCGGCCGGTAGCTGAGTTCACCGCTCCACGCGGTACCGGTAGGCAAGGTGGTGGAGAAGCTCAGGCCATACAGGCGGATATCTTCAGGGTATTCGACGAAGTACTTCGAGTTGCCTGCCACGATAAGTGGGGCCAGGGCACGCAGCTGCGGTGGCAGCTGGCTCAGGCCGGCAAACACCGACGGCGCGGCGCCGGTGGCGCTGAAGATCGGGGCGCGGCTGTGGTAGTTCATGAAGTAGGCGCCGAATTCGGTATCCAGCGGCTCGAACATGTAACGCATGGCCACGCCGAACTGGCCGCTGTCACGGGCGTCGCGGTCGGCGCCACGGGCGACCATCACGCCTTCTTCGTTGATGTTCACGCCACGGGTGGCCAGGAAGCCCTGGGCCGCTGCTGGCACCGTGCGGCTGCTGTTGAGCACGCGCAGGTTGTCGGTGCAGCCGTCGGCGATGATGTCGGGCTGCGAGAAGAAGGTGCCGCAGTTGTCGACGACGGTCTGGTCCCACTCGATCTGGTAGAAGGCCTCGGCCGACAGGTTGTCGGTGAGGCTCTGCGAGATGTAGAACATGTTGACCGGGATCAGGCCTTCCTTGATCTCGGCACCAGGGCGGCGGAAGGCGGCCACGTCGATCGGGTTGATCGAGTTGATGCCGCCGCCGATGAAGGTACTTTCACCCCAGCTGACCACCTGCTTGCCGAAGCGTACCGAGCCTGGCTGATCGCCGATCGAGTAGTTGTGGTACACGAAGGCGTCGAGCAGCTGGGCCCCGGAGGACTTGGCGCCTTCCTTGCGATTGGAGTCGCTGATGTCCTTGAACTCGCGGCTTTCGTCCTTCAGTTCGAAGTCGTACCAGTACTTGCCACGCACGAACACGCCGGTGTCGCCGTACTTCAACTCGAGGTCATGGATGCCCTTGAAGATCTTCGAGAAGGTTTCACCCTTCTTGAAGTTGAGGTGGCCATCGTCGGAGGTTTGCGACAGGCCCTTGCCGCCGTTGTTGACCCCGATGAGGTTCTTGTTCGGGTTGGCGGTCGACCAGCTGGCCCCGACAGAGAGCGACGAATCGAACTGGCCTTCGATTTCCCCGATGTTGAAACTGACCGCGAAAGCAGGACTTGCAAGCGTGGAAGCAAGGCTGACGGCCAAGGGCAACTTGGCCCGACGCCAGAACGGGTGTGCAGATTTCATCGACGCTACTCCATGTACTTTTTTGTTATGGCAGTGAGTCCTTTCAAGAACGGCCCGAAAGACCGGTATGCGGGTTTTCACCCGCGGCGACACGTGTTGCGCGTGTCGCCCTCCCCCATTCCTGAAAATCCCCTGGCCCCGACTATAGCCAGCAGACCTAGGTGCTTGATCCCTCTAAAGTGTGATTTGCACACTGGCCGCCAATTCGCCCCGGCGTGGTCCCGGGTAGCGCGTTGGCAAGGCAGAAGCATGGCGCATTTTTGCCGTTTGGCAAGGCGCCGACCGCTCTGGCCTGCGGGTCGTGTTCCGAGGGTCACGACCCGCAGCGCGGTTACAACGTGGAAAGGAACGCGCTGTTGCTGGCCTGCCATTGAACGATGTCTTGGCGGATACGCTTTTTGTCGAGTTTTCCTACACTGGTCTTGGGAATTTCTGTAACAACGGCGATCTGGCTGGGAATCGCCCACTTGTTGATGTGGCCTTCTTCGACGAAAGGCTTGAGGTGTTCCTTCAGCGCCTTGGCATCGACTACCTGCCCTTCGCGCACCACCAGCAGAGCAAATGGACGTTCGCCCCACTGCGGATCGGCGACGCCTACCACGGCCACTTCGCGAACGGCGGGGTGACGGCTGATCAAATCTTCCAGGTCCAGCGAAGACAGCCACTCGCCGCCAGTCTTGATGACATCCTTGATGCGGTCGCGGATATCGATGTAACCCATGCCGTCGAGGGTGGCGACGTCACCGGTGTGCAGCCAGCCGCCCTGCCACAGCTCCTCGCTTTTTTCCGGCTCCTTGAAGTAGCCCATGGTCAGCCAGGGCGCACGCAGCACCAGCTCGCCCTGGGTTTCGCCGTCGGCCGGGAGGAAATTGCCCTGGCCATCGACGATCGCCGCCTCCACCAACGGCACCGGCACGCCGGCCTTGATGCGATAGGTAACGCGTTCGTCCTCGCTGCCGGCCTGCAGTTCGTCGTTCAAATGCGCGGCCGAGATCAGCGGGCAGGTCTCGGACATGCCATACGCGGCGGTCAACTGAATGCCACGGGCCAGCGCGGCCTGATAGAGCGAGCGGTTGAGCGCGCTGCCGCCGATGATGATCTTCCAGCCGCCGAAGTCCTGGCCCTGGGAGCTTGGGCAGTTGAGCAGCATCTGCAGGATGGTCGGTACGCAGTGCGAGAAGGTGACCTTCTCTTCGCGCCACAGCTTGATCAGCATGTCCGGCTCGTAGCGCCCCGGGTACACCTGCTTCATGCCGAGCATGGTGGCCGCATACGGGATGCCCCAGGCATGCACGTGGAACATCGGCGTGATCGGCATGTATACATCGTTGCTGCCGAGCAGGCGCACGCTGTCGATGCTGCCGGTCACCGAAGCCTCGGCCAGGGTGTGCAGCACCAGCTGGCGGTGGGTGAAATAGACGCCCTTGGGGTTACCCGTGGTACCGGTGGTGTAGAAGGTGGTGGCCACCGAGTTCTCGTCGAAATCGGGGAAGTCGTAGTGCGGGCTGGCCGCCGCCAGCAGCTGTTCGTACTCGCCCACCAGGTTCGGCAGTTCGGCGGCATTGTCCGGGCCATCGGTCAGCAGCAGAGTCTTGTCGACCGTGGTCAATTGCCCGGCGATGGCCTGGTAGAGCCCTACGAAGTCGCTGTTGACCAGCACGAAGCGGTCTTCGGCATGGTTCATGGTGTAGAGGATCTGTTCGGGTGAAAGGCGCACGTTGATGGTGTGCACCACCGCGCCGATCATCGGGATGGCGAACATGCATTCCAGGTAGCGGTGGCTGTCCCAATCCATCACGGCCACGGTGTCACCGGCCTTGACCCCGGCTTCGGTCAGCACGTTGGCCAGGCGAGCGATGCGCTCGTTGAGCTGTGGATAAGTCAACCGCAACTGGTCGCGGTAGACGATCTCGCGGGTCTTTTCGTAGCGGCTGCCGGACATCAGCAGGCGTTTGATCAACAGAGGGAAGCTGTAGGCGCCCTCGGCGGGCTTGATGATGCGGGTCTGCAACATGGGTATCCCTTATCTGGAAAGCGAGCCGAACAAGTCTGGGATCTACTGTAGTTCGCCAATGTGACGGTCAAATCAGCCGAAGGAATGATTTGGCTGTGAGAGGTATGAGTGGCATTGTTCGGGGGATGGATCATCCCTGCCCTGCCAACGGAGCCCTACTGATGCCCAGCCCGCGTCGCGCCGTGTTTCTCGATCACCAATCCCTTGATCTTGGCGACCTCGATCTATCTCCGCTGCGAAGCCAGTTCGATGAGTTCGTGCTGTTCGATGCCACCCGCCCTGACCAGGTGGCCGATCGCTTGCAGGGCGCCGTGGCCGTGGTCAGCAACAAGGTCATGCTCGATGCCGAGGCGCTGGCGGCCAACCCGCAGCTCAAGCTGATCCTGGTGGCCGCCACCGGCACCAACAATGTCGACCTGGCAGCCGCTCGCGCCCAAGGCATCACCGTCTGCAACTGCCAGGGCTACGGCACCCCATCGGTGGCCCAGCACACCCTCGCCCTGCTGCTGGCCCTGGCCACGCGCCTGTGCGATTACAACCAGGCGGTGACCGACGGGCAATGGGCCAAGGCCAGCCAGTTCTGTCTGCTGGATTTCCCCATCGTTGAACTGGAGGGCAAGACCCTGGGCCTGCTCGGTCATGGCGAACTGGGCGGCGCCGTCGCGCGGCTGGCCGAAGCCTTCGGCATGCGCGTGCTGAGCGGGCAGATCCCCGGCCGCCCTGCGCGTGACGATCGCCTGCCGCTGGAAGATCTGCTGCCGCAGGTCGACGCCCTGACCTTGCATTGCCCGCTCAACGAGCACACCCGGCACATGATCGGTGCCCGCGAACTGGCCCTGCTCAAGCCCGGCGCGCTGGTGGTCAATACCGCCCGCGGCGGATTGATCGACGAACAGGCCCTGGCCGACACGTTGCGTAACGGCCACCTCGGCGGCGCCGCGACCGATGTGCTCAGCGTTGAACCGCCGGTCCATGGCAACCCGCTGTTGGCCGGGGATATCCCGCGCCTGATCATCACCCCGCACAGCGCCTGGGGTGCCGTGGAGTCGCGCCAGCGCATCGTCGGCCAGCTCAGCGAAAACGCTCAGGCCTTCTTCGCCGGCCAGCCACGCCGCGTGGTCAGCTGAGCGGTAAGGCTGGCTCTGCTACACTGCGCGACTTTTTTCAGGAGGCGTCGTCCATGGACCCGCGCAGTGAAGTATTGCTCCGCCAGGCGGACCTGTTCCAGGGTCCGCTGCTGATTGCCGGCGCCCCCGCCGACGACCTGCTTGGCCAACTGCCCCAGGCCCATGGCTGGACCTGGCATGCGGGCGACCAGGCCATCCTTGACGCTCGCTTTGCCGGGCGCAGCCATTATGGCGTCGAGGTGCCGCCAGTCGCGTTCGAAGCAGCGGTACTGTTCCTGCCCAAGTCGCGAGAACTGGCGGCCTACCTGCTCAACGCCCTGGCTTCGCGACTGGCCGGCCGCGAACTGTATCTGGTTGGCGAAAAGCGCGGCGGGATCGAAGGCGCGGCCAAGCAGCTGCAAGCCTTTGGCAAGCCGCGCAAGCTGGACAGCGCACGGCATTGCCAGTTGTGGCAGGTCACCGTGGACAACGCGCCCGAAGCCAAACCGCTGGTAAGCCTGGCCGAACGCTTCGAGCTCGACCTTGAAGATGGCCCATTACAGGTCGTCAGCCTGCCCGGGGTGTTCAGCCATGGCCGCCTCGACCGCGGTACGGCGCTGTTGCTCAAGCACTTGGACGATCTGCCGGTCGGCCACGTGCTGGACTTCGGCTGCGGGGCTGGAGTGCTGGGTGCCACGGTCAAGCGCCGTTATCCACAGAGCCAGGTCACGATGCTGGACGTGGACGCCTTCGCCGTGGCCGCCAGCCGTCTGACCTTGGAAGCGAACAACCTGGTAGGAGAAGTCATCAGTGGCGACGGGATCGATGCCGCGCCCACAAACCTGAGCCTGATCCTGAGTAACCCCCCGTTTCACACCGGGGTGCACACCAACTACCAGGCATCAGAAAACTTGCTGAAAAAATCAGGCCAACATCTGCGAAAAGGTGGCGAAATGCGCTTGGTTGCCAACAGCTTCCTGCGTTATCAGCCCTTGATCGAAGGGGCGCTTGGCAACTGCCAGACCCGTGCCGAGGCCGATGGCTTTCGCATCTACCGGGCAACACGCGGATAAAAACAGGGCTTGCCGAAAGCGTTTCGGCTAGGCAGAATCCGCTCCGTCCTAGGGGAGTAGTCTCCCGCAAGCACCCAGCTTGCCCGGCACGCGTCAACACACTTGGCCCACAGGCCATGGCGCGTGCGACCCAGCTCTGATGAGCAAGATCCGCACAGACGGATCCAGGGTTTGACAAGACCTATGACACGCACACCTTACCCGGGGCGGGAAGGCTGTACGTGTCATAGCCGTGTCGACCCGCCCCCGTAGGAACCCTGATGCTGGAATCTCTGCTAATCCCCACTGCGATCGTCGCCCTTGCCGAAATCGGCGACAAGACGCAACTGCTCGCACTCATTCTGGCTGCCCGCTTCCGCAAACCCTGGCCGATCATCGCCGGCATCGTCGCCGCCACACTGGCCAACCATGCCGCTGCGGGTGCCGTGGGTGCCTGGGTCGGCGGGTTCTTTAGCGAAACCATGCTGCACTGGATTCTCGCCGCCAGCTTCACCGCCACGGCCTTGTGGACGCTGGTGCCGGACAAGATGGATGACGACGAAAACCCCGCGCGCCGCTTCGGCCCGTTTCTGACCACGCTGATCGCGTTCTTCCTGGCCGAGATCGGTGACAAGACCCAGGTGGCCACGGTGATGCTGGCTGCACAGTATCCGCACCTGATCATGGTCATCATCGGCACCACCCTGGGCATGCTGATCGCCAACGTGCCGGTGGTGCTGGCGGGCAACTTCGCCGCTGACAAACTGCCGTTGACGCTGATTCGCCGACTGGCGGCGGCTGCGTTCATCGTGCTGGCGCTCGTCGCCGTCTACTCGGCGATGAAAAGCAGTGGGTGGGTGGGGTAACTGAGAACCGAGATTGTGGGAGCGGCTTTAGCCGCGAAGCAAGCGACGCTGTGCATGGCACCGGCTGCGCCGGTGTTCGCGGCTGAAGCCGCTCCCACTGGGTCCTGTTTCCGGCTGGCCGGAGAGGGCTGCACAGCAGCCCGCATTCCCTTACTTCTTGGCGGCCTGGTACAGCGGCATCACCTTCGGAATCGCCGCCTGCAACGAGGCAATCCGGCTTTCGGACGCCGGGTGGGTGCTCATGAACTCGGGCGGCGCGCCTTCGGAAGCCTTGCTCATCTTGTTCCACAAGGTGATCGCGGCATTCGGGTCATAGCCGGCACGCGCCGACAGTTCAAGGCCGATCAGGTCGGCTTCGTTCTCGTTGGCGCGGCTGTTGGGCAAAGTCATGGCGTAGTTCACCACCTGGTCGGCCAAGGCAATGCTGCTCTGGCCAAGGCCAAACAGCGCACCTGCGCCCTGGCGGGCCATTTCCACGCCATAGGCCTTGGACATGGCTTCACGGCTGTGTTCACGCAGGGCGTGGGCGATTTCGTGGCCTACCACCGCGGCAATTTCGGCGTCGGTGAGCTTGAGCTGGTCGATCAGGCCGGTGTACACGATGATCTTGCCGCCCGGGCCGCAGTTGGCATTGAGCTCGTCGCTCTTGATGACGTTGACTTCCCACTGCCATTGCGCGGCATCCGGGCGGAATTTCGGCGCTTGGGCGATCAGGCGGTCGGCAATGACCTGCACGCGCTTGGCATCGGCGCTGGACTTGTCCAGCACGCCCTTGCTCGACGCCTCGCCAAGGGTCTGCTGGTAAGACTGGGCGTACATCTGGTTGACCTCATCGGTCGAGAGCATGCTGAACATGTACTGCTTGCGCTCGACGCCGACAGCACCGCCGCTGGTGGTATTCACCGCCTGGCAACCTGCCAGCAGGATGCCAGCGCTCAATAGGCTGACGACAAAAGACTTACGCATGAAAACACTCCCTTTTTACATGCGCCGTATCCTAGGCCGAGTCGCCTGTTACCTGCCATAGCCGCAGGGAAGATTTCTTTTTATATACCGGCCTCTTCGCGGGCAAGCCCGCTCCCACAGGTATTCCATTGAGCCTGAAAGCAGTGGAGAACCTGTGGGAGCGGGCTTGCCCGCGAAGGGGCCGGCACAGGCAACGCATCAGGCCGGCGTCAGGCACTCCGGCGCATCCAGCTTGGGATCATTGACGAAATTCGCCAGTGCCCGCTCACGCAGTGTGGCCGGGGGGCTGGCCAACAGTTCGTGCAAGCGCGGCAACGGCGTTTCAGGGTCTAGCCATGCTGCCCGCCCCGCCTCATCGAGGATCAACGGCCGACGCTGATTCATCGCAGCCTGGGTCACGACCGCGCAGCTCAACCACACCTGGTCCTGCACCGGGTAGGCTTCCCACACGGCGGCAAAATACAGCGATGACCCCTCCCCTGGCGTCAGCCAATAGGGCCGCTTGCGCACCGTGCCGCGCCATTCATAAAAGCCGTTGGCCGGCATCAGGCAGCGACGCAGGCGCAACGCTTCACGGAACATGGGCTGTTCGGCCAGGGTTTCGGCACGGGCATGGGCCGGGGTGCGGGAAAGGTCGGTGAGCCAGGCCGGGGTCAGCCCCCAACGGGCCTTGGCCAGCTGCATCTGGCCATCGAGCTGGCGCTGGATCAGCACCGAGGCGCCGGGCGAGATATTCCATTGCGCCGGCTGGCCGACCGGAAAGCCTGGCAGGCTTGCCAGCTCCTGGGGCCAGCGAAACAGGGCGTAGCGTCCACACATGGGCGAAATCAAAACCTAGCAGATCAAGGTACCGGGATAACTCTCCGGTTCGTCGCCGGCAAGCGGCTGGGCGCCATTGTACGCATCGATCAGCTGCCGTGCGTAACCGGCCTGCTCGTCGGCCACGGCGAGGCCGAGCAAACCTTGCATCGGCAACTCGCCAACGCCGCCCATCAGGTCGCGGCCGACCAGGTGCACGTCGATGCCCTCGCTGGCCAGCATGCCGATCAGCATTTGCGCCTCAAGCAGGTTTTCCGGATCGTAGATTCGTTGCATCAGTCGTTCTCACCGTACACATCGAGCATCCATTCCTCGCCATGAACCTGCAGCACGAAGCGGATAGGCTTACAGCATACCTGGCAGTCTTCGATGTACTCTTGGTCGCCTCCGGACAGGTCCACCGTAGTCTCGACTTCTTCACCACAATAGGGGCAATCGTAGATCGCAGTTTCCAGCATCGCGGCCTCCGGGGTGACTTGTGCGTATAATTGCCGGTCTGTTTACAGGGCCCGTGTGTGTTCGAGCCGTTTTTCGGACCCCGACCCTATCTATTACCCTAGCCGTTTCCAACAAGAGAGCATGATGGGCGAATTCGATGCCATCCGACCATACGACGACGCTGAGGTCCCTGCCGTTCTGGCACGCCTGCTCAGCGACCCGGCATTCCTCGATATCCTCACCCACTTCCGCTTCCCCCGCGCTGCCGGCACCTTCGGCTGGCTGCTCAAGCCGCTGATCGCCCGCCGCCTGCGCAAGGAATTCGCCGGGGTCACCTGCGTTTCCACCCTGCAGGACAAGGTCGAATATTACGTCGACCAGACCATCGATCGGGCCACCGACGGCGTCACCTACACCGGCGTCGAGCAGCTCAAGTCCGGTACCGCCTACCTTTTTTTGGCCAACCACCGCGACATCGTCATGGACCCGGCCTTCGTCAACTACGCGGTGTACCACGCCGGCCTGCCGACGCCGCGCATCGCCATTGGCGACAACCTGCTGCAAAAGCCGTTCGTCAGCGACATGATGCGCCTGAACAAGAGCTTCATCGTGCACCGCTCGCTGAGCGGTCGTCGTGAAAAACTCGCGGCCTACCAGCTGCTCTCGGCTTACATCAACCACTCCATCCGCAACGACAGCGCCTCGATCTGGATCGCCCAGGCCGAAGGCCGCGCCAAGGATGGGGATGATCGCACCGATTCGGCGATCCTCAAGATGTTCCACATGAGCCGCAAGGACGAGCCGTTCGGCGCGGTGATCCAGGGCCTGAACCTGACGCCGGTATCGATCAGCTACGAATACGACCCTTGCGACCAGGCCAAGGCGCGCGAGCTGTACATACGCGCCACCACCGGCACCTACAAGAAAGCGCCGGGCGAAGACGACAACAGCATCGCCAAGGGCATCACCGGCTACAAGGGCCGCGTGCACATCCACTTCGCGCCGCCAGTGACCGAGTTCTTCGATGACACCAAGCAGCTGGCTCAGGAGATCGATCGCCAGATCCTCGGTGGCTACCGGTTGTTCCCGGTGCACTACCTGGCCTATGCGATGTGGGGCGAGAAGGACGAGGCCCTGCAGGTGCCAAGCGCCGAGAAGGTGTTCCCGGCCGATGAGCTGGCCAAGGCCAAGGAAGAATGGCAGCGCCGCCTGGACGCCTGCCCTGAAGAGCAGCGCCCGTACCTGGTGTTGCAATACGCGACGCCGGTGCGCAACCAGTATCAGGTCAAGCAGCAGGCGCCGGTTGCCTGATCATGCAGGGGCCGCCTTGCGGCCCCTCACTGGTCAGATCCAGGTACTGAACCAGGACAGCAGCAACGCCATGGCCAGGCAGGAAAAACCGAGGATGTAGTAGTAGCGCGGCACCCGCTGGTCGAACGCATCCACTACCCCTTCGTCCATTGCCAGGCTTTCACGACTGATGGCCTCGCGACGCCGCGCGCTGTGCACCAGCAGCCCGCCTGGGCAGGTCATCAGCAATGCCAGCAGATTGATCAGCTTGGTCGGGTGGGCGGCCAGGAAACCCCAGAGCACTTGCAACGACATCACGCAACCTCGGTTTAAACGACAGCGAAGGCCGGCATTCTACCGAAGACCGCCCTTGGCGCTCGGATTTGGCGACAAAATGTCACTAAATTTCATCTGTCATGAGCACGTCATCAGAACAGGCCACCCTGTCGGCCTTTCTCGAACCGGAGCTCTTTCATGCTGCACGCCGAAAACCAGGACCGCCTCTATCTCGTTGCCCAGAGCGATGAGCAGCAGGCGTTGATCGATGGTTTCGCCATCAACGTTCAGGACCGCCGGTGGCTGGTTTACTGTGCGCTGGGCGGGCATGTGCACGAACATTTGCCGGAAGTGGACCTGCTGACGGGCGTCAGCTTGCTGGACTTCCACATCGAAGCTGCATGAACTTTCTAGGGCCTCTTCGCGGGCGGTCCGACGTCTCGGCAAGCCCGCTCCCACAGGTACCCCACAAGTTTCAGGGGTGAAGATAAACCTGTGGGAGCGGGCTTGCCCGCGAAGAGGCCGGCACGGCCAATAAAAAAACCCGCTGCTTGGCGCCAGGCAGCGGGTTTTCATCTACAGCTAACGACTTACTCGCCCAGTACCTGGCCGATGGTCGGATCTTTGAACAGGCGGGTCAGAGCATCGCTCAACACGTCACTGACCAGCTTGGTGTTGGTTTCCTGGTTCGGCGCCATGCCAAAACGCTGGTCCAGCGAAGCACCGTAGCGGCCGCTGTAACGGCGGTTGGCGTTCGACACATCAGCACGGAACGTAGCGCCGATGGTGGCTTCGGTCACGTACATGTTGTCCTTGGGCGACTGGTACTTAAGTTCCGCCAGGGTCACGGTCAACTGTGGCGCGTTGTAGGCATTGGGCGTCGGGGTGAAGCCGAGCAGTCGCACTGCGGCTTCAGCCTGGGCCTGCACCTTGGGCACGATATCGTTGCCACTGACGCTGATGGTGCTGGTCTCGGGGTACATGCCACCACGAGTGCCCAGCGACTGCGAAGCCCGACCGTCGACAACCTTGACCACCACCGGCTGACCATGACCGACCGGGGCGAGCTGGGCGTTGAGCTTGGGTTGCGGGCTGAGTTGTTGCGGGCTGTGGGCACAACCGACCAGGCTGAGGCTGGCCACGGCAAGCAAACCGAACAACAAACGTTGCAACATGCGCGTTTCTCCAGAAAAGGCGGCAAAGGCCAGCAGTATACCTAGCCAGGCATGCACCAGTCATCGGCCTCGCCTTGCTGTCACAATCGTTTCATGGCCGCACCGTTATCCTTGCGCCAAGCCCTAACGCACAGGACTCACTGCCATGGCCTCGCTCTGGACCCTGCTCTTCCAACGCCCGCGCCACCGCCACTATGCCCGCCTCGACAGCGACGGCAATTGCCTGGCTTTCAAGCAATGCAGCCAACCGCCAGCAGGCAGCGGCTGGGTGCAGGTCGAAGAAGTGCACCTCGCCTGGCTGGGTCGGCCACTGCCCGCGAGCGCCCGGGTTTGCACCCGCGCAAACCGCCATTGGCAGCGCCGCACCCTGCCAGCCTGACAAACGCTGCAATAAAAACCACGAATAACGACCTTTCTGCCCGCGACATCGCTATAATCTCCCCCCGATTATAAGGACGTCTCCTGATCGGGCCCCGCATTTGCCGTTTGACCCCGGCACCTTCACCGCTTCGCCCACAGAGAGCCTTCCACTCAGGTCTTGCATCGGCTGTCGTGCCTGCTTTTCCGGCCCTTCGCACTGCATGAACCTGCGGGTTGCCATCGCGCAGTCCCCTTTTGAGGTTCACGTCTCCAAAAGAGCGTGGAAAAACGGTTTTCACTACTTCACAAGAGTGTGGCGAGCAAATGAACAGTCTGGCATGTGCAAAAGCGGCAGATGTGTCCCGAACAGCCCTGAACAGGCGGCTAAGGCGCTCGGTTTCCATGAGCATCTGAGGTCGTTCCATAGCGCACGCACGACACCTTGACCATAAGTCGAATTGCCGCACCCATGGCAATCAGGGTTCAATATCGCAACCCGAAGACTGATTGGCGGTGTCCGCGGAAGTGGCAAGAACTGCGAAGAGTCGGACATGGCAATCCTGGCACCCCAGGATTCTCATGCTGTCAATTAGGTAGCTGTAGATTGTGGAGACGCGTTAAATGGCGCAGAACGAATCGGTTGATGTAGTACTGGTAGGCGCGGGCATCATGAGTGCCACCCTGGCCGTACTGCTCAAGGAGCTCGACCCGACCCTCAAGCTGGAGGTCGTCGAGGCGATGGACTCCGGGGCCGCGGAAAGCTCCAACCCCTGGAACAACGCAGGCACCGGCCACGCCGGCCTGTGCGAGCTGAACTACACGCCCCAGGCCGCCGATGGCAGCATCGACATCAAGAAGGCCGTGCACATCAATACCCAGTTCGAGGTTTCGCGCCAGTTCTGGGCGTACCTGTGCAAGAAGAGCAATTTCGGCTCGGCCCGTGCTTTCATCAACCCTGTCCCGCACCTGAGCTATGTCGAAGGTGAAAAGGGTGTGTCCTTCCTCAAGAAGCGTTTCGAGCTGCTCAAGCAGCACCACGCCTTCGCCGAGATGGAATACACCGAAGACAAGGCGGTAATGAACGACTGGATGCCGCTGATGATGCCTGGCCGCCCGGCCGACCAGCAGATCGCCGCCACCCGTGTGAGCAAGGGCACCGACGTCAACTTCGGCGCCTTGACCAACAAGCTGCTCAAGCTGTTGGGCGATTCGCCGGACGCGCAGGTCAAGTACAGCAAGAAAGTCGTCGGCCTGCGCCGTAACGGCGCTGGCTGGACCGTCAGCATCAAGGACGTCAACAGCGGCGGCAGCCGTGAAGTCGACGCCCGCTTCGTCTTCCTCGGCGCCGGCGGCGCGGCCCTGCCGCTGCTGCAGGTGTCCGGCATCCCGGAAAGCAAAGGCTTCGGCGGGTTCCCGGTGAGCGGCCAGTGGCTGCGTTGCGACAACCCGGAAATCGTCAAGCAGCATCAGGCCAAGGTGTACAGCCAGGCCGCCGTCGGCGCGCCGCCGATGTCGGTACCGCACCTCGACACCCGTGTCGTGGACGGCAAGACCTCGCTGCTGTTCGGCCCGTACGCCGGTTTCACCACCAAGTTCCTCAAGCATGGCTCGTTGATGGACCTGCCGCTGTCGGTGCGCATGGGCAACATCGGCCCGATGCTGGCCGTGGCCCGCGACAACATGGACCTGACCAAGTACCTGGTCAGCGAAGTGATGCAGTCGATGGAACAGCGCCTCGAAGCACTGCGCCGCTTCTACCCACAGGCCAAAGCCGAAGACTGGCGCCTGGAAGTGGCAGGCCAGCGCGTGCAGATCATCAAGAAAGACCCGAAGAAAGGCGGCATTCTGCAGTTCGGCACCGAGCTGGTCTCGGCCCAGGACGGCAGCCTGGCCGCACTGCTCGGCGCCTCGCCGGGCGCTTCGGTGACCGTGTCGATCATGCTCGAGCTGATCGAACGCTGCTTCCCTGAACAAGCCAAGGGTGCCTGGGCTGCCAAGCTCAAGGAAATCTTCCCGGCCCGCGAGAAGACCCTGGCCACCGACGCAGCCCTGTACCACAAGATCAGTGCCGACAACGATGTGGCGCTGGAGCTGGTGGAAGACAGCCCGGCCAAGCATTACGCCTGATCCGGCAGAAACGAAAAAACGCCCCTCGGGGCGTTTTTTTGTGCCTGATTCTTTGCCAGCCTGTGCCGGCCTCTTCGCGGGACAAGCCCGCTCCCACAAGTCTGGCGGTGATTTCTGTGGGAGCGGGCTTGCCCCGCGAATAGGCCGGTACAGATTACAAATTAACCGCGGGCGTTATCGATGATCTCGATGTACTCCGGGGCCGTACGCTGGTCAGCGATCTGCTCGACGAAGGTCTGGCCATGCTCGTCCTTGCCATCGAGGTCATAGCCCGCCTCGACGAAGAAACCGACAAAGCGCTCGAAGTCGTCCACGCGCAGCCCACGGTAGGCCTTGACCAACTTGTGCAGCGACGGCGAGGTCACACCATCGGCCGGCTCGAACTGGAGGAACGACTTGATGTAGTCGTCGCTGATTTCGTCACCAATCACCTGCTTCTTGTCTTTACGCATTGCCGGCTCCAACTGGACCATCACGGGATTTCGAAGGCCGGCAGTTTACCCCTCACAAGCGGCGTGCCTCAACGCGTACGTACCGTACCGGTGTGCAGGTCGGCCCAGATGTGGCCGTTGGCGTAGGTCAGAAACTGCACATAGACCGTCTCGTTACGCAGCAGGTCCATCACCACGCGGTAGTCGCTGACCGGGTAATTCAGGCTCAGGATACGGGACTTGTCGTCGTACAGCGGTTTTTTCAGGCTCTTGCCGGCCTCGCCTTCGAAGGTGAGCAGCACCTGGGCGATGCTTGCGCCTTTGCTCAGCGGCTTGCCTTTGAGGCGTACCTGCAGCGCGCGGGTAATCGGGATAGGTTGCTGGTCGGACTGACGCTGGGCGGCCACCACCACCGAATAATCGGTGACCTGCAGCAGTTGCTGAGCCGTCGGCGCTTCCTGTCGCAGGGCTTGCTCATCGGGCGGGAGAAACTGGCTGTGCAGCGGTGCTGCGGCGAGCGGCAGGCTGACTGCCAGCAGCAGGGGGAAAATCGCACGCATGTGAGGCTCCTTGGCATGAAGGAGCACTCTAGCACGCCGAACTGCGGCGACTATCAATCGAACTGCGCGAGCATCCAGGCCTGGTATGCGGCCACACCCTCTTCGCCCTCACGCGGCGCCCAGTGGGCATGCTCACCCTCGACCAGGGGCGTGTACGGCCCTGCCTTGCAGTCGAACAGCACACTGTCGGCCTCCAGCACTACCAGCGAATGATAGACACGCGGCGGCACGTCCACACCGATGCAATCGCCGCCGGCCTGCAGGACACGCTTGTCGATCACCACGCCATTCTCATCGAACACCAGCAGACCCAACCGTCCCTTCAAGGCCAGCAGGGTTTCCGCCTTGTCGTCACTGAGGTGGCGATGAGGGGCAATGTAAGTGGACGGCTGCAGCCCGACTGCCAGCCGATGAAACGGCTCCTGAGCATCGTGAAAGCTGTGATGGTGCCGCCCACGCGGACTTTCAGCGGCTTTTTGTGCCAGCTCAGCGAACAGCGATCGGTCGATGTACGCAGGCTGGCTCATGATCAAAGTCCTTTGACGGCGAAGATGCCGTTCGCGTTGCGCCAGTACCCTTTATAGTCCATGCCGTAACCGAAGATGTAGCGATCGATGCAGGGCAGGCCGACGTAGCTGGCCTTGAGGTCCGGGCTGGCCTTGCGGTCGTGGTCCTTGTCGATCAGTACGGCGGTGTGCACCGAGCGAGCGCCTGCATGTTTGCAGAACTCGATGATGGCGCTGAGGGTATGGCCCTCGTCGAGGATGTCGTCGACGATCAGCACGTCACGGTCGATGAACGACACCTCCGGCTTGGCCTTCCAGAACAGTTCACCGCCGCTGGTCTGGTTGCGGTAGCGGGTGGCGTGCAGGTACGACGCCTCCAACGGGAACTGCAGATGCGTCAGCAGTTTGCCGGCGAAGATCAGGCCGCCGTTCATCACGCAGAACACCACCGGGTTCTTGTCGTGCAGGTCCTGGCAGATCTGCTGGCCGACCTTGGCAATCGCCGCTTCGACTTCAGCTTCGTTGTACAGGCAGTCTGCCTCGCGCATGACTTGACGGATGTGCTCGAGATCAGCGGACATGGCGCTCTCCGGGGGGCATTTTGGAAAAGCGGGCAAAGGTACGCATCCGCTCGTCACAGATCAAGCATTTATGGACTAACGTGCAAAAGGACTGCACGACAGCAAAGGCTGAATAGATTAATCTAGCGCGGTTTTTTTGCCCGCCTTTCGGAGCCCCCTATGCCCACTCGTGAGATCCGCCACCCGCTGATCCGCCACAAGCTCGGCCTGATGCGCCGTGCTGACATCAGCACCAAGAATTTTCGCGAACTCGCCCAGGAAGTCGGCGCGCTGTTGACCTACGAAGCCACCCAGGACCTGCCACTCGAAACCTACGAGATCGATGGCTGGTGTGGCAAGGTACAAGTTGAAAAAATCGCCGGCAAGAAGATCACCGTGGTGCCGATCCTGCGCGCCGGTATCGGCATGCTCGACGGCGTGCTCAGCCTGATTCCGGGCGCCAAGGTCAGCGCCGTAGGCGTCGCCCGCAACGAGGAAACCCTCGAAGCTCATACCTACCTGGAAAAGCTCGCGCCGGACATCAACCAGCGCCTGGCCCTGATCATCGACCCGATGCTGGCCACTGGCGGCTCGATGGTCGCCACCATCGACCTGCTGAAAAAAGCCGGCTGCAAGGAAATCCGCGCGATGGTCCTGGTTGCCGCGCCTGAAGGCATCGAAGTGGTGGAAAAAGCCCACCCGGATGTGCAGATCTACACCGCCTCGATCGACCAGCGCCTCAACGAGCACGGCTACATCGTGCCGGGCCTGGGTGATGCCGGCGACAAGATCTTCGGCACCAAGCAGAAGGACGCCTGACCATGCAGGACGGCTTCAACGACCCGCTCTGGCGCCAGGTCGTTTCGGGTGCGCAGATGCTCTTCGTGGCATTCGGCGCGCTGGTGCTGATGCCGCTGATCACCGGCCTCGATCCGAACGTGGCGCTGTTCACCGCCGGCATCGGCACCTTGCTGTTCCAGCTGGTCACCGGCCGTCAGGTGCCGGTGTTCCTGGCGTCGAGCTTTGCCTTCATCACCCCCATCATCCTCGCCAAGGGCCAGTTCGGCCTGGCGGAGACCATGGGCGGCGTGATGGCCGCAGGCTTCGTTTACACCTTCATGGGCCTGATGGTGAAGATCAAGGGCACCGGCTTCATCGACCGCATGCTGCCACCGGTGGTGATCGGCCCGGTGATCATCTCCATCGGCCTGGCCATGGCGCCGATCGCCGCCAACATGGCGATGGGCAAAGGCGGTGACGGCGCTGCGTTGATGCCGTACAAGACGGCCATGCTGATTTCCATGCCGGCGCTGCTCACCACCCTGATCGTCGCGGTGTTCGGCAAAGGCATCTTCCGCCTGGTGCCGATCATCTCCGGCGTGCTGGTGGGGTTTGCCCTGTCGTTTGCCTTTGGCGTGGTCGACACTGCCAAGATTGCCGCCGCGCCGTGGTTGGAGATTCCCAACTTCACCGCGCCAGCATTCAACTGGCAGGCGATCCTGTTCATCGTCCCAGTTGCCCTGGCACCGGCGATCGAGCATATCGGCGGAGTGATCGCAGTCGGCAGCGTGACCGGTCGTGATTACCTGAAAAAACCTGGCCTGCACCGCACCCTGCTGGGTGATGGCCTGGCCACCACCGCAGCCGGCCTGTTCGGCGGCCCGCCCAACACCACCTACGCCGAAGTGACTGGCGCGGTGATGCTGACCAAGAACTACAACCCGAAGATCATGACCTGGGCGGCGATCTTCGCCATCACCCTGGCCTTCATCGGCAAGTTCGGCGCACTGCTGCAGAGCATCCCGGTGCCGGTGATGGGCGGCATTCTCTGCCTGCTGTTCGGCTCGATCGCGGCGGTGGGCATGAACACCATGATCCGCCACAAGATCGACCTCGGCGAGGCGCGCAACCTGGTGATCGTTTCGGTGACCCTGGTATTCGGCATCGGCGGCGTGCTGATCGGCAGCGGTGACGGCCCGGACGACTGGGGCCTGAAGGGCATCGCCCTGTGCGCCATCGTCGCTATCGCCCTGAACCTGATTCTGCCGGGCAATGATGGCTGGAAACACAAGAAGCTGGATGATCAGTTGCCTTGATCCCGGTTTAACCTGAACCGGCCTCTGTGGGAGCGGGCTTGCCGATACGTCGGACCGCCGCGAAGAGGCCGGAACAGTCAACCTAAGGCTCAGACCTTTTCACACATCCCCGCCAACACCCTCACCCACTCCGGGTGATCATTCAGGCACGGCACCAGCACCAGCTCTTCTCCTCCCGCCTCGATGAACTGTTCCTTGCCACGATCGCCGATCTCTTCCAGCGTCTCGATACAATCAGCCACAAATGCCGGGCACATCACCAGCAGCTTCTTGACCCCCGCCTTGCCCAGCTCATCCAGACGCGTCTCGGTGTAGGGCTCGATCCACTTCGCCCGCCCCAACCGCGACTGGAACGACACTGACCACTTGCCCTCCGGGATGCCCATCTTCTCTGCGAAGGCCTTGGCCGTGGCCAGGCACTGGCCGCGGTAGCACACCGCACGCATCTCGGCGCTGGCGTCCTTGCAGCAGTCCGCCGCCTGGAAATCATGCTTGCCAGTAGGGTCGAGCTTCTTCAGGTGCCGCTCGGGCAGGCCATGGAAGCTCAACAGCAGGTGGTCGTAATCCTGCTGCAGATACGGCTGGGCACTGGCAGCCAGGGCGTCGATGTAGTCCGGGTGATCGTAGAATGGCCGAAGCAGGCGCAGATCCAGCGGCAAGCCGCGCTCGGCAATGGTCTGTTTGGCCTGCTCCACCACGGTGGTCACCGTGCTGTCGGCGAATTGTGGATAAAGCGGTGCCAACGTGACCTTGCGCACGCCCTGGGCAGCCAGGCGCGCCAATACATCGGGTAGCGCCGGCTGGCCATAGCGCATGGCGATTTCGACCGGGCCATGGGGCCAGTGCTCGACCATCGCTTGCTGCAGGCGCCGCGTCAGCACCACCAGGGGTGACCCTTCGTCCCACCAGATCGATGCATAAGCGTGCGCCGATTGCTCAGGGCGCTTGATCAGGATCAGCGACACCAGCAAACGCCGCACCGGCCACGGCAGGTCGATCACGTAGGGGTCCATCAGGAACTGGTTGAGGTAGCGGCGTACATCGGCCACCGAGGTGGAGGCCGGGGAACCCAGGTTGACCAGCAGCAGGGCGTGATCGGTCATGCAGCGTCCTATGTCAGAGGCGCCTGGACAGGTTGTCCAGGGCCGATTGCAGATCGTTGAAGCGGAAGGTGAAACCCGCGGCCAGCAAACGCACCGGGCGCGCCCGCTGGCCACCCAGCAGCAGTGTCGACAACTCACCAAGGCCGGCCTTGAGCAACAGCCCCGGCACCGGCAGCAGTGCCGGCCGATGCAGCGCCCGACCCAGACGTTTGGCGAACTCGCGGTTTCGCACAGGCTCTGGCGCGCAGGCATTATAAGGACCGCTGGCATCCCTGTGCTGCAAGAGAAAATCAATCAGGGCGACCTGGTCGTCTATATGAACCCAGGGCATCCACTGCCGGCCATTACCGAGCGGGCCACCCAGGCCAAGCTTGAAGGGCAGGCGCAGGCGTGACAAGAAGCCGCCATCGCTGGCCAGTACCAGGCCGGTGCGCACCAGCACTACACGCAGGCCCAACGCCTGTGCACGCAATGCGGTTTCTTCCCAGGCGATACACAACTGGCTGGCGAAATCTTCACGCACCGGTTGTGAGGCCTCGGTCAGCTCACGCTCACCGCCATCGCCATACCAGCCCACGGCAGACCCGGAGACCAGCACCTCGGGGCGCTGATCGCGGCTGCCCAGCCAGGCCAGCAACTGCTCGGTGAGGGTAATGCGGCTGGCCCACAGCAGTTGGCGCCGGGCAGCGGTCCATGGCCGATCGGCGATCGGCGCGCCAGCCAGGTTGATCACCGCATCCACCTGCTCTTGCGGCGACAGATCTTCCAGTCGGGCAATCCCACGCACCCCGCTACCGCACAAACGCGCCACCTGATCGGGGCGCCGGCTCCACACGGTCAGCTTATGGCCCTGGCCAAGCCAGTACTGGCAAAGGTGCTGGCCGATCAACCCAGTACCGCCCGTCAGCAATATATGCATGGCTGTGTCCTCGCAGAGTGCGGCGATGGTCTATTTTTAACAACAAGGCACTTTTTTAACCAAACGCTCTCGGATAAACATAGGCCAACCTGCGCCATGACGCGGAATAACCTTATACAAATATTGTGCATTGTACAGGTTTGCCTGACAGCGTAGTCTGCTTATCAGCAAGGTTCGAAGAGGCCATCATGACAGTACCTATTGCCATCATCGGTGCCGGTATCGCCGGCCTTTCCGCCGCTCAGGCCTTGCAGAAGGCCGGGCAAGCCGTTCACTTGTTCGACAAAGGCCACGGCAGTGGCGGGCGCATGGCCAGCAAGCGCAGCGATGCCGGTGCGCTCGATCTCGGCGCCCAGTACTTCACGGCCCGTGACCGGCGCTTCGTCGAGCAGGTGCAGCAGTGGGTGGCTGCCGGCTGGGCTGAACAGTGGAAACCGCAGTTGTACAACTACCGAGATGGCGAACTGACCCCCTCCCCTGACGAACAGACCCGCTGGGTCGGCGTGCCGCGCATGAGCGCCATAACCCGCGGCCTGCTCAAGGACGTCACGGTGAACTTCGGCTGCCGCATTGCCGAGGTGTTCCGCGGCAAGCAGTTCTGGCATCTGCAAGACACCGAAGGCTGCAGCCATGGCCCCTTCAGCCGTGTGGTGATCGCCGTGCCAGCTCCGCAGGCTACTCCCCTGCTCGCGGCTACTCCAAAACTCGCGGCGGTGGCTGCGGGCGTGGTGATGGAACCTACCTGGGCCGTCGCGCTTGGCTTCGAGACACCCCTGGATACGCCCATGCAGGGCTGTTTCGTGCAGGACAACCCGCTCGATTGGCTGGCGCGCAACCGCAGCAAGCCAGGCCGCGACGAGCACCTAGACACCTGGGTACTGCATGCCACCTCCAATTGGAGCAAACATCACATCGACTTGGCCAAGGAAGAGGTGATCGAGCAATTGTGGGGCGAATTCGCCGAATTGGTCGGCTGCGTCGTGCCGGCCCCCTCTTTCGCATTGGCTCACCGCTGGCTGTATGCACGGCCCGCCGGCAACCATGAATGGGGTGCACTGGCAGATGCCGACCAGGGCCTGTATGCCTGTGGCGACTGGTGCCTGTCAGGGCGTGTCGAGGGTGCCTGGCTCAGTGGTCAGGAAGCGGCGCGGCGGCTGTTGGAACATCTCGAATAACGCCAAAGGCAACACTATACAAAAATACTAGTTTGCATAACTTTGTGGCTGTGCTGGAATAACCTTGTACACGGTCTCGTCAATGTACAAGTATTCGGAGTCAGTCATGCCCGATCAGTCCGCCCACAACAAGCCCTGCATCGCCATCAGCGCGTGCTTGACCGGCCATAGCGTGCGCTACAACGGCGGGCACAAGGCTTCCGATCTGTGCCGTACGCAACTGGAAGCCCATTTCGACTGGCTGCCGGTCTGCCCCGAAGTCGCCATAGGCTTGGGCGTACCGCGCGAGCCTATCCGCCTGGTCGGTGACCCGCGGCACCCTGCCGTGGTCGGCACGCGCAATCCCGACATGGATTTGAGCGAACCTCTGGCCAATTACGGCGAACGCATGGCCGCTGAGCTCGACGGTATCTGCGGCTACATCTTCATGCAAAAATCGCCCTCCTGCGGGCTGGAACGGGTCAAGGTCTATCAGGACAACGGCCACCCTGCTGCCGAAGGCGGCACGGGTGCCTATGCCGCCGCATTCTGCGCGCGTCGCCCGGATTTGCCGGTCGAAGAAGAAGGCCGCCTGCACGACCCGGTACTGCGCGAAAACTTCATCAGTCGCGTGTACGCCTATGCCGACTGGCAACATGTGCTTACCGAGGGCCTGAGCCGTGGGGCGTTGGTCCGATTCCACTCACGTTACAAATACCTGCTGATGGCCAACAACCCTCAGGCGTATCGCCAGCTCGGTCGCCTGCTGGGCAGCATGAGCCGGGAAGACGACCCACGGGAAATCGGAGCACGCTATTTCAGCCAACTGATGCAAGCCCTGCGCCGCTGCGCCAGTCGCGGCACCCATGGCAACGTGCTGCAGCACCTCAGTGGCTATTTCAAGGGCGCACTGACATCCCAGGACAAGGCCGAACTGCAGCACCTCATCGACCAGTACCAGCAGGGCGAGGTGCCGCTCGTGGTACCGCTGACCCTGCTCAAGCACTACCTGCGCAAGCACCCCGACCCTTACCTGCTGCAACAAGCCTACCTGCAGCCGCACCCCGACAGCCTGGGGCTGCGCAATGACGTCTGACACGCTTTTGCCCATTGGTGAACTGGCGCGACGCACCGGCGTGAATCCGGTGACATTGCGTGCCTGGGAGCGGCGCTACGGCCTGCTCAAGCCGCAACGCACCGCCAAGGGCCATCGCCTGTATGCCCTCGACCAGCTCGAACGGGTCGAAGCGATATTGGCCTGGCTGGAACGCGGTGCTTCGGTCGGCCAGGTGCGCGAGCTGCTCGACAAGCCACCTGCCGTTGTCCCGCAAGGTGACTGGCAAACGCGCCAACAACAGATGATCGAGGCCATCGCCAACCTGTCCCAGCGCGCCCTCGATCAGCAGCTCAACCAGGCCATGGCGCTGTATCCGGCGATAACCCTCTGCGAAAAGCTGTTGCTGCCGCTGCTGGAGAGCTTGGCACAGCGCTGGCGCACCTACTTCAATGCCCGGCTCGAGCAAGTGTTCTTCCATACCTGGTTGCGCAGCAAGCTTGGGGCGCGGGTCTATCACGACAATCAACTCCTGCAGGGGCCGGCGGTACTGATCGCCGCAGACAGCGAGCACCTGTTCGACCCCAGCCTGTGGCTATGCGCCTGGCTGCTGTGCAGCAACGGCATCCCGGTTGAGATCCTGGAGCAACCGGTCAGCGGTGTCGAACTGCAGCGCGCCGTCATCGCACTTGCGCCTCGCGCACTGCTGCTGCACCTGGGCCCGCGCATCGACAGCCGGGCCTTGCTGCGCACGCTCGAAGGGATATCTGGGCCGAAACTGTTGGGCGGCGCCACGCTTCCCCTCCATCAAGCACAACTACAAGCCTTCGGCCTGCCTGAGCTTTTTCTGTTCGACACCCCTCAGGCGGCATTGCGCGCACTTCAAAGCAATGGCCGCCCGCCTGTAGAGATGAGCCCCCGATGCAATTGATCTGGCTGCGCAGCGATCTGCGCCTCGACGACAACACAGCCCTGAGCGCTGCCTGCGCCCGCGGCCCGACCGTTGCCCTGTGGCTGGCCAGCCCCGGCCAGTGGCAGGCACACGATGATGCCGCATGCAAGGTCGATTTCTGGCTACGAAACTTGCGCGACCTGCGCCAGTCGCTGGAAAACCTCAATATCCCGCTGCTGATCCGCAAGATAGATACCTGGGACGAGGCCGCAGCTGCGCTGCTCAAGGTATGCCGCCAGCACCACATCGAAGCCGTGCATTGGAACGATGAGTACGGCATCAACGAGAACAGTCGCGATCAGGCCACGCGCGCCCTGCTGGAGGCCTCCGGCATTCAGGCACACAGCTACCTCGATCAACTGTTGTTCCGCCCAGGCACCATCCTCACGCGCAGCGGCGACTACTTCCAGGTGTTCAGCCAGTTCAAGAAAGTCTGCCTGGAGCATCTGCACCGCAGCCTGCCGTCTCAGGCTTCACAGGTAAAACGCCAAGCGCCGCTGGATATCGCAAGCGACCCGATCCCGCAACACATCGAAGGTTTCGACAAACCACCACGTGCCCTGAGCGAACATTGGCCGGCTGGTGAGGAAGAGGCCAAGGCGCGGCTCACCCGCTTTCTCGACGAAACTGTCGAGGACTATCAGACCCTGCGCGACCTCCCCGCCAAACCCGGCACCAGCCAGCTGTCGGCTTACCTGGCCGCCGGGGTGATTTCACCACGGCAATGCCTGCATGCCGCCCTGGCAAGCAATCGCGGGGAGTTCGACAGCGGCAGCAGCGGCATTCAGACCTGGATCAACGAATTGCTCTGGCGCGAATTCTACAAGCACATCCTGACCGGTTATCCACAGGTATCGCGCCACCGCCCGTTCCGCGCTCAGACCGAAGCCCTGCCCTGGCGCGATGCGCCTGCAGATCTCGAAGCCTGGGAACAGGGCCGCACCGGCTTCCCGATCATCGATGCTGCCATGCGCCAACTGCTGCACACCGGCTGGATGCACAACCGCCTGCGCATGATCGTCGCCATGTTCCTCAGCAAGAACCTGTTGATCGACTGGCGCAAAGGCGAGCGGCATTTCATGCGCCATCTGATCGACGGTGATCTGGCCGCAAACAATGGCGGGTGGCAGTGGAGCGCGTCCACAGGTACCGACGCGGTCCCCTATTTCCGTATATTCAACCCGGTTTCCCAGTCGCAACGTTTCGACCCACAAGGGGCGTTCATCCGCCACTGGGTGCCCGAACTAGAAGGAGAAGACGAAAAGAACATTCATCAGCCAATGAGAGCAACGGATCTTTTAGTCAATAATTCGTATCACAGTCCTATAGTCGATCTCAGCAGTAGCCGTCAGCGTGCATTGGAAGCGTTCAAGGGCCTTCCACGCCGATAGGATCAGGGGGCATTAATTTGAAATACTCGCGCAGTTTCTGGGTTACAGGGGCCAGCAACGGGCTGGGTTTGGCCCTGGTGGAGCGGTTGCTCGAAGAGGGGCATCGGGTTGCCACGAGTGCAAAGGAAGGCGAGGAAGTACAGACATTGGCAGCTCGCCATGGCAGCAAGCTATTGCTTCTGCCCTGGCAGTTGAACGACGAAGATCAGGCAACCAGCGCCTGCCAACAGCTTTGCGATGCCTGGGGATCGCTCGACTGCCTGATCATCAACGCGGGCACCAGCGACTATGTGGCGAAAGATGTCCCGGACAGCGAGCTGTTCGAGGCGATCGTCACTACCAACCAGTTGGCGGGCGAGTATTGCCTGAGCAAAGGGCAGCCGCTGCTGTCCAAGGGCGACTCACCGCAGGTGATGGCGATTTTCAACCGCTATTCAGCCTTGCAGCTCTATGCACCGACGCAGGTGACGGCAGGCTGGAACAACGTACCGCAGTGGTTGCGCGAAGAGCGCCAGGCATTGAAGGCCAAGGGCATCGATCTGACGGTGGTAGCGCCGCAATCCTTGAAAACGCCAGTGACGCCTGTGCAAGCGGCGCCTGACGCCTGGACTCCCGAGAGTGCCGCAGAGGAGCTGCTGCATCGCTTGACTCTGCGCGAACCGGAATTGGTGCTGGAGGTCCTGGATATCAGCAGTTTGTGGCCGTTGTCACGCTGAATGCTCTAATTGCAGTGCCGGCCTCTTCGCGGGGCGATCCGGCTTGCCCCGCGAAGAGGCCGGCACTGCATGAATCAAAGCGCCATGCGGTAATGCAGGCTGTAGCTTTCCACGCCATCGTTGGGCTGTTTGATGCCCGCATTGGAATAGTGAATCGCCCGCACACCAATCTCATGCCCGCCCGCAAAGCGCAAACCAAAGCCTATGCGATCCTCGAACTGGAACGACGAGCCCAGATCGTTGCTCTCAAGCTTGGTGCGCGAGAACGCAGCCACACCGATACCGGCCTCGATATACGGTTTCACCGAGTCGCCTGCGAACTCATAAACAAAAACCGGCGCAAACGACAGGCTATGGTTACTGGCCGTCTCGTCACCGTCCCAATAGGTGTAGGCGCCATCCCAGTAACCCGTCACTCGACCGACACTGGTTTGCCACCAGCTCGCTTCCCAATTCGACTGTAGCCCCAGGCGATAGACCATGGTGGAGTCTCCGGTCTGCCCCACCGACAGCGAAACGTCGGCAGCCTGTGCCGCGGTGAATTGCCCCAGGGTAAAGACGGCAGCCGCCGCCAAGCCGAGCAGTTTCCTCATGAGAAACATCCTTCTTTCCAATGCTGTTATTAGTGTTCGCCTCGAACAGGCAAACGATAGAAATCAGGAATGGGACGATAGTTCAGCTGTTTTCACGTTTTTTTTACAACTGAAAACCTTGCACTTCGCCAGACTGTTCCCACAGCACAGGTAGGATACTTCTCAAAGATTGCGGATCCGCGCTGCTCCAGAATGCGGTAGCCCCCGCTGGCCCGTCCGCCAGCAGGTCGCGGGCGGCCAGCAAGCGTTGCAGCTGCCGGGCCACAGCCGCGCCGGTATCGATGATGGCCACCTGGGCGGGTACCATTTGCGCGAGCAACGGGCGCAGGAAGGGGTAATGGGTACAACCCAGGATCAACGTGTCGCATCCGGCGGCTAACAGAGGCTGCACGTAACCCGACAGCAGCTGGTACAACTGTGCACTAGCAAGGTCGCCGGTCTCGATCAGCTCGACCAGCCCAGGGCAAGGCTGGGTGACCACGCGCACATCGCTGGCGAAGCGGTCGAGCAAGGCAGCGAACTTGGCGCTCTGCAAAGTGCCGGTGGTAGCCAGCACGCCGACCACACCGGAGCGGGTAGCGGCAGCAGCAGGTTTGACAGCAGGCTCCATCCCTACCAGCGGCCAATCGGGGTACAGCTCACGCAAGTCGGCAACCGCCGCCACTGTTGCCGTGTTGCACGCCAGCACCATGGCCTTGGCGCCTTGCTCATGGAAGAACTCGGCGATGCGCCGGCAGCGCTGGCGGATATAGTCCGGGGATTTATCGCCATACGGCACGTGGCCGCAATCGGCCACATACAGCAGTGACTCGTTCGGCAGCAGGCGCTGGATCTCGGTGAGCACCGACAAACCGCCGACCCCCGAATCCATCACGCCAACCGGCGCCGAGCGCTCAGCCATCGCGCTTGCCGCACACGGCGCAGGCCGGGTCACGCTTGACCCGCAATTCACGCAGGCGCGTGCCGAGGGCATCGATCAGCAGCAGACGGCCGACCAGCGGCTCGCCGAAACCGGCCAGCAGCTTCATGGCTTCCAGCGCTTGCAGGCTACCGACCAGCCCCACCAACGGCCCAATCACCCCGGCTTCGCTGCAGGTCAGCTCGGCTTCGCTGCCATGCCCGTAAAGGCAGTGGTAGCAAGGGCTGTTGTCGCGCCGAGGGTCGAACACCGACAGCTGCCCTTCAAGCCGAATCGCCGCGCCGCTGACCAGCGGCTTGCCCTGAGCAAAACAGGCGGCATTGACCGCTTCGCGGGTGCCGAAGTTGTCAGAGCAGTCCAGCACCAGGTCGACGGCCGCAACTGCGGCAGCCAGCGAGTCTTCATCCAGCGCCTGACGATGGGCGACCAGCCTGACCTCGGGGTTGATGGCCTCCAGCCGCTGCAGCGCCGAGTCCACCTTGCTCATGCCGACGCTACTGCTGTCATGGATGACCTGGCGTTGCAGGTTGGTCAGGTCGACAGTATCGAAGTCCGCAAGATGCAGCTCGCCGACTCCGGCAGCCGCCAGGTACAGCGCGACTGGCGAACCGAGGCCGCCCAGGCCGACGATCAGCGCCTTGCTCTGCTTGAGACGCAGCTGGCCGTCGATATCCACCTGAGCCAGCAGAATCTGCCGGCTGTAACGCAACAGTTCCTGATCGGTCAGCATGGCAAGCGCCCCAGGGAAATACGTTCATGGCCGCCCAGGTCCTTTCGGCTGGCCACCTCGATGAAGCCCTGCGCGGCAAGCAGCTCGCGCACCGCAGGCGCCTGGTCATAGCCATGTTCGAGCAGCAGCCAGCCACCCGCCAACAGATGCTGCGGCGCCTGGCTGATGATCAGCCGCAGGTCATCCAGGCCATCGGCACCGGCCACCAGGGCGCTGCTGGGTTCGAAGCGCACGTCACCTTCTATCAGGTGCGGGTCTTCGGCGGCGATATAAGGCGGGTTGCTGAGGATGAGGTCGAAGCGCTCATCCGCCAGGCTGCTGAACCAGTGACTGGCGAGCACTTTGACGTTGCCCAGGCCCAGGCGCTTGCGATTGCGCTCGGCCAAGGCCACGGCCTCATCGATGCGGTCTACCGCAGTTACCTGCCAGCCCGGACGATCGCTGGCCAGGGCCAGGGCGATGGCGCCCGTGCCGGTGCCCAGGTCGAGAACCCTGGCCGGCGTTGCCGGTAGCAGTTCAAGCGCGGTTTCGACCAGCAGCTCGGTGTCCGGGCGCGGAATCAAGGTGTGCGGTGCCACTTCCAGGTCGATCTTCCAGAAGCCTTGCTGGCCCAGGATATAGGCAACCGGCTCACCGGCACGGCGACGCTGCAGATAGCCGGCGTAGGTCTGGGCGTGTTCGCTGCTGACGATACGCTCGGGCCAGGTGTGCAGGTAGCTGCGCGACTTGCCGATGGCCGCCGCCAGCAGCAGTTCGGCGTCCAGGCGTTCGCTGGGTGAATCTGGCAACTGCGCGTTGCGCAGCAGGCTGGCAATGATGGTCATCAGTCCCCCAGGGCCGCCAGTTGATCGGCCTGGTACTCGGCCAGCAGCGGTTCGATCACGGCATCGACGCCACCGGCGAGGATCTCGTCGAGGGAATACAAGGTCAGGTTGATGCGGTGATCGGTGACCCGCCCCTGTGGATAGTTGTAGGTGCGAATGCGCTCGGAGCGGTCGCCCGAACCCACCAGCAGCTTGCGCTCGCTGGCGATGGCGTTCTGCGCGGCGCTGGTCTGCATGTCGTTGAGCTTGGCCGACAGCCAGGACATGGCGCGGGCGCGGTTCTTGTGCTGCGAACGCTCTTCCTGGCACTCGACCACGATGCCGGTGGGCAAGTGAGTGATGCGGATTGCCGAGTCGGTCTTGTTGACGTGCTGGCCACCGGCACCGGAGGCACGGTAGGTGTCCACGCGCAGGTCGGCCGGGTTGATCTCGATCGCCACCTGCTCATCAGGCTCGGGCAACACCGCCACGGTGCACGCCGAGGTGTGGATGCGGCCCTGCGACTCGGTCTCCGGCACGCGCTGCACGCGGTGCGCGCCAGACTCGAACTTGAGTTTGCCGTACACGCTGTCGCCTTCGACGCGGGCAATGATCTCTTTGTAACCGCCGTGCTCGCCTTCGTTCTCGGAAAGAATCTCCAGGCGCCAGCCGCGCCGCTCGGCGTAGCGTGAATACATGCGGAACAGGTCGCCGGAGAAGATCGCCGCTTCGTCACCACCGGTGCCGGCGCGGATTTCCAGGAACACGTTGCGCCCATCGTTGGGGTCCTTGGGCAGCAGCATGCGCTGCAGCTGCGACTCAAGGCCGACCAGCTGGTCCTTGGCTTCGCGCACTTCCTCCACGGCCATTTCGCGCAGGTCGGGGTCGGCGTCCTTGAGCAGCGCCTGGGCGCCTTCGAGGTCGTCCTGCACCTTGCGCCAGTTCTGATAGGCAGCGATCACCGGCTCGACTTCGGCATATTCACGGGAATAGGCGCGAAAGCGGGTCTGGTCGGAAATGACTTCGGCATCACCCAGCAAAGCGGTGAGTTCCTCGAAGCGGTCCTGGAGCGTGTCCAGTTTGTTCAGCAGCGACGCTTTCATTGCAGGGATTTGTCCGTCGAGCCCTCGTTGAGGGCAAAGAGTTCCTGGGCCATGGCCAGCGCATCGAGGCGCCCCTCGGCCGAGAGCTTTTTCAACTGCACGCTGGGCGCATGCAGGAGTTTGTTGGTCAGCCCCCGGGCCAATTGGGCCAGCACATCTTCGGGGTTGCCGCCGTTGGCCAGCAGACGCTGGGCCTTTTGCAATTCTTCGTCGCGCAGGCGCTCGCTTTGCTGGCGATAGGCGCGCAGTACATCCACCGCGGCCAGCTCGCGCAGACGCACCATGAAGTCTTCGGCGCCGACCGAGACCAGCTCCTCGGCCGCCTGGGCCGCGCCCTGGCGGCTCTTGAGGTTTTCCGCGACCACTTCGTGCAGGTCGTCGACGGTGTACAGGTAGACGTCGTCGAGCTCACCGACTTCCGGCTCGATGTCGCGCGGCACAGCGATATCGACCATGAAGATCGGCTTGTGCCGGCGCAGTTTCAGCGCGCTCTCCACCGCGCCCTTGCCGAGGATCGGCAACTGGCTGGCGGTGGAGCTGATGACGATGTCGCTGTTGGCCAGCTCTTGCGGGATGTCGGCCAACAGCACGGCATGCGCGCCGAACTGCTCGGCCAGCAGGCTGGCGCGCTCCAGGGTGCGGTTGGCCACGACGATGCGGCGCACGCCTTGCTCATGCAGGTGGCGGGCAACCAGGGTGATGGTTTCACCGGCACCGATCAACAGTGCCTGGCTGCGGCCCAGGTCGCTGAAGATCTGCCGCGCCAGGCTGACGGCGGCGAACGCCACCGACACCGGGTTTTCGCCGATGGCAGTGTCGGTGCGTACTTGCTTGGCGGCGCTGAAGGTGGCCTGGAACAGGCGCCCGAGCAACGGGCCGACAGTGCCGGCTTCACGTGCGACGGCATAGGCCGATTTCATCTGGCCGAGGATTTGCGGCTCGCCCAGCACCAGCGAGTCCAGGCCAGATGCTACCCGCATCATGTGCCGGACCGCGTCGTGCTCTTCATGCACATAGGCACTGGCGCGCAGTTCGTCGAGGCTCAGCCGGTGATAGTCGGCCAGCCACTGCAGGACCGCTTCGGCAGACAGGTGGTCCTGCTCTATATAAAGCTCGCTACGGTTGCAGGTCGACAGGATCGCCGCCTCACGGCTGGCGGTCAGTCGGCAGAGCTGCTGCAGGGCGTCGACCAGCTGCTCTGGGGTAAACGCCACGCGCTCGCGTACGTCTACCGAGGCAGTCTTATGGTTGATACCAAGTGCAAGAAAGGCCATGCAAGGTCGCTGGTTGTGACGGGAAGCCGATAATTGTCCTCTTTCGCAGGTTTTAGAACAACCACCGTTCGCTATTGTCCCTATATACCAAGACCATCACTGTAAAGCGCGACCTTCGCGTGTGGGTTTGCCCCTGCGCTTGTGTCATCATGCTCCGACCGTCGGTAAGCCTTTCTAAGCCTCTTTATATGAACAGACCCTACGCACTGCTGCTTGCTTTCGCCCTGCTCCAGGGCTGCCAGAGCCTGGCCCCGCAAAAGGCCGAGTCTCCCGTTGCCGATGCTGCCAAGGCTGAGGCCGAGAAACCCGTGGTGTATGGGTCGTTCAAACAGGACACGTTGTACAGCCTGCTGGTGGCCGAGCTGGCTGGCCAGCGCAACCGCTTCGACATCGCCCTGGCCAATTACGCCGACCAGGCCGAAAAGACCCAGGACCCGGGCGTATCCGAGCGCGCCTACCGCATCGCCGAGTACCTTGGTGCCGACGAGCCGGCCACGGACAGCGCGCTGATCTGGGCGCGCAACGACCCGCAGAATCTCGACGCCCAGCGTGCTGCCGCCATTCAACTGGCGCGTGCCGGCCGCTATGACGACTCCATGACCTACATGGAAAAAGTGCTGCAAGGCCAGGGTGACACGCACTTCGACTTCCTCGCCCTGTCGGCGGCCGAAACCGATCAGAGCACCCGCGACGGCCTGATGCAGAGCTTCGATCGGCTGCTGGTCAAGTACCCGGACAACAGCCAGTTGGTATTCGGCAAGGCGTTGCTGCTGAACCAGGACGGCAAGGCCGAAGAAGCGCTTGAGCTGCTCGAAGCGCACCCGGCGCAAAACGGCGAGATCGCGCCGATCCTGCTCCGCGCTCGCCTGCTTCAGGCATTGGACCGCGGCCCGGAAGCTCTGCCACTGCTGCGCGGAGCCATCCGCGACAACCCGGACGACAAGCGCCTGCGCCTGACCTACGCGCGCACCCTGGTCGAACAGGACCGCATCGCCGATGCCAAAAGCGAGTTCATCAGCCTGGTCCAGCAATACCCCGACGACGACGAACTGCGTTACTCCCTGGCCCTGGTGTGCTTGGAAAACAAAGACTGGGACGAAGCGGAAAGCTACCTGCGCGAGCTGATCGAGCGCGACAGCAATGTCGACGCCGCGCACCTAAACCTCGGCCGTATCGCCGAAGAGCGGCACGACCCAGCCGGCGCCCTGCGCGAGTACGCTCTGGTCGGCCCAGGCCCCGACTACCTGCCAGCGCAATTGCGCCAGGCCGATATCCTCATCGCCAACGGCCGTGGCACCGAAGCGTCGCGCATGCTCGCCGAGGCCCGCGAAGCGCAGCCGGATATCGCCATCCAGCTGTACCTGATCGAATCGGAAAGCTACAGCAACAACAACAAGGACGCCCAGGCCAACCAGGTGCTGCAGCAGGCCATCCAACGCTACCCGGATGACCTCAACCTGCTCTACACCCGCGCCATGCTGGCGGAAAAACGCGATGACCTGCCGCAGATGGAAAAAGACCTGCGCGCCATCATTGCCCGCGAGCCGGAAAACTCCATGGCCCTGAACGCCCTGGGTTACACCCTGGCCGACCGTACCACCCGCTACACCGAAGCCAAGACGCTGATCGACAAGGCCTACCAGCTGACCCCTGACGACCCGGCAATTCTCGACAGCAAGGGCTGGGTCGCCTATCGCCTGGGCAACCTGGACGAAGCCGAAAACTACCTGCGTCAGGCCCTGCAGCGCTTCCCCGACCATGAAGTGGCCGCCCACCTGGGTGAAGTCCTGTGGGCCAACGGCAAGCGCCGCGAAGCCCGCCAGGTCTGGGCCAAGGCCTTCGAGACCCAGCCCGACAGCCCTATCCTGCGCAAGACCGTCCTGCGCCTGACCGGATCCGAGACCCTTTAACGCCATGTTCCTGCGCCATTGCATTACCTTCACCCTGATCGCCCTGCTGGCCGGCTGTGCCGGCTTCGGTAGCCGCGAGGCCCTGCAGGGCCACGGCGACCCACAGCAGTGGCGCGCCCATAAAGAGCAGCTGAGCAGCCTCGATGGCTGGCAGATCAACGGCAAGGTCGGCATCCGCGCCCCGCGCGATTCCGGCAGCGGCACACTGTTCTGGCTGCAGCGCCAGGACTATTACGACATCCGCCTGGCCGGGCCACTGGGCCGCGGCGCCGCTCGCCTGACCGGCCGCCCCGGCGGCGTGGTGCTGGAAGTCGCCAACCAGGGCCGCTACGAAGCCAGCAGCCCTGAATCCCTGCTGGAGGAACAACTGGGCTGGCAATTGCCGGTGTCGCACCTGGTCTGGTGGGTGCGTGGCCTGCCCGCCCCCGACAGCAAGAGCAAGCTGACCCTGGACGGCGACAGCCGCCTGGCCAGCCTCGATCAGGATGGCTGGCAGGTGCAGTACCTGAGCTACACCGAGCAAAACGGTTACTGGCTGCCCGAGCGTCTGAAACTGCACGGCAAGGACCTCGACGTGACCCTGGTGGTCAAGGACTGGCAACCACGCCAGCTGGGGCACTGACCGATGCACAAGCTCACCCTGCCCGCCCCGGCCAAGCTCAACCTGTGGCTGCACATCATCGGCCGCCGCCCTGACGGCTACCACGAGCTCGAAACCGTGTTCCAGTTCCTCGACCACGGCGACGAACTGACCTTCGCCCTACGTGAAGACGGGGTGATCCAGTTGCACACCGAAATCGCCGCAGTGCCCCACGACAGCAATCTGATCGTGCGCGCCGCGCGCAAGCTGCAGGAACAGTCCGGCAGCGCGCTTGGCGCCGACATCTGGCTGACCAAAGTGCTGCCCATGGGTGGCGGCATCGGCGGTGGCAGTTCGGATGCCGCCACTACGCTGCTGGCGCTGGCGCACCTGTGGCAGCTGGATTGGGACGAAGATCGCCTGGCCGCTCTGGGCCTGACGCTGGGTGCCGACGTACCGGTGTTCGTCCGTGGCCATGCGGCATTCGCTCAGGGCGTTGGTGAACAACTGACCCCGGTCGACCCGGCCGAACCCTGGTATGTAGTGCTGGTGCCGCAAGTGTCTGTCAGCACAGTAGAAATTTTTTCACATCCGCAGTTGACACGTGATTCTCTCCCCCTTAAGATGCGCCCCGTTCCCGAGGGAAACAGTCGAAATGACTGCCAACGGGTGGTTGAGCAGAGTTACCCAGAGGTTCGCAACGCGCTGAATTCTCTAGGCAAATTCACTGAAGCTCGGCTAACCGGAACTGGAAGTTGTGTGTTTGGGGCCTTCCCAAGCAAAGCCGAAGCTGATAAAGTTCTGGCCCTTCTTTCAGCGACCCAAACAGGGTTTGTGGCGAAAGGAAGCAATGTTTCGATGTTGCATCGCAAGCTGCAAAGTCTGGTCAAGAAGTCGAGTGCCTAGCGCTCGCAGCAACAGATACAGGGGCGTCGCCAAGCGGTAAGGCAGCAGGTTTTGATCCTGCCATGCGTTGGTTCGAATCCAGCCGCCCCTGCCATTTTCCTTATACTCATCCAGGTATACCCTCAGCCTCCAGGTACTGCGCGTGTCCAAGATGATGGTCTTTACGGGGAACGCTAACCCCGATCTGGCTCGGCGTGTCGTACGTCAGCTGCATATCCCTCTCGGTGACGTCTCTGTCGGTAAATTCTCCGACGGCGAAATCAGCACTGAGATCAATGAAAACGTTCGCGGTAAAGACGTCTTCATTATTCAGCCGACTTGTGCCCCGACCAACGATAACCTGATGGAACTGGTAGTGATGGCCGACGCCTTCCGCCGCTCCTCAGCCTCCCGAATCACCGCCGTGATTCCTTACTTCGGATACGCCCGCCAGGACCGCCGTCCGCGTTCGGCACGTGTAGCCATCAGCGCCAAAGTCGTCGCTGACATGCTCACTGTCGTCGGTATCGACCGTGTACTCACCGTCGACCTGCACGCTGACCAGATCCAGGGTTTCTTCGATATCCCGGTCGACAACATCTACGGTTCGCCCGTACTGGTCGACGATATCGAAGACCAGCGTTTCGAGAACCTGATGATCGTCTCCCCGGACATCGGTGGTGTCGTGCGCGCACGTGCCGTCGCCAAGTCCCTGGGTGTCGACCTGGGTATCATCGACAAACGCCGTGAAAAGGCCAACCACTCCGAAGTGATGCACATCATCGGCGACGTCGAAGGGCGCACTTGCATCCTGGTAGACGACATGGTCGATACCGCCGGCACCCTGTGCCACGCGGCCAAGGCTCTGAAAGAACACGGCGCGGCAAAGGTTTACGCCTACTGCACGCACCCTGTCCTGTCGGGCCGTGCGATCGAGAACATCGAGAAGTCGGTACTGGACGAGCTGGTGGTGACCAACACCGTTCCGCTGTCCGCCGCTGCTCAGGCCTGTGACCGTATCCGTCAGCTGGATATCGCACCGGTCGTTGCTGAAGCGGTACGCCGCATCAGCAATGAAGAATCGATCAGTGCGATGTTCCGCTAAGCGGAACGCGTATTGATGTGAAGCGCCCCGCCCCAACATGTGTTGGGGCGGGGCTTTTTTGCCATCCCCGTTGGCGCTGGTCGCAAACGCCCTCGGGAGGCTATTTTGGAGAAACAAAATGACTGATTTCATTCTGAACGCCCAAGCGCGTACTGACCTGGGGAAAGGTGCGAGCCGCCGCCTGCGTCACTCGCTGAGCATCCCTGCCGTTGTATACGGTGGCGATAAAGAAGCTCAATCCCTGACCATCGTGGCCAAGGAAATCGCCAAACTGTTCGAAAACGAAGCTGCCTTCAGCCACGTTATCGAACTGAACGTCGACGGCGCCAAGCAAAACGTCGTGGTCAAGGCCATGCAGCGTCACCCTGCCAAAGGCTTCATCATGCACGCCGACTTCGTTCGCGTCGTTGCTGGCCAGAAGCTGACCGCTGTCGTTCCAGTGCACTTCATCAACGAAGAAGCACCGGTCAAGAAAGGCGGCGAGATCTCGCACGTTGAATCGCAGATCGAAGTTTCCTGCGAAGCCAAAGACCTGCCTGAGTTCATCGAAGTCGACCTGGGCAACGCCGAAATCGGCACCATCATCCACCTGTCGGACCTGAAAGCTCCGAAAGGCGTAGAGTTCGTCGCTCTGGCCCACGGTGATGACAAAGCTGTTGCCAACGTTCACGCGCCACGCGTTGCTCCAGAAGCTGAAGAAGGCGCCGCTGAGTAATCCACTCGCGCGCCGGTGTTGATCGGGTTACAGTGCCGCGCACCGTAACCCACCAACTCCAAGGAAGAGCCCCTACGTGACCGCCATCCAGTTGATCGTCGGCCTGGGTAACCCCGGCCCCGAATACGAACAGACCCGGCATAACGCAGGGGCTCTTTTCGTTGAACGCATTGCCAGCGCCCAGCGCGTTTCGCTGACTGCTGACAAAAAATATTTCGGCCTGACGGCTAAATTCAGCCATCAGGGCAACGACGTTCGTCTGCTCATCCCCACCACCTACATGAACCGTAGCGGCCAGTCCGTGGCGGCCTTGGCCAATTTCTTCCGCATCAAGCCGGAAGCGATCCTGGTGGCGCATGACGAACTCGACCTGCCTCCGGGCGTTGCCAAGCTCAAGCGCGGCGGCGGCCATGGTGGGCACAACGGCCTGCGCGACATCATCGCGCAGCTCGGCAACCAGAACGACTTCCACCGCCTGCGGCTTGGCATCGGCCACCCGGGTGACGCCAAACTGGTCTCCAACTTCGTCCTGGGTCGCGCGCCGCGCGCCGAGCAGGAGAAGCTCGACGCCAGCATCGATTTTGCCCTCGGCGTGCTGCCGGACGTGCTTGCCGGCGACTTCGCCAAGGCGATGCGCGAGCTGCACAGCCAGAAGGCCTGATTTCCTAGAGAGGGGAATACCCATGGGTTTCAATTGCGGCATCGTCGGCCTGCCCAACGTCGGCAAGTCCACCCTGTTCAACGCCCTGACCAAGTCTGGCATTGCGGCGGAGAACTTCCCTTTCTGCACCATCGAGCCGAACAGCGGCATCGTGCCGATGCCCGACGCGCGCCTGGCTGCACTGGCGGAGATCGTCAAGCCCAACCGCATCCTGCCGACCACGATGGAGTTCGTCGACATCGCAGGCCTGGTGGCTGGCGCCTCGAAAGGTGAAGGCCTGGGCAACAAGTTCCTGGCCAACATCCGCGAAACCGACGCCATCGCCCACGTGGTGCGCTGCTTCGAAGACGAAAACGTGATCCACGTTTCCAACAGCGTCGACCCCAAACGCGACATCGAGATCATCGACCTCGAACTGATCTTCGCCGACCTCGACAGCTGTGAGAAGCAACTGCAGAAGGTCGCCCGCAACGCCAAGGGCGGCGACAAGGAAGCCCTGGCGCAAAAGGCCATCCTGGAAAAACTGATCCCGCACTTCACCGAAGGCAAGCCTGCGCGTAGCCTGATGAAGAACATGGCTGACGACGAAAAAGCCGTTATCCGTGGCTTCCACCTGCTGACCAGCAAGCCCGTGATGTACATCGCCAACGTCGCTGAAGACGGTTTCGACAACAACCCGCACCTGGACGTGGTCAAGGCCATCGCCGAGGAAGAAGGCGCGGTCGTGGTGCCGGTGTGCAACAAGATCGAAGCTGAAATCGCCGAGCTCGACGACGGTGAAGAGAAGGACATGTTCCTCGAGGCCCTGGGCCTGGAAGAGCCAGGCCTGAACCGCGTGATCCGCGCCGGTTACGAGCTGCTCAACCTGCAGACCTACTTCACTGCCGGCGTGCAGGAAGTGCGCGCTTGGACCGTTCGCGTCGGCGCCACCGCGCCGCAGGCCGCTGGCGTGATCCACACCGATTTCGAAAAAGGCTTCATCCGCGCTGAAGTGGTGGCCTATGACGACTTCATCCAGTTCAAGGGTGAAAGCGGTGCCAAGGAAGCCGGTAAATGGCGTTTGGAAGGCAAGGATTACATCGTTAAAGACGGCGATGTGATGCACTTCCGCTTCAACGTATAAAGCAGTAGATCGGCGGCGCCCCCTTCGCGGGCAAGCCCGCTCCCACAGGTATAGTGCAAGCCATGAGAGCGGCGCAGTACCTGTGGGAGCGGGCTTGCCCGCGAAGGGGGCGCCGCTGTTTTCAGCCTGGACACGCGGTCAGCACCACAACCCCACAAAGGCCTATAATCCCTCCTGATTCAAGCGGGATAACCGAAGCGCTGCCTCGAAACCCGATGGTCTGACCTATGCCGGTCAACCGTCGGGGCCAACAGGTCCGGACCACGACCGGCCTGCGTTTCGGAGGCAACATGAACGCGCGTATCTGGCTTCTGGCCCTGGCGACATTCGTCACGGGCATGGCGGAAAACATCACGGTCGGCATCCTGCCGACGCTTGCCCAAGGGTTGAACGTACCGCTCGGCATCGCCGGGCAACTGACGACCGCATTCTCACTCGGGTTTGCCATTGCGGCCCCGTTCTGTTCCCTGCTCACTCGCCGTTTTCCATTGCGCACGCTGCTGTGCATGGCGCTAGCGCTGTTCGCACTGTTCAACCTGATCGCCGCCCTGGCACCTGGCTATACGGTGTTGCTGGCTGCTCGCATCGGCATGGCCGCGACGAGTGCGCTGACCTGCCTGATCTGCACCCTGATGGCCACGCGCATGGTGGCACCAGCGCTGCGCGGGCGCGCCATTGGCGTGATTTTCATGGGTATCAGTGGCTCGCTGGTGTTGGGTGTACCGCTAGGGATGCTGCTGAACGACGCGCTTGGCTGGCGTGGGGTGTTCCTGGGGCTGGTATTCCTGGCCATAGCCGTTTTGTTCACCGCCTGGCACGCCCTGCCGCAACTTCAGGGCGGCGAGCGCATCACGCCCGCTAGCTATCTGAACCATTTGCGGGACCGACGGCTGGTCAGTGCGCAGCTGATTTCAGTCCTCATGATCGCAGGGCATTTCACAGTGTTCGCTTATCTGGCGCCTTACGCGCAGCACGTCGCGCGAATTCCCGAACGATGGCTGCCGTTGATCTTTGCCACCTTTGGTATTGCGGGAGTTGCGGGTGGATACCTGGGTGGCTGGCTCGCTGATCGGCTGGGCGCCCGTCGGGCAATCATGATCACACCCCTGCTCTACCTCGCTACACTGCTGGGCGTTGCCTGGGGCGGCACGGCTGGATGGCTGTTCCTGCCGCTGATGATGGCCTGGGGTTGTGTCAGCTGGATGATTTCCCCGGTGGTACAGAGCTACCTCGCCACACGCGGGCCGGATAGCGTGCAGGCGGGGATGAGCCTGAACCTTTCGGCAATGCACGTCGGGGTCGGTTTGGGGACGGCTGTCGGCGGATGGGTAATAGCCCATGAAGCACTGAGTTCGACGCCCTGGGCGGGTGCACTGCTGACCTTGATGGCAGTCGGTTTGGCTGTTTACTGCACTGGCGGCTCCAGACCACATTCTTTGATTCCGGAACCTCAATCCGAGGCTTAGCACGAACCTGTGGGAGCGGCTTCAGCCGCGAACACCGGCGAAGCCGGTGCCATTCACCGCGTCGTTTTCTTCGCGGCTAAAGCCGCTCCCACGGGGGCTATGCAGCACTTGCCTCAATGCCAGGTGATTTCCCCGGACTCCCGTGTCAGCACCAATTCGGCCAATGCACGGCCCATCTGCAGGTTGTGCACAGAAGATCAAAACCGCTCTTCCACCACTTTGAAGGGATACGCCACCGCCTTGTACTTGCCGATCTTGCCGCGCTTGGGCAACTTCACCACTTCGTCACGGGTGATGTCCTTGTATGGCACCCGCGTCAGCAAGTGGCTGATGATGTTCAACCGGGCGCGCCGCTTGTCGTTGGAATGCGCCAGGAACCAGGGCGCCCAGGAAGAATCCGAAGCGGTGAACATTTCGTCGCGGGCGCGTGTGTAATCGTCCCAGCGGGTATAGGACTTGAGGTCCATGGGCGACAGCTTCCACAGCTTGCGGCCATCGTTGATACGATCCTGCAGGCGACGGGTCTGTTCTTCGGCGCTGACCTCCAGCCAGTACTTGATCAGAATGATCCCCGACTCGACCATCAACTTTTCCAGCAACGGCACCACCGTGAGGAACTTGCTGGCCTGCTCATCGGTGCAAAAGCCCATCACCCGCTCGACACCGGCGCGGTTGTACCAACTGCGGTCGAAGATCACCACTTCACCGGCAGCCGGCAGGTGGTTGAGGTAACGCTGGGCGTACATCTGGGTCTTTTCCCGCTCGGTCGGCGCCGGCAGCGCCACCACACGGAACACCCGTGGGCTGACCCGCTCGGTGATGGCCTTGATGGTGCCACCTTTGCCGGCACCATCTCGGCCCTCGAACACGATGCACACCTTCAGGCCCTTCGCCACCACCCACTCCTGCAGTTTCACTAGCTCGACATGCAGGTGCTTGAGCGACTTTTCGTAGGCCTTGCCGCCCAGTTTCTCTGCGGGTGCTTGCAGGTCTTGTTTTCTGGACGACTTGGCCATGACGCGCTCCTTCTGACGAATGAAACAGTCAGTATGGCCGAACGTGCGCGTTTTACTTTGCCAGATCAGGTTGGAGAATGAGGTGTTTTCGAAGCGTACGCCGACCGGTTTACAGCGCTCGATCTCAAATCCACCAAACCACCCCAAGCGAACACCTTCACTTCACAAATTCCTGAACTAATTATTTCCCCCCAGCGATTTTTCCCCCCGCCACTCCCCACCAGAATCGCTTCACCACAATCACAATAACCGTGAGGCCACTCCCGTGGACCAGACACTCCAGGTACGGCAAGCCGCCGCCGACCTCGTCGCAGCCTTCGCCAGCAACGACACCGCCCGCTACTTCGCCTGTTTCAGCGAAGACGCCACCTTCCTCTTCCACACCCTGCCGCAACCTTTGCTGTCGCGCCGCGCCTATGAAGACCTCTGGGCCCAGTGGCAGGCCGAGGGCTTTGCCGTGCTTGGCTGCGTGTCGAGCAATGTGCAGGTGAGCCTGCAGGGCGAGGTGGCGATCTTCATGCACGATGTCGCCACGCACATCCGTATCGCCGGTGAAGAACACCAGCTGGCCGAGCGCGAGACCATCGTCTTCCGCCGCCACGGCGAGCGCTGGCTGGCCTGCCACGAGCACCTGTCGGTCGTCACCGCAGCCTGATCCTAACTTACGCGGCCTTGCCGCCCTGCCATCGCACCCACAAGAGGGCCTGCGCACTGCGCCGGCCTACAACAACCGCGCTGGAGCATCACCATGAGCCACTCGACCGGTATCGAGACCAATGGCGTCGAACAGATCCCTGACGATCAACGCGACGCCGCCCCGCTGGACCTGTTCCGCCTGATCTTCGGCGGTGCCAACACCTTCGCCACCGCCGTGCTGGGCAGCTTCCCGGTATTGTTCGGGTTGTCGTTCCAGGCCGGCGTCTGGGCGATTCTGCTCGGCGTCGGCGTGGGGGCACTGATCCTTGCACCCATGGGCCTGTTCGGTGCGCTCAACGGCACCAACAACGCGGTGTCGTCGGGCGCGCACTTTGGCGTGCACGGGCGCATCGTCGGCTCGTTCCTGTCGTTGCTCACGGCCGTGGCGTTCTTTTCGCTGTCGGTATGGAGCTCCGGCGACGCCTTGGTCGGCGGCGCCAAGCGCCTGATCGGGCTGCCGGAAACCGACCTGACCCTGGGCCTGGCCTACGGCCTGTTCGCCATCCTGGTACTGGTGGTGTGCATCTTCGGCTTCCGTTTCATGCTGTGGGTGAACAAGATCGCCGTGTGGGCGTCGAGCCTGCTGTTCCTGCTCGGCATCGTCGCCTTTGCCGGGCCGTTCGACGCGGGCTACGCCGGCAGCGTGAACCTGGGCCAGGCCGGCTTCTGGGCGGCGTTCGTCGGTGCGGCAATCCTGGCCATGAGCAACCCGGTATCGTTCGGCGCCTTCCTCGGTGACTGGTCGCGCTACATTCCGCGGCAAACGCCGAAGGCGCGCATCATGCTGGCGGTGATCGCCGCTCAGGCCGCGACCTTGATCCCCTTCCTGTTCGGCCTGTGCACTGCCACCCTGGTCGCCACCCAGGCGCAGGACTACATCGCCGCCAACAACTACGTCGGCGGCCTGCTGGCCGTGGCACCGAGCTGGTTCTTCCTGCCGGTATGCCTGATCGCGGTGATCGGCGGCATGTCCACCGGCACCACTGCGTTGTATGGCACGGGGTTGGACATGTCCAGCGTGTTCCCGCGCCTGCTCAGCCGCGCCGGCGCCACCCTGCTGATCGGCGTGCTGGCGATTGCCTTCATTTTCATCGGCCGTTTCACCTTCAACCTGGTCCAGAGCGTGTCGACCTTCGCTGTGCTGATCATCACCTGCACCAGCCCGTGGATGGTGATCATGATCCTCGGCCTGATCACCCGCCGCGGCTTCTACCACGCCGACGACCTGCAAGTGTTCACCCGTGGCCAGCGCGGCGGCCATTACTGGTTCCTGCATGGCTGGAACTGGCGCGGCATGGGGGCGTGGATCCCCAGCGCGGTGGTCGGCCTGTGCTTCGTCAACCTGCCGGGGCAGTTCGTCGGCCCGCTGGGCGACCTGGCCGGCGGCATCGACCTGAGCCTGCCGGTCACCTTGGGCCTGGCGGGCGTGCTGTACCTGCTGCTGCTCAACCTGTTCCCTGAACCTGCTGGCGTGTATGGCCCCAACGGCCCGCGCTGGGTGCGCTGCAAAAGCACCCCGCATACGCCAGTAATGACCCCTGCCGAAATGGCCTGACTGGATACTGACCATGACCACTTCCCACTACATCGCCGGCCGCTGGGTCGAAGGCCAGGGCAGCGACTGCATCAGCGTCAACGACCCCGCATTGGGCGTGCCCTTCGCCGAACTGATGGCTGCCAGCGTGGCTCAAGTTGACCAGGCCGTGGCGGCGGCGCGTGAAGCCCTGCCCGCCTGGAAACAGACCAACGCCAGCGAACGCGCGGCCTACTTGCGTGGTTTCGCCGAGCAGCTGGGGCAGCGCCGTGAAGCGTTGATCACCCTGCAAATGCGCAACAATGGCAAGCCGCGCCACGAAGCTGAAATCGACCTCGACGACGCGATCGCCACCTTCAGTTACTACGCCGAACTCGCCGAGCAGCTGCCTTCGAAAAACCGTGACGTGCCGCTGGCGGCTCCCGGCTTCACGTCGCGCACCCGCCTGGAACCGGTAGGTGTGGTCGGCCTGATCGTGCCGTGGAACTTCCCGCTGGTGACCAGCGCCTGGAAACTCGCCCCAGCCCTGGCCGCAGGCTGTACCGTGGTACTCAAACCTTCGGAAGTCACCCCGCTGATCGAGCAGACTTACGGGGAGATTGCCGATGCGCTGGGCCTGCCCGCCGGCGTGCTGAACATCGTCAACGGCAAGGCCGAAACCGGTGCGGCGCTCAGCAGCCACAACGGCTTGGACAAACTGTCGTTCACCGGCAGCAACAGCGTGGGCAGCCAGGTAATGCGCAGCGCCTCGGCGCAGTGCCGGCCGGTGACGCTGGAGTTGGGTGGCAAATCGGCAATCGTGGTGTTCGACGATTGCGATGTGGACCAGGCGGTGGAGTGGATCGTAGCTGGCATCAGCTGGAACGCCGGGCAGATGTGCTCGGCCACTTCACGGTTGCTAGTCCAGGATGGGATTGCCGATGCGCTGCTGCCGCGCCTGCAGCAGGCCTTGGAGAAGCTGCGTGTGGGTAACCCGCTGACTGAAGAAGTGGACATGGGGCCGCTGACCAGCCAGGCGCAGTGGTTGAAAGTGGCCAGCTACTTTGCCACGGCGCGTGAAGAAGGCTTGCAGTGCCTGGCTGGCGGCAAGGCGCTGGATCGTGACGGTTGGTTCGTCAGCCCGACGTTGTATGCCGATGTGCCAGTGGACAGCCGTCTGTGGACGGAAGAGATCTTTGGGCCAGTGCTGTGTACGCGTCGGTTCTCGACCGAAGCGCAGGCGATTGCCGAAGGCAACGACAGCCGTTTTGGGTTGGTCGCCACCGTTTGTTCGGCTGACCTTGAACGTGCCGAGCGAGTGGCCGATGCGCTGGAGGTCGGGCATGTGTGGATCAACTCGGTGCAGGCGGTGTTCGTCGAAACGTCGTGGGGCGGGACCAAGGGCAGCGGGATTGGGCGTGAGCTTGGGCCTTGGGGGTTGTCGGGGTATCTGTCGGTGAAGCATGTGACGCGGTGCTTGGGGTGAGCTCGCCATAACACTTTTGGCGCCTGTGAGATCGCGCCGCGCGGGCGGCGCGCGATATGCCCAGGCATGCACATCAGCCACCCTAGCATTGAGGTTGGATTTTCCGGCCTCTTCGCGGGGCAAGCCCGCTCCCACAGGATCTAAGTGTGGGAGCGGGCTTGCCCCGCGAATGGGCCGCACAGCGGCCCCCAGCTTCACGCCGGCTCGTCAGCCGGCCGCGAGCCTTCCTGCACCAGCACCATGCTCTGCGGCGAGGACAGTGCAATGCCTTCATCACGCAAACGGCCGAGGATGGTGAACAGCAGATCACTGCGCGCCCCCGACACCTGCCGCGGCCCCGCCACGTAACCGCTGACACTGATCACCATGCCGCTGGCCGTCAGGTCCTTGAAGGTCACCGAAGCCGCGGGCGCATCGAGGATCGCCTCATGCTCGTGGTAAGCCGCCAACAACAGCTCGCGCACCTGGTTGGCATCGGTCTCCAGCGGCAAGGTCAAGGTGATGCCGACCACGCCCAAGGCATTGCCCATGGTCACGTTGCGCACGTTCTGCGAAATGAACTGCGAGTTGGGCACGATCACCGTGGAACGGTCGGACATCTGGATCTCGGTGGCGCGCACGTTGATCCGGCGGATATCACCCTCGACCCCGGCCAGGCTTACCCAGTCCCCCACCTTGACCGGGCGCTCGGTGAGCAGGATCAGGCCGGAAATGAAGTTCTGCACGATCTGCTGCAAGCCGAAACCGATACCTACCGACAGCGCACTGACCACCCAGGTCAGGCTGGTGAGGTTGATGCGCAACGTCGACATCACCAGCATGGCCAGGAACAGGAAGCCCAGGTAACCGACCAGGGTCACCAGCGAGGCGCGCATGCCGGCGTCCATGTCGGTTTCCGGCAGCAGACGCTCGCTCAGCCAGCGCTTGAGCACGCGGATGCCGAGCATGCCGCCGAACAGCATCGCCACGGCCAGCAGAATGTCGCCCGGCACGATGTTCAGGTTGCCGAGGAACTTGCCACCGGTACCGTCCCAATCACCCAGGCTCAGCAGCAGCTCGCCCGGGCTGGTGCCCGACGGCATCAGCGCCAGCATCACCGCCAGGAACAGCAGCACCGTGCGGCCGATACCGGTCAGGATGGTGCTGGCCTGCGCCTGATGGCGTGGCGCCAGGCCCAAGGTCGAAGCCAGTGCCAGGCCGCCGGGTTGGCGCGGCGACAGCAACGTCTCGAAGAGGTCACCGATAAAGGTGGTCAACAGGTAGGCGCAGGTAGCGACCACGCTGATCCACAGCAGCTTGGCGGTAAGGAAGTAGGCCAGGGTCAGGTAGCCGGCCAGTAGCGTCAGCACGATCAGGCCAACCCACACAAAGATCACGAACGGGATCAGCCCGGCCAGGCCGGTCGGGCGCTCCAGTTCATGGGCACGCAGTGTGCGGCGGTAGCGGACGATCGCTATCGTGAAGATCGCCGCCACCACCAGCGCTGTCAGGCCGTTGGTCGCCACGGTCAGCGCCAGGCTGGTGCCGATGACGCTGTTGATGCGCTCCATGGTCAGCATCACCATCAGCGCCAGGGCCAGCAATTTGGGGAACCAGCCCAACGCGCTGGCCACTTCGTCATGAATCGGTGGCAGGCGCCAGGATGGGCGCTGGAGCATCAGCATGGCGCGGCCCAGGCCGGTGATGAAGGCGCTGAACACCACCAGGGTGAGGAAGTGGTTGGTCAGGCTGGCCATGTCGGAACCCAGCTCGGCGCTGCTCTCCAAGCCCCAGCGCAGCAGCGACACGGAGCCCGCGATGGTGCCCAGTGTGGCCAGGCTGACACTGACGGCCAGTGCGCTGCGGCGCAAGCGCCCCTCGGGCAACCAGCGGACCATGGCGTCGGCGAGCAGGCGCTCGAACAGCAGCCGTACCAGCGTCCAGACCAGGATTGCCGCGATCAGGCTGCCGATGAAGAACCAGCGGTGTTCGGCGCTAAAGGCGCTGGCCATTGCGTCGGCGGCCTCGCTGCGCAGATCGCGCAGGCGCATCACATCGTCTTCGGTGGGACGGATCAGTGATTGCCAGAATGCTGGGCTCAACGGGCTGGCGGCGCGGCTGGTGACCTGCGAGTTGAACTGGCTGCGGCGCAGGTTGACGATCTGCGTGGACAGGTCGCGGGCCGACTGGGTCAGCTTGGTCGCTTGTTCCTGCTCGGCAAGCACGGCTTTCTTCTGCGCTTCGAGATCCTTGCGTTGCAAGGCCAGGCTTGCGGCTTCATCCGGCTGTACCGGCCCGATGACCTTGAGCTGGTCGTCGATCTTTTCCACATCGGTCGTGCGCACCGCGCTCAACGCGTCTGCCTGGCGCTGCACCTGCACGGCAGCCATGCGCAGCTGCGAGAGCACGTCGTCATTGGCGTTGCTGGTGACCCCCTGGCGAATCTGGTCAAGCCGATCGCTCAGCTGCTCGATGCTGGCGTTTTCGTCCAGCACAGGGAGTTCGCCACCTGCAAGATTGGACGCCGGCGTGGGCGCCGACCAGGCGGGCGCAGCGAGCGCGAGCATCAGGGCCATGATACCCAGGCAATAACGGGCAAGGCTTACACGCCTCATCGAACATTCCTCTTTACAATTCGATTTGGCGGTGGATTCTACGCGGCTTATGGCAATCAGGAGAGTGCCGTTTCTCGCGCCAATAGTTGCCGCTTGCGCTCCACGCCCCAACGGTAACCACTGATGTCGCCGTCACGGCGCACCACCCGGTGGCAGGGGATGGCCACGGCAATGCGGTTGGCCGCGCAGGCCATGGCCACGGCGCGCACCGCCTTGGGCACGCCGATGCGCTCGGCGATCTCGGTGTAGCTCACGCGGCTGCCCACCGGCACCTCGCGCAGCGCTTGCCAGACGCGCTCCTGAAACGCGGTGCCCTGCACGTCCAGGGGAAGGTCCAGACCCAAAGCCGGTGCTTCGACAAAACCCACGACTTCGGCGACCACGCGCTCGTAGTCGGCATTGCCGCCGATCAGTTCGGCTTTCGGGAACTGGTCCTGCAATTGTTCGAGCAGTGCTTGAGGGTCATCGCCCAGGAGAATCGCGCAGATGCCTTTGGCACTCTGTGCCACCAGAATCGCCCCCAAAGTGCACTGGGCCACGGCGAAATGGATGGCCGCTCCTGCGCCACCGTTGCGGTACTCACGTGGGCGCATGCCCAACCGTTGGTCGGCGCTTTCGTAGAAACGGCTGTTGGAGTTGTAGCCGGCCTCGAAGATGGCGTCGGTCACCGAGCTTTGCCCGTTCAGGCGTTCACGCAGGCGCTGGGCGCGGAAGGCGGTGGCGTAGGCCTTGGGGGTGAGGCCGGTCTCGGCCTTGAACAGACGGTGCAGGTGGAACGAGCTGACGGCCAACTGCGCGCCGAGCTGGTCGAGGCTGGGAGCATTGTCGCAGGTTTCGAGCAGGCGACAGGCGCGGGCGACCAAGTCGGAGTGGCGCTTGGGCGTGGTCTTGACCTGGCAGCGCAGGCACGGGCGATAGCCGGCAGCTTCAGCGGCGGCGGCGTCGGTGAAGAATTCGACGTTCTCCCGCTTGGCCATGCGCGATTTGCAGCCGGGCTGGCAGTAGATGCCGGTGGTGCGTACGGCGTAGATGAAGTGACCGGCGGCGTTGCTGTCGCGGGTTTGTACGGCTTGCCAGCGTTGGTCGTTGGTGGTGTAAGCGTTCATCGCGGTGTGCCTCCACTCATTGCTGTACCAATACCGGCCCTTTCGCGGGACGAGCCCGCTCCCACAGGATATCTATAGAGCACAATGACGGTGGAGAACCTGTGGGAGCGGGCTTGCCCCGCGAAAGGGCCGGCAAAGCCACACATCAACACTAGGCCCGCCACAGGTACCAGGCCGCCACCGTCCGATGCGGGCTCCAGCCGCCGCCCAACGACCGCATCTGCGCCGGTGTCGGCGCCTTCTCCAGCCCCTTGAGCCGCCGATACCCTTCACGCACGCCAAAATCGTCCACTGGCAAGATATCCGAGCGCTCCAGGCTATAGATCAGCAGCATTTCCACTGTCCAGCGCCCTACCCCACGCAAGGCAACCAGGCGCTCGATCAAGGCATCGTCAGTCATGCGCAACGCCTCTTCGCGGCCAGGTACCGCGCCGTCCAGGGCAGCTTGGGCAATCCCCTGAACAGTGGCCAGCTTGCTCGCCGAAAAACCACACGCCCGCATCGTTTCCGGCGCCAGCGCCAACAATTGCTGCGGTGCAGGAAACCCGTCACCAGGAAACAACGCCAGCAACCGCGCAAGAATTGCCTCGGCCGCACGCGCATGCAGCTGCTGATACGCGATCGCCCGTACCAACGTCTCATAAGGCTCACGCCCCGGCGTCGCGCAATGCAGGCAAGGCCCGATAGCGGCGATATGCCGCGCCCAGTCAGGGTCAAGTGCAGCCAGGTAATCGGTGGCCTCGCGGTAGGCGCCAGGCGAGAGGTCGGCGAGGATCATCCAGTGCTCCAATGGGCTCAGTGCAGGTCCAGCTTAACCCAGCCTTCCATCGGGGAAACGCCGAATCTTGCGCGGCTAATTCCTGGTATACCATTGCCCCGCGACGCCCTCCCCGCATAGAATTGAGAACTATTCACAATCACTCAAGTTCCCTGGAGTCAGGCCTTCGCTACGATGCAGATCAACGACACGCTCAAACCGGCCGAGGTCGCCCTGCTCTATCAGTCCCATCACGCCTGGCTTCGCGGATGGCTGCGTAGCCGAGTGGGCTGCCAGGAACACGCCGCCGACCTGGCCCAGGACACCTTCGTGCGCCTGCTGCGGGCGCGCCAGGTTTCACCGCTGAAAGAACCGCGCGCCTACCTGAGCAGCATCGCCCGTGGCCTGATGATCGACCAGTTCCGCCGCCGCACCTTGGAGCGCGCCTATCAGGAGAGCCTGGCGCACCTGCCCGAAGGCGACGTGCCGAGTGAAGAACATCGCCTGGTCATTCTCGATACTCTGGAACGCCTTGACCGCGCCCTGCATCAGCTCAAACCACGCGCCCGCCAGGCATTCCTGCTGGCTCAGCTCGATGGCCTGAGCCTCCCGCAGATCGCCCTGCGCCTGGACGTGTCACGCGCAACTGTCGAACGCGACCTGGCCAAGGCCCTGGGCGTCTGTTACCGGTTGCGCTATGCCGAACTCTGATCGCGCCCCCGCGCAAGCCCAGGTCGACCAGGCCATCGAATGGCTGGTGAAGCTGCGCTTCGATAGCCCGAATCCGGCAACCGAACAGCAATTTCAGCAGTGGCTGGCCCGCCACCCGCACAATGCCCAGGCCTGGCAACGGGTCAGCAACCTCAGCGACGAACTGGCCGGCTTACCCAACGAGCTGAGCCGGCGCACCCTCGATGGCAGCCAGCGCCAGCGCGTCAGCCGCCGTGATCACCTCAAGCTGTTGGCGGTACTGGCTGTGGGCGGCAGCCTTGGCTGGGCCGCGCGCGATCCTCTTGGCCTGCCGGCGCTGATCGCCGACAGCAGCACCGACACGGGCGAGCGCCGCCAGCTGCAGGGCAGCGATGGCAGCCAGATCCAGCTCAACACGGCCAGCGCCATCGACCTGCGCTACAGCGCCGAGCAACGCCAACTGACCCTGCTGCGCGGCGAAGTCAGCCTGGCCAGCAACCCCGACGACAACCGCCCGTTCCACATCAGCACCCGGGTAGGCGACCTCGACACCCGTGACGGCCAACTGATGCTGCGCGAAAACGACCAGGGCCTGCTGCTGGCCGTGCGCGGCGGCGAAGTCACCCTGTTCCCCGCCTCCACGGCACCGCGCCTGGTACACGCGGGCGAGACGCTGCAAGTGTCGCCGAGTGGGCGCTATCAACTTGCGACACTGCATGGCGACCCTTGGGGCTGGACCGACGGTGTACTCAGCGTGCAGCAGATGCCGCTCGGCGAGTTCTGCGCGGAACTCGCCCGCTATCGCCCGGGGTTGCTGCGCTGTGCACCTGACGTGGCCAAGCTTAAAGTGTCCGGCACCTACCAGCTGGGCGACACCGAACAAATCCTGCGGTTGCTCGCCCGCAGCCTGCCGGTGCGTATCGACTACCGCACGCGTTACTGGGTCAGCGTCGGCGCAGCCTGAGAAAGGCTAGTCTGCCACCGCCCGCAACTTCCCCGCCCGCCGGTACGACTGACGAGCAAAGCACACGAACAGCCCAGCCATGATCGCCAGCGCCATCGGCAAGCCATGGGGCGCCACGTCCATCGCAGCACCGCTGAGCAGCGGCCCGACCAGGCTGCCGACGCCCCACAGCAAGCCGACGCTGGCATTGGCGGTGACCAGGTCCTGGCCCTTGAAGCGCTGCCCGATCAGCACCAGCGCCAGGGTATAGATGCCCCCTGCCACCGCGCCCAATACCACCAGTAACGGCCACAACAGCCAGGTCATCTGCAACAGCCACGGCAAGGCGATGCCGATCGCCATCGCCACCAGCCCGCACACCAGGTGCAGCCCGGTGCGCTCGACCCGGTCGGCCAGCCAGCCCAGCGGCAGCTGGAAGACCATGTCGCCGGCGAACACCACGGTCACCATCAGCGCCGCCACGCCAACGGCAAAGCCATGGCTGGTGGCGTACACCGGCAGCAGCGACAGCACCACCGCATCGAAGAACGAGAAGAACAGCACTGCCACGCATAATGCCGGCGCGACGCGGAAGAAGCCGGCCAGGCCGAAGCTTTTCTCGCCATCGTCACCGTGCTCCACGTGGTCGTTAGGCACCGTCAGCAGAATGCACAGCAGCGCCAGGCCATAACAGATTGTCACCACGCCGGTGATCCACGGGCTGTTGGCACCGACCACGGCGAGCATCGCCGGGCCAAGCACCTGGAAGCCGGTGAAGCTGGTGGCGTACAGGGCCATGATCTTGCCGCGGTTATGGTCGGGGCACAGTTCGTTGACCCACGACTCGCCCAGGATGATCGCGATGCCCATGCCGATCCCCAGGCCCAGGCGCAGCACGGCCAGCAGCCAGATCGAGTCGAACGCCGATTCCAGGAAAGCGATGCTGACGGCGCACAGGCTGAAGCACAGCAGGTAGATGGTGCGCCGGGTCAGGTGCCGGCAACAGGCGTCGACCATGAATGCCGAGAGCATCATGCCCGCGGCGGGGATGGCCGAAATGATGCCGATCTGCAAGGTGCCGGCGCCGGCCTCGTGCAAGCGCAACGACACCAGCGGCAGGCTGGCCCCCAGACTGAAGCCGACCACCGACACGGCGAACAGAAGGCCCGCCAGCAAACGCATGTTCATGTACCACTCCCAGCAAACTGAAAAAGACGCGCAGATACGGGCGCCCAGGCGCACGCCGGGACGCTGGTCAGTTCAGAACGAGGTGTGGCGAGAAGGTGAAGGCAAACAGCACGCTGCGCCGACGCTTGAGCACCGTGTCGCTCGGCCACGCACGACGCATGGCCTGAAGGGCAGGCTGGCGAGCGTGTGGGAGGGACTGAGTACGGCGCATTGCTTGGGCTACTACGCAGGTGGTTGAGAAGAGGCGGCACTCTAGGCCAAGCCAGGTTGAGTCGTCAATTGCCGGGGGCTGCTATGCAGCCCCTTTCGCGGGACAAGCCCGCTCCCACAAAGCCCCTCCCTACAGCCCGGAACCTGTGGGAGCGGGCTTGCCCCGCGAATGGGCCGCTGTGCGGCCCCATCGGTCTCAGCGCTTCCCGGTATTTGGCAGAAACACCGCCAACAAGCCAAACAATGGCAGGAACGAGCACAACCCGTACACGTACTCGATACCGCGCAAGTCCGCCAGGTACCCCAGCAGCGCCGCGCCAATGCCGCCGAAACCGAACATCAGGCCGAAGAAGATCCCGGCGATCATGCCCACGCTACCCGGCACCAGCTCCTGGGCGTAGACCACGATTGCCGAGAATGCCGAGGCCAGAATAAAGCCAATCACGATGCTGAGCACGGTGGTCCAGAACAGGTCGGCATACGGCAGCGCCAGGGTGAACGGCGCCACCCCGAGGATCGAGAACCAGATCACCGCCTTGCGCCCGATGCGGTCACCGATCGGCCCGCCGAAGAACGTACCCGCCGCCACCGCACCCAGGAACAGGAACAGGTGTAACTGCGAGCTGGCCACCGACAGGTCGAATTTCTCGATCAGGTAGAAGGTGAAGTAACTGGTGAAGCTGGCCATGTAGAAGTACTTGGAGAACACCAGCAGGCCCAGCACGATCAGCGCCGCGATCACCCGCTTGCGCGAGATGCCGTGGGTGGCCTGCACCGCCTTGCGCGCCCTGGCCTGGTTGAGGTGTTCGGTGTACCAGCGACGCAGCATCAAGGTCACGGCAAAGAACAGCAGCCCGGCCACTCCGAACCAGGCCACGTGGCTCTGGCCGAATGGAATGACGATGGCGGCCGCCAGCAACGGGCCAAAGGCGGATCCAGTGTTGCCGCCGACCTGGAAAGTCGACTGCGCCAAGCCGAAACGCCCGCCTGAGGCCAGCCGCGCAATCCGAGATGTTTCCGGGTGGAAGGTCGACGAACCGATACCCACCAGCGCCGAGGCCAGTAATATCATCGGGAAGCTGCCGACGAAGGCCAGCATGACGATCCCCACCAGCGTGCACAGGGTGCCGAGTGGCAGCAGATTCGGCGTCGGTCTACGGTCGGTGAAGAAGCCGACCCAGGGCTGCAGCAGCGAGGCCGTGATCTGGAAGGTCAGTGTGATCAGGCCAATCTGGGCGAAACTCAGGTCGTATTTAGCCTTGAGCATCGGGTAGATCGCCGGCAACACCGACTGGATGAGGTCGTTGATCAGATGCGCCAACGCGCAGAAGGTGATGATGCGCATCACCAGCGGGTTGGCGTGGCTTGCCGAACCGCTGCTGACGTTGGAGGTGCCGCTGATGGCCATGGGCTAGAGTTCCGTCCGCAGGTTTGGGATCCGATTATCAGGAAACAAATGGATACATAGCTACCTTTTTATCCCTTTGTCACTGCTTACTTGTAAATGGTTCTCAATATATTTAGCATCCTCTGACCCATTTCCCCGTAATCGTTGGGCGAAACCGCCCTTTCGCGAGCACATCCCATGAGCCCGATGCCCGCCACGCAACTCAAGGCCGACCCTGAGCAGGAAGCACTGGAATGGTTTTCCCGCCTGCGCCAACCCGGCTGCGATGAGCGCGAACGACAGGCCTTCGCCCGGTGGTGCCAAGCCCCGCTCAACGCGCACGCCTATGCCGAGCTCGAAGCCTGCTGGCAGCAACTTCAGGTGCCCGCTGCCCGGCCTCGGCCGCGTGTGTTCAGCGCCAGGCGTGGCCACATGGGCAAGGTGTTGGCGCTGCTGTTTCTGTCAGGGCTGGCACTGTTGGCGTATTTGTATTGGCCTTTGATGCAACGCCTTGCCAGCGAGTTGCACACCGATGCCGGCGAACGGCGCAGCCTGCGCCTGGCCGACGGTTCCACCCTGCACCTGGACAGTGCCAGCGCCATGAATGTCGACCTGCGTGGGCGCACACGCCTGCTGCACCTGGTCCAGGGCCAGGTGTATCTGGAAGTGATGCTCGACGGTCGCGCCATGGAAGTGCAGGTGGACGATGCACGTATTCAGGTCTTCGGCACCCGCCTGATGGTCGCGCGCCATGCCGACCATGACGAGCTGGTGGTGCTCAACGGCAAGGCGATGATCCTGCAGGGCGGCGACCAGCGCATGGTTTCGGCCGGCGAACGGGTGACCTTCACCGATGCACGAATAAACCCCGTGGAAAAAGCCGACGTGAAAGCCGCCGATGCCTGGCGCACTGGCCAGCTGCACGCCAGCAACATGCCCTTGGGCCAGGTCATCGAACGCCTGGCCAGCTATCAGGGCCGTCGCGTATGGCTGATGGATGAACAGACGGCGTATCGGCGAGTGAGCGGTGACTTCAACCTCGACCGCCCTGGCGAAACCCTCGACGCCCTGGCTGCCGCGCAGCACTTGCAGCTGCACGGCGTGCTCGGGCAATGGCTGATCGTCCAATAAAAACGGGCTGAGCGGCTAAGTTTTTGAAAGCGTGCAAATTTTTTTTGAAATGAGTGTTGACACAGGGGCCTCACAAGCGAATAATGCGCGCCATCGGCTACATAGCTCAGTTGGTTAGAGCATAGCATTCATAATGCTGGGGTCCGGGGTTCAAGTCCCTGTGTAGCCACCAAACTTGAAAAGGGCTTACCGCAAGGTAGGCCCTTTTCTTTTGCCTGCAGAAAAGTTCAGCGCACACCCGCCACCGCCACGGCCAGCCCCAGGCCGATCAGCGCTACCCCGATCACCCGATCGACCATGCCCTGCCGCTCGATCATTGCCGCGCGCAACCCCGCACTCGAAAAGAACACCGCCACCAGGCTGAACCAGGCCCAGTGGGCAAACGACATGAATGCCCCATAGGCGAAATCCACGACCAATGGCGTACCTGGCTGGACCACCTGCGTGTAAGCGCTGACTACAAACAGCATGGTCTTGGGGTTCAAGGCGTTGGTCATGAACCCCGTGCGTAGCGCGGCCACCAGACTCTTGCCAGAGACTTGGCCCTCAAGGCTCAAGCGGGTGGTGTTGGTCAGCGATTGATAACCCAGGTAGATCAGATATCCCGCCCCGAGCACCTTCATCGCCAGGAACAGCGCCGGGCTCTGGCTGATGATCACCGCAACACCCAATACCGTGTACAGCACATGCACCTGCACGCCCAAGGCGATACCTGCCGCTGCAGCCAGCCCCGCCCTGCGGCCCAGTGCATAGCTGCTGCGGGTAACCATGGCGAAATCGGCGCCGGGGCTGATGACAGCCAGCAGAGTGAATAGAGCAACGGCGAACAGTTCGGTCACGGGTGGATCCTCGATAGGCGATGTAAATGCACAGACGTGCTGATTATCGAGGCCATACAAGAAGCGAAAAATCGATTTATAGTGAGGCGAATCCGCTAGTTTTCCTCACATAAAGCCTATGAAGCTGCCACCCCTTACCGCCTTTCGCTATTTCGACATCGCCGCCGAAACTGAAAGCTTCGTGCGCGCGGCCGAGCGCCTGCATGTCACCCATGGCGCCGTCAGCCGCCAAGTGCGCCTGCTGGAAGAACACCTGGGCATCGAACTGTTCGAGCGTCGCAACCGGGCAATTTTCCTGACCCCAGCCGGCCGCGCCCTGCAAGGCACCACCCAAGCTATCTTCGAGCAACTCGAAACTGCAGTGCAGCGTCTGCAGCAGCAAGAGCGGGATAACGTGCTGGTGCTTTCCTGCGAACCGACCATCGCCATGCGCTGGCTGATCCCTCGCCTGCCCCGCTTTCACGCCGCCCACCCAGACCTGCAACTGCACCTGGTAGCCGCTGGCGGGCCATTGGACTTCGCCCGCAGCGGTGTCGACCTGGCGCTACGCCGCGATGACTTCCACTGGCCGCCGACATTGCATAGCCTGAAGATCTGCGACGAGTGGATCGGCCCGGTCAGCCGCGACGCCAACCTTGAGCTCGATCACCAGCGCCTGCTGCACTGCGGCACCCGACCAGACGCTTGGCCTGCGTGGCTGCGCCTGAGTGGCCGCAAGGCACGACACAGCCAGCGCAGCGACTACGAACACTTTTACCTGTCACTGCAGGCGGCCAGCGCCGGCCTTGGTTTGGCCATCGCTTCGGCGCTGATGGTGCGCGACGAGCTCGACAGCGGACAGCTGCACGCTCCGCTCGGCTTCTTGCGCGACGGCTCCGCCTATCACCTGCTGAGCCCGCAACCGCTGAACGACGGCGGCAAGCGCCAGCGTTTCGCAGAATGGGTGATTGGCGAAAGCCAGGCCTGCCTCGCTCAGCTGGGCTTGATACAGAACGACGAACCGGCACTGCCATCACCACCCCAGGTGCGATAGCCCGCTGTGTCGAGATGGATACGGCCTGTCGGATAACGCCCCAGACCCATGTTCCAGGCCTGACCGTGCTGCTGCCAGAAGCGGCACAGCGGGTTGGGATCGGCCCAGGCCGGCAGCAGGATATCGACTGCGAAGGCACGGGTATGGGCACTGTCCACAGCACCACCGGCGCAGCGGTTGAGGCTCGGATCGCGGTAGGCCGAAACGACTTCGAACTGACGCAAGATGCCTTGATCACCCAGTGTCTTGATCAGCGCCAGCGTGGAGCGCACATTGGGCCAGTTGCTGGACGGTGGCACGGCGAAGGGCGAGGCCTTGCACAGCCGCCAGTCGGACGCCGAGCGCAGCAGCTGATGAATCGGCACCACGCCATACAGGCGAGCATCCACCAGCATCTCGCGAAAGGGCCGGGTCTGATGATCCCCCGCCCATTGCGCGAACATCCACAGGTCACGCTCATCGGCCTGCGCCACACCCGCGATCGATAATACCACCGCCATCAGGCAGCCTTTGGCCCTTCTCATTCCCGCTCCCCCACTCCAGTATGGGCACCCTCGCCAATCCTGGCGATTCTGCTGACAAGGAGTTAAGCATGTACAAGCTGGCCCTACCGAGCCTGGCCGCCCTCGCCTTTACCGGATTTGCCGCAGCCGATGCTCAGATCTACCTGGGCGACGCCCAGCGCGTCACCCGCCTGTTCGCCTTCCCCAACAACTGCCACGTGATCTGCTTTCGCGACTGGACGCTGGAGCAGACCGTCGAGCATTACCTGACCCAGAGCGTACGCCGCGACGGCCACGCCAATGCCCAGGTGCACGTGCGCCGCGACGCTGATCGGCTCCACGCAACCATCAGCGACGTCCCCGCCAACTACGCCGAGCCGCTGCGCAAGCTGCTCGATAGCGGCGAGCTGGCTTACCAGGGCGCCACCCAGCTGAACAAGGACGGCAAATGGGCCTATGACTGGTACCTGTTCCTGCCGCTCGGCATGGCCCTGCAGAACCGCCGCAGCATCGAGCTGCTGCACTTTCCGCCCGACTATTCGCTGACCCAGGCGCAAGACTACCTGCGCAGCAACACCACCGACCGCTGGGCCGAGCTGCTGACCTATAACGGTGTGGCAGCCGGCGACACCCCGGCCTACCAGACCATCATCGACATTGCCCCGATTGCCGCACCGGCCAGTGCGGGCGAAACGCTGAAAGAGACCTACAGCTACTTCAAGGATTATCAGCTGCGCATGGTCAAGGAGATGACCCTGCAGAACATCACCCAGCCCCTGCCAATGGTTGCCTTCGGTGCTCCAGTGCGCAGCTGGATCGAGCAGCAATACGGGCCCAAGGTCGGTGTGTTGGGCCTGGTCAGCATCAGCCCGCAGGCCGGCGCCAAGGTGCCGGTGCTGGGGGCCAACCACCCGAGTGCGATCTGGTATGCGGCGGACAAGAGCAACTACGACGGCGATCAGGACAAGGCCGACGCGGCTGGGCTGAGGATGATGGGGCAGGATTTGACGGCGGCGTGCTGGCAGGCCGGGATGGGACGCAATCAGGAGGCCGATGCCAAGCTGACGCTCGATGCGTGCTCGACCAAGTGGCAGGTGACGCAGAAGAAGCAGACCTGTGAGTTGTTCTTCCGCACGGTGCGCAAATACACGCCAGAGCAGGCGGCGGCGAAGTGCAATAGCGGGGCTGTGACGAGGAGCCTGAGGGATTTGCGCAAGCCAGTCGAAACCGAGTGAGATGTTTCAGGCAATGTCGGGGGCAACGTGGAGCAACACACTTCTCCATACGCCTTGACCCACGCCCGCTCCGTATTGAGTCATCATTAGCCAACAGCGAGCATCTGTACCGGAGATGCCTGTTGACTGCCCCAATCCTGGTGGCATAATCAATTTCACTACTCAGCCCCGTACGCGACGATTCAGTTCGTTGGCTGTTGGGGTGAAAAAACCGGCCTAGCGCCGGTTTTTTCGTTTTCAGGGCAATAAAAATTTTGCGTACAGCCTGCTTCATCGACGGATACAACGTGTTCTACGGGCTGGTAGCAGGCACAGGCTTCAAATGGCTCGACCTGCCTGCTTTACTCGGTCATATCATCAAGGTTGAACAACCGGAAAGCGAAATCAAAGCCATCAGCTTTTTTACCGCCGGCGTAAAGCCGTCTTTAGCGAGCCGGGGAAGCGTTTCGAAAGAAGCTCAAGACACTTACCTTCGCGCTCTGATCGCAAGAGGAGTTGTTGTTCATTACGGACGCCATCAGCTGGAGCCTCGTAGTGCTCCACGATTCATAGATAAAGAAACGCCACCCTCGCGGCTCGACAAAGTGGCCATCTGGAAGCTCGAAGAAAAGGAAACGGACGTTCTGATTGCCATCAGCATGTACCGGCTCGCCGCGCAGCAATGCACGATCCCCGCAGAAGAGCGAATAGAACAGATAGTTCTAGTTTCTGCAGATACCGATATGACTCCAGCCCTAAGGGCCATCAGAGAGGATTTCCCAGAACTGCGATTGGGCGTGATCCTGCCGCACCGCGAGGGCATGAAGCGAACTGCACCCGGCTCACTCAAAAATCATTCACACTGGATGCGCCACCTGGTGACAACCGAGGAGCTTGCCTCACACCAATTCCCAGATCGGGTGCCCACCCAGAAAAGACCGGCAATCAAACCCGCATATTGGTAACAATTTACTCAATGCCAGACAGGCTGGACCATCAATCTTCGAGCAAGGTGCAAGCCATCACCAGCGCGTCCTCACGCCCACCCGCGACCGGGTAGTAATCGCGCCGACGCCCAATCTCGTTAAAGCCATACCGCTCATACAACCGATACGCCGACTGGTTGCTCGCCCTGACCTCCAGGAAACACTCCCGCCCATTGAGCTGATACGCCCGCGCCATCAGGTGTTCGAGCAACCGCAAGCCCATCCCCCGCCCCTGGCTCTCCGGCTTCACGGTGATGTTCAGCAAGTGCGCCTCATCGATGATCACATTGATCACACCATGACCCACCTGCTGCTGGCCATCGAACATCAACCACACTTCGTAGGATTTGAGCGCATCCTGGAAAATCCCGCGGGTCCAGGGATGGCTGAACGCGGCATATTCGATCTTCAGCACGGCATCCAGATCCGCCTCGGTCATCGGGCGGAAACTGATCGATTCACTCATTCAACGCTCTTCCAGCGCGCCATCAGCTGGCGCATCGCTTGCCAGACGTCCGCTTTGCGCTGCGGCTCGTCCATCAACAGTTCAAGGCCCGGCAAGGCCCAGGCATCGCCCAGGCCGTCGAGCTTGAGGACTTGGTAATAGGCTGTGTCATCGGCATTGGCGGCATGGCGCAGGGCCGGCAAGCCAATCAACCACAGCACGGTGCAGGGTGCTTCCTCCAACCGCGCCTGGATGAAACCCTGGACGAAATCACGCGCGGCCGCCGGGCCCTGGTCCATGTTGCCGCGCACCAGCAGCGGCCAGCGTACGGGCTCGCCGATGATCTGCGGCGCGTCGGGCAGGCCGGCGGCGCGCAGCATGTCCTTGAGCAGCAGGTAGGACGGGTCGCGGCTCTGGAACGGTTGGCCGGTGGCCAGCTCGACCAGCAGCAGGCAGCTGCCGGCACGCAGCAGTTGCAGCGAGAAGCGCGGTGGCGGCACCAGCGCCGGGCGCGGCGCGGGGGGCTGATCCTCGACCTCGACCGGCTTGGCGACAGGCTTGGCCGTGCTGCTCGGGCGCGGGATCTCGATTTTCGGCCGCTCGCCGGAACGCGCCTGCGGTGCGGACGGTGCATCGTTGGCGGCCGGAGCGGTTGGACTGACCTCGAACGCTGCGTCCTCGACCGGCACCTGCGGCAACAGCAGCTCGGGGCGCGACGGGGCGGCGAACGGCAGTTCGGCGCGCGGCAGCCAATGCACCACTTGCATGGCGGAAAGGTAGGCGCGTCGGCGGGGTTCGGTCAGCAAGGCACGGATATCCGGGGGGGGAGGGTCAGTGGGGGATTGTAACGTGTACGCGTGGGATTTGCAGGGGCCTTGAGACCGAGCGCCGCCCGCGCGGCGCATCGCGAGCAACGCTCGCTCCTACGTTTGTTTCCGGCCAGTAACGTCAGTGACAGGCGCGCGCGAACGCCTTGTTTGTTTGGCACGATATCGCGTCATGCGCCAAGGCGTTCGCGCGCAAATCCCACAGGCGGAATTGGCCAGAAACAAACGTAGGAGCGAGCGTTGCTCGCGATGCGCCGCGCGGGCGGCGCGCGATCTTGAAAACGCCGCACCCGCCAAGACAACCACCTGCACCACAGCGGATTCACCTCATTACAGACAAGGGGTGAAATCCTCCCCCCCGGATGCAGTACAATCGCCCCCTTTTTACTTGGCAACGAGTAGACGCCAATGATCGAACCCAAGCGCGTCCTGCGCGCCCTAGCCGAACACTGGGCCCTGATCGAGCCGCTGTGCGAGCGTTTCGACCAGGGCACCCTGAGCCTGGTGGAACTGCGCCAGCAACTGGGCCGCCAGCAAGTGGAAAGCACGCCGCAGGACATCACCCAGCTGCTCGACGTGTGGATTCGCCTGGATATCCTGGTGCCGGTGGCCAAGAGCCCGAATCGCTTCGAGCTCAACGCCCAGATCCACGACTTCCTCGCCTACCTGCGCCGCGAGCACCGCCTGGGCCTGTGCCTGGAGATCGAGGCCTACCTGCGCCACCTGGAGCGCCTTGCCGGGCACATCCAGGATGCTTTCGACAACCGCGACAGCGACGACCTGGCGCGCCAGCTGCGCCTGCTCGACATGCGGGTGCGCGACGTGCTGAAGAAGCTCGACAACGACGAACAGGCGCTGGTGGCCGTGGCCGAACGGGCCAAGACCAGCAACCGCCAGATCCCCTTGCGCCAGCGCTATGCCGAAGTGCTGGCGACCTGGGACGAATATGTCGAGCCGATGATCCAGCTGGTCAACGCCGACGGCGCCTTCGAGCAGGGCGTGCGCAAGGTCGAGACCGTGCTGCTGAAACTGCTCGGTGAACAGGCGCGCCTGGGCCACCTGGTGGACGACGACATGCTGCTGCGTACCCACGCGCGCATCCTCGAAATGCAGACCAGCGCCCAGCTGACCCTGCGCCACGCCCGCGAGCTGCTGCTGCCGCTGCGTGAAGAAGCCCGCCGGCACAATGCCGTGACCCGCGGCGCGGCGCTGGCCCTGTCGGTGATCCGCCGCAAAGGCATCGACGCCGTGCCGCACGCCGCCATGCCGCTGTTCACCCGCCCGCAGAGCACCTTCCTCGGCAGCGCCAGCCAGGTCGAGGCCTACGTCTACGCCCTCGCCCGCTTCGAGCCGAAACCGGCCAAATTCCCCAAGGCGCACAAGACCCAGAGCGGCGTGCTGCCGCGTGCACCGCGCACGGTCAAGGAAATGCTCGAACGCTGCGAAAACGCCCTGCCGCTGCCCGACCTGATGGTCTGGCTGCTGGAGCAGGAGCCCGAAGGCGCCACCGACGAGCTGCTGTACTGGTTCTCACGCCTGTCACGGGAAAAGCGCTTCAAGCGCGAACGCCTCGACCGCCGCGAATACACCACCCAGGAACACCTGGTCAGCCTGCGCTCGTTCGCCCTGACCTCCAGCCGCGAAGCGCCACCTGAAAACAACGCGAGCCCAGCCCATGCATCTTGATCTTTCCGAACTGTCCCAGCTCGCGCCGATCTTCCGCGAGCTGTTCAAAGGGTTTCACGTCAGCCGCCGCGACCCGGAGCTGTACGCCCAGCTGTCGAATTTCCAGGACCAGTACCGCACCCTGTTCAAGGCCCTGGGCTTCGAGCTGGTGTGCGATACCCGCGGCTTCTACTACTTCGTCCCCGACCAGGCCGCGGCGCAGGTCAACAAGACCGCCCAGCGCCTGTCGCTGTTCACCTTCATCCTGGTCGAGCACCTGGCCGACCAGGGCCGCGACCCGATGGCCGTGCTCGACGGCGGCAGCATCGGCCGCGACGAGCTGCCATCGCTGCTGGACAAGTACCGCGACCTGTTCCTGCAGGCCGAAGTGCAGACCGTCGACGAGCTTGAAGAAAAGATCATGCGCCGCATGACCCAACTCGGCTTCGCCCACGAAGAAGGCGGCATCTACCGCTTCCTGCCGCCGATGCACCGCTTCCTCGACGTGTGCCTGTCGGTGCAGCAGGACCGCGACCTGGCCGCCACCCTGCACAGCGACCTACCGCTGCCAACGCCGGTATTGGTCGAAGAAGAAAGCGCCGAAGAACTGGCGCGCACCGACGACCCGCTCGACCTGGCCCCCTTCGAGGCCGACGAAAGCGAAGAAGAAGCCCTGGCCCGGGCCATCCGCGAAGAGCAACAGGAGATTGACGCATGAGCCAGGAACGCTACGGCATCCGCCGCTTCGCACTGCTCAACACCGCCGGCTACAGCCTCGGCCTGTTCCCCCTGGAGCACCCGCTGTCGGTCTACGGCGCCAACAACCTGGGCAAGTCCGCCTCGATCAACGCCCTGCAGTTCCCGATCCTGGCGCGCATGTCCGACATGAGCTTCGGCAAGTACAGCCTGGAACAGTCGCGCCGCTTCTACTTCGCCAGCGACACTTCGTACATCCTCTGCGAACTCAACCTGCCCCACGGCCCGCACGTGATCGGCGTGGTCGGGCGTGGCCCGGGCGGCGGTTTCGGTCACCAGTTCTTCGCCTACAAAGGTGAGCTGGACCTGGCGCATTACCAGAAGAACGACACCTGCCTGCGTCAGAAAGAGCTGTTCACCAACCTCGAGCGCCTGGGCCTGAAGGCCTATGAACTCAAGCCGGACGAACTGCGCCGGCTGCTGGTCGGCGGCCACACCTCGGTGCCGCTGGACCTGACCCTGATCCCGCTGCGTTCGACCAGCGAGCAGAGCCTGAAGACCTTCCGCGCCCTGTTCATCAACCTGCTGCACATGCGCGAAATCACCGCCGCCAAGCTCAAGCAGCTGTTCCTCGATGCATTCGAGCACAGCCTGCGCTCGGGCAGCGTCGACTACATCGCTGCATGCGAAGAAGCCTTCCGCGACGTGCGCCGCATGGAGCAGGACTACAACGCCCTGGTCGCTGCCGGCCCGCTGGTCGAGGCCCTGGCCGGCGGCGTGGCCCAGCGCGACATCCTGCGCGGCAAGCTGCACCGCCTTTCGCCGCTGCTCGACAACCTGCTGGGCACCTGGCAGGAATACGCCATGGCGCGCAAGGAAGAGCTGGTGATCCAGGCCGAGCACTTCCGCGGCGAGCAGGACCGCTTGCAGAATGACCAGCGTGGCGGCACCCAGGAGCTGATGCGCCTGGAGCGTGAAATCACCGGCATCCAGCGCTGGCTCGGCGAGCTGTCGGTGCTCAAGCACCGCTTCGCCCTGGTCGATGACGTCAAAGTCCTCGAACAGCAGTTGCTGGCGGCCAAGGACGCCCACGACGAACTGGCCGGCGCATTGGCGCAGTCGCGGCAGTTCTCCGCCGAAGACCTCGACGAGCGCGTGCGCGACCTGGAAAAACGCGTGAAGCAGGTCAGGCAGCAGCTCGACCACGCCGACAACAACAGCTATGCCCGCCTGCGCGAAGAGTTCTCGCAGGCCGACGTCGACCGCCTGATGCGCCTGTTCAACGGCGCGCTGTTCAGCCTGCCGCTGGGCGACCGTGGCATCGAGCTGGACGACAGCGACCTGTGGGTGAAATCGCTGGAGGCCGTGCTCGACGGCTTCAAAGGCGAGCGTTTCGAGGCTCCGGGCATTTCCATCGACCTCTCGCACATCGACCCACCGGCGCTGCAGGCCCTGGCCGACCGCGCCGCCCTGCGCGACCAGAAAGACCGCCTGGAACGCGAGCTCAAGCAGCTCAAGACCCAGCAATCGGTGGCCGCCGACCGCACCGCTTCCAAGGCTCAGACCGAAGCCCTGTACCAGCAGGTACTCGACGCGCAGAAGGCCCTGGAAGACTACCGCCGCAGCGAAACCCTGGCCGCCGAAGAGCCCGAGAAGCTGGAGCAACTGGCGCAACTGGAAGCCGCCCAGGACGAACTCAAGCGTTCCAGCGACGCCTTCACCGAGCGCGTCCAGCAACTGTCGGCCAAGCTGCAGCTGGTCGGCCGCCAGCTCGGCGACCTGGAATCCAAGCAACGTACCCTGGAAGACGCCCTGCGCCGTCGCCAGCTTCTGCCAGCAGACTTGCCGTTCGGCACGCCGTTCATGGAAGCGGTGGACGACTCCATGGACAACCTGCTGCCGCTGCTCAACGACTACCAGGACAGCTGGCAGGGCTTGCAGCGCGTCGACAACCAGATCGAGGCGCTGTACGCCCAGGTGCGCCTCAAGGGCGTGGCCAAGTTCGACAGCGAAGACGACATGGAGCGCCGCCTGCAATTGCTGGTGAACGCCTATGCGCACCGCACCGACGAGGCCCTGACCCTGGCCAAGGCGCGCCGCGCGGCGGTCACCGACATCGCCCGGACCCTGCGCAACATCCGCAGCGACTACGACAGCCTTGAGCACCAACTGGCCCTGTTCAACCGCGAGATCAACAAGCGCCAGGTGTCCAACCTGGAGAGCTTCCGCGTGGTGCTGGCGCCGAACAAGGAAGCGCTCAAGCACATCGACCAGATCATCCACAGCGCCGGCCAGTACGAGGAAGGCGAAACCCTGTCGGTGTTCGACCTGACGCAGAGCTCGGAGCAGGATCACAAGAACGAAGAGGCCAAGGAATACCTGGCTCGCTTGGTGGCCGCCAACCACAACCAGCTGGGCTTGAAAGACTTGTTCGAACTAGCCTTCGAGATCACCAAGATCAACAGCCAGCCAGTGATCCACGCCGACATCGACGGCGCGGCCTCCAACGGCACTACCATGACCATCAAGGCGCTGACCAACATGTACTTGTTGCTGCACCTGATGGACCGTGACCTGGCCGGGCGCATTCGCCTGCCGTACTACCTCGACGAGGCGGCGGACATCGACGAACGCAACCAGGCGGCGCTGCTGGAGACCAGCCTGCAGCTGGGCTTCGTGCCGATTCTGGCGAGCGTGAAGCCGCAGGTGTCGGCGCATGTGGCGATCGACCTGGAAGGCGGCAGCGGGCCGAATGGCATCTACATCGACGAGGCGGACTGGAAGTACATCAGCCGGCGGGATGTGGAGAAGGCGATCGTGCGGGAGGATCAGGCTGAGGAATTGGCCTGAGGAATTTGGGGCCGCTTTGCGGCCCTTTCGCGGGGCGAGCCCGCTCCCACAGAGTAATGCAGCGCCGCTATAAATGTGGGAGCGGGCTTGCCGAGACGTCGGACCGCCCGCGAAAGGAGGCCAACGGCCTCCCCTACGGCATCACTGACTCCAAGGCAGAATCGGAATCGCCGTCACCGCATTCTGCGGGCTGCCTTCGATCATGCGGTCGCTGTACACCAGGTACACCAACGTATTACGTTTCTTGTCCAAAAAGCGCACCACCTGCATGGTCTTGAACACCAGCGAGGTGCGTTCCTTGAACACCTCCTCGCCATCTTTCAACTCACCCTTGAAGTTGATCGGCCCAACCTGACGGCAGGCAATCGACGCCTCCGCCCGGTCTTCGGCCAAACCCAGCCCACCTTTCACACCGCCCGTCTTGGCGCGTGACAGGTAGCAGGTCACACCCTCGACCTTGGGGTCGTCAAACGCCTCGACCACGATGCGGTCGTTCGGCCCGACGAACTTGAACACGGTGGACACCTGGCCGATTTCCTCGGCCCCGGCCAGCATCGGCAGCGCCAAGGCTGCTGCGGCAATTACGCCCTTGAGCATTTTCATACCAGCACCAGGTTGTCGCGGTGCACCAGCTCCGGCTCGGCGCTGTAACCGAGGATGGCCTCGATGGCATCGGACGGCTGGCCGATGATCTTCTGAGATTCCAGCGCACTGTAGTTGGCCAGGCCACGGGCCACTTCGATACCGTCCGGGCCGACGCACACGACCATCTCGCCGCGACGGAAGCTGCCCTGCACGGTTTTCACACCAACCGGCAAGAGGCTCTTGTTGGCTTGGCGCAGAGCCTGCACGGCACCGGCGTCGAGCACCAGGGTGCCACGGGTCTGCAGGTGGCCCGCCAGCCATTGCTTGCGCGCCGCCAGCATGCCGCGCTCGGGCGACAGCAAGGTACCCAGGCGTTCGCCCGCCTTCAGGCGGTCCAGCACGCGCTCGATGCGGCCACCGATGATGATCGTGTGGGCACCGGAACGGGCCGCCAGGCGCGCGGCGCGCAGTTTGGTCTGCATACCGCCACGGCCCAGAGCACCACCGGTACCGCCGGCCACGGCGTCGAGCGACGAGTCATCGGCACGGGCTTCATAGATCAGCTGTGCTTCGGGATTGTTGCGCGGGTCGGCGTCGAACATGCCGTCGCGGTCGGTGAGGATCACCAGCAGGTCGGCTTCGACCAGGTTGGCCACCAGCGCGGCCAGCGTGTCGTTGTCGCCGAAGCGGATCTCGTCGGTGACCACGGTGTCGTTTTCGTTGATCACCGGCACCACACCCAGATCGACCAGAGTGCGCAGGGTGCTGCGAGCATTGAGGTAACGCTTGCGGTCGGACAGGTCGTCGTGGGTCAGGAGGATTTGCGCAGTGTGCTTGCCGTGCTCGCCGAAGCTCGACTCCCAGGCCTGCACCAGGCGCATCTGGCCGAGCGCGGCGGCGGCCTGCAGCTCGTTCATCGCGCTCGGTCGGGTGGCCCAGCCCAGCTGGCTCATGCCTGCCGCCACGGCCCCAGAGGACACCAGCACCAACTCCACGCCCGCTTCACGCAGCGCGACCATCTGCTCGACCCACACGGCCATGGCGCCGCGGTCCAGGCCTTTGCCATCCGCCGTGAGCAGCGCACTGCCGATCTTCACGACCCAGCGCTTGGCGCCAGTCACCTTGCTTCGCATCTTCTCTTCCAACCTATGTCGAATCCGTAGATACATTAGATACAAAAACGCCGCTCCAGAGAGCGGCGTTTAGTGTACTGCAACCGGTCAGTCACGCACGTAAATGATTTCCGGGCCGTCTTCGTCGTCCTCGAAATCATCGTCCCAGGCATCATCGTCGCCGATGTCGTGCACGCTCTTGACGCCGGTGCGGCGCAGGGTGCGGGCGTCATCCAGGGCCTGCAGCTGGGCGCGGGCTTCGTCTTCGATGCGCTGGTCGAGCTCGGCCAGCTCCTGGGCGTAGGCCGGGTCGTTGGCCAGGCGGTCGGCGCGGTCTTCGATGTAGCGCATCAGGTCGTGGCTGAGCTGCTCGGTACCCTGCTTGGAGATGGCCGAGATCACGTAGACCGGGCCTTCCCACTGCAGGCGCTCGACCACTTCCTTGACCCGCTCGTCGCGCTCGTCGTCCATCAGCATGTCCGACTTGTTCAGCACCAGCCAGCGCTCACGGTCGGTCAGCGCCGGGCTGAAGCGGGTCAGCTCGTTGACGATCACTTCGGCGGCATCGGCCGGGTTGCTCTCGTCCAGCGGCGCCAGGTCGACCAGGTGCAGCAGCACGCGGGTACGCGCCAGGTGCTTGAGGAAGCGAATGCCCAAGCCGGCACCGTCGGAAGCGCCTTCGATCAGGCCGGGGATGTCGGCAACGACGAAGCTCTTCCAGCGGTCGACGCTGACCACGCCCAGGTTCGGCACCAGGGTGGTGAACGGGTAGTCGGCGACTTTCGGCTTGGCGGCCGATACCGCACGGATGAAGGTGCTCTTGCCAGCGTTCGGCAGGCCCAGCAAGCCAACGTCGGCGAGGACTTTCAGCTCCATCTTCAGGTCGCGCTGGTCACCCGGCTTGCCTGGGGTGGTCTGGCGCGGCGCACGGTTGGTACTGGACTTGAAACGGGTGTTGCCCAGGCCGTGCCAGCCGCCTTGGGCGACCATCAGTTTCTGGCCAGGGGTCACCAGGTCGCCGATCACTTCCTGGGTGGAGGCGTCGATCACCGTGGTGCCGACCGGCACGCGCAGGAACAGGTCTTCACCCTTCTTGCCGGTGCAATCGGTGCTGCCGCCGTTGGAGCCGCGCTGGGCTTCGTGGTGACGGGTGTAGCGGTAGTCGACCAGGGTGTTGAGGTTTTCGTCGGCGACCATGTACACCGAACCGCCATCGCCACCGTCGCCGCCGTTGGGGCCGCCGTTCTCGATGAACTTCTCGCGGCGGAAGCTCATGCAACCGTTACCGCCGTCACCGGCCTTGACCCGAATCGATACTTCGTCAACAAACTTCATTTAAACCGCCTCTCGCCTTCCGGCGAGTTGAATACCTGAAAAACCTGAGGCTCTTGCAAAAATGAGCGCGGCGGCCCCGTACGACCGAAGAAACCCACGCCGGCAGCCCATACAAACAGCTTTGCAAGAGGCTCACCACAAACGAAAAAGCCCCGTCGCATGACGGGGCTTCTGGAGCGACGTCGCGATTAAGCGGCGACGATGCTCACGTAACGGCGGTTGAACTCGCCTTTCTTCTCGAACTTGATCACGCCTTCGATCTTGGCGAACAGGGTGTGATCCTTGCCCATGCCAACGCCGTAGCCGGCGTGGAACTGGGTGCCGCGCTGACGGACGATGATGTTGCCGGCCTTGACGACCTGGCTGCCATACATCTTCACGCCAAGGCGTTTCGATTCTGAGTCGCGACCGTTACGGGTACTACCACCAGCCTTCTTGTGAGCCATGGTTCAATTCTCCAAATAAATTCAGGGGATCTAGGGGATTAAGCCTGGATGCCGGTGATTTTGATCTCGGTGAACCACTGGCGGTGGCCCATACGCTTCATGTGGTGCTTACGGCGACGGAACTTGATGATGCGTACTTTGTCGTGACGGCCTTGCGAAACGACTTCGGCAACAACTTTAGCACCAGCGACGACTGGAGCGCCGATGGTGACTTCTTCACCGTTGGCGACCAGCAGAACGCGATCGAAGGTCACGGATTCGCCAGTGGCGATTTCCAGTTTTTCGATCTTGAGGAATTCACCTTCAGCGACTTTGTACTGCTTGCCGCCGGTAACGATTACTGCGTAAGACATGGGTATTTCTCCGATAATCCTGCTCACCCAGCGCTTTATATATTGAGTATTGGCTGGCATGGCTGCATGGGGCTGGAACGGCCCGCTGCAATTGCGTAAGGCAGGTGCTGCCCAGGAAGTTAGGGTGCGCGATTGTACGCAACAGAGGATTCGCTTGCAAGTACCGCCCCCGCCGCCCGGGCACCGCGCCTTGACACCACGGGACCCGCGACCTAGCATGCCGCGCAACCTCACTGGAGCAGCCGATGCAACCCCAAACCTTCTACCGCGCGGTAGCTGACGATTTCAGCGCCGTCGACGAGATCATCAAGAAGCAGCTGACCTCGCGCGTGCCGCTGGTATCGAAGATCGGCGACTATATCACGTCCGCCGGCGGCAAGCGCCTGCGTCCCCTGCTGGTGCTGCTGTGCGGCAAGGCCCTGGGCCGCGAAGGCGACGACCTGCGCCTGCTGGCTGCGACCATCGAGTTCCTGCACACCGCCACCCTGCTGCACGACGACGTGGTCGACATGTCCGGCATGCGCCGTGGCCGCTCCACCGCCAACGCCCTGTGGGGCAACGCGCCAAGCGTGCTGGTGGGCGACTTCCTCTATTCGCGCTCGTTCGAAATGATGGTCGAGCTGGGCTCGATGCCGGTCATGCAGATCCTCTCCAAGGCCACCCGGGTGATCGCCGAAGGCGAAGTGCTGCAGCTGTCGCGCGTGCGCGATGCCAGCACCACCGAAGAGGTGTACATGGAGGTCATTCGCGGCAAGACCGCGATGCTGTTCGAGGCCTCGACCCACAGCGCCGCCGCGCTGGCCGAAGCCAGCGATGAACAGCGCGAGGCCCTGCGCACCTTCGGTGACCACCTGGGCGTGGCCTTCCAGCTGGTCGACGACCTGCTCGACTACAAGGGCGATTCCGAGACCTTGGGCAAGAACGTCGGCGACGACCTGGCCGAAGGCAAGCCGACCCTGCCGCTGATCTACACCATGCGCGAAGGCACGCCTGAGCAGGCGGCACTGGTGCGTCAGGCGATCCAGAAGGGTGGCCTGGAAGACCTGGAGCAGATTCGTGTGGCGGTCGAAGCTTCGGGTGCGCTGGATTACACGGCGCAGATGGCTCGCGATTATGTGGCCAAGGCCATTGCCTGCCTGGAAGTGCTGCCGGCCAGTGAATACCGGGATGCGCTGGTTGAGCTGAGTGAGTTTGCGGTAGCGCGTACGCACTGATAGACCGAGTCGTCTTTTTCGCGGGGCAAGCCCGCTCCCACAAGGTACTCCACAAGGCTGAAGCCAGTGGAAAACTCTGTGGGAGCGGGCTTTGTCCCGCGAAGCTTTTGGGCACACAAAAACATTTCCCGGGCAAAACCTTATACAATATGGGCCTTTAACCGTCCGTCTGTTTAAGGAACCGAAGTGAGCACTCTGCCAGCCTGCCCCAAATGCAACTCCGAATACACCTATGAGGATGGCACCCAACTGATCTGCCCCGAATGCGCCCACGAGTGGTCGGCCAACGGCGAAGCCGATGCCGGCGGCGATGAGGTGGTGAAGAAGGATTCGGTCGGCAACGTCCTGCAGGACGGCGACACGGTTACCGTGATCAAGGACCTCAAGGTGAAAGGCTCGTCCCTGGTGGTCAAGGTCGGCACCAAGGTCAAGAACATCCGCCTGTGCGACGGCGACCACGATATCGACTGCAAAATCGACGGCATCGGCGCGATGAAGCTGAAGTCGGAGTTCGTGCGTAAGGTCTGATTACAAAATCTGCCAATTGGCACTTGCTATTCTGATAATAAGAATTATTCTCATTGGAACCGCTATCCAAGGAGAATAGCCATGACTTATCTGATCGACGCCTGGCTGGACCGCCCCCACCCCTACCTGCGCATCCTTCATCGGGAAACCGGTGAAGTGTGCGCGGTGCTCGAAGAAGAAGCACTGGACGAACTGCGCGACCAGGGAGACCTGGACCTGCATGGGCTGAATTCGAGCGAGCCGATCGTGCTCAAAGAGCTGGTGCGCAATCTGTTTCTGTTCTGCTATGCACGGGCGTTGCGCCCTGGGGGAACAGACTGGAATTGAGGCCGGCAGCGCCGGCCTCAACGGCATTACAGAACGTCGAGCAGCTCGACGTCGAACACCAGGGTGCTGTGCGGCGGGATGCTGCCGACGCCTTGCGCGCCGTAGGCCAGCTCGCTTGGCACGTACAGGCGCCATTTGCTGCCCGCGTTCATCAGCTGCAGCGCTTCGGTCCAGCCAGCGATCACGCCGCCAACCGGGAATTCAGCCGGCTGACCACGATCGTAGGAGCTGTCGAATACGGTGCCGTCGATCAGGGTGCCGTGGTAGTGCGTGCGCACGTTGCTTTCGCGGGTTGGCTTGGCGCCTTCACCGGCAGTCAGCACTTCGAACTGCAGGCCCGATGCCAGGGTGGTGATGCCTTCGCGCTTGGCGTTCTCGACCAGGAATTCCTTGCCAGCGGCAGCGGCGGCTTCGGCCTTGGCGGCAGCTTCGGCTTGCATCACTTCACGGATGACCTTGAAGCTGGCGGACAGGTCGGCTTCGCTGACGCGGCTGTCGGCGCCGTTGAAAGCGTCGACCAGGCCAGCCAGGATGGCGTCCAGGCTGACGCCCGGTGGCGGGTTGTCGCGCAGCTGGCCGCCCAGCTGACGGCCGATGCCGTAGCTGACGCGAGTTTCGTCGGTGGACAGGTTGAGTTCGGACATGGTCGTGCTCCACTGCAGGGCGCAGTGTAGCCGCGCCCTTGATGAAAAGGGCGAGCAGCCTAGCACACTGGGAAGCTGCGAGCAGCTACCAGGCCGAACGCGGCGAAATCGGGACTTTCAGGTCTTCTTCCGGGTGTTGCCCCATGCCGCACATCTCGTCTTGAACGGACCAGTGCAACAGGTTCATCGACATCATCGGCAAGGGCTTCAACAGCTCACGCGCCTCTTCGACCGAGCGCACCCGCAGGCGTTTGCCCTGGCTGTCATCGAGTGGTTGGGCGCGCCCGTTGACCCGGGCCTCAAGCAGGTAATCGCCGCCTTCTATGGCGATCAGGTTGAGTTCATTGACATGGCCGGCCCTGGCCTCGGTATTGAGCTGATGCAGGTTCATGAGAGCACCTCGCTGCTGGAACCACGCATGAGTGCTCATTTTTTGTACAGGGCTGTGGAATACACAAGATGTAACTGACGCCGCTCGTCAGTTGAACCGAGATGGCCCCCTCGCGGGACAAGCCCGCTCCCACAGGTACACCACAGGGCTCGATGTGGGAGCGGGCTTGCCCCGCGAAGGGGCCAGAGAATTTTAGTGCTTGGTCAGCTTGTCCAGGTAACCCATGCAAAACGCCGAAACCACGAAGGTCATGTGAATGATCACGTACCACATCAGGTAATCGGTGGAGATGTTCTGCGCATCCATGAACACCCGCAGCAGGTGGATGGAGGAAATCGCCACGATCGAGGCAGCGACCTTCATCTTCAGCGACGAGGAGTCCATCTTGCCGAGCCAGTTGAGCTTCTCTTTGCTGTCGTCGATATCCAGCTGCGAAACGAAGTTTTCGTAGCCGGAGATCATCACCATGACCAGCAGGCCGCCGACCAGCGACATGTCGATCAGCGACAGGATGACCAGGATCAGGTCGGCCTCGCTCAGGGCAAAAACGTTGGGCAGGACGTGGACAACTTCCTGGAAGAACTTCAGCGCCAGGGCCAGCAGGCCAAGGGACAAGCCGAAGTAGATGGGGGCGAGCAGCCAGCGCGAGGCATACATCGCGTTTTCGAGAATACGTTCCATGGAGGGTTTTGAACTCGTCAGGTGACTGAAAAAGCGAGCGCGAGTATAGCCAGCCACCTGTGACAGCAAAAGCCTGCGGTCCATTGCCGCAGCCACCCTGCATGAAATCGGGATAACTCTTTCAGGTTTCCGGATGGAACTGATAATCCCCCAGATTGCGGCACCGCTCGCCATTGATCCTGCGCAATTGCGCCTGCAGATGCAGGCACCAGATCTGCGGATCCTCGGCCACCTGGTACCCATGCAAGGTCAGGCTGTCGACGATGGCATTGAGCACCGACTCGGCCACCAGCGGGCCATGGAACGGCCCCTGGGCCTTGATGGCAGAGGGTTGTTCACCGGCCATGCCGGCGGCGAACAGCAAGGTCCACATGCCGTTGTCGCCGGCCAGCGGACGAATGCTGCATTCGATACGGGTCACCAGGCCCAGGCACTGGCGGGTAAGGCTGAGGTTGCGCATGGCCGCGTCCCCCTCTGAAAAGCCCTGTTCAACCCGAAACGTTCGGGCTGTCTCCATCCTGAACCCTGCTGCCGTCCTTAAGTTCCAGCATAGAATAACGCTGTAAAAAGATGGAAAACCGGCGCTGAACGGTAGCACATGGCCGCCAGCGCCGATTTATTGACTCAGGCCGGTTTCGCCTGGGCAATCACCTCTTCCAGGCGTTCCTTTTCCGCCTTCTCGATGTCTTCCTCGCTGATCATTTCGGCGATCTCACGCAGGCGCTCGACCACCCGGGCATTGACGCTGCCTTCAGTGAACAGGCCCTCGTCGTTCAGCACGCCGGCCTCCTCGCCCACCAGCAGGCTCAACGCCTCGTCGGCCTGGCTCACCGCATAGACGTGGAACACGCCGTTCTCCACCGCCTGCAGCACGCGCTCGTCGAGCATCAGCGTGGCGACGTTGGCACGCGGGATGATCACCCCTTGCTCACCGGTCAGGCCACGGGCCTCGCACAGGCGGAAGAAGCCTTCGATCTTCTCGTTTACCCCACCCACTGCCTGCACTTCGCCGAACTGGTTGATCGAGCCGGTGATGGCGAAGCACTGCTTGAGCGGCGTGCGCGACAGCGCCGAGATCAGCGTGCAGGCTTCGCCCAGCGACGCACTGTCACCGTCCACGTAGCCGTAGGACTGCTCCAGGGCGATGCTCGCCGAAATCGCCAGGGGGAATTCCTGGGCATAGCGGCTGCCCAGGTAACCGGTGAGGATCATCACCCCTTTGGAGTGGATCGGCTGGCCCAGGTTGACCTCACGCTCGATGTCGACGATACCGCTGCCGCCCGGGTACACCGTGGCGGAAATACGCGCCGGCATGCCGAACGCCGAATCACCGACTTCCAGCACGGTCAGGCCATTGCACTTGCCGATGGCCGCGCCTTCGGTATCGATCAGGATGATGCCGGCGAGCATGTCGTCCAGCACCCGTTGCGACACGCGCCCGGTACGGGTGGCCTTGGCCTTGAGCGCGCGCTCGATGTGCCCGGCATCGGTCTTTTCATCACTGGCCAGCTGGCGAATGAAGTCGGCCTCGCTGACCAGCTGGAACAGGTCGCCGATACGCGCCGACAGGCGCGACTGGTTTTCCGCCAGGCGCGCGCTGTAGGTGGCCAGGCGTGCCACCGCATCGCTGGTTAGTGGCGCCATGCCCTCTTCGTTGGTGCGGGTGCGTAGCAGCTGGGCGAACTGTTCGAGGTTCTCGTCGACCATCGGCATGTCTTCGTCGAAGTCGACCAGCACCCGGAACATCTCCTGGAAGTCCGAATCGTGGTCCTGCAGCGCGTAGTACAGCTGACGCGAACCGATGATCACCAGCTTGACGTTGAGCGGGATCATCTGCGGCTGCAGGCTGACGCTGGCGACGCGGCCCAGCTCACCGATCGGCGACTCCATTTTCAGCTTGCGCGACTGCAGGGCGCGCTTGAGCGCATCCCAGACGAACGGCTCGCCGAGCATCTTCTCCGCCTCGAGGATCAGGAAGCCGCCATTGGCGCGGTGCAGCGCGCCCGGGCGCAGCTGGCGATAGGAGGTGTACAGCGCGCCCTGGTCGGTGCTGTATTCGATGCGACCAAACAGGTTGTCGTAGGTCGGGTGCGGCTCGAACACCACCGGCGCGCCACCGGCGGCGTGATGGCCGACCACCAGGCTCGGGGCGTACTGCTCTTCGAGCAGCTTGCGCGCCACGGCGTCGGTTTTACTGTCGTCGACCAGTTGCTCGACCACGGTGCGCAGCAGGTTCAGCTGAACCGATTGCAGGTAAGCACACACTGCCGCGTTCTCGGCGTACTTTTCCGACAGCGGCGCCAGCAAAGGCTGCAGGGCCAGGGTGATGGTTTCTTCGTTGAGCTGGCGAAGTTGGTTGTTCGACTCGCGCTTCCACTGCGGCAGGCTGGCCAACTCTTCGTTGAGGCGCTCTTCGAGGAAGGCGATGTCTTCATGGAACTGCTCGCGAACTTCGTCCGGCAGCTGGGCGAACTCGGCTTCGTCCAGCGCCTTGCCGTCGGCCATCGGGGTGAACGCGACATTGCTGGCGTCGCGGTACAGGGCCACGTCCTTTTCCAGCGAGGCGCGCTCGATGACATCCAGGGCGCGGTCGTAGCGCTGGTTGAAGGCGCGGTCGATGGCGCCCTTCTTCTGCTGGTAGGACGGGTGCTCGAACACCGCCGGGAAGGTCGCCAGCAGGTTGTCGATCAGGCCGCCCATGTCGCTGATGAAGGCTGCGGCGCTGCCCGACGGCAGCTCCAGCGCACGCGGCTCGCGGGTGTCATCGAAGTGGTTGACGTAGACCCAGTCGGCCGGGGTCTGCTGGCGCTTGCCCTCGGCCTTGAGGTAGCGCTTGACGAACGAGAAGCGCCCGGTGCCGGGCTCGCCCATCACATACACGTTGTAACCCGGGCGTGGCATGGCCACGCCGAACTGCAGGGCCTCGACAGCACGTTCCTGGCCCAGGACTCCGCGAAACGGCTCCAGATCGTCGGTGGTGGCAAAAGCAAACTGCTCGGGGGAGAAACGCCTGGTCAAAGCTTCAGGCGCGAGGCGCAGGCGCGTAGCGACAGGATCGGGCATTAGGTGTCCTTACTTCGGCGGGGCAGATACGCAGCATTCTGGCGCTGCCCGCGCGCGCCTTGCAAGGCTCGGCGGGACTTTATGTCGCAGCCGGTGCGGCATGATGCACAAGCAAATTTTTCGCAATCAACAACGCAACCTTTAGATCGTGCCTAAACTCCAAGCTGCGCGGGTGGGTGAAACGCTTTCCCGACCTGGCAACCGAGTTGCCAGAAACCCTGACCCTTGGTTAAGACAAATAGAGAAAAAGCTATGAAACGGATTCTTCTGGGTACTCTGTTCACCGTGGTCTCCCTCAACGCCATGGCCGAAGCGCCAGGTGGCCCGAACTGCGGCTGGGGCAACATGCTGTTCGAAGGCCAGCGCGGCACACCGGCTCACTTCCTGGCCTCCACCACCAACGGCACCTCCGGCAACGCCACCTTCGGCATGACCTCCGGCACCAACGGCTGCTCCACCAAGGCTTCGCTGACTTACGGCGGCAAGTCCTGGTTCGCCATGAATGGCATGATGAACGAGCTGTCCGAGGACATGGCAATGGGTCAGGGCGAAGCCCTCACCACCTACGCCGTGGTCCTGGGCGTGGCACCGGAAGACCGTGGCTACTTCAACTCGGTCGCTCACCAGCACTTCAACCAGATCTTCAGCAGCGCCGACGTGACTGCCGAAACCGTGCACAGCAACACCCTGGCCGTGCTGAAAAACGACCCACGCCTGGCCAAATACGCTACTGAAGCCTAAGCGCAGGTCTACCCGCCTCACCTCTGGGGCGGGTTTTCACCTTTCTATCGGCATCGTTAAGAAGTAGTTGCCCGACATGCTCAAACGCCTCGCTTACCTGGCGCTGTGTGCCTGCGCCCCTGTTCATGCCGCGCCCGCGCTGGATGAAGGCCGTCTCCAGCAACTGGCCAACACCCCTTACTGGATTGCCCTGGGCCATTACGAAACCGCCAAGCTCGGCGGCTGGCGCAGCTACGTCGACGACCGCAAGTTCTTCCTCGCCGAGGATGGTGCGCACCACCCGGATCAGGAACTGCGGGCCACGGTACAGGCGCTGTACGCCCCGGCCAGCCTGGGCGACAAGCATGCCCAGTGCGTATTCCCCGCGCGCACCCGCTGGCTGCGCGAGCAACTCGATCTACAGAACCTGCCCCAGCCGGACTGCCAGGAATTCAAGACCTGGTACCAATCGATCGATCCGCACAGCGCGGCGCTGATCTTCCCGGCCGCCTACCTGAACAGCCCATCGTCGATGTTCGGCCATACCCTGCTGCGCATCGACCAGTCCAACACCCGCAGCGACGACACCACGTTGCTGAGCTACGCGATCAACTTCGGCGCCTATATCGAAGGCAGCGACAACAGCATCCTGTACGCCTGGAAGGGCCTGATGGGTGGTTACCCCGGCCTGTTCGCGCTGATGCCCTACCAGGAAAAACTGTCCGAATACCGCAGCCTGGAGAACCGCGACCTGTGGGAGTACCAGCTGGACCTCACGCCCGAGGAAACCGGGCGCATGGTCGAGCATGTGTGGGAGCTCAAGCAGGTCCAGTTCGATTACTTCTTCTTCGACGAAAACTGCTCCTACCGCCTGCTGGAGCTGCTGAAAGTGGCCCGGCCAAGCCTGGACCTGACCGCGCAATTCCCGCTGACCGCGATCCCCACCGACACGGTCAAGGCCGTCAAGCAGTCAGGCATGGTCGCCAGCGAGACCTACCGCCCCTCGCGCGAACGGGAGTTGCTGGCCCGCGCCGAACCGCTGGATGTCGAGGAAAAACGCCAGGTGCTGGCCGTGAGTGCCGATACCGCGCAGCTGCAAAGCCCCGAATTCACTGCCCTGCCCCGTGACCGCCAGGCGCTGGTGCAGGATGCCGCTTACCGGCTGGAGCGCTACCGCGCCAACGGCCAGGAACGCGACCCCGGCCAAGCCAAGCGCAGCTTCGAATTGCTGCGGGCGATCAACCGCAACCCGCCACCGCCGCTGCAGATCGAACGCCCTGGCCTGCCCGAAGACGGCCATGACTCGCGCACCTGGCAGCTCGGCGTCGGCACCCGCGAAGACCGTGCCTATGCCGAGTACGGCCTGCGCATGGCCTATCACGATCTCAACGACAACGCGTACGGCTTCCCGCTGGGTGCGCAGATCGAGATCCTGCAGCTTAAGGTGCGCCAGTACGAAGGCAACGACTGGCAGGTGCAACGCCTGGATCTTGCCACCATTCGCTCGCTGACACCGCGCAATGAGCTGCTCAAGCCGTGGTCGTGGCAGGTGGCCGGTGGCCTGGAGCGGGTGCCGGGCAAGCATGACGACGAGGTGCTGGTCAGCCACGTCAACGGCGGTGCCGGCGGCACCTGGCAACTGGCCGATGGGCTGCTGGGCTTCGCCTTGGGCACGGTGCGGGTCGAGCATCACAACGACTTCGCCCAGTTCATCGCCCCGGCGGCGGGGTTCAACAGCGGGCTGCTGTGGCGCAATGGGCTGGGGAATATGACGCTGGAGGCAAAGGGCGATTACTTCACCAATGGTGAGGTGCGGCGCAGCGTGAGCTTGAATCAGCAGTGGGAGATCAGCCAGAACCTGGGGTTGAGGTTGAGTGCTTCGCGCCAGTTCAGCCATCTGGCCACGGCGCAGAACGAGGTGATGCTGGAGCTCAAGTGGTATCACTATTGAATGGCGCCTGGACAGGCCTCTTCGCGGGGCAAGCCCGCTCCCACAGGTACACCATAGCCCTCGAGATCTGTGGTGTACCTGTGGGAGCGGGCTTGCCCCGCGAAGAGGCCGGCACAGACATCCATTGAAACCCGCGACCTGCCACCATGGTCTCCAGCACAAGGAGGCCACAGCATGAGCCGAGCATTCGTCAACGAGGACCAGGCCGCCGCCCAGGCCGACCAGCCGGTGGAGCGGCGCGTCAGCGATCAGCCCAACTACGTCACCGCCAGTGGCCTGCGCCAGCTGCAGCAGCGTGTGACTGAACTCAATCACTTGCGCGCCGAGCTGCAGGCCCAGGGCGAGCGGGCTGACAAGCAGCGCCTGGCCGACGCCGAACGCGATTTACGCTATTTCAGCGCCAGGGTGCAGAGCGCGCAGGTGGTACCCGCCGCGACCTCGCACAGCAAAGTGCAGATTGGCAGCCGGGTGACATTTGCCGATGAACAAGGGCAGGAGCACAGCGTGCAACTGGTTGGCGAAGATGAAGCCGATGCCAACCGTGGGCTGATCAATTGGGGCTCACCGCTGGGGCGGGCGCTGTTGGGCGCCAGCCCCGGCGACGAGGTGTTGTGGCGACGACCTGCTGGGGATCAGTCGATCGAAGTCGTCGCCATCGCGGGTGATGCTTAGACTACGCCCTGGGCCAGCATGGCGTCGGCGACTTTGACGAAGCCGGCGATGTTGGCGCCCTTCACGTAGTTGATCTTGCCGTCGGCCTCTTCACCGTAGTGCACGCAGGCATGGTGAATCGACTGCATGATGTGGTGCAGCTTGCTGTCCACTTCACCGGCGGTCCACAGCAGGCGCATGGCGTTCTGCGACATTTCCAGGCCCGACACGGCCACACCGCCGGCATTGGAGGCTTTGCCCGGTGCATAGAGGATGCCGGCTTGCAGGAAGATATCCACAGCCTCCAGGGTGGTCGGCATGTTGGCGCCTTCGGCCACGCAGATGCAGCCGTTGCGCAGCAGGGTGCGGGCGTCTTCAGTGTCCAGTTCGTTCTGCGTGGCGCACGGCAGGGCGATGTCGCACGGCAGGGTCCATGGGGTCTGGCCCTTGCGGAATTCCAGGCCGAATTGCGCGGCCAGTTCGCTGATGCGGCCTCGCTTGACGTTCTTCAGCTCCATCACCGCGTCCCATTGGGCGTCGGTGAGGCCGGCTTCGGCGTACAGGGTGCCTTCGGAGTCGGACAGCGAAATCACCTTGCCACCGAGGTCCATGACCTTGCGCGCGGCGTACTGGGCGACGTTGCCGGAGCCGGAGATGGCCACGCGGCGGCCGTCGATGCGCAGGTCCTGGCGCTTGAGCATTTCTTCGGCGAAGTACACGCAGCCGTAGCCAGTGGCTTCAGGGCGAATCAGGCTGCCGCCGTAGGTCATGCCCTTGCCGGTCAGCACCGAGGTGAACTGGTTGGCCAGGCGCTTGTACTGGCCGAACATGAAGCCGATCTCGCGGGCACCAACGCCGATGTCGCCAGCCGGCACGTCGCAGTCGGCGCCGATGTGGCGGTACAACTCGCTCATGAACGCCTGGCAGAAGCGCATGACTTCGGCATCGCTCTTGCCCTTCGGGTCGAAGTCCGAACCGCCTTTGCCGCCGCCCATGGGCAGCGAGGTCAGGGAGTTCTTGAAGGTCTGCTCGAAGGCCAGGAACTTCAGCACGCTCAGGGTCACCGACGGGTGGAAACGCAGGCCACCCTTGTATGGGCCGATGGCGCTGTTCATCTGGATACGGTAGCCGCGGTTGACCTGGACCTTGCCCTGGTCATCGACCCACGATACGCGGAACAGTACCGCGCGCTCAGGCTCGACCATGCGCTCGAGGATGCCGGATTGCAGGTAGTGAGGGTTGGCTTCGAGGAACGGCCAGAGCGTGCGCAACACCTCTTCCACCGCCTGGTGGAATTCGGGCTGGCCCGGGTCGCGTTGCTTCATGCGCGCGAGGAAATTGTCGACGGATTCGATCATGGTAGACGTCTCACCAAGAGGGATTGGACTTATTGGTTTTTTTGATTTCGCTGGAATGTACCAAGAAGCAATCGCACTGGAATAGGGCGAAATGTCGTTTTTATGAAATTATTTGGTGCGTTTTATATAAATGTATACAAAACATTCTCGGCGGCGCTCCATTCGCGGGCAAGCCCGCTCCCACAGGGATCATGTAAAACCGGAGGCTTGCGCCGAACCTGTGGGAGCGGGCTTGCCCGCGAACGAAGCCAACACTGCCCTCTAGCCAGGCACAAAAATGGGGCCGCTAAGGGCCCCATTCTTGTGCAGCGGAAACCGGCTTACTGGGCCAGCTTCTTGTGCCGTACACGGTGCGGCTGGGCAGCAGCATCGCCCAGGCGCTTCTTGCGGTCGGCTTCGTACTCGGTGTAGTTGCCCTCGAAGAACATCACGTTCGAGTCGTCTTCGTACGCCAGGATGTGGGTGGCCACACGGTCCAGGAACCAACGGTCGTGGGAAATCACGATCGCGGCGCCGGGGAAGTCCAGCAGGGCTTCTTCCAGCGAACGCAGGGTTTCGACGTCGAGGTCGTTGGACGGTTCGTCGAGCAGCAGGACGTTGCCGCCCTCCTTCAGGGTCAGGGCCAGGTGCAGGCGGCCACGCTCACCACCGGACAGGTCCTTGACGAACTTCTGCTGATCGCCGCCCTTGAAGTTGAAACGGCCAACGTAGGTGCGCGACGGGATTTCGTAGTTGCCGATCTTGATCATGTCGGAACCATCGGAAACCTGCTGGAACACGGTCTTGCCGCCGTCCAGGTCTTCGCGGCTCTGGTCGACGCAGGCCAGTTGCACGGTTTCACCGATCTCGATGCTGCCCGAGTCCGGTTGCTCCTTGCCCATCAGCATACGGAACAGGGTCGACTTACCGGCACCGTTACCGCCGATAACGCCGACGATCGCGCCCTTAGGCATGGCGAACGACAGGTTGTCGATCAGCACGCGGTCGCCATAGCCTTTGGAGACGTTCTTGAACTCGATGACCTTGTCGCCCAGGCGCGGGCCAGCCGGGATGTAGATCTCGTTGGTCTCGCTGCGCTTCTGGAATTCCTGCGACTGCATTTCTTCGAAACGCTGCAGACGCGCCTTGGATTTGGACTGGCGGGCCTTGGCGCCTTTGCGCACCCACTCCAGTTCCTCTTTCATGGCCTTCTCGTGGGCGCTTTGCTGCTTGGATTCCTGCGCCAGACGGTCCGACTTGGCTTCCAGCCAGCCCGAGTAGTTGCCTTCGTACGGGATGCCGGCGCCGCGGTCCAGTTCGAGGATCCAGCCGGCGACGTTGTCGAGGAAGTAACGGTCGTGGGTAATCGCGACCACGGTGCCCGGGAAGTCGTGCAGGAAGCGCTCCAGCCAGGCCACCGAGTCGGCGTCCAGGTGGTTGGTCGGTTCGTCGAGCAGCAGCATGTCGGGGGCCGACAGCAGCAGGCGGCACAGGGCCACACGGCGCTTCTCACCACCGGACAGGTGCTCGATTTTGGCGTCCCAGGCCGGCAGGCGCAGGGCGTCGGCGGCGACGTCCAGCTGGCGCTCCAGGTTATGGCCGTCGGCGGCCTGCAGGATCGATTCGAGCTTGGCCTGTTCGGCGGCCAGTTTGTCGAAGTCGGCGTCTGGCTCGGCGTAGGCGGCGTAGACCTCGTCCAGGCGGGCCTGGGCGTCCTTGATCACGCTGACCGCTTCCTCGACCACTTCACGCACGGTCTTGGTCGGGTCCAGTTGCGGTTCCTGCGGCAGGTAACCGACGTTGATGTCGGGCATCGGACGGGCTTCGCCGTCGAATTCCTTGTCGACGCCCGCCATGATCCGCAGCAAGGTCGATTTACCCGCGCCGTTCAGGCCGAGCACGCCGATCTTGGCGCCTGGGAAGAACGACAGGGAAATGTTCTTGAGAATTTCCCGCTTCGGCGGCACGACCTTGCTCAGCCGATGCATGGTGTAGACGTATTGAGCCAAAACCAAGCCCTCTAGATAGGTAAAGACATCGACGTACGCCCCGGCCAGGTGGCCAGGCGGATGTGTTTACGGGGTGTTGAACAAAGTCGACCATTCTACGCCAACGCGCGGCGTTGCACAGGGTGGTCGGATGGTGGGATAGATTGGGGCCGCTGTGCGGCCCATTCGCGGGGCAAGCCCGCTCCCACACAGACCACACAGGACTCAAGCCTTGTTCAGTACCTGTGGGAGCGGGCTTGCCCCGCGAAGAGGCCGGCACTATTCCATGAGAAGGCTCAGACGTGACGCTGTTTAGCCTTACCCCGCGGCAACCGGCAACGGTCACCCTGCTCGGCCAGGCGCGCGGCCCAGGCGGATTTCACGCTGAAGCCACCGCTGCGGGCAGGCTGCTCGGCAACCTTGGCCGGCTTGCTCAAGGCCTTGCTGGCCGGTTTCACCGCAGCAACAACCTCAGCCGGTGCAATCGCCGCCTTGGCGACCTTGCGCAGCTCAGCCAGCGACGGCGTCTTGTTTTTCGAGGCAGCGGCCTCTGGTTTGACCAGCGAACGCTGGCACGACTTGCAGGATACGTCCTCGGTCACGGCAGTGCTGACAAGGGTCTGACTGCTGCGCCCACAGGCGGAATCGAGGCCATTGGAGGAAAAGTGAGTAACCAAAACCGAACATCTCCGATGCGTTGTCATTGAAGCGGCCGGCATTCTCGCACAGCCAGCAGGGTCTTGCCGAACACCCCGCTTGCACCACGACCGTCGGCATCGCTCTGCGAGGCTGGCACTTTGCCATAATCACAGGCATGCTAGCCCGTTTCGGGTATCCGGCCTTATAGTGCGCCACCACGGTCCGGCTCCCCGCGACACCGGCATACACCGTGCATGATCAATCCCTGCCATCGCCAGCCCCTTAGCAGGATCAACGCTTGACCAATCTCAATCATCCGTCTGCGCTGCGCCCCGCCCCCCCGGCCCCTGCTGCTTCGTTGCGCGGCTCGGTCAAAGGTGCGCTGGCCCTGCTGGCCCTGATACTGCTGGGGCTGCTGCTCTGGCAACTGTTCGCGCAGTTCCGCCACACCCAGGCCGACCAGCGCCAGCTGAACCTGGATGCGAGCGCCGAGCTGGCCGACCACCTTGGCCTGAACATGGCGCTCAAGGCCCAGCAGGCACTGAATGTGGTGCAGCCCTACGTCAAAGCGCCGACGCTCGCCGCCCTGCCGAGCCTGCTGGGCACCTTGCGCGAGCGTCTCCCCACGTTGCGGGACCTGGCCTGGCTGGACCACAGCGGGCAACTGCTGAGCGACAGCCTGGTCGGCAGCCCCGACCGTCAGCAGATTGACGAGCTGTTCCAGCTGAACCAGGGCCGCAGCTACTTCTTCGCCAATTCGCCGGACAACCGCACCGTCTACCTGCTGCTGCGCCAAACCGCCGAGCAAGATCGCGGCTACTGGCTGCTGCGCCTGTCCAGCGACTACTACCGCACGCTCACCGCGCACCTGGACGGCCCAGCGCATCCGCTGTGGCTACTGGAAAACAGCCGCAGCGGCGAGGTGCTGGAGCGCCACGCGCCTGCGCAAACCAGCGACGAGCCGCTGCAAAGCGTGATGCTGGCGTTCATCGACAACAGCGCCTGGCAACTGCGCGGCCTGTTCGATGCCGGCCTGGCCCAGCAAAAGCTGCTCCCGGCACTGCTCGGCAAGGTGCTGCTGGCATTGTTCTGCGCCCTGCTGCCGGTGCTGGCGCTGATCAACATGCGCCGCCGCCAGCGCGCCCTGCAGGAAGACCGCCGGCGCTACCAGGAAATTTTCGAAGGCACCGGTGTGGCCCTGTGCGTGCTCGACCTCTCCAGCCTGCCCGGCCAACTCGACCGCTATCACCTGCGCAACCTCGCTGCACTCAAGCAGAGCCTGGCGCTCGACCCCAACCTGCGCCGCGCCCTGCTGCTGGAACTGAAGATCACCGAGATCAACCAGGTGGCGCGCCAACTGCTCAATGTCGACTGCCACGAAGGTGCCTGGCAGCGGTTGATCGACGGCAGCGGCGATGGCCGCGACAGCGTCGGCATGCAACTGATCGACGCGCTGATCGAACAGCGCCCGCTGCTCGAACTCGAAGTCCGCCTGCCCGCGCCGCTGGGTGGCGAGCTGCACCTGTGGCTGATGGCGCGCCTGCCCGAGCAACGCCGCGACTACCAGGCGGTGATCCTGAGCATCAGCGACATCACCAGCCGCAAGCAGGTTGAGCTGTCTTTGCTGGAGCGCGAGAGCTTCTGGTCGGACGTGGTGCGCACCGTGCCGGACCAGCTCTACGTGCAGGACGTGCTCAGCCAGCGGATGATCTTCAGCAACCGCCACCTCGGCCAGACCCTCGGCTACGACCGCAGCGAGCTTGCGCAGATGGGCGACCGCTTCTGGGAGCTGCTGTTACACCCCGAAGACGCAGCGCATTACCAGGCCCTGCGCCAGCAGCAACGCGGCAACGGCCACGACCAGCCACTGCATTGCCAACTGCGCTTCCGCCATCGCGACGGCGGCTGGCGCTGCTACGACATCCGCGAACAGGTGCTGACCCGCGACGGCGATGGCCTGGTCACGCGCATCATCGGCGTGGGCAAGGACGTCACCGTGCAGATCGAGGCCAGCCAGTCGCTGCGTGACAGCGAGCAGCGCTACCGCATGCTCGCCGAAAGCATCAGCGACGTGATCTTCTCCACCGACAGCCGCCTGCAACTCAACTACGTCAGCCCCTCGGTGCAGGCGGTGCTGGGCTATCAGGCCGACTGGATCTTCGACAACGGCTGGCAGTCGATCATCGCCAACCCGTCGCAGCTCACCGGCATCTATAGCCTGATGGAGCGGGTCAGCAAGGCCATGGGCGACCGCGAGCAACTGGCGCAACTGCGCAGCCAGCTGCCTACCCAGCTGTTCCTGTTCGATTGCCTGCGCGCCGATGGCCGCAAGATCCCCATCGAGCTGCGCCTGGTGCTGGTGTGGGACGAGCACGAACGCTTCGAAGGCGTCTTGGGCGTTGGCCGCGACATCAGCCAGCAGCGCCGCGCGGAAAAAGACCTGCGCATGGCGGCCACGGTATTCGAGCACTCCACCTCGGCCATCCTCATCACCGACCCGGCCGGCTATATCGTGCAGGCCAACGAAGCGTTCAGCCGGGTCAGCGGCTATGCGGTCAGCGACGTGCTCGACCAGTTGCCGAGCATGCTCACCGTCGACGATCAGCAGGAAGGCCACCTGCGCTACGTGCTCAAGCAACTGCACCAGCGCGGCACCTGGGAAGGCGAAGTGTGGCTCAAGCGCCGCGACGGCGAACGCTACCCGGCCTGGGTCGGCATCACGGCGGTGCTCGATGACGAGGGCGACCTGGCCAGCTACGTCTGCTTCTTCACCGACATCAGCGAGCGCAAGGCCAGCGAACAGCGCATCCACCGCCTGGCCTACTACGACGCCCTGACTCACCTGCCCAACCGCACGCTGTTCCAGGACCGCCTGCACACTGCGCTGCAACAGGCCGAACGGCAGAAGTCGTGGGTGGTGCTGATGTTCCTCGACCTCGACCGTTTCAAACCGATCAACGACTCCCTCGGCCACGCCGCGGGCGACCGCATGCTCAAGGACATGGCCCTGCGTTTGCTGGCCTGCGTCGACGACGACGACACCGTGGCACGCATGGGCGGTGACGAATTCACCCTGCTTCTGCAATCGCGTGCCACCCGCGAAATGGCCCTCAACCGCGCCATCCACGTGGCCGAGAACATCCTCGGCAGCCTGGTGCGGCCATTCGTGCTGGAGGGCCGCGAGTTCTTCGTCACCGCCAGTATCGGCATTGCCCTCAGCCCGCAGGACGGCAGCGAGCTGAGCCAGCTGATGAAGAACGCCGACACCGCCATGTACCACGCCAAGGAGCGCGGCAAGAACAACTTCCAGTTCTACCAGGCGGAAATGAACGCCAGCGCCCTGGAGCGTCTGGAGCTGGAAAGCGACCTGCGCCACGCGCTTGAGCAGAACGAATTCATCCTCTATTACCAACCGCAGTTCAGCGGCGACGGCAAGCGCCTGACCGGTGCCGAGGCGCTGCTGCGCTGGCGCCATCCGACCCGTGGCCTGGTGCCGCCGGGCGACTTCATACCGGTGATCGAAGAACTGGGCCTGGTGGTGGATGTCGGCGACTGGGTGCTGCGCGAGGCCAGCCGCCAGCTCAAGGCCTGGCACAAGGCCAAGGTGCGAGTGCCGAAGGTCTCGGTGAACATCTCGGCGCGGCAGTTCTCCGACGGCCAGCTGGGCAACCGCATCGCCAGCATCCTCGAAGAAAGCGGCCTGCCGCCGGCCTGCCTGGAGCTGGAGCTGACCGAAAGTATCCTGATGCGCGATGTGAACGAAGCGATGCAGATACTCGACGGCCTGAAGGTGCTGGGCCTGAGCATCGCAGTCGACGACTTTGGCACCGGCTACTCGTCGCTCAACTACCTCAAGCAGTTCCCCATCGACGTGTTGAAGATCGACCGCACCTTCGTCGACGGCCTGCCCGAGGGCGAGCAGGACGCGCAGATTGCCCGCGCGATCATCGCCATGGCACATAGCCTGAACCTGGCCGTGATCGCCGAGGGCGTCGAGACCCACGAGCAGCTGGAGTTCCTCCGCGAGCACGGTTGCGACGAGGTGCAGGGCTACCTGTTCGGGCGGCCAATGCCGGCCAACCAGTTCGAGGCACAGTTCGCCAACGAGACTTTGTTCATGTTCCATTGAAGGTCCACGGCTTGCACTTCTCCTTGTGGGAGCGGGCTTGCCCCGCGAAGAAGACACCGCGGTGTATGGCACCGGCGTCGCCGGTGTTCGCGGGGCAAGCCCGCTCCCACAAGGTACTGAATCTGCGACCCGTAAAACGGACCTCAAAGTCAACTCCAGCCCAGCTACGGCGCGGGATGCAACATGAAGCCCATTGGTCCGCGACTTGATGCCACTTCATATGCCAGGCGCGAATCAATCGGTTAGAATGCACCCCCAATTCAGCCCGATCCTTGAGGACCGTTATGTTCAGCCGTGATTTGACCATTGCCAAGTACGACGCCGAGCTCTTCGAAGCCATGCAGCAAGAAGCTCTGCGCCAGGAAGAGCATATCGAGCTGATCGCTTCGGAAAACTACACCAGCCCAGCGGTCATGGAAGCTCAGGGTTCGGTCCTGACCAACAAGTACGCCGAAGGCTACCCAGGCAAGCGCTACTACGGTGGTTGCGAGTACGTCGACGTGGTCGAGCAACTGGCCATCGACCGCGCTAAAGAGCTGTTCGGCGCCGACTACGCCAACGTCCAGCCGCACGCCGGTTCCCAGGCCAACGCTGCCGTTTACCTGGCCCTGCTGTCGGCCGGTGACACCATCCTGGGCATGAGCCTGGCCCACGGCGGCCACCTGACCCACGGTGCTTCGGTCAGCTCCTCGGGCAAGCTGTACAACGCCATCCAGTACGGCATCGACGCCAACGGCCTGATCGACTACGACGAAGTCGAGCGCCTGGCTGTTGAACACAAGCCGAAGATGATCGTTGCCGGCTTCTCGGCCTACTCGCAAGTGCTGGACTTCCCACGCTTCCGCGCCATCGCCGACAAGGTCGGTGCCTACCTGTTCGTCGACATGGCCCACGTCGCCGGCCTGGTTGCCGCTGGCGTGTACCCGAACCCGGTGCCGTTCGCCGACGTGGTCACCACCACTACCCACAAGACCCTGCGCGGCCCACGTGGCGGCCTGATCCTGGCCCGTGCCAACGCCGACATCGAGAAGAAGCTGAACTCGGCCGTGTTCCCAGGCGCCCAAGGCGGCCCACTGGAGCACGTCATCGCCGCCAAGGCCATCTGCTTCAAGGAAGCCCTGCAGCCTGAGTTCAAGGCTTACCAGCAGCAAGTGGTGAAGAACGCCCAGGCCATGGCCAGCGTGTTCATCGAGCGTGGTTTCGACGTCGTTTCCGGCGGCACCCAGAACCACCTGTTCCTGCTGTCGCTGATCAAGCAGGAAATCTCCGGTAAAGATGCTGACGCTGCCCTGGGCAAAGCCTTCATCACCGTCAACAAGAACTCGGTGCCGAACGACCCACGCTCCCCGTTCGTGACCTCGGGCCTGCGTTTCGGCACCCCAGCCGTCACCACCCGTGGCTTCAAAGAGGCCGAGTGCAAAGAGCTGGCTGGCTGGATCTGCGACATCCTCGCCGACCTGAACAACGACGCCGTGATCGACGCCGTGCGTGAAAAGGTCAAGGCCATCTGCAAGAAGCTGCCGGTTTACGGCAACTGATTGGCGATTGCCTGATGTGAAAGAGCCCGGCCTTTGTGCCGGGCTTTTTTCTGAGGGGTAGGACGCAGGATTTTCAGCGCCTATGAGATCGAGCGCCGCCCGCGCGGCGCATCGCGGATAAATCCGCTCCTACGTTTGTTTTCGGCCAGTAACGCCAGTGACGGAGGTGCGCGACCGCCTTGTGTGTCCGGCTCAATTTCGAGACCGGCCCCAGAGCGGTCGCGCGTCGATGCCACAGACATGATTGGCCCGAAACAAACGTAGGAGCGGATTTATCCGCGATGCGCCGCGCGGGCGGCGCTCGATCCCATAGGCGCCAAATCCCTCAAGGCGAACCCCTGGCAGCCCTTCCCATATCCGCCCCAACAAATACAGGCCCCACCTTGACCCGAGAACAACTCGAAACCCAGCAAATCCCGATCTACTTCGCCGCCGTGCTCGCCGCCGTCGCCTTCGGCCTGCTGGCCACCGAAACCGCGAGTTTGCTGGAATCCCTGATTACCCCCGCCATCGCCGTGCTGATGTACGCGATGTTCCTGCAGATCCCCTTCCTCGACCTGCGCCAGGGCCTGGGCAACCGCCGCTTCATGGCCGCGCTGCTGCTGGCCAACTTCGTGCTCGTGCCGCTGCTGGTGTGGGCCGCCACCCGCGGCCTGGTCGAGCACCCGGCCATCCTCATCGGCGCCCTGCTGGTGCTGCTGACGCCGTGCATCGACTACGTGGTGGTGTTCACCCACATCGGCAAAGGCGACTCACGCCTGACCCTTGCAGCCACGCCCGTGCTGCTGCTGGTGCAGTTGCTGCTGTTGCCGGTATACCTGATGTTGATGCTTGGCGATGGCAATGCGGTGGCGATCGACATCACCCCCTTCGTCGAAGCCTTCGTGCTGCTGATCGTGCTGCCGATGGTGCTCGCCGTGCTTACCTCGGCCGGCGCTCGGCGCTCAAGGGTGATATCGAACTGGAATGACGCCTGGACCTGGATGCCGGTGCCGGCGATGGCATTGGTGCTGGTGGCGGTGATCGGTTCGCAGATTGCCGTGGTGCTGAGCGATTTCGAGCGCCTGCTGCCGGTGATCCCGGTGTACCTCAGCTTCATGCTACTGGCACCGGTGCTCGGGTTTGTATCGGCGCGGCTGTTCCGTTTGCCGGTGGCTGAGGCACGCTCGGTGACCTTCAGCGCCGCGACACGCAATTCGTTGGTGGTGTTGCCGCTGGCGCTGGCGTTGCCGGAAGACCTGCGCGGGCTGGCGGCGGCGGCGGTGATTACCCAGACGCTGGTGGAGTTGGTGTTTGAGTTGGTTTATGTGCGTGTGGTGCCGGCGCTGGTACGAGTATAACTCGCCCGCCCCCCGCGAAACTGTGGGAGCGGCTTTAGCCGCGAAACAGGCGCCACGGAGGATGGCACCGGCTTCGCCGGTGATCGCGGCTGAAGCCGCTCCCACTCGCTGAGCCTATTCTGCTGTGAGCTCAAATAACAGTAACCGCCAGCCATTGGACAGCGCTCACCCTACAGGTATAAAACATCCACCCCATGGCAAAACGCCGCTACCCAAATAGGGACATTGGATGAAAAAGCTCATCGCCGCTCTCGCTACCATCGCCCTGTTGCAAGGCTGCACCTCCGTGCCCATGGCCCACCCCTACGAAGATACGCAAATGAAGCGCTTCGAGATCGTAGCGGACAAGTCGCGCATCTATATCTACCGCAACGAAACCATGGGCGCTGCAATTCAATGGATGGTGTCCATCGACGGCCGCATGATCGGCGCCACTGCCAAAGACACCTATCTGGTCGCTGAAGTAACGCCGGGGGAACACACCATTTCCTGCACCGGCGGGGAGTTCCATATGCTCAAGGTGACTGCCGAGGCGGGCAAGAACCTGTACATCTGGCAGGAGATGAGAATGGGCTTCGGTAATGCCAAGACCCAGTTGCATGTGATGAGTGAGGCAGAAGGCAAGGCGGGTGTGATGGGTACGAAACTGGCAGGGACGTTGTAAAACTGGCTTTCCATAAAAAACATTGGTTGCGGGTTCCCTCACATGAGGGTACCCGTTACTGCATGCAAGCCACCAATGATCTGGACGTATCACATGGATTTTGATCACGACTTGCCACTACCCGGCGACATCCTGCTGCTCAGAGGAAAGAGCCTGTTCACCAAACCTAATATCACGTTCCAAGCAATATCAAGGATGCAGCGCTCAAGCTACTCACACGTCGCCATGGTGACTGGCCAGAACATGATCATGGATGCGAACCCAGGCATCGGTATCACCCTGCGTCAATGGGATGAGGTCCGTCACTCCTACGATGTCGGTAAGTCAGTGCTGGTCCGACACAAGACAGCAAACCGCGATGCAATTCAAAACGTCATTCAGCGAGCACATTACTATTTCGGCCAGAAATACAAGCTTACTGCCTTAATGAGCAATGAAGTTAAATTTTCCGATAATAAAGGCATCGTATGCTCTCAATTTATCGCACAAATTTTTCAAGACTGCCAACTGACATGCTCAAAGAAATTGCCTCGTAAGACCTTACCAATTGATATCCACACGTTCACAAGCAATAACCCAGAGTGGGCTGTTCGCCCGCTGTGCGAAGTCGAGATCGGGTTGAGAAGCCTGCCCAAGGACCTGGCTTATTCCATGGCCGAAGCGAATCACAACCTTGACATCTACGTCGCCGCATCGCTTAAGCAGACTTTTGACTTTAGTCTTACGTTTAAAAAACTGACATCGGAAATTGCCAGCCTGGTTGAAGCATCCAAGGGCGAAATGGCCCCAATAACCGCGATGATGAAATATTCATCCAAGACCGATATTTCGATAGCACATCTCATCTCGTCATGGCAAAAGTATTTTATCGACCCAAATGTCAAGGCAGCCTTCCTTCACGAAGAGGGCTCTGCCGCTCAAGAACAAGTCAAGATATTTACTAAAGCATGCGAACTGGTAAGACATCATTGCGTAACAGCCAATGAAGCACACGATCAGCTTAGCCTTTTGCTGACCGATTATGAGAGTAATGCAAAATCTCTAAAGCCCAACCCAAATGAAGTTGAAGTATTCTCATGGCTGACTAGACTATGTGAAATTCAAGAAGCCATACAATCACAAGTCGTCACCTTGGATTGGATTTTAGCTAGCGAGCCGTCAAACATTGAGGCAGCCAAGCATTTTAGTTTTCAAAAACTTTTTGATGAATACGCACTGAACCCGAAGTCTGACGCCACTGAAGCAATGGACACGCTGGCAATCATTGCAAACTTTTGTAATTTGTGTGAGTCATGGGCACGACAGCGGCCGCATTACGATCAGATATTAAGAGCACAGGATGTCTTAGAAAATGGTGGGGACGCCGCAATTCGAGAGAGCTGAGACATGCGCTATCGCCGACATCAGGACCGGCGATAGCACCTGTTCCCCTACTCGGCTAGATCACCTTGCTGGCTGAGCTCGGCCATCTTCCCACACTGTTCACTGGCCAAGCGGCTGATGATCCGAATCGCCTGATGGATGCCGGCGGTGGTGCGGAAGGTCAGCTGCGGGTTGTGCTCGCATTCGAGCATCTCGTCGTGCTGTACGAGGGCTTCGCCGAGCAGCTCCAGCGTCCATGCGTAACTTTGGATTGTGGATAACCGTTCAAGGTCAGTCATGGGGGACCTGCCTTGGTGTGCAGGCGGGATGGGGTTTGGAGCAGATGGGGTAGAAACGGTGGAGGCTGGGGGCCGGCGTGGGGCGGCGGCGGAGAACGGATGCGAGGATCCGCAAGGGATTTCTGGTGGTCATGCATGAGTTCCTTTCGTTGTGGACCTGCCACCGCTCGCGGCCAAGCAAGTTAAGGTGGCAGCAGTACGCGGGTTGGCCGACCGGGACGAAAGGAACCCGGCACACCCGAAGGTGTCCCGCGCACCACCGCCATAACACGACATCGCGGACACAAAAAAAGCGCCTGCGATAAAGACTGGGCGCTGATGCGCCTTTCGATTCCGACCGGCCAAGGTCGCATCACCGATGCTTCGGTGACTGAGGCAATGTATCCCCCTGCCCCATGTTTCGCAAGCCGCTCGGCTTGGTGAATGCGCGACTTATGGTGTGGGAAAACACCGAAAGCGGATCAAGCATTCAATATGACTGTCAGCCGAATTTAGCCTCCTCAACCTAGCTGACCCACCTACGCCACGCACTGAAAGCCTACCCCAGGCGCCCTTATTGAAGGTTTCAAATCCATCTGGTTAACGGAGGAAGGGCTGGAACGAGGTCGACAGCTAGCCGACCGATTGTTCGGGTTAAGGACGCAAGCGGAGCAGGTGCCCGACTCGAATACCTGACTTTTTCTCACTTCATACAACAGGAGGTGATTGTTGCCAGTAGGCGCCGATACGGCGATTGATGCACCACGCTGACCGTCGCCAAACGGTTAGGGTGGCAGCTGTACGCAGGTTGGCGAACCGAGGAAAAGGAACCCGGCAGACCCGAAGGTCTCCCACGCACAGCCACCATTGAACGAAACTGCGGACGCAAAAAAAGCACCTGCAATCGTGATCGGGGCGCCGTTGCGCCTTTTCGTAAGGGTCGCCAAACCCGGTCGCATCGTCAATTGCGACCGAGGCAAATTATGCCTCTGGACACGCGTCTGCAAGTTTCTTAGGTATCAGAAAGGAAAGCAGGTGACGTAGGACTGCCTGATCAGGCATTTGAAAGAGAGGCTGGCTGGGAATAGGCTTTCTCAGCCTCCCCGGCCTTGTAAATATCAACCGCCACCTCGGCGATTGCCCGGCAAAGCGCCTGGGTTGCGAGATCAACTTCAGTTTCGCCGTTCACCCCTGCCGGGTATCTCCGAACATGCTCTCGTTTGTGGGTGCCAACACGGCAGGTCACTGCACCCGCATTAATCTGCATGCCGTGCTGCACCACCAACCGCATGGCATCAGCACCATCCACAATCGGGTCCCATGGAAGCCAGGCCACGCAGTCCCCGAAATCTCGGTAATAGCCTGCCGAACCATTCTGGAAGGAAAGCTCCAGCCCAATGGACCGGGCGGAAAACTCAATCAACTCGCAATCCGACACACTGCCTCCACGCGTCAACAATAAGTGCATCATGAATGCGATATCACAACGCCACTAACCAATTCTGATTGTGACAAATCCTAGTCGGCCCCGCCAGTACAGGACATGAGCTCATCCCACTCCCGCGATCCCCGCCCGGGCGTAGGAGCGCGTACCGCTGGCGACCTGGAAATCAGCCCCGATACCGGCCAGGCTTGTGCCAGCGAATCAGCACCAGGTTCATGGCGACGGTGCCCACGGCCGACCAGGCCATTTTGTCGGCCGGCAGGTAGAAAGCCGCGACCAGGAATAGCACCGCATCGCAAACGAGCTGCGCCACGCCGGCGTTGATGCCGAACTTGCGCTGCAACCATAGGACCATCGAGCCGGTACCGCCCATGGATGCGTTGTGCCTGGCCAGGCAGAGGATGCCCATTCCCAATAGCGTCCCGCCGAGCGCCCACCCCACCGCCGGCTCGATGCCGTTCACGTTCAACGCTGGGCTAACCAGCTTGACGCCCAGGCCCAGTGCGAAGCTGACCAGGATGCTTTTCAGGGTGAAGTTCCGACCCATGGTGAACAGCGCGAGCAGCAGGAACGGCACATTGATTGCCGGCACCAGCACCGATGGCGGGTAGGCGGTGACGAATGACGCCAGCAGGGCCATTCCAGCAATACCCCCGGTGATCAGCCCGCTCTTGCCCAGTATTGCAATTCCGGTCGCGGCCAGGGCGATGCCCGTAAACAGGCCGTACGCGTCATCCAGCGTGCTGTGGCGTGGGTAAGAGGAGGCGCTAGTGTTCATACGGCGTCTCCATGCGCCGAGTGGCTGGCTGGCGCAAGCCTTCAACACGGGTGACGCGGGCAATCTCGATGCCGTGGCGAACGATGATAACCACGGTTCCGTAGATCACTTGTTCAAGGATGAATTCAAGGCTCGACTGGGCGTCGGCCAGGTCGTAAGTCACCTGATACACGGTGCGGTTCCTTTTGGGAGGGTGGTTCGAAAGGTGGGTTTCACCTGGGGCGCCTTGGGCCAGGGTAGGCCGGCAGCTGAGAGAAATGATGACGCTGATTGTGCGAAAAGTGCTTTCTAACTTTGCAAGGAATGGGGCTATCTTTGAATTGACTATTCGCGATATCGGAAAATCGCGAGAGAAATATGCGCTGACAAGTAGGGGCGGATTTTTAGGAGCCGGCTAAATCCGATCCTTGGCTGCAATCAGTCATTTCAAGCTTGGCGCGCACCTCGGCGTTGTCTGCCTCATAGGTACGGCACGAGATGCGCCGGCCCAAGGCGATTGAGTGGCCAGCAACATTTAAGAATAGGAATCGAACCGGGGTGTGGCGACCAATGAATTCGGGTGCAAGAGCGTGCAGGGCCGCGGCGGCTACCACAGGATTGGGCGAGATTGTCGAAGATCTGCCCTGATAGCTCAAACCAGCTGATTTCGGCAATTTGTTTCAACTGGCGGGCGAAAGCCGCACCTTTTATCAAGGCGCAAAAAAGGCCTGCATCGCTGCAAGCCTTTAATGTGGTGCCGGAGACAGGAATCAAACAATGGACCACATGACCAGTATCTACTGAAGAATCTGGCTAATCACATGAAGTCGTATCCCTAAACGTATCCCTAAAGCAAAAGTCACCTCACCGGAGTCGAAGCCGGGAGACCGTCTAGGATTAGCTGAACCCAACCCAGAGCACTGCCATATGACTACTACGCCCCAAAACCTCAACACCATGCTGCGCACACTGCTGAAGATGCATGAGGAAGGCCAGGAACTCGAGAGGACATTCATCGAGTCCAATGCGGAAATTTTTGAGCAACTGTGGGCGAAAGGTTACGGATGCTACCGAATCACGAGGATGCAGGCCGGTAACATCAGGCCTCGTAGGGAGTATGCCGGCCTGCTAACCCCACGCGGCATTGAGGCAGCTCGAGCCCTTGGCGGTTAACGCACCGCAACACTCCTGCTGGGGTCAATGAGCTGACTGCAAGCGAAGCCTCATTCTTGCAGTTGGCAAGATAATTCGAGGGTTAACCAATCAATTGGGTGGGTTCACCCAGTGAAGCAGTTCACTAAGCTGTGAACGCTCCCGCTAACAAGAAAGCGCGGGTTTCCTGCCCCGTATCTGACCACATCTCTCAGGGTCCCCGGCGGCTCCTAGGATCCGGGAGGTGGGGAGTGCCTCAGCCGCTGAAGGCATGCCCAGATAGGGGGCATGGGGTCGCTAGATGACTACCAATCCAAAGCGGTGTAACAGGTGTAATGGGTGTAACGAATACGAGCAACCCATTGTTCTTAAAGGAAAAAATAGCGTTACACGTTCATGCCTTCGCTTTGCCCTAGCAGTGTAACAACAGATCCGGTGTAACCATGGTAGGCCGCTATCGACCCATTGCTGCCCTTCGCGAAAGGCAGCTACCGGCCAATAGCAGCAGCTCCACGTTTATAACCATTACTGGCCAACCTGTTTTAAAAAGGCCTTCACACGGATTATGTTGTCTCTCCACACCTGGCTGTAGTGGCCAAATCCATCCCCACTGTATCTGCTTCTGCCTGACTACCGCCGGTTAGCATGACTCCTCCCCCCAAGGAAGTAATACCCCATGCCGGACGCCACCAACCTCCACCTGTTCATTGTCGCCGCCTTGCTATTGCTGGTTGTGCCCGGCCCTAACATGGCTATCGTCACCAGCCATGCAGTTGCCCACGGCTGGCGCGCCGGCCTCGCCGCCGCTCTGGGAATAACCCTGGCCGATGTGCTGATGACCATCACGGTGAGCACGGGTCTCGGTGCGCTGGTAATGAGTTGGGCTCCGGCGTTTGACTTGCTGCGGTGGGCCGGTGCTTGCTATCTGTTGTGGTTGGCCTGGCAGGCCTTGAAGGCTCCTTCTGCGAATACGGATACTCCAGCCACACAGGATTCGATGCGCAAGATTTTTGCCCGAGCCACGCTCAACAGCCTGCTGAACCCCAAAGCGCTGTTGTTCTTCATGGTATTCCTGCCGCAGTTCGTCACCGTGGGTGGCAGCAGCGTCACCTCGCAATTGATGTTCCTGGGATTGCTGCTTTCGCTTATCGCCTTGATCTTCCATTCCCTGCTAGGCTTCTGGGCCGGACGTCTGCATGGGCGCCTCCGCGAAGGCGTAATCTCTAAACGTTTTGGTGCGTATAGCTTCGCTGCGGTCATGACAGCTCTGGCGGTACGTTTGCTAGTGCTCAACCCGCCGGGTTGAGGGCTCACCAGGATGGTTCGACGTATCTCTCATTGACTTGTTCACATTGCCCCGTTTAATAACGGGGCAATGTGAGTTCAACACTACTGCTTGATCAAATCACTGGGCTTCCAGCTCTGGTCGAAAAACGCCTGTTTCGGCCCGTACAGCCGCACAATCACCAAGAAGCCTTTGCCCGGTACCGTACGAATCCAGTTTTTCCCTGTACTTGGTGATTCAGGGCCGAAGTAGATGTCGGTGGAGCCGTCGCTGTTCTGCGCTGGCTTGTCCATCTGGTTGAGCGACGGGAACGGCTGGCCGTTGTCCAGCCCCGAGGCGGTCAGGTTGTCGTAGGCAGTCACCGACCAGAACAACGCCGCTGGCACATTTGCCGGAAGGTTGAGTTTGTAGGTGTGGGCACCGTCGAGGAACTTGCCATCGGCATCGCGTGTAGTCGCCGGGTACTTGGCGCCGGCACCGACCATGTTCATCACCATGCCCGGGCTGTCCGAGTAGGCAGAGGTGAAGAACGCCACTCGCTGCTCAAGATTGGTGAACGTGCCGCTGGCCTGGAACTCGGTGTTTTCCCCGGCAAACGTGTTCACATACTGGCGATCCGTGTAATAAAGGCCACCCGGCTCTTTCATCAGCAGATGACTGGTGACCACCTTGCTCATCTTGAACGCCGTGCGTGCCGCCTCATCCAACAGTTTGCGCCGCTCGGCATCCGGGGCAAAGGCCTTGCCCTTTTCGATGCCGATGGTATGCAGGAAGCCGCGCATGTCCATGTCCGCCGTGTCGACCGCTTCGGCTTCTATGAAGCGCGAGAGCAGTTCGAAGTAACGGCCGTCCTCGGGAAACAGCATGTTGATCGGTGCGCCGGTAGCATCGGGGAATTGCATGGGCAGCGCCGAATCCTTCTTGCCTAGCGGATAGATCTTCGTGCGCTCCACTTCGGCCACCGGCACGCTCAGGTCCTTCGGGTCCTTGAAGAAGGTGCGCCAGAACAGGAACACATTGTTGGTGCGCGAGCGGTAGACAAAGCCCTCGGTAGGCTCAGGGCCGTCATAACCAGGCGGCAGCAGCACATAGGTACCGCCCTTGCCCTTGTCGGGCCCGGCCAGGCCGACGTCACCGCGCCAGGTATTGCCATCGATGGTGGGCCCCACAATCGGCCGCTGGAAGAAATCATCGAACATGCCCTGCACGCCGGGCGGTGCTTCGACCACCAGCGGCCCGTACTTCGCCAAGTCCAGGTAGCTCATGGCGTAGACCAGGTCGGAGTTCGGCGTGGTCACCAGTGTCTTGGCATTGATGCGCTTCTTCCAGGTCGGCAGGATGTTGTAGCCAGCACCGAATTGTTTCTCCGACGCTTCCTTCATCGACCAGATGTTGATGGCTGGCAACGCCCACAGGTACGACTGTACTGCACGCTGAAAGACCAGTTCGTCGATCAGGCTGCGGGCGGTGGCTTCGGTCGGAAAGCCATTTTCGAAAGGCTGATTGGCCAGCTCTTCGTAACGCGTGGCGGCATTGGCGACGCTGCCCAGCGAGACCGCTACGGCCAGGGCGGTCAAGGTGTTGCGCAAGCTGCTCATGGGATGTCCTTATGTGGCGCAGTTTGAAAGGGTGCCTGATGCGGCTGTCAATTGGCCTTGACCACCGCCGGCGGCGTCCACTGGCCGTTCATTGCGGAGGCTTCAGGCCAGTAGGCTCGAACGTACAACGAGAAATCGGCGCCCTTCGGCGCGGGCAGCCAGTTGCTTTCCTTGTCGGCACCCGGCGATTCGCTCTGCACATACAGCGTCAGCGAGCCGTCAGCATTGTGTTTCAACGCTTTGTTCTTGGTACCCAGGGAGTACCGGCCCAAGGCGTTTTCGGCAAAGAAGTGCTGTTGGTTATAGAGCGTGAGTGACCAGAAACCTTTTACCGGCGGCAAGGCATCCTTGGCGAACGTCACGCTGTAACGTTGGGCACCGTTGAGGCGTTGGCCGCTTTGATCCAGGTCCTGGTAGAAATACTTGGTCTCGATCTGTTTGTTGACGAAGATGTTCGAACGGGCGACCGCCGTGCGCAGAAAGTAATCGGTACCAAACGCTGCGCCATTGTTGATCGTGCTCCAGTGATGGGGCAGTTGCTGGCCGTAGTTGCGGAACTGCAACAGCGGCTTGACCACTTCCTCATCGGTTTTTTGTGCTTCGTCAATCATCGCCTGCTTCAGTTGAGGATCGCGCTGGGCAATCTGTGCCAGGTTTGACAACTGAGCGTAGCGGGCCTCTTCACCGGGCAAGGGCTTGGCATCTGCGAGAATGGCCGGCAGTTCATCAAAGAACTTTTCCGGGAAAACCCAGCGGGTTTCTTCATCACCCGCTGCTTGCGCAGGGAATTTGGGCGACTTGCGCCAGTCACGCTGTTTGGCTTTGCCATCGAATTGCGAAAGTGGGTACATGTCGATACCCGACAAGAATTGCTGAATCGCTTCGCGGTCCTGGTCGGTGTCGTCCTGGAAAACACGGGGGATGACAAAACCGGTATTGGTCTTGGCCCGGAATACCTGGGTAATCCCCTCGGGCACTTTTCCGTTCCATTCAGGCCCCACCAGCAGATAGAACCCGGGTTTGCTGCCGTACATCTTGCCCAGTTCGGCAAAGCTGTCCGAGCGCAGGTCCACCACCTGATACACCCAGAAACGGTCCTTGAAATCCGGTACTTGCAGCACCACCGGCTCGACATCCAGGGCAATGCTGCCAGCGCCGTAGACCACGTCCTGGTTGGGGCAGGCGACCAGGCGTTCGCCCGGCGAGATGTAGTCGGTGAGCATGGACAGGTGATTGATCGGCGCCACCGGCACGATGCCACCCATCAGCCCAGCTTCGGGCAGGTCCTTGAACTTCTGCCTGCGGTTGTAGATGTTGGCCATCGTCCACCCCCAGAAATACGCATCCCTGGCCTGCATGCGTACATACGCCTCGGTCACTTTCACATCCGCCGCAGGGCCGGTTACCTGTACGGCCGGCTGCTCGCTCGCCTGCACTGCGGCAGTGATCAGCAGCGCGCTGGTTGCCAGCGCCAGGTGGGCCATCAATGCACCTTTTCTCATGCGGTCATCTCCTTATCCGTTACTTCCCCAACGTGATGTTCAAACCCGCGAACAACGTGAACTGCGGCACGCCCGCGCCCTTGTGGTCCACCGTCCACTGCGGTTCGACGAACCAGTTGTAGATGTTGCTGCCCACCTTGCTGGCCTTGCCGATACCCAGGCCCACAGGGATGTAGTGCGTGTCGTTCTTCAGGTCGAAGGTCCAGGTGCCGGTGGAGCGCAGGTACCAACCCTTGGGCAGGTTGTGAATGATGAAAGGCTGAAAGGTCGCGGTTTCGACATGGGGCCGGTCATCATCACCGGCAAAAGATGACTGGTACTGCACCAGGGCACCCAGCAGGCCGCGTGGGGAGACATCGATGGCCACGGCGGCAAGCCCACCCTGCCATTTACCCGTGCCCAGCTCATCATGCTCGGCGGTGGGGGCCGTGATCTGCGGGCCGATGCCCAGCTGCACGCCCTCGGTCTTGAGCAGAAAGATATCGAACAGGTTCAAGTCGCCCAAGCCGGTGCTGTAACCGCCGTGCGGGTCCGGCCGGGTACTGATGGGCACCGTGGCGCGCAGTAGTTGCGGTACACCAATGAAGTCCCCCGGGGCGATTGGCAGCGTGCCGCGCACCAGCAGGTCGTTGGTGTGTGCGTTGGTGTCATACAGCGACGGTGTGTAGTAATCCTGGAAATTCAAACCCGGGGCAAGGTTGAGCGGGTTGTTACTTTTGTTGGCAGTTTCGGCATTGTCTGCCTGGGCGCCGAAGGGGATCGAAACAAGAACTGCCACTGCCCACGGCCGTAACCATGGAGTCCTACTACACATGCTTTATCTTCCCTGAGTTGGCGATTGGCTACTGACCGATTCGAATCGATTGGTCGACTGCCTCAAAGTTAGCAGAGGTTTCGTATTGTGCTAGCACCGGTGGCCCCGTGCCGGAATATTAAGCCACCAATCACAATGCGGGTTTTCAGTTTGTGGCTATGCTCAATAACCAATCGCTTGCAGCCCGGATGAGGCTAACGCAGGTATTTTCCGCAGCATTTGCCCACTCCATGGATGAACACTAAGGACCCTACATGCTTCGACGCTCGTGGTGTACTGGCACAACACTGCTGGGGATCAGCATTGCCGCTTCCATTACCGCCCAGGCAGACAACGCTCGCGACTGGCAGAACCTGCCGACCGACCTGAACATGATCTTTGGCTACTACAACCTCATCGACACCAACACGCCCATCGACACCTCGTTGCCGATCGATGGGCTTTCGCTGAACGCCGACCTGTACATCCTGCGTTACGCAAAATCCTTTGGGATCGACGGGCGCAACTCTGCGATACAGGTCATCCAGCCCTATGCCGATGTCAGCGCATCGTTCGACGATGCGCGGTTTTTCAACGGTACCAAGCACAATGGCGGCCTGGGTGATGTGCAGCTGGTTTTCGTGCACAACCTGTTCGGAGGGCCGGCACTGACCCAGGAAGAGTTCGCCACCTGGCAGCCCGAGACATTCCTGACCGGGGCCTTGTGGGTGACGGCGCCTACCGGCGATTACGACAAGAAGCGCATCATCAACATCGGCGCCAACCGCTGGGTGTTCAAACCGGAGCTGGCCTTCGGTACACCTATCGGGCCGACCTGGCTCGAGATCAACACCTACGTATCCCTGTATGGCGACAATGATGATTACCTGGGCGACAACAAGCTTGAGCAGAAGCCGCTGTATGCCGTTGAAGGTCACTACAGCTACAGCTTCAACCGTGCGCTTTGGGCCTCCATCGATGCCACCTACAACAAAGGCGGAGAAACCAGGATCAACGGCGTCAACCAGGACAATCAGCAAGAGAACACATTGCTGGGTGCCAGCCTGGGCTTCATGCTATCGCCCCAGTTCGGGGGGCTGATTGCTTATTCTGATACCGTTTCCGAACGGACAGGTTCGCCGGATGTAAACACTTGGACTTTACGCTTACAGTATGTTTGGTGAGGACTTCAATCAGCGTACGGTCGCAGCGAAAACAGAGAGGAAGGGCCGCCATCATGGCTGTGAGCTTCGGATCGATACCTACCGGCTGTAACAGACCGCTTTCGACCCGAAGCAGCCCTCAGGAAGGGCAGGATTGAGCCAGACGCAGGCGCTTAAAATCATCAGTGAGACGCCCTTACTTGCTCCATACTGGCCACCACTTTTTTCTGCCCACCTCTTCTTGGAAGCGATCCAACCACATCCTGTATGGCTCGGCACTCGGAATCATTCCTTTCACTACATCATCAGCTAAACGGAAGCGTAGGGTGGATACTTCACCCATTCCTAGCTTCTTACACCGCCTACCTAGCTCTACACCGCGTTCGTCTAGGTGTTGGCACAACGTCATGCTGAAAAACAGAAGATCGTCAGTGAAACGGGCTATATCTCGGATGGTGTCACTGTAGCCTTCATGGCGGTGCCCATCCTTTTCAATGCCGAAATACATGTGCTCAAAGTTCATCCCCCTCGGCAACTGGTTATGGAGAAGCATGTCAGCTAGCTCATTTCGAACCGTAAGTGTGCGATTCAAGCAGTGCACAGCATCAACCACCTCCAGCCCGGCCCGGATGGCAGGACCTTTTAGCGTGAGTTTCTCCAAGACGATGGTACGCAGCGCTTCAACTGGCGGGTTAATGGGGCTGATTTTTTGCAGGTTTTGCGTCTCGCTTACTTTTCCGCCATTGACTGGATCTAAGTATTCGCTCCGAGCTTTGGTGTACGCGTCAGTCAGAGGCTTAATAGCGCTCACTTTAAGCCCCAAACCGATGTTGAAGGCTTGCTGCGCAAGTAGCATGGCCAGATTCGTGTTTCGAATTTCGGTGTTTATCGCATCATGCTGTTTACTTCTTTTGGCGATCCGTCCCGCTGCCCATGCACCAAAACCTGCACCAAGTAAGCCACCTACAACAGCAATGAGAAGCGGTGAGTTACTCAATTTTTCCAAAAAATCCAAATTAGGCCACCACGACGCAGATGCAGTGTATACGCCGCCCACCGGTTCCCATAATCCCGCCATCGCAAACCCTCGCTCTATCCATGGCACATGGCCAGTATACATCGGCTTGGGCATCCTGAGCATCGTTCAGTCCTTTGCAGCCCCTGTAGTGCTGTGCGAGCTGCCAATTACGGACGCAAGCCGGTCAGACGTATGCGGTGAGGGACGACTTCTCCCAAACCGGCTGCATAGCTCATCTAGGGTTGGGGCTTATGGATGGGGAAGCAGGACCGCAATCAGCGCTTATGCCAAGACTGAGAGTTGCTTACTTTAATGCTTCGACGGTGCCACCAGGAGCAGAGGCGTTCAGGCCAGTCCTCCCTCAACTTCTGATTTGAAACGGGCTCAGACGGACGTCCGAAATGGGTCGATAGCAGTCGTTCGCGACTGACCGCTTTCGACCCATAGCTGCCATTCACGGAAGGTAGCTAACGGAGAGAAGAGGCACGCAGGGCCCTCCCATAATCGGCATGGACATACAGCAGGCGACTTCGTAATATCAGTATAAATTCTGTCGATTTTTTCTTCTTGCCAATGTCGCGTTTCAAACGATCCATTAAGTTGGTTTGAAGGCTACGCATCGACAAGGAGTATTAACTAAATGCTAGCATTTGGAGGCAAGATTGAAAATCAGAAGGGATCTTGAGCCTGTAGCGCCTTACATATCTAGGCTTTTATCGATCGGAGAGGAGTTTAGGGTGTGCGAGAAGAACTGGAGTCACTTAAAAAATGAAGAGGACTTCCGGTTTGTATCGAGAATCCCACATCAGGAGCGGCACCTTGTAGAGGCGTTGTATGCAGATGGTCGAGACATGGCGATCTACATGTACGATTCTCTGCTTGCTATAAACTATGACTTCAGTAAATATCCAACGCTCACGGCACTTGTCGAAGCATTCAAAAGCTCTTGGGTTTACGGTGGTTACAATCAAGACGTGCCAATCACTGCGAAAGACACATGCAATAAATACGACGTCAATCTTTGGTCTGTGGATCAAATGGTTACTCTTTTCAAAAGTCAAGAGAGATTATTGGCGGCAGTGCGCATAACCCTGCAGATGCTGAAAGATAGCGATCTCTATAAAATGGAAAATGGTATTCAGACAATGAAACAAGTTGCAGGCATTCACATAAGCAGTGTTTCTGGTTCCAGTATTAATATTAACTCCGCTGACGCCACAGCAAGCATAACAACTAACTATAACGAGCCGGCTATCTTTGCTGATTTGATCTCGGCAATTAAGTCTAATGGCTTCGATAGTGAAACCGAGGCAAGGCTAGTAGATAATGTGCAAGCACTTGCCGTCAGCCACCAGAAAGGTGGCTTTACAGAAGCATACAGGGACTTTATGCAAAACGTCTCTGCGCACATCACTGTATTTGGTCCATTTATTGCTGGCATATCCGCATTATTGTAGTGCTTCGAAACTTCTTAAAGTCGTTTGATGCCTTCACCGGGGCGGGTTGGAGCACGCGCCTCAACCAAAAATTGGTACCACATAAGGAATTGTACAGTCATGGGGAAAATAACAGAAATTGCTGAGTATTTTAGAAAAATACCAGCGGCATTCTTAGTGGCAATTCTAACGGTTTTGGGACTAATCCTGTTCCTGCCAGAGGACTATGCCAGTACCGTTGCTGTTGATGGGTTTCGTAAAAATTTCCGAGTATATCTAGGTCCCGCATTCTTGTTTGTGCTTTCGTTTTCCGTCGCCAGAATATTCACTTCCTTTAAACAGCGACATGAGCAAAGACAGGTAACCAAATCACGTCAAGAATTGCTTCATAGCTTAACTCCAGAAGAAAAGGTTTATCTGATTCCATACCTTGAGAATCAACAAAACACCGTTCATGTTGGAATGGAAGATGGGGTCATGGCTGGGCTAAGGTCGAAGGGTATTACATATTTAGCCTCAAGCGTTGGGAGCCTCGTCGATGGCTTTGCATTTAATTTGCAGCCGTGGGCTCGCCAATACCTAGAGCTGAATCCTCACTTACTAGACGGATATGCGGGTCAACCTCAAACCCCAAGGCAAAAAATTGGATTTAGGTAGCAAGGCCAACAATTTCCTCAACTATCACCCACTTCGTCTGCTGGGCGTCTTAACGCTGCGCTTTTGGACTTTCGTGCTCTTAATCGTCAGCTCATGTTTTTGGCCGTTAGCCGCCTGTCGCGTAAGGCGGCTACGGGTCGAGAGCGGTCCGTCGTAGCTGGCTGTTCTCGAACCCTATTGGACCGCGAGCTTGGCCAAGCTGCTTTATGACGGAATCAACGTAACCATAGCAATAACAAACAGCCCGCATCTGCGGGCTGTTTCGGGGTTACGCTTCGATCAGGTCTGTTAGGGTGATGCCTTTAGCTCCCTCTAGCACGTCGTCGCGGTCGAGCCCTCTGCCTGAAGGGCCGAAGAGCGGGATCGACAGGTCTGACAACATCATGCTCCCGCTACCTCGATGATGGTCTGCGGCGAGAATTCGAGAGCCCACAGCGGCAAGTTGCTTGGCCAAGCGATTCCATTCATCGCCGAGGGCCAAAGCGGTTGCGCGTAGAGCGCTGTCCTGAGCTTGGCTAGACTCCTGCTTAACCTTGGAGATCTGAGCATCAAGCGCCTCAATTTCCGCCTGCAATGCAGCGACAATCAGTTCTTGGCGCCTTGCATGTTCATCAGCCTCAATGAGCAAGGTGCTAGCTCTCTCCATCGCAATGCTTGCGGCCTGTTCGCCCTCACTATTACCGGTTGCGACGTTGCGTGCGTAGAGGTTCGCAGCCTCAATCTCAGCTTGCTGCGCCCTCTCGAAGACTAGATTTGATTCTTTTTGGATCGCTTGTAGGCGCTCAAGAATAAGCGTACGAGTGCTCTCCAGTGAAGTTACCGTGTTAACTGAATCTGACATGACTTGACGAGCCTTTGTCTTGGCCTGCTTCGCATTCGCCAAACTTTCCTGATAGCTGATCTCGCGTTCGATTCGCTCAATAGCACCAGGAATACTGCGCAAGCGACCCTCTGCGCTGGAAAGCTTATTCATAGCCGCCGTACTTTCAGGGCTGCCAATACAATTGCCATGACGGTCCCAGTTACTCGGTGTTGCCTCCCACGCAGCTCTCAGGCCCGGAATGCTATCTTCGAGAGAATCCCGCTCTGCAATCAATTCGTCACGCTGCTTTTTCAGTTCTTTCATGATCAATACCTAATGATTGGAAGTGGTTTGTGCGAGGCTGGCAAGGCCATATGTTGCCGACACTACCTCGTGGGTTTAGAGGTAGTTCAAGCAGCCTGTGCTTCGTTCTCAGCCAGTTCAGGGATCGTCACGACGACGTAGCAGCGCTGTAGTCCGAGGCCGGGCAGGCGCACAGAGGTGGAGGCCTTGCCATCTTTGCCAGGCTCTAATACCCGACGTCTCAGCAGCTCTTTGTTCACTGCATTGATATTCATGCCTCGGAAGATTTCAGAGCGCCAAGCTTCGGGAAGTACGTAATACGTCGTCGTCGTGTGCGACGTGTCACCCATGCCGTGCTCCATCGACTTGCGAAAGCCGAGCCGGTCAATAGTGCGGGGGCCGTGCTCGTCTACCTTGGCAGCGGTCGACTCCCAGCGTGTAAAGCGGCTCTCCCCAAAACGCTCAATCACCTGGCGCAGGCGGGCGAGAATCGCATCACCTTCCATGTTTCCAGCCCCTCCTCGCTCAGCCAGCCAGGCATTCAGACACACGCGGGCGGAGTCGAGTGCCAAACCGTCCGGCCATCCCGTAACACCCAAGGCGGTGGCCAGCTCTCCCGCCGCCGCGGCCAAACCGAAGCGGGTTGCGGCACGCTGGGCCTGGCCGCTAGCGCTGGCAGGTAGGGCTTCAGTCGTGAAGCGCTCCACTGTGCTGCGCACCATGGCTGTATAGGCGCGCAACTTGGTCGGGTCGCAGAGGGCCGACAGGAAGGCAAGGGCAGGTGAGCCGTAAAACTTGGCCACCCGCGCCTTAAGCGCATCCGACAAGGCAGCGGCATCGTCGAAGCCATGCAGCTCCTCGAACAGCCCAAGCCCTTTGCTAGCATCGGCTGGGACGGCAAGTAGCCGCACCTCCATCCCTGCTTTCAGGTCCTTGTTTGCTTCGGCCATGTGTTGCGCAAGGGTCTTTTCTCCAGTGGAAAGGAACAGCAACCGCCATTCTTGTACTTGGCGCCCGCTCAACCCGCGATCATTGGCCCGCGCCTTGCCGGTGCCGTTGCCTAACATATAGACCGTTTCCCCGATGATTCTCGGGTCACACATCCCGATCTCATCGAGCACCAGCAACCCGTCCGAGTGCGCTGCCGCGATACTTTCCAGGGCGTTATCAGTAGAGCGCCAGGAGCGCACCAGGCGCGGCCCACCCCAAACTGAGGCCGCGACCTGCAAGTGGGTGGTCTTTCCGCCCGAGCTGTCGCCGTACAGATGGAAACCGCCCGATTCATGCCCGAGCAAATGCAGCACTGCCCCAGCAAAAGCCACGCACACTACGAATGCCAAGCGGTTATTGCCCACACACAATGCGCCGATGTGCTGTTGCCACTGCTCCAGCGTGCCCGATTGAGTGACGGGCGGGAGCTGGGCGCCGGCCTCGTAGAAATGGAGATATTCAGTACTGGCCCCTATCTGCCGATCCGGCACCAGATAGGCGTCCCCATGCCAGCCCAGGCGAGTTACCAAGCGGGCGCGCTCGGAACCGTCATAGCCTTGCAGGTAGCTCTGTAGGTCGTTGCGCGAATTGCGAGCAGTGCGCACGGGTGCCAGGCGCAGCCCCATATCAACCAGTGGCGCAAGTACTTCCTTGCCAAAATCGCCCGCCATTGCCCTGGCCGGAATGTTAAGGCGCTTGCTGGCCCCGTCGGGATCATCGAACTCCACCAGCAGGCCCCAACCGTGGCCCTTTTCGTCTCGGGTGCGAGCCAATATCTCTAACCGTGAACAAACCGGTCGTGCTTCGCCATCTTCACCGGCATAGAACACCCCATCCTTTGTGACACGAAAGCCGCTCGGGGCCGGGGCGGTTTTCTTCTCGGATTGGGGCTTGGCCTGGTCAGTGGCTTTGCTCTGCTTGGTGGGGTTGGGCGTGGTGGCAGGTGCGAGGGCAGACAGCTCCCCGGTGCGTTGCAGCTCCGACAAGTGTTGGGCTGTCCAGCCTTTGGATTGGGCATCCGCCGCATCGTCACCTTCGCGCCACTCACCGCCTGGCGCGAAAGTGGGGCGCTCACCGTCCATACCAGGGAGTTGCCTGAATACAGTCAAAGCTACCGTCTGAACCGAGGCAGTTCCAAGCTTCCGAAGGTGATCGGCCAAGGCATCCATGCACTTCAAGCCTGGAGCGTCGTTATCTGGCCACAGCAATACGTCACGCCCGGCTAGCGCCGCGAAATCAGCCTTCTGCCAAGAGTTCGTCCCGTTAGGCCAGCAGGTGGCAACGTACTCGGGCAACAGCTCGGCAGCGGCATCGGCGGCCTTTTCACCCTCGCACACTACGACTGGTGCCGAAGGACGTTTAGCCAGGTCATCGAGGCGCAGGAGCGGGCGTGGCTCCGGTAAGCCCTGCCAGCGCCAGGCCAGCGAGCCGTTAGCGGAGTGTTTACACCAGGTGAGAGGCGCGAAGACTTTGCGCGCCGTGCCGCTCTCATCCGGCCCGAGGTCGAAGCGGTACAGCACCAGAAGTGGCTGACCGTTGGCGTCACGGTAAATCCAAACCTTGGAAGGTTTACCGTGCTGCCGGTGCGCTTGCAGCACCTTCTGCATTGCCTGCTCAGGAATGGGCAACATGGGCACCCACTCGGGCTTTTTGGCCTGGCCAGTGGGTGGTGTGACATTGGTGCTATTCGTTGCCTCGACACCGAGGAAAGCCGCCAGCTTGTTGCAAGCTTCCACATCGGTGCCGCGATCAAGGTAGCGTACCAGGTCGATCAAATCGCCGCCTTTGTCACCGGTGGCGAAGTCGCACCAGGTAGCTTTGGCCAGGTTCACCTTGAGCGATCCTGAATGCTTGTCAGCTCGGGTTGGGTTGGGGGCGGTGTATTCCTTGCCGCCGTCTACACGCTTGCCATTGGGAAGCCAGTGAGCTAACACGCGATCAATCGCCGCCAGGGAGGCCGCTTTGACCTGGGCAAAGGTCGGATGTCGGGAGTTGGGTCTGGTCCTGCTCATGCTTGGCCACCCTCGGCAATCTGAATCCCAGTGGTTACATCATCGACAAGCGCCTTTGCCTGCTCGCCCAGATAATGTGCCGCCCACACCAGTGCATTGTTGTCTTCGCTCACGCCAGCCAGCTGGGTCAGTTTGTTCACGCAGTTCATGAGCACCGATGCCTGCTCCAATGCTTCCTCACCGGAAACACCCGGGCAGACCTTGAAGAGCGGTTGATTCAACGAGTTGTGCTTAGAGAAGGTGGCCCCACCTACGGTATTGACCTGAAGGTGCCCGTTCATTTCCGGCCCCCTTCCGCGACCTGTGTCGAGTCATCGGCATGCACGACCAGGGTACGAATCTGCTCCAGCGTTCCGCGCACATCCCACAGGGCGCCGAGGATCACACTATTAGCCAGGCGTTGCCCGTGCTCACTCTCAAACTGATCCTCTACCAAGCACAGCACTGCTTGGGCTCGCTCAATGGCGCAGGTGAGCGCATCAATCGGGACGCCTACCGGCGCATTTGCTGTCATGCATAGCAAGTCTTCTGGCTGAGAAAAGTGCTGTGTTGGATTGGTCATTGGGCACCCCCGTTTGCTTCCAGGGCGCGAGCACGGGCCATCGCAGCGTTGTAACGCGCCAAGCGGACGGAGAGGGACGAGTCGGCGTGCAGTGCCGCAATGGCACGGGCCTTCAGGGCAGCAATGTGGTTCTGGAGGGCAGACGGATTGAGGGCGTGCATGGGCGGAGCTCCTTGATTTGAGGAGCTGCCACTGATCGTCGCCAAACGATTTAGGGTGGCAGCTGTGCGCAGGTTGGCGAACCGGGAATCAAGGAACCCGGCAGACCCGAAGGTCTCCCACGCACAGCCGCCATAACACGGGAATGCGGGCACAAAAAAAGCGCCTGCATTCGTGATAGGGGCGCTTGTGCGCCTTGATTTCGTCGGGTCGCCAAACCCGGTCGCTGAATTTGCAGCGACCTGCGAAGAGTAACGTGTGAGCCGACGAGGCGCAAGCTGATAGGTGCGGGCAGGTTGCATGGCTCTGGGCCATGGCATAGAGTAGGCGGGCAAAGTGAATATCCTCAGACGCCCTCGGTTGCAGCCGGGGGCGTTCTCGTTAGTGGGCGGCGACCGGGCGGCGCTCAAGCTTGAGCCAGGTGAGATTGCGGCCTTGCCGCGCCTTTTCATACATCTGCCCTAGTGCATCGGGATTGGCGAGCACGTTGGGAACCAACTGCGCCGCATCTCGAATCGTCACGTCGCCAGGCGTCTCGATAGCCAGTAGCCCCCAATCGAGAGTCGGCCAAATCAGCAGCAGAACGTGCGCCCCTTTGGCCAGCGCTTCGTCCCGAAGTTTTTGCAAGCGCGCCAACCGCCCATGTGTTGGAGCCTTTTGACCCAGTTCGTCGATTGCATCGAGCGCTGCGTGAGGGAGGAAAATGGGCGTCATGCGGCCACCTTGTCACGCGCAGCGATACGAGCGTGCGTCCAGGCCTGAACTTCAGATAGAACCCAAGCCACGGGAGCGCCGCGGGCGGTGCTGTCAGTGAGTTTCACAGGCTGAGGGAAGGTGCTTTCAGGTTGACTCATCAGCTTGTAGATCGTTGGGCGTGCAAGCCCCACGAGCTCTACAACTTCTTTCATGCGAATGAGCCTGGCCGGCTGATCGATTGCGGCGCCGGCCAGCGGTGCGGATTGGAGTGTCATGGCTGTATCCCTGTATTGGTTTTACAGGGCGGAGCCTATGCAGGGGCTACCTAGCTGTGAACGTTCACTTTACTTTTTGCTTAGTGAACTGGGAGGGTTATAACCCAGCCAGGGAATGCGCTTTAGGATTGTCCCCATCTGAACTTTCGATAGCGACGCCCCTGTTTCGCGCTCCTGCCAGGCACGTAGCTTGCTGTTCAGATTGTGCATGGCTGTTCCTGCGTTGATGAGTTCCAGCGCTTTCGCTTCGATGGATTGATCACGGCTCTCCAAGCCTTCCCGACGCCGAGCAATCCTACTCAACACCCCGTCGATTTTGGTGTCCGCATGCCTCGACGCTGCGTTGGCCAAGTCGCCTATCTCGCAGCATGCTGCATTTTCATCAGGATCTAGCCAGGCGCTAGCACCAGGCACGTAGTTCTCAATGCAGTTGAGGTGCATCTGATAATACTCAAGTGCCGGTATTTCCTGCCCGGGTGTACTCAGGTGCTCGGCTAAGCCGCATAAGGCATGGACTGCACTTGCCAGTGCGAAAGCGGCAATAAGCTGTATATCTGTTGCCGCTTCGAGGTCGGTGAAGCTGCGAAGCTGGGCCGCTAACTGGCTAGCCCCATAGTGAGAAATCACCTGATAAATCGCGTCATTGTGTCGCAGCGCAGCATTGCTCAGCTCTGCGCCGATTTCTTCCGGGAGCCAGTGGCGGCAGATCTCTATGATATTCAGCACGGCATCAACCTCTGGAGCGTAGCCGCTGAAAATTGGAAGACGCTTCAGATGTTCCCTTATGGTCCTGGATTCAGTCCGGGTTGGGTGGATGGCCAGCCCTTCAATAGACCACGAGTCACGCTGCATCAACATTCCCCCACGCCCCGGAAGTTTGCGCCGAGCCCGCGATTTGCATTGACCTTAGAGAGCATGCGCATAGGCCAGCAGGCGGGCGAGGGGCTATTGGCGTTACACGGGACGGCGAGGTTACACCAGGTGTACGAAAATATTTTGGCCTGTGTTACGTGCCTAATCCCCAATGATTTCAGCGTCTTGGCCTGATCCGTTACACGGGTTACACCTGGTACACCGGCTTTTGATGGGACAAGCATTGTCATGCCCTCCACCATCATCTCAGTCTGCTTCATGGATGGAGGGACCTCCCATGGGCAAAATCATAGGGAGTAATTGCATCCCTGCGATTAGCATCCAGATAGTCGGCCCACCACTGCACCATAAGCCTCCGCTCTTGTAAGTGCTCAGCCTTGTGAATGTAGGCGGCACGTACTGTGTTTCTCTCTTGGTGGCTCATTTGCCGCTCGACCGCGTCTTTACTCCAAAGTCCAGACTCAACCAGTGCAGAACAGGCCATTGTCCGAAAACCATGGCCGCATACCTCTGCTTTGGTGTCATACCCCATTCGTCGCAGCGCTTTGTTCACGGTGTTCTCGCTCATGGGCTTCCAGTGATTGTGGTCACCCGCAAACACCAGATCGAAACGACCAGTGAGGTTACGAACTTTCTCCAGCACCTCTACAGCCTGTCGGCTGAGCGGCACCAAGTGTGGCGTGCTCATCTTGGAGCCTCGATGGGAGTTCTTCACCCCCTCAATAGCCACCCTTTCGCCAGGGATTTCCCACATCAGCCTCCCCATGTCTATCTCTCCCCAGCGAGCGAAGCGGAGCTCGCTGGAGCGGATGAACACCAACATGGTTAGCTGCACCGCAAGCTTGGTCAGGCCGCGCCCGCTGTCGGCATCTATCCGCTGGAGAAGCTCAGGTAAGCGCTCGAATGGCAAAGCAGGCCGGTGCGCTGTTTTGCGGGTAGCCGTGGCGCCTTGCAGATCGATCGCAGGATTGAAATCTAGATGACCATGCTGAACCGCCATACGGAGGATGCCCGTCATGTACTGGCGTAGGCGTGCAGCCGTATCCAAGGTATCCCGCTTTTCCGCCGCTTTCAGCGGAACAAGCAGATCCCGTGTTTTCAGCTCCGCGACCGGACGATCACCGAGAGTGGGCAACAGGTGGGATTCAATGCGTCGCCAAACTGTGGAGGCATGACCAGGTGTCCACTTACGAGCGCAGGCCGCATGCCATTCCTGTGCAAGCAAACGGAAGGTATTCGCCCGGGCATTGACCGCTTCCTGTTTGTCCAAGCGCGCCTGCTCGATGGGGTCTTTCCCAGCAGCAAGGAGTTCAAGCGCCTGAGCGCGTCGCTCCCTGGCCGCTTTCAAGCCGAGCGCCGGATAGTTGCCAAACGTTGCTAAACCATCACGGCCATCAGGTTTGGTGTACTTCATACGCCAAGTCTTGACGCCTGACGGCTTCACCAGCAGGTAGAGGCCTTTGCCATCGAACAGCTTGTAGTCCTTCTCCCGAGGCTTGGCCGCATCACATTTGGGATCGGTGAGAGGCACCACTGTGCGCGCCATAGGGATACGTTTCCTTGTCGAACCGAGATATCCCTAACCATATCCCTAAATCGCATAGATGCCCAGAGACAAAACGAGACAGACAGAAACAACAAAGCCCGCGCTAGGCGGGCTTTGCGGGGTGTTTCGTAGACAGTCATAGACTTCTGGAAACTGGTCTCTGGTGCCGGAGACAGGAATCGAACCTGCGACCTTCGCGTTACGAGTGCGCTGCTCTACCGACTGAGCTACACCGGCGTGTAGCGCAACGTACCACTGCCGCACCCGTTACGCAAACCCCTGTTTCCCCTGACTTATTGCCCTACCCTCAGGCCCCTTTGCAACCGCCTGGCGCCAGGTCTTCTTCGATAGTGGTGGTGCAGCTCCACCCGCTGGCCGAGCGGGTCAGCGTCAGGGCTTTACCGACCACATTGGCCGGCGCATCGACCAGGGTGCAGGTGAGGCTGCCGCTACCGTCAGCAGCCGTGCCCTGGGCTGTGATCGCACAATGCGAGGTCGTGGGCTGGCCTCCCAACGAGGCTACATCCGCCACGTCCTTGCCCTCGTTCAACCGCAAATCCATCGCCGTCTTCAGCGCGGAGATCTCGAGCAACCCGGCGGCTGCCTTGGTGCGTGACTGGTGGTTGGTGTACATCGGAATGGCGATGGTCGCCAGGATGCCGATGATCGCGACGACGATCATCAGTTCGATCAGGGTGATACCGCGTTGCCCTTTCATGAACAGTTTCCTTTTTGATACGCGTATGCATTGAGGTCAATCTCGACCCCGGCTGGCAGCGGCGCAGTAGGCCTGAACAGACACCTTTTGTCACCCCTGCCTGCCAGGGCGTCATCTTCGCTGAACTACTCTAGTGAGCATCAGGGAAGCGCGCCTATTCATGGACGCGGCAAGCTGTTTCCAGGCTTGTCACACGAGCAAAAAAGGACCTTTGCATGAACCATTCAACACAGCTTTACGCATGGCATGGCACCGACGCCAACGGCGCGGTGGTCAGCGGCCAGGTGGCGGGGCGTAGCCTGGCTTACGTGCGTGCCGGCCTGCAGCGGCAGGGTATTCGTGTCACCCGCGTGCGGCCGGCAGGCGGGCTGGCATGGCGTTGGCCGAAGCAGCCAGAAAAGCGTGACCCGGCGGGTTTCAGCCGGCAGTTGGCGACCTTGCTCAAGGCCGGGGTGCCGTTGTTGCAGGCGTTCGAGGTGATGGGGCGCAGCGGTTGCGGGGCTGGGCAGGCGGCGCTGCTGGAGCGATTGAAACAGGATGTGGCGGCGGGGCTGGGGTTTGCGGATGCGTTGCAGCGCCATCCGCTGTGGTTCGACGCCTTGTACTGCAATCTGGTGCGGGTGGGGGAGCAGTCCGGCACGCTGGACCGGCAGCTCGAACAGCTGGCGGGCATGCTGGAGCAGGGCCAGGCGCTGCGCAAACGGGTACGTAAGGCGATGCTTTATCCACTGCTGCTGTTGCTCACCGGGCTGGGCGTCTCGGCGATTTTGTTGCTGGAAGTGATTCCGCGGTTTCAGAGTTTGTTTGCCGGCTTCGATGCGGCTTTGCCGGCGTTCACGCAGTGGGTCATTGACTTGTCCACAGGGCTGGGCCGCCTTGCTCCCATGCTGTTGATCAGTGCAGTTGCGCTCGCTGTGGGCGTGCGCCAGGTTTATCGGAAGCATGCGCCAGCGCGCCTGTGGATAGCTTGCCAAGTGCTTCGACTGCCAGTGCTTGGCGGACTGTTGGGGCAGGCGGCGCTGGCCCGGTTTGCACGCAGCCTGGCAACGGCTTACGCCGCTGGTGTGCCCTTGCTGGATGCACTGGGTACAGTGGCCAAAGCCAGCGGCAGTGACTTGCACGAACAGGCAATCCTGCGGCTGCGCCAAAGCATGGCCAATGGGCAGGGGCTGAATCAGGCGATGGCGCTGGAGAGGCTGTTCCCGCCACTGCTGGTGCAGCTTACGGCCATCGGCGAATCCAGTGGTACGCTGGACCAGATGCTGGGCAAAGCCGCCAGCCATTATGAGGAACAGGTCAGCCAGGCGCTGGACCAGTTGACCAGCCTGCTGGAGCCGGCCATCGTGCTGATCCTGGGCCTGTTGGTTGGCGGCCTGGTGGTGGCGATGTACCTGCCGATCTTCCAGTTGGGTAGTTTGATCTGAACATGACTGCATGGACTTTACTGGCGCAGCAGCCAGCGTATTTCATCACCCTGGTGGCGGTGCTGGGCCTGTTGCTCGGCAGCTTCATCAATGTGGTGGTGCACCGCCTGCCGATCATGCTGGAGCGCCAATGGCAGCGTGAGGCGCAGGAGGTGCTGGGGCTGCCAACCGGTGAGCATGAGCGCTTCGACCTGTGCTTGCCCGCTTCACGCTGCCCGCATTGTGGGCACTCGATCCGCGCCTGGGAAAACATTCCGGTGCTGAGCTTCCTGGCCTTGCGCGGGCGCTGTTCGGCTTGCAAGCATCCGATCAGTTCGCGCTATCCCCTGGTCGAGGTGGGCTGCGCGTTGCTCTCGATGGTGGTGGCCTGGCACTACGGCGCGGGTGTTACGGCAATCGCCCTGCTGTTCTTTACCTGGAGCCTGTTGGCGCTGAGCCTGATCGACCATGACCAGCAGATCTTGCCGGATGTGCTGGTGCTGCCGACGCTCTGGCTGGGGCTGATCGTCAATGCCTTCGACACCGTGGTGCCGTTGTCCGATGCCCTGTGGGGCGCGGTGGCGGGTTACCTCAGCCTGTGGACAGTTTACTGGTTGTTCAAACTGATCACCGGTAAGGAAGGCATGGGCTATGGCGATTTCAAGTTGCTGGCCATGGTAGGCGCATGGGGCGGCTGGCAGGTGCTACCCCTGACCCTGATGTTGTCGTCGGTGGTTGGCGCGGTTGTCGGCCTGTGCCTGCTGCGCCTGCGCAAGCACTCGGTCGGCACGGCGATACCTTTTGGCCCTTATCTGGCGATTGCGGGGTGGATTGCTGTGCTCTGGGGTGATGAAATATACGCCTCCTACCTGCAACTGCTTGGATTCTGATGACCACTGCGGCGTTCACCCCCTGGATACTTGGCCTCACCGGCGGCATCGGCAGCGGCAAAAGTGCCGCCGCCGAGCGCTTCGTCGAGCTTGGCGTGCACCTGGTCGATGCTGACCAGGCCGCGCGCTGGGTGGTCGAACCTGGCCGCCCGGCCCTGGCGAGCATCGTCGAGCGCTTCGGCCCAGGCGTGCTGCAGGACGACGGCCAGCTTGATCGTGCAGCGCTGCGCCAGTTGATTTTCGCCGACCCGGCCCAGCGCAAATGGCTGGAACAGCTGCTGCACCCGCTGATTGGGCAGGAAATATTCAGCTATTTGGCCAAGGCCGAGTCACCCTATGCGGTGTATGTGTCGCCGCTGCTGATCGAGTCTGGCCAGCACCAGAAGGTCCAGCGGGTGCTGGTGATCGATGCGCCAGCAGAGCTCCAGGTGGCCCGAACCCTGGCGCGGGATAACACCAGTGCCGAGCAGGTGCAGGCGATTCTCAAGGCCCAGCTGGCCCGTGAGGAGCGCTTGGGCCACGCCGACGACGTGGTGGTCAATGACGGCGACCTCGCCGCGCTGCATCAGCGGATTGACCGCCTGCACCACTTTTACCTGACTTTACGAGGAGGCCAGCCATGAGCCAGCCATTGACCGTCGACTGCCCGACCTGTGGCGCACCTGTGGAATGGAACGAGAAGAGCGCGTTCCGGCCGTTCTGTTCCGATCGCTGCAAGCTGATTGACCTCGGGGCCTGGGCGGCGGAGGAACATAAGATTCCGGTGGCGCCGGACTCTGAAGATGAGTTGTTTTCGGGGGATCTGGAGCCGCGGCACTGAGGTAAACAGTGCGTGCCTGTTCGGGCCTCTTCGCGGGCAAGCCTGCTCCCACAGGTACATCACTCTCCCGAAGTCGGTGGTGAACCTGTGGGAGCGGGCTTGCCCGCGAAGAGGCCGGCACAGCCAATACAAGGCTATCGCTCATCATCCTTCCATGGCGCCTGTAGATACCGGCTGCGGTTGAAGGTCTCCAGCCACTCCGGGCTGAACACCACCAGCGCACTGATCACCATGCCGTTGATGAAGGCTTCCGGAAACATCATCAGCCACAGGTAGCCAACGAAGTCGCTGAGCCACTCCGGCATCGCGAAAAGCCCATCCCACCACAGCACCCCCAGCGCCACTGGCACGCAAATCAATACGGTCAATGCCGCCGGGAAGAACCCCGAACAGAAGATATAAACGAACAGGTTACGCGGCTGCGCTCGTTCAACCAGAATCGCGCATACCTCGGTGATCAGCACCGGCAGGCCAATCAGCAGCAATCCGTTGACCCCAAGCGCCGCAAGGTCCTGACGCCCCAGCGCCAGCAACCCGAGCTGGGCAAGAAACCCGCCGAGCACGGCCAGCGGCCAGTCCAGCAGCAAGGTCACCGCAGTCATACCAATGAAGTGATACGACACGCCGGTATCGAAGTCACGCCTCACCAGCCACAGCGCAAACAGGCAGAACACCGTACCGAACAGCAGATGCTGCCGACGGCTGTCGGCGAACAGCTCCAGCCAGCGGCTGCGGCTGGTCGCCCAGAGCAATAAAGGCACATAACCGAGCCAGCCGAGGGTAAGGCTGGTGTCGGACAAGACCTGCGCGCTGATCACCGATCGAATGCCCCTGTCGAGCCTGTGGATAAACTTGAGTCTAGACCCATTCAAAACAGCATCTTAACGTCATGGTTTAGCGTCTAAGCTTGTCTGCATGGATGACTCAGACTACCTGCGCCTGCTTACCATCCAGGCCGAACAAGCCAACGCCTTCCTCTCCAATGCACGCAAATGGGAGCGGGAGCGTTGGGTATGCCAGCGCCTGCTGCAGGGGCTGAACATTCCCTATCGCAGCGAGGATTTCACGCCGGCCGGCCAGGAGCCGCCCGATGTGCTGTTCCGCGATGCCTCATTCGAAGTGTTTTTCGTGCTCGACGAGGGGCGTCGGCTCAACGACGAGTGGCGCGAAGAGCTGCAGCGGCGGCGCAGTGCCTTTTCCCTGGCCCAACTGGTACGGCGTGAGGCACGGCCCCGGCGCATCGCCGCCACCGAGCTGCTGGCGCGGTTGGCGCCGACCTTGCGCAAGAAGGCGCACAACTACCGGGAACGCGGGCTGGAGCTGAATGAGCTGGACATCATCGCCTTCGCCAGCCTCAAGCGCGAAGTGCTCGACCTCAACACCCACTTCCCGCCACCCACCGAGTACCTGCGCCAGGGCTGGCGCTCGCTGTCGCTGGTCGGCCCGACCTTTGCCCGAGTGCTGTTCGCCCACCCCGACGCGCCGGATTTCCTGCGCGGCAACCTGGGGCGCAGCATCGTTTTCGACGTCGGCATCAGTCTTTGATCCAGTGCCGAGAGTCATTGCGATGGCGTACACTCGGCGCCAGGGACAGAAAGCTTTATCATTTACCTCAAGTACTTGCCCGAACGCTGTAGCGTTCCGGCAGTCACATACGTCTACCTGACGAGGCCCTACCATGACCAGCCGACTGAATCCTGAAGATCAGCGTCGTGTCGATGAGTACCTGCAAGCCCCCCAGCACCAAGTCGAGCGCAAGCCTTTCCGGCCGTGGCTGCTCCTGGTGCTGGTGCTGGCGGTGACCATCGGGTTGGGTCTCATCAGCCGCCTGTTGAGTGGACTGGTGCTATGAGCTACCTTGCGCTCGCCCTCCCCTCATGCAGTTTGCGGCCGGCCCAAAGGGCCACGAATTCCGTAAACCTTATGAGATATCCCCATGACTCATCGCATCGTGATTGTCGGCGGCGGCGCCGGCGGCCTGGAACTGGCGACCCGCCTGGGTAAAACCCTGGGCAAGCGCAAGCAGGCCGAGATCACCCTGGTCGACGCCAACCTCACGCACATCTGGAAGCCTCTGTTGCACGAAGTGGCCGCTGGCTCGCTCAACTCCTCGGAAGACGAACTGAACTACGTGGCCCAGGCCAAGTGGAACCACTTCAACTTCCAGTTGGGGCGCATGAGTGGCCTGGACCGTGAAGGCAAACAGATCCAACTCGCCGCCACCCTCGATGAAGAGGGCCGTGAGCTGGTGCCCGCGCGCACCCTGAGCTACGACACCCTGGTGATCGCTGTGGGCAGCAACACCAACGACTTCGGCACCCTGGGCGCAGCGCAGCACTGCCTGTTCCTGGACACCCGCAAGCAGGCCGAGCGCTTCCATCAGCAATTGCTCAATCACTATCTGCGCGCCCATGCTGGCGACCAGGCCAGTGAAAAAATCAGCGTGGCCATCGTCGGCGCTGGCGCCACCGGTGTTGAGCTGGCGGCAGAGCTGCACCACGCCGCCCATGAGCTGGCCGCCTATGGCCTGGACCGCATCCAGCCCAAAGACATGCACATCACCGTGATCGAAGCTGGCCCGCGCGTGCTGCCGGCGCTGCCAGAACGCATCAGCGTGCCGGTGCACAAGACCCTGGAAAAACTCGGCGTGACGGTAATGACCAACGCTGCAGTCAGTGAGGTGACGGCCGATGGCCTGAAGACCGCCAGCGGCGAAGTAATCCAGGCCAGCCTGAAGGTCTGGGCAGCGGGCATTCGTGCACCGGGCTTCCTAAAGGACATCGACGGCCTGGAAACCAACCGGATCAACCAGCTGGTAGTGCGCCCTACCCTGCAGACCACCCGCGACGATGACATCTTCGCCTTTGGCGACTGCGCCGCCTGCCCGCAGCCTGGCAGCGACCGCAACGTGCCGCCACGTGCCCAGGCGGCGCACCAGCAGGCCGAAATGCTCGCCAAGAGCCTGAAGGCGCGCCTGGAGAACAAGCCACTGCCGACCTACACCTACAAGGACTATGGTTCGCTGGTGTCGCTGTCGCGCTTCTCGGCGGTGGGTAACCTGATGGGCAACCTGATGGGCAGCGTGAAGCTGGAAGGCTGGCTGGCGCGGATGTTCTATGTGTCGTTGTACCGCATGCACCAGATGGCGCTGTATGGGTTCTTCCGCACGGCGATGATGATGCTGGGCAGCAAGATTGGCCGGGGTACGGAGCCGCGGTTGAAGCTGCACTGACGGTGCCGGGGCCTCCGTGGGAGCGGCTTCAGCCGCGAACACTGGCGAAGCCGGTGCCATTCACCGCGTTGCCTGTTTCGCGGCTAAAGCCGCTCCCACAGGGATTGCATACCGCCTGAGGCATTTCGCCGGTAGGAGCGGATTAGCCGCGAAGCAGGCGCTGCGGTATATGGCACAGGCATCGCGCAGCTTTCTAGCTTTGCGCCGCACAAAGAAAAAGGGCATCTCATGCGAGATGCCCTTTTTACATGGTGGGTCGTGTAGGATTCGAACCTACGACCAATTGGTTAAAAGCCAACTGCTCTACCAACTGAGCTAACGACCCGAAAATGGTCGGGGTGAGGGGATTCGAACTCCTGACATCCTGCTCCCAAAGCAGGCGCGCTACCGGACTGCGCTACACCCCGGGTGTTACATAATAAAAAGGGCACCTCTGCTGAGATGCCCTCTTTATATGGTGGGTCGTGTAGGATTCGAACCTACGACCAATTGGTTAAAAGCCAACTGCTCTACCAACTGAGCTAACGACCCGGAAAATGGTCGGGGTGAGGGGATTCGAACTCCTGACATCCTGCTCCCAAAGCAGGCGCGCTACCGGACTGCGCTACACCCCGAGTGGCTCCGCGACCTGGACTCGAACCAGGGACCCAATGATTAACAGTCATTTGCTCTACCGACTGAGCTATCGCGGAACTGAACTTCGGTACATCTTTACTGCTTCGAAGTCTGTGTTAGCTTCGATCTCTTCAGCTTCGCTGCTTTCGCTTTGTCGCTGCTGAGGCCGGCTATTCTACATTCTTCGTTTTGCTTGTCAACCCCTTTTTTTCATTCAACTTACTGATTTGTAAGTTGTTTTGCGATCGCCGGTGTTGCTGGTGATTCGCTGAGTGGCTGACAACGCGGCGTATATTAGGGGCACTCGATTTGGGATGCAAGCAGAAATTTCAAAAATTTCAGCAGGTTATGTAAAAAAGTCGGAAGGGCCTGATTTTCCTGTGTTTGAGCGGACCTCTTCGCGGGGCAAGCCCGCTCCCACAGGAGATGCGGCACTGTCGAAAACTGTGATCACCCCAGGAAAACAGGCAAAAAAAGCCCCGCCGAAGCGGGGCTCATGATGCAGCTGCTTATGCAAAGACGATTTCTTCGCCTTCCACCTTGGCCGTGATCGCGGTGCCAGGCAGGAATTTCCCTGCCAGGATCAGTTGCGCCAGCGGGTTCTCGATCCAGCGCTGGATCGCCCGCTTCAGCGGCCGTGCGCCATACACCGGGTCGTAACCCACCGCGATCAGCTTGTCCAACGCCTCCGGGCTCAGGCTCAGCGCCAGTTCGCGCTCGGCCAGGCGGCTGCGCAGGCGGCCCAGCTGGATCTCGGTAATACCGGCGATCTGCTCGCGGCCCAGTGGTTCGAACACCACTACCTCGTCGATCCGGTTGATGAACTCCGGACGGAAGTGCGCCCCCACCGCATCCATCACCGCCGCACGCTGTGCCTCACGGTCACCGGCCAGTTCCTGGATCTGTGCCGAGCCCAGGTTGGAGGTCATCACGATCACGGTGTTGCGGAAGTCCACGGTGCGACCATGACTGTCGGTCAGGCGGCCGTCTTCGAGCACCTGCAGCAGCACGTTGAACACATCCGGGTGGGCCTTCTCCACCTCGTCCAGCAGCACCACCGAGTAAGGCTTGCGGCGTACCGCTTCGGTCAGGTAACCGCCCTCTTCATAACCCACATACCCTGGAGGGGCACCAATCAGGCGAGCCACGGAGTGTTTCTCCATGAACTCGGACATATCAATGCGCACCATAGCCTCTTCGGTATCGAACAGGAATTCGGCCAGCGCCTTGCACAGCTCGGTCTTGCCCACGCCGGTCGGGCCGAGGAAGAGGAACGAACCACTCGGCCGGTTCGGGTCGGACAGGCCGGCGCGCGAACGACGCACGGCGTTGGCCACGGCGGTGACGGCTTCGTGCTGACCGATCACGCGCTGGTGCAGCAGGTCTTCCATCTTCAGCAGCTTCTCACGCTCGCCTTCGAGCATCTTGGACACCGGGATGCCAGTCCACTTGGACACCACTTCGGCAATTTCTTCCTCGGTCACCTTGTTGCGCAGCAGCTGGTTGTCGGTCTTGCCATGCTGGTCGACCATCTGCAGGCTGCGCTCCAGGTCCGGGATCACCCCGTACTGCAGCTCGGCCATGCGGCTCAGGTCGCCTTTGCGACGGGCGGCTTCCAGCTCCTGGCGGGCCTGCTCGATCTTTTGCTGGATCTGCGCAGAGCCCTGCACTTCTGCTTTTTCGGACGCCCAGATTTCTTCCAGGTCGGAATACTCGCGCTCCAGGCGCTCGATTTCCTCCTGGAGTTTTTCCAGGCGTTTTTTCGCCGCTTCGTCTTCTTCTTTCTTCAGCGCTTGGGATTCCACCTTCAGCTGGATCAGGCGACGGTCGAGGCGGTCGAGCACTTCCGGCTTGGAGTCGATCTCCATGCGGATGCGGCTGGCCGCTTCGTCGACCAGGTCGATGGCCTTGTCCGGCAGCTGGCGGTCGGTGATGTAGCGATGGCTGAGCTTGGCCGCAGCAATGATCGCGCCGTCGGTGATGGCCACCTTGTGGTGCACTTCATAGCGTTCTTTCAGGCCGCGCAGGATGGCGATGGTGTCTTCCTCGCTCGGCTCTTCCACCAGCACTTTCTGGAAGCGACGCTCCAATGCGGCGTCCTTCTCGATGAACTGGCGGTATTCGTTGAGCGTGGTGGCACCAACGCAATGCAGCTCGCCACGGGCCAGGGCCGGCTTGAGCATGTTGCCGGCGTCCATGGCGCCCTCGCCTTTACCGGCGCCGACCATGGTGTGCAGCTCGTCGATGAACAGGATGATCTGGCCTTCCTGCTTGGACAGCTCGTTGAGCAGCGACTTGAGGCGCTCTTCGAACTCACCACGGTACTTGGCACCGGCGATCAGTGCGCCCATGTCCAGCGCCAGCAGGCGCTTGCCTTTGAGGCCGTCGGGTACTTCACCGTTGATGATGCGCTGGGCCAGGCCTTCGGCAATGGCGGTCTTGCCCACGCCGGGTTCACCGATCAACACCGGGTTGTTCTTGGTCCGGCGCTGCAGCACCTGAATGGTGCGGCGGATTTCGTCGTCACGGCCGATCACTGGGTCGAGCTTGCCGTCTTCGGCACGCTTGGTCAGGTCGACGGTGTACTTGTCCAGGGCCTGGCGCGATTCTTCGGCGTTGGCGTCGTTCACCGCCGCGCCGCCACGCAGGTTGTTGATGGCGTTCTCCAGGGCCTTCTTGCTCACGCCCTGGCTCAGCAGCAGCTTGCCGAGCTTGCTGTTTTCGTCCATGGCGGCGAGCAGCACCAGCTCGCTGGAAATGAACTGGTCACCTTTCTGCTGGGCCAGGCGGTCGGCCTGGTTGAGCAGGCGCGCCAGGTCCTGCGACATGTTCACGTCGCCAGTGGGATTCTGGATTTTCGGCAGCTGGTCGAGTTCTTTCACCAGCGTCTGGCGCAGACTGTTGATGTCGAAGCCGACCTGCATCAGCAGCGGCTTGATCGAACCACCTTGCTGCTCGATCAGCGCCTGCAGCAGGTGCAGGGGCTCGATGGCGGGGTGGTCCATGCCGACGGCCAGAGACTGGGCATCGGATATGGCTAATTGAAGTTTGCTGGTCAAACGGTCTATTCGCATGGGAGTACCTTCCTTTAAAGGGCAGGTCGGAGCGATGGACAGCGCCTGTTCATGAAGAAACCTGCCTCAGATGCCCTTATAGATAAGGGTGATTCTGGAAGATTCAAGCGTAGCGGGGTTGACCGGGGTCAGTCGGATGGATTAGCGGTGCATTCTTCGCGGGCAAGCCCGCTCCCACAGGGATATCACTCTCTCGAAGTCGGTGGTGGACCTGTGGGAGCGGGCTTGCCCGCGAAGAGCCGGAGCAGTCAGCGAGGATCTAACCAGACCAATGAAGCAAAGCGCCCACCCTGCGGGGTGCGGCGATAGGAAAAGAAACGCGCATCGCTGACCGTGCACAAACCGCCACCGTAAACCGCCCTCACCCCACGCGCCGCCAGGCGAATGCGTGCGAGCGTGTAAATGTCGGCCATCAGCTTGCCCGGGCGCTCACCTTCGACAAAGGCTTCGGCAGCCTCCGGGTGAATGGCGGTGAAGGCATCACGCACTTCCAGTCCCACCTCGAACGCCTGCGGGCCGATCGCCGGGCCGAGCCATACCAGCACGTCTTCAGGTGGCAATGCCAAGCGATCGAGGGTGGCTTCCAGCACGCCACCGGCCAATCCTCGCCAGCCGGCATGGGCTGCCGCCACACGGGTACCGGCGCGGTCGCAGAACAGCGCGGGCAGGCAGTCGGCCGTCATCACGGTGCAGGCGATGCCGGGCTGGTCGGTCCAGCTGGCGTCGGCCTCAGCGACCATGGATGGGTCGGCATCCGCCACCACCAGGCCATGCACCTGCTTGAGCCAGGCGGGCTGGATGGCGAATTCATCGCTCAGGCGGCGGCGATTTTCGGCGACCGCCTGCGGCGCGTCGCCGACGTGGTCGCCCAGATTGAAAGATTCGTAGGGCGGCAGGCTGATGCCGCCCTGACGAGTGGTGACGCAGGCGCGAACCGAGGCCGGGGCGGGCCAGTCGGGGAACAGCAGCGACTGCGCCAGGCCACTCATCCGATAAAGCTCTCGCGGTCCTGGTTGAGCAGCGACAGCAGCCAGGTGAAATCATCTGGCAGTGGCGATTCCCACTTCATCACTTCACCGGTGATGGGGTGGCGCAGCGCCAGGAAACGCGCATGCAGCGCCTGGCGCGGGAAGGTCTTGACCGCCTCGACCATGGCCACGCTGGCCGCTGGCGGAATACGGAAACGCACGCCGTACGTCTGGTCGCCGACCAACGGATAACCAACATGCGCCATGTGCACACGAATCTGGTGGGTACGGCCGGTTTCCAGCTTGACCCGCACATGGGTGTGCGAACGGAAGCGCTTGAGCACCCGGTAGTGGCTGACCGCCGGCTTGCCACCGTCGGTCACCGCCATGCGCTGACGCAGGCCACCATGACGGCCGATCGGGGCGTCGATCTTGCCACCGGCGATCACCACTCCGACCACGATGCATTCGTAGATACGGCTGACGCTTCGGCTCTGCAGCTGCTCGACCAGGTTGGTCTGCGCCTGCAGGGTCTTGGCGACGACCATCAGACCGGTGGTGTCTTTGTCCAGGCGATGGACGATACCGGCACGCGGTACGTTGATGATGTCTGGCACGTGGTGCAGCAAGGCATTGAGCAACGTACCGCTGGCGTGACCGGCGGCCGGGTGCACGACAAGCCCGGCAGGCTTGTTGATCACCATGATGTGCTCGTCTTCATAGACGATATCCAGCTCGATGTCTTCGGCGACCCAGTCGCCCTGGGCCTCTTGCTCGGCCTCCAGGGCCAACATCGAGCCACCATGCACGGTGTCACGCGGGCGCACGACGGCGCCATCGACCGTCAGACGGCCCTCTTTGATCCACGTAGTAAGCCGCGAACGCGAGTATTCAGCGAACAATTGGGCGGCGACCTGGTCGAGGCGTTGACCGCCCAGTTCGGACGGTACCTCTGCGCTAAGTTGAATGATCTCGGACATGCTCGATTCGGCGGGCGCACAGCCTTTGGTTTCGGCTGCACGCTTGTGGTTAAATACGGCTTCTTTTGTCCCGGGGTTGGCCGGGGCGCTCATCATAACAGGACGGCACCGCCCAAGACAGCGGCCGTCAAAGGGACGCAAGCCGCCATGCAAGTGAAACACCTGCTGCTGATCGCCATCCTCGGGCTTACCGCGGCCTGTTCCTCTAATAAAGAGGTCATTGACGAGAACCTCAGCGAGACCGAGCTGTACCAGCAAGCTCAGGCCGACCTGGATAACTCCAGCTATAACAGCGCCGTGAACAAGCTCAAGGCCCTGGAATCGCGCTACCCGTTCGGCCGCTACGCCGACCAGGCCCAGCTCGAGCTGATCTACGCCAACTACAAGAACTCCGAGCCCGAGGCTGCCAAATCGGCTGCCGAGCGCTTCATCCGCCTGCACCCGCAGCACCCGAACGTCGACTACGCCTACTACCTCAAGGGCCTGACCTCGTTCGACCAGGACCGTGGCTTGCTGGCGCGCTTCCTGCCGCTGGACATGACCAAGCGTGACCCGGGCGCCGCGCGTGACTCGTACAACGAGTTCGCCCAGCTGACCAGCCGCTTCCCCAACAGCCGCTACGCGCCGGACGCCAAGCAGCGCATGATCTACCTGCGCAACCTGCTGGCTGCCTATGAAATCCACGTGGCCGACTACTACCTGACCCGCCAGGCTTACGTGGCCGCCGCCAACCGTGGCCGCTATGTGGTCGAGAACTTCCAGGAAACCCCATCGGTCGGCGACGGCCTGGCAGTGATGGTCGAGGCGTATCAGAAGATGCACCTGGACGAACTGGCTGCCACCAGCCTGGAAACCCTCAAGCTCAACTACCCGAACCACCCGAGCCTGGTCGATGGCGAGTTCCAGCCCAAGCAGGCCGAGTCTGATGGCCGTGGCTGGCTGTCCAAGGCCACCCTGGGCCTGATCGAAACCGACACGCCGTTGCCGCCGGGTGAAACCCGCGCCAACCAGGACGTGGTCCGCCAGTTCCAGGACGCCCGCGCCGAGATGCCGCAGGACCTGCTGCCGAAAGACGAAAACGGCGACCCGATCCTGCCGGAAGGGCCGAAAGAAGCCGAGAAGGACCGCTCGTGGTTCAGCTACATGACCTTTGGTCTGTTCGACTGATTCACCGCGGTACAAGAAAGGGAGGCCTGAGGCCTCCCTTTTTTATTGGCCGCGCCCTAGACTGTCGGCTTCTTCTCTCGACAAGCTGAACACCATGGTTCGCCTACTTTTCTGGATCGCCCTGATCGCCGCCGCGTTCTGGCTGTGGCGCAAATTCAAGATCAGCCAGCAATCGCCGTCCGAGCCGAAACTCGACGCGCCGTTGCAGATGGTGCGCTGCGCCCATTGCGGCGTGCACCTGCCCAATGACCGGGCGCTGCACCGCGGCAATGAGTGGTATTGCAGCCCGGCGCATCTTGAGCGAGGGCCTGGCCGGCAAGGCTGAGCACAGAACCCAGTGGGAGCGGCTTCAGCCGCGAACACCGGCGAAGCCGGTGCCATCCCTACGCGTCGCCTGCTTCGCGGCTAAAGCCGCTCCCACAGGGGCAGGCCCGGCGAGTTCAGCCCAGGCGCCCTTCGGGCGCATACGGCGCCGGATCGATGATCGGCTCCGCCCCCGTCAGCAGATCCGTAAACAACTGACACGAAGCCGGCGCCAGCACCAGCCCATTACGGTAATGCCCACAGTTCAACCACAACCCCTCATGCCCCGGCACCGGCCCGATATAGGGAATGCCTTCAGGCGACCCCGGCCGCAGACCGGCCCAGTGCCCCACCACCGTGGCATCCTTCAATTCCGGCAGCAGTTCCAGCGCCGAAGCCTTGAGGCTTGCCAGCGCATCCTCGGTCGGCGTCTTGTCATACCCGGCGTGTTCCAGCGTACTGCCCACCAGGATATGCCCGTCACGGCGCGGAATCGCGTAGCGCCCCTTTGCCAGCACCATGCTCGGCAAAAAGTCCTCGGCACACTTGAACAGAATCATCTGGCCCTTTACCGGCTCCACCGGCAAATCAAGGCCTAGTGTGCGCAACAGGTCGCCGCTCCAGGCGCCAGCACTGAGCACCACCTCATCGGCCTGCAACGCGCCGTCTTGTGTCTGCACGCCAGCGACACGCCCACCCACCTGAACGAACCCGGTGATCTGGCAGTGCTCGCGCAAGGTTACGTTGGGCAATGCCAGCAGCGCCGCCTTGAGGGATTTAACCAGCCGCGGATTGCGCACGTTGGCCACACCGGCCATGTAGATGGCGTGGTTGAAGCCAGGGCCCAACAACGGGACAGCGTCGTAGGCTGCAGAGATATCCACCGCGCTGAGTGGCCGCCGCTCGCGATCTGCCCAGGCCAGGGCCTCGGCTTCGTCGTCCAGGTCAAGCCAGTACAAGCCGGTGGTATAGACCTCGGGGTCGATGCCGGTGCTGGCGAACAGGCGCTCGCCCAGCTGTGGATAAAAATCCTGCGACCAGTGCGCCAGTGCGGTCACTGCCGGGCTGTAACGCCACGGGTACAACGGCGAGACGATACCGCCGCCGGCCCAGGACGACTCGCGCCCCACTTCGCCCTGATCGCACACCACCACCTGGCCGACCTTCGCCGCCAGGTTGAACGCCGTCAGCAGGCCGATCACTCCGCCACCGACCACCACTACTCGCTTGCTCATCTGTCGATCCAACACCTGAAGTAAAACCGCGATGCACGGGCATCATTCAACCTTCAGCTTCCCCAACAGCGCTCGCTGGCCTCGGTGCCGCCAGGATTGCTCTGCACGCCAGCCTGGTCGAGCATAAAATCGCCACAGCGATCTTCGGCCATCAGGCCATGCGGCAGCCGGCGTGCGCGCAGCGTGAAGGTGTCGCTGCCGCGTTCGGCCTGCAGGCTGTAGTGACGGTTGGCGGTGGGCAGTGCCGGGTCGCCCTCGGCGTACTGGCCGGTGCGCATGCGATGGCGCTCCAGGCGCAAGGCGGCGTCATGCAGCAGGCCAACCACTTCGCTGCGTGCGGCTCGCCTGAGCTGGTCGCTGTAACTGGGGTAGGCAATGGCTGCCAGAATGCCGGTGACGGCCACGACAATCAACAACTCGATCAGGCTCAGGCCTTGCTGCATGTCAGTCTTCCTTCAGCCTTTGTCGCCAGAGAATGCGCTGGGGCGCTTGTGCTTGAGCGGCCGGGACGGCATAGACCGTTTCCAGCACCTGCCTTGCCGCTAGCTGCCGGCTAACGGCCGTGACGCGGTACAGCGTGACCGGCTCACCCTCCGGCATGTGAAGGGCACGCGTGCTTACGCCCAGATTTTGCAGTTGAAAGAAGCCGGCATTGCTGGCTTGCCATTGCCCTTCCAGTTCATGGGGGCGCGCAGGTGGCAGGCAGAGCTGACACAAGGCTGGCGGAGCACGTAGCACTTCGTCCTCAGCGGCCTGCAATGTGGCCTCTGCCTGCTCGAAGGCTTGCAAGCCGTCGCGCAAGTGGCCACTCATGCGTGTCTCCACCAGCGCATCACGCAGTGCGGATGCCGCCAGCAGGCCAAGCAACAGGCTCAGGACCAGCGCCAGCAGAAGTACCACGCCACGCTGACGCTTCACGGTCGGGCCTGCGGGTTGCGGACTGCCACGCTGAGGTCGTAGTGCTGCTCGATATCCAACGTCGGCTCGTACAACGTCAGTGCGATATCGACCCGCCCGCCTTCAAGCGTTTGCACGTGCTCGAAACGTAGCTCGCGCACATGGTCGATCAGCGGCTGGGAGCGGTCCCTCCCTCGCTTGAAATACAGCGTGGTCCCCGAGAGTCGATAGATATGTCGGCTAACCGCATACGACAAAAGTCGGTCATTGCTTTTGTCCAGGCTCTCGCCAACCAGCACGTCGCGGATGCAGTCCGTTTGCAACATCCATTCCGGCGCCCCGGCGTATCCGGGAAGCTCCGCCACAGTCAGGGTCAGGTTGGTTGAGCGTACTTGCAAAGGCTGGGCAAAGGCATCGCGCGAGGCGGAATCCTTGAAGTCACTCGGCTTCAGGCGCAAGCAACCGAACATGCCGGTCATGCGGATATCCTGGGCGATGCGCAGCAACACCAGCCGGGCGTCTGCCTGCATGAGCAGCGCCGCGCCCTGCAACCGCCAGCTCTGGTGGGCGGAAACGAAAAGCCGGCTGGCGGCCGTGAGCAGCATCAGCCCAATAGCAAGCGCCAGCATGGCTTCGATCAGACCAAAGCCTCTGTGCCTGCGCCTCATGGCTGGCGCACCGTGCCGGCAGCCCTGGCTCGCTCATTCAGGGTGTGCGCGGCCAGCGCCCCTTGTACCTCACGATGCGCCGCGTCAGTGGCTTGCAGTGCCTGGATCTGCAAAGCCGCTGCGGCGAACATTCCCGCACTGACCACGCCCACGGCCAACAATACTTCCAGGAGCGTCATGCCCCGCTGCCTTGCGTGCATCCCTGCACCTCCTGCGACTTTTCCCGCGATGGTTTGAAACCTGGCCGACTGGACCTCTTGTCCGGCGAGCCTGAAGCTAAGCCAAGCACTTCCAGGGAGGAATGCACGGTGAAGCAACAGGGTGTAACACTCATACAAATGATGTTTGCGCTGGCCATGGCAACGTTACTGACACAGCTCGGCCTGCCGGCCTACGCAAGGCTCAGCGATGACCTACACAAAGCAGCTGTGGCTCGCGACCTGGCCCAGACGCTGCGCAGCGCACGCAGCCATGCCGTATTGCAAGGTCAGCCAGTGCTGGTGCAATCGTTGGATAAGGATTGGGGAAAAGGGTGGCGGGTGATGCTGGAACATAATCAGCGAGTACTGCGTGAACAGCGTCTCCCACGGCCAGTGAACATCGCGGCCAATACCGGAGGGCAAATCAGGTTCAGTGCGCTGGGCACACCGTGGAACGGGTTTGGTGGCAGGCTGGAGGTCTGCGAAAAAAAAGCCGGCCCAAGCCTTTATCGCGTGGTGCTGGCAAGCAGCGGCAGGATCAGCCTGCGCACAGACGAGATGAAAGGCTCCCTGTGCGCAGACTCCTGATCAGATCAGCGAGCGGACCCGCAGCTCTTTGGGCATGGAAAACGTGATGTTCTCCGGGCGCCCATCCAGCTCTTCGGCGCCGGTGGCGCCCCAGGCCTTGAGCTGGTCGATCACGCCACGCACCAGCACTTCGGGTGCCGAAGCGCCAGCGGTGATGCCGATGCGTGCCGCCTGATCGAACCAGCCGCGCTGCATGTCTTCGGCGCCATCGATCAGATAGGCCGGGGTACCCATGCGCTCGGCCAACTCACGCAGGCGGTTGGAGTTGGAACTGTTGGGGCTGCCCACCACCAGTACCACGTCGCATTCGCCGGCCAGTTGCTTGACTGCGTCCTGACGGTTCTGGGTGGCGTAGCAGATGTCGTCCTTGCGCGGGCCACCGATGTTCGGGAAGCGTGCGCGCAGGGCGTCGATGACACGGCTGGTGTCATCCATCGACAACGTGGTCTGGGTGACGAAGGCCAGGTGGTCCGGGTCGCGCACTTCCAGCTTGGCGACATCGTCCTCGTCTTCGACCAGATAGATGGCGCCGCCGTTGCTGGCGTCGTACTGGCCCATGGTGCCTTCGACTTCCGGGTGCCCTTCATGGCCGATGAGAATGCACTCACGGCCATCACGGCTGTACTTGGCGACCTCGATATGCACCTTGGTCACCAGTGGGCAAGTGGCGTCGAACACCTTCAGGCCACGGCCGGCGGCCTCCTGGCGCACGGCCTGGGAAACACCGTGGGCACTGAAGATGACGATGACGTCGTCGGGCACCTGGTCCAGCTCTTCGACGAAGATGGCGCCACGGTTGCGCAGGTCTTCCACCACGAACTTGTTGTGCACCACTTCATGGCGCACATAGATCGGCGGGCCGAAGACTTCCAGCGCACGGTTGACGATCTCGATCGCCCGGTCGACCCCGGCGCAGAAGCCGCGAGGGTTGGCGAGTTTGATTTGCATGCTCGGCTCCAGGCTTACAGGGCCTTCACCTCGAGGATCTCCACCTCGAAGGTCAGGGTCTTGCCAGCCAGTGGGTGATTGAAGTCGATGGTTACCTGGTCATCGTCGAATGCTTTGACCACACCCGGCAGCTCGGTGTTGGCGGCATCGTTGAAGATGATCAGCAGCCCCTCGGACAGCTCCATGCCCTCGAAGTTGGACCTCGGCATGACCTGCACATTCTGTGGGTTGGGCTGGCCGAAGGCATTCTCCGGCGCTACGACCACTGTACGCTTGTCGCCGGCCTTGAAGCCGAACAACGCGCTTTCGAAGCCAGGCAGCAGGTTGCCGTCGCCGACCTTGAAGGTGGCCGGGGCCTTGTCGAAGGTGCTGTCGACGGTGTCGCCGTTTTCCAGGTGCAGCGCGAAGTGCAGGGTGACTTCGGTGTTCTGGCCGATACGGGTGTCAGTCATGGACCGCGTCCTCCGTCTTCTTGCTCTTGAACATGTCCAGCGCCAGCATTACCGCGCCAACGGTGATGGCGCTGTCAGCGATATTGAAGGCTGGGAAGTAATGGGTGTTCTTCCAATGCACCAGGATGAAGTCGACCACATGGCCAAGCACGACGCGATCGTACAGGTTGCCAATGGCCCCACCCAGCACCAGGGCCAGCGCTACCGCCAGCCAGGTCTCGTTGCGCCCCAGGCGCTTGAGCCAGACCACCAGCACCGCACTGACCGCCACGGCGATCAGGGCGAACAGCCAGCGCTGCCAACCGGCGCCATCGGCGAGGAAGCTGAAAGCGGCGCCAGTGTTATAGGCCAGCGTCCAGCTGAAGTAGTCAGGGATGACGACGATCTGCTGGTACATGGTCAGCGCGTTGTTGAAATACAGCTTGGTGGCCTGGTCGAGGACCAGGACCAGCAAGCTCAGCCACAGCCAGGGAAGGCGCCCGAAGCGCCCTGCCGAAGGGTTAGGCATAGTGGCGCACCTCACCGGAACCGCTCAGGTTGTCGACGCAACGGCTGCAGATTTCCGGGTGCTCCGGGTGGCTGCCAACGTCGGCACGGAAGTGCCAGCAACGGCCGCACTTGGCGTGGCCGGACTTGACCACTTTCAGCTTGAGACCTTCGACTTCGGTGGCCACGGCTTCAGCCGGCGCCTGAGCGAATGGCACCACGCTGGCAGCGGAGGTGATCAGCACGAAGCGCAGCTCATCGCCCAGCTTGGCCAGGTCGGCGCTCAGGCCTTCTTCGGCGAACAGGGTGACTTCAGCCTGCAGGTTGCCGCCGATGACCTTGGCAGTCCGCTGGTTTTCCAGCTCTTTGTTGACCGCAGCCTTGACTGCCATCACGCGATCCCAGTAGGCACGGTCGAGCTCGGTGCCTTCCGGCAGTTCGCTCAGGCCCTGGTACCAGCCGTTGAGCATCACCGACTCGTTGCGCTCGCCCGGCAGGTACTGCCAGATTTCGTCGGCGGTGAAAGCCAGGATCGGCGCGATCCAGCGCACCAGTGCCTCGCTGATGTGGTACAGCGCGGTCTGGCAGGAACGACGGGCGACACTGTTGGCGCCGGTGGTGTATTGGCGGTCCTTGATGATGTCGAGGTAGAAGCCACCCAGCTCCTGCACGCAGAAGTTGTGGATCTTCGAGTAGACGTTCCAGAAACGGTATTCGCCGTAGTGCTCTTCCAGCTCGCGCTGCAGCAGCAGGGCACGGTCCACCGCCCAGCGGTCCAGGGCGATCATCTCTTCCGGCTTCAGCAGGTCATGAGCCGGGTCGAAGCCGGACAGGTTGGAGAGCAGGAAGCGCGCGGTGTTGCGGATACGGCGGTAGGCGTCGGCGCTGCGCTGCAGGATCTGCTCGGAAACGGCCATTTCACCGGAATAGTCGGTGGCCGAGACCCACAGGCGCAGGATGTCGGCACCCAGGGTGTTGTTGACCTTCTCCGGCTCGATGGTGTTGCCCAGCGACTTGGACATCTTGCGGCCGTTCTCGTCCACGGTGAAACCGTGAGTCAGCAGCTCGCGGTACGGCGCGTGGTTGTCGATGGCGCAACCGGTCAGCAGCGACGAGTGGAACCAGCCGCGGTGCTGGTCGGAACCTTCCAGGTAGAGGTCGGCGCGCGGGCCGGTGGCGTGGCCGATGTTGTGCGAGCCACGCAGCACGTGCCAGTGGGTAGTGCCCGAGTCGAACCAGACGTCCAGGGTGTCGCTGATCTTGTCGTACTGGCCGGCTTCGTCACCGAGCAGTTCGGCGGCGTCCAGCTTGAACCAGGCCTCGATGCCTTCCTGTTCGACGCGCTTGGCCACGGCTTCCATCAGCTCGACGGTACGCGGGTGCAGCTCGCCAGTCTGCTTGTGCAGGAAGAACGGAATCGGCACGCCCCAATTGCGCTGACGCGAGATGCACCAGTCTGGGCGGTTGGCGATCATCGAGTGCAGGCGCGCCTGGCCCCAGGCCGGGACGAAGGTGGTGTCTTCGATGGCCTTGAGCGCGCGTTCACGCAGCGGCTCGCCGGTGGTTGGCTGCTTGTCCATGCCGACGAACCACTGCGCGGTGGCGCGGTAGATCAGCGGGGTCTTGTGGCGCCAGCAGTGCATGTAGCTGTGGCTGATGGTTTCGGTGTGCATCAGCGCACCGACTTCGCTCAGCTTGTCGACGATGGCCGGGTTGGCCTTCCAGATGAACTGGCCGCCGAAGAAGTCCAGCGATTCGACATACACGCCGTTGCTCTGCACCGGGGTAAGGATGTCGTCGTTGACCATGCCGTAGCGCTTGCAGGTGACGAAGTCGTCTTCACCGTAGGCAGGCGCGGAGTGAACCACACCCGTACCGGCGCCCAGTTCGACGTAGTCGGCCAGGTAGATCGGCGACAGGCGGTCGTAGAACGGGTGGCGGAAGTTGATCAGCTCCAGGGCCGAACCCTGGGCGGTAGCGATGACCGAGCCTTCCAGGTTGTAGCGCTTGAGGCAGGCCTCGACCAGCTCTTCGGCCAGCACCAGCAGACGCTCGCCGGTATCGACCAGGGCGTACTTGAACTCCGGGTGGATGTTCAGCGCCTGGTTGGCGGGGATGGTCCACGGGGTGGTGGTCCAGATCACGATGGCGGCGGGCTTGGCCAGCGAGGCCAGGCCGAATGCGGCGGCCAGCTTGTCGGCGTCGGCCACCGGGAAGGCCACGTCGATGGTCTGCGATTTCTTGTCGGCGTACTCGACTTCGGCTTCGGCCAAGGCCGAACCGCAGTCGAAGCACCAGTTAACAGGCTTGAGGCCCTTGAACACGAAACCTTGCTTGACCATTTCGGCCAGGGCGCGGATTTCACCGGCCTCGTTGACGAAGTTCATGGTCTTGTACGGGTTGTCCCAGTCGCCCAGCACACCCAGGCGGATGAACTCGGTCTTCTGCCCTTCGATCTGCTCGGCGGCGTACTCACGGCACAGTTCGCGGGTGCGGTCGGCGGTCAGGTGCTTGCCATGGGTGACTTCGACCTTGTGCTCGATCGGCAGACCGTGGCAGTCCCAGCCCGGCACGTAGGGCGCGTCGAAGCCCGACAGGGTCTTGGAACGGACGATCATGTCCTTGAGAATCTTGTTCAGCGCATGACCGATGTGGATCTTGCCGTTGGCATAGGGCGGGCCGTCGTGCAGGACGAACTTCGGACGATCCTTGCCAATTTCGCGCAGCTTCTGGTACAGGCCAATGCTGTCCCAGCGCTGCAGAATTTGCGGTTCGCGCTGAGGCAGGCCGGCCTTCATGGGGAAGGCGGTGTCCGGAAGGTTAAGCGTGGCTTTGTAGTCGGTCATTTCAGGCTCTTGGTTAGCGGTTGAGCGTGCCAATGTGCACGTGCGGCGGCGATATCCGCATCGATCGCCGACTTCAGCGCCTCCAGGGAGGCGAATCGCTGCTCTTCACGCAGCTTGTGGTGGAATTCCACCGTCAGGCGCCGGCCATACAGATCGCCGGCATAGTCCAGTAGATGTATCTCGAGGTGCGGGCGGCCGTCACCGGCCACCGTCGGGCGCACCCCGATGTTGCCAACGCCCGGCCAGGCCTTGCCGTCGATTTCGATGCTGGCCAGGTAGACCCCGGACAGCGGCACGCGGCGGCGCTTGAGCTGGATGTTGGCGGTGGGCGTGCCGAGCTGACGGGCCAGCTTCTGGCCGTGCAGCACGCGCCCGGTGATGCGATACGGGCGGCCCAGCAGGTGCTCGGCGAGTTCGAAGTTGCCCTCGGACAACGCCTTGCGCACTTCGGTGCTGCTGACCCGCAGGCCATCCTGGATCACCGTGTTGGCGGCTTCGACGGTGAAGCCGTATTGCTTGCCAGCCTCGATCAGGAAGGCGAAATCGCCAGCGCGGTCGCAACCGAAGCGGAAGTCGTCGCCTACTTCGAGGTGGCGCACGCCGAGGCCGTCGACCAGGATCGTTTTGACGAATTCATCGGCGCTGAGTTTGCTCAGGCGCTGGTTGAAGGCCAGGCACAGGACCCGGTCGACACCTTCGCCAGCTAGCAGCTCGACCTTGTCACGCAAGCGCGCCAGGCGAGCAGGCGCGGTGTCCGGGGCGAAATATTCGCGCGGCTGCGGCTCGAAGATCACCACGCACGTCGGCAGGCCCAATTCATGGCCGCGCTCGCGCAGGCGCGCCAGGATCGCCTGGTGGCCACGATGAACCCCGTCGAAGTTGCCAATGGTGGCGACACAGCCCCGATGCTCGGGGCGCAGGTTGTGAAGACCTCGAACCAGCTGCATAACGCGCTTCTTGCTCATAAAGTGGCCGATTATAACCACACCCGGGCGTTGGTGACAGGCAACAGCGCCAGGGTGCGGCGTGGAAGAGGAAAAACCGACGTTTGACCCGCCCTCTACATCAATGCAGGGCCTTGCGGGCGAAATGCCGAGGCCTGAAGCCGCACAGGTAGAGGCAACCAAAATAGGTCACGATACCGGCCGCGATCAACGCGCCCAGGCGCATGAATCGCTGCAGCATGTTGCCTTGTTCCCAGGCCGGCAGGTAGTGCATGCCCACCAGCAGCACCGCCACCATCAAGGTCACTGCCAGCACCAGCTTGAGCAGGAACATGGTCCAGCCCGGCTGCGGCTGGAACAACTGCTTGCTGCGCAGCTTCCAGAACAGCAGCCCGGCATTGAGGCAGGCGCCCAGGCTGATCGCCAAAGCAAGGCCAGCGTGTTGCAGAGGGCCGACCAGGGCCAGGTTGAACAGCTGGGTGCAGACCAGGGTGAAGATCGCGATGCGCACAGGCGTACGGATATTCTGCTGCGCATAGAAGCCCGGTGCCAGCACCTTGACCAGAATGATTGCCAGCAGGCCTACCGAATAGGCGATCAGCGCGCGCTGGGTCATCGCTGCATCGAAGGCGCTGAACTTGCCGTACTGGAACAGCGCAACAGTCAGTGGCTCGGCCAGGACCGCCAGGGCCAGGGTGCACGGCAATACCAGCAGGAAGCACAGGCGCAAGCCCCAATCGAGGATCCGCGAATACTCCTCGCGGTCCTTGTTGGCGTAGGTCTTGGCCAGGGTCGGCAGCAGGATGGTGCCCAACGCTACGCCGAGCACACCCGAAGGCAGTTCCATCAGGCGGTCGGCGTAGTACATCCACGACACCGAGCCGGCCACCAGGAAGGAGGCGAAGATGGTGTTGATGATCAGCGAAATCTGGCTGACCGAAACGCCGAGAATGGCCGGCAGCATCTGCTTGAGCACCCGCCACACGCCACTGTCACGCAAGTTCAGGTGCGGCAGCACGAGCATGCCGATCTTCTTCAGCGCCGGCAGCTGGTACAGCAACTGCGCCAGACCACCGGCCAGCACGCCCCAGGCCAGCGCCATGATCGGCGGGTCGAAATACGGCGTGAGCAGCACGGCGAAGATGATCATCGCCACGTTGAGCAGGGTCGGGGTGAAGGCCGGGACCGAGAAGCGGTTCCAGGTATTGAGGATCGCGCCGACCAGGGACGACAGCGAGATCAGCAATATATAAGGAAAGGTCACCCGTAGCAGGTCGGTGGTCAGCTGGTATTGCTCGGCATTGTCGACAAAACCCGGCGCGGTGGCCCATACCACCCAGGGGGCAGCGAAGACGCCAATCACCGTGACCAGGGCCAGGACCAGCGTCAGCAGGCCGCTGACATAAGCGATGAAGGTACGCGTCGCCTCTTCGCCCTGCTGGGTCTTGTATTCGGCCAGGATCGGCACGAACGCCTGGGAAAATGCGCCCTCGGCAAAAATCCGCCGCAGCAGATTGGGTAGCTTGAAGGCGATGAAAAAGGCGTCGGTGGCCACGCCGGCGCCAAAAACACGGGCCAGGATGGTGTCACGCACGAAGCCCAGCACCCGGGAAACCATGGTGATGGAGCTGACTGCAGCCAAGGATTTGAGCAGGTTCATCGAAAAGATTCACGCCAAGGGCAAAGGACGCTGCCAGACAGCGACCGAATGTGCGATACTCCCGCGCCTTCGCAGGGGAGCCAAAAATTCCCGAGTTTACAGGTCGTGCAGCAGAAAGGAATATTTCCCTCCTGTTGGTGCGCCGCTCGGCGGAACCTTGCAGGTGGCCTTGACATCCGATCCAGTCATCGGCATGATTCGCGGCCTATTTTGTTTGCTATTTACCTAAAGTCTTTCGAGGAGCTCGACGGTGGCCAACACACCTTCCGCCAAGAAACGTGCAAAACAGGCTGAGAAGCGTCGCAGCCACAACGCCAGCCTGCGTTCCATGGTCCGCACCTACATCAAGAATGTAGTTAAAGCCATCGACGCAAAAGACGCCGAAAAAGCGCAAGCCGCTTACGTTCTGGCTGTACCAGTAATCGACCGTATGGCCGACAAAGGTATCATCCACAAGAACAAAGCTGCTCGCCACAAAGGCCGTCTGAATGGCCACATCAAGGCGCTGAAAGAAGCTGCAGCCGCCTAAGCGACGCTTTAGTCGAAAAACCGACCCTAGGGTCGGTTTTTTATTGCCTGCGATTTATGACGGGCGCGTACGGTAGTTAAAAAAAGGGGTTGCACCTGGCAACCCCTCTGATCCATTACTTGGCGATCTGAATCTTTGGCGCCCACTGCAGCCAGGCATCTTCCGGCTTGTCGAACAAGGCAAAGGTCTGTTGCGGCCGCGCCGGATTGCCCATCTGCTCACCGTCAGGGGTGGCGAACGCAATGCCGCCATCGATGAGCGTCTCCAACGACTCGGTACGCACAGTAGCGCCCTTGAACAGTCCCCAGTCAAAACCGAAACCGCTGCTGTTCCAGAACCGGCTGCCGCCACGCACCAAAGCTGCGTAGCGTGGCTCGATCAGGATATGGATCAGTACGCGGTCCGCGGTCTGGCCGAGCTCGAAACCGGTTACCTTGCCTACCGCCACTTCCCGGTAGGTGACCGGCACACCCGGCTTGATCGACCCACGCCGGGGCGCGCTGAGGGTCAGCGGCAGGCCAACTTCCTCACCTTTGACTTCAGGCGCATCGGCCAGGGCGATGAAATCGCGCTGCGGGCCTTTGTCCTTCACTGCAGGCAATACCTCCAGATATTGCCCGCCGATCAGCGTATCAAGGTTCTCGGTGCGCACCAGGCCAAGTGCCGGCTTGACCACCCAGAAGTGCGTCCCGGCCCGTGCGATGCGATCTGCCGCTTCGGTGATCCGTGCACGCAGCAGCACCGCTTGCAGGTCTTTGGTCAGGTCGACACTTTCGACACTGCCCACATCCAGCCCGCGGAAACGGATCGGCGTACCTGGCTTGAGCCCGTCGGCGCGGTCCACACGGATGGTGATCAGCGTACCGGCGCGGTTCACCGCCTCCTGGCTGTCATGCAGGCGGAAGCGCGGAATATGGCGCTTGAGCGCCACGTTCGGCGTGGGCGTATCGAAGGCGATACCGCCCGCCATGAGGGTCTGCAGCGATTCGCTCTTGATCTTGATGCCTGAGAGGCCGCCCGTGAGGGTAATGCCGCTGACATTCCAGAAACGCGAGGAACCGTTGACCAGATTCTCGTATTCCTTCTCGATGTGCACGCCGATCAGGATGCGATTGCTGTTGCGGGCGAACTGGTAGCTCTGCACGCTACCCACCTTGACCTGGCGGTACATTACCGGGCTGCCGACCTCCAGCGAACCGAGGGTATCGGCGAACAGCACCATGTGCAGGCCTGGCGCCTTGAGGTCCAGTGGCGGCGCCTTGGCCCGCGCCTCGAATTCGCGCTGAGGCGTGGCGCCCTTGTCACCCGGGCGAATGGCGATGTAGTTACCCTTGACCAGGGCTTCCAGGCCGGTGATACCTGCCAGGGAGATGGAAGGTTTGACCACCCAGAACTGCGTACCGTCGACCAGATAATCTTCAGTCAGCGGGTCCAGGGTCAGTTCGGCCATGGCACTGCCGAGGTTATCTTCCATCTTGAGGGTTTTCAGCGATCCGACCTGAATACCTTTGTACATGACCGGCGTGCGACCTGCCTGCAGGCCCTCGTAGTCACTCAGCTTGACCTTGACACGGATACCCGCCTGGGCGGCGTCGAAATCTTCATACAGACGGAACGGCAGGCCCGGGTCGGTAGGCGGGCTGTCCTTGCGATGTTCCGGCGTGGCGAAGGCGATGCCGCCTGCAACGATGCTGGACAACGACTCGCTGCGCACCTTCACCCCAGACAGGTCTGCGTCGATGCTGATGCCACTGGCATTCCAGAAACGCGTGTGTTTGCGCACCAGGCTGGCGTAGGCCGGCTCGATGAACACTTTGACCTCGACGGTGCTCTGGTCTTCGGACAGGCGATAGCTCTTGACCCGGCCAACCTGGATCTGCTTGTAGAAAATTGGGCTGTCACGATTGAGCGAGCCCAGGCGGTCGGCCTTGAGGGTCAGATGCAGGCCCGGTTCGCTGTCGGAAAGCGGTGGCGCCACCTTCAACGCGGTAAAGCGCTTGGTCCGCTCTCCTTCGCCCGGACTCACCGCAATGTAGTTACCCGACACCAATGTTTCAAGACCGGAAATACCAGCCAGCGTGACACTCGGTTTGACCAGCCAGAAGCGCGTCCCCTTGGTCAGGTGGGGCTCTGCGGCCTTGTTCATCTCGATAGTGGCGATCACCCCCTGCTTCTCACCTTGAGCATCAAGCACCAGGCTCTTCACCTTGCCGACCGGCATGCCTTTGTAGATCACCTCGGTCTTGTTGGCGACGATACCTTCACCGCTTTCGAAACGAACTTCGATCTCCACACCGGCATCGCGGTAGGCCTGCCAGGCCAACCAGCCGCCGATCATCAGCGCGATCAGCGGCAGAATCCAGATGGCAGACCAATTGGAAGCAGGACGGGTCTTAGCCGTTGGCATGTCACTCATGGTCGTCATCCGACTCCGTGTTATCCCAGATCAGTCGGGGATCGAAAGTTAAAGCAGCGAGCATCGTGAGAATCACCACAGTAGCGAAGGCGACAGCGCCCAGGTTGGCTTCGACACTGGCGATGCGGCCAAAATTCACCACGGCCACGAGGATGGCGATGACGAAGATGTCCAGCATTGACCAGCGACCAATGAATTCGATGAAGCGGTACATGAAGATGCGTTGCCGCGCCGACAATGGCTGACGGCGCTGCACCGAATACAGCAGCAGACCGATGCCAACCAGTTTGAAGGTGGGCACCAGGATACTGGCGATGAATACCACCGCAGCAATCGGCACCATGCCGTGCTTGAGCAAGGTAATGACACCGGACATGATGGTGTCCGGGCTTCCCTTCCCCAGCGTGCTGACCGTCATGATCGGCAGCATATTGGCAGGTATGTACAGAATCGAGGCGGCAATCAGCAGCGCCCACGTCCGTATGATGCTGTTGGGCCGCCTTGCGTGCACAATGGCGCCGCAGCGCGTACAGGTCTGGGAGTCACTGTCGGGCTCATGCCGATTCAGTTCATGACATTCATTGCAGACCAGGATGCCTGCATCAATCGCCCGCATGGAGATCCTCCCCCGACAACGCGCTCCAAATCTGGTGTGGCGACATCACCACTTCGAGCCACACCTGAATCAGCAACAGACTGATGAAGCAGAACAGGCCCAGGCCTACGGTCAACTCAGCCAGGTCGACCAGCTTGACGATCGCGACCAGCACACCCATGAAATAGACCTCGAGCATGCCCCAGTCACGCAAGTGGTGATAGATGCGGTAAAACAGCAGGCCATAACTGCGCCCTATGTTGAGGCGGATGCTTAGCAGCACCAACAGCTGGCACATCAGTTTGAGGAACGGGATCGCCATGCTACAGAGGAATACCACGACGGCGACGCCGCGCATTTCCGAGTTGTACAGCCCCACCACGCCACTCCAGACCGTATCGTCTGAAGTCTGCCCAAGCAGATGCAACTGCATGATCGGTAGAAAGTTGGCAGGCACGAACAACAGCAGTGCCGTCAGCACCAACGCAAGGCTGCGATTAACCACGTTATGCCGGTGAGCGTACAGCTCATAGCCACAGCGCGGGCACAGGGCTTTTTCGTCGTGCTGCAGTTGTGGCTTGCGCATGAGCAGGTCGCATTCGTGACAGGCGACCAGCTCTTCGAGCGGCAACTGCTCTAACGCTTGGGTTTCGACTGGGTTGGGCATCTCGAGGTTCTGAATAGGTACGTCGGCTCTATTCTAGTGTTCCAGCTCGAAATGTGGGAGTCGACTTTCCGGCAAAAGGAGCTCAAGAAAGACAAAACCCCTACCTGCTCGCGCAGATAGGGGTTTTGCGAAATGAATCTTGACGATGACCTACTCTCACATGGGGAAACCCCACACTACCATCGGCGATGCATCGTTTCACTGCTGAGTTCGGGATGGGATCAGGTGGTTCCAATGCTCTATGGTCGTCAAGAAATTCTGTAGCCAGAATGTCCAGATGGACAGCCCAGCGAATTCGGATATGCGATATTTGTGGTTCGTCGCGAACTTTCGGTTCGTTTCGTCTTCACCACCACAATCTGCGCAGCAGATTGCTTGGGTGTTATATGGTCAAGCCTCACGGGCAATTAGTATTGGTTAGCTCAACGCCTCACAGCGCTTACACACCCAACCTATCAAC
>NZ_JBIVGP010000005.1:0-408752 GCF_044748725.1 Pseudomonas sp. NPDC089752
GCTGCTGCACCTGGTTTACGGGGTGGTGAAGTCGGGGATACCGTTTGACCCCAAAATCGCTCTTGCAGGGTGAGGGTCAAGACGGTATCTACAGGGTTCGTGTTGTTGTCTTAGATCACTGGAATAACTGGATACGTAAGTGTATACACTTCTCGCAAAACAATAATTAGCGGGGAGCAGGGGCATGCGTATCTGGCGTAAGAGCATCCAGTGGCAATTGATTGCGAGCATGGGCGCGGCCCTGCTGGCGAGCATCCTGGTGGTGGTGATCATTTTCACGGTGGCGCTTAACCGCCTCACCGAACGCTACCTGGTCGACACGGCGCTGCCGGCGAGCATCGAAGCGATCCGCAACGATATCGAGCGCATGCTTGGCCAACCGCTGGTGGCGGCGGCGGACATTGCCGGCAACACGCTGCTGCGTGATTGGCTGGCGGCCGGCGAGGACCCGGCCGAAGCACCACGCTTCCTCGAATACCTGCAGGCTGCCAAGCAGCGCAATCATGCGTTCACCACGCTGTTCGTCTCGACCGAGACCGGCCATTACTACAACGAGAATGGCCTGGACCGCACCCTCAGCCGCGAAAACCCCAAGGACAAGTGGTTCTACGGCTACATCGACAGCGGCGCCGAGCGCCTGATCAATATCGACATCGACGGTGCCACGGGTGAGCTGGCGCTGTTCATCGACTATCGCGTTGAGAAAGACGGCAAGCTGGTGGGCGTGGCCGGCATGGGCCTGCGGATGACCGAGCTGTCGCAGCTGATCCACGACTTCAGCTTCGGCGAGCACGGCAAAGTGTTTCTGGTGCGCAACGATGGCCTGATCCAGGTGCACCCTGACAACGCCTTCAGCGGCAAGCGCCAGCTCGCCGAACAGCTCGATGCGAATGCGGCCAAGGCGGTGATGACGGGCGACCAGGGCCTGCGCACCAGCCGCTTCCAGCGCGATGGCGAAGACTATTTGGCGTTGGGCTTGCCACTGCGCGACCTGAACTGGACCTTGGTTGCCGAGGTGCCTGAGGCCGAGATCTACGCGCAGATGCGCGAGGCGGTCTGGCTGACCACGCTGATCGGTGGTGGTGTGGCGCTGCTGTCGTTGCTGCTTGTTGTGCTGCTGGCGCGGGGGCTGGTGCGGCCTATCCGCCGCGTCACCGCCGCGCTGGTGCAGATCGGCAGCGGTGGGGGAGATCTGAGCCACCGTCTGGATGATTCGCGCCAGGACGAACTGGGAGATCTGGCGCGCGGCTTCAATCGTTTTCTCGATAGCCAGCGCAGCCTGATCGGCGAAGTGCTGCGCACCACCGAGCGCTTGCATCGGGCGGTGGAGCAGGTGACCCAGGTTGTGGATAACACCGCCGACCGTTCCGGGCGTCAGCAGGAAATGACCGAGATGGTTGCCACTGCCGTGCACGAAATGGGGCTGACCGTGCAGGACATTGCCCGCAACGCCGGGGACGCTGCCCAGGCCTCGCAGTCGGCGCGAGAAGAAGCCCTGCAGGCGCGGGAAGTGGTGCGGCGTTCGATTCAGGGCATCGAGGGCATGTCCGGCGATATCGGCAAGGCGGCGGAAGCGGTAACCCAGTTGGCCGACGAAGTCGCCTCGATCGATGAAGTACTAGCGGTAATCCGTAGCATTTCCGAACAGACCAACCTGTTGGCGCTGAACGCCGCCATCGAGGCTGCGCGGGCAGGGGAGATGGGGCGTGGCTTTGCCGTGGTCGCGGATGAGGTGCGCACCTTGGCACGGCGCACACAGCTGTCCACCGATGAAGTGCAACACATGATCCAGCGCCTCAAGCAGGGCGCGGGGTCGGCGGTGACGTCGATGCAGGCCGGGCAGCAGGCCACTGGCAGCGGGGTCGAGTCGAGCCAGCGGACTGGGGCTTCGTTGGGGGCGATCACCGATCAGGTCGAGCACATCAGCGACATGAATCACCAGGTGGCCACGGCGACGGAAGAGCAGTCGGCGGTGACCGAGGAGATCAACCGAACGGTGCAGGGGATCTCCGACTTGGCCAGGGAGACGGCGGCGGAGGTGCAAGGGTGCCGGGAGGAATGCCAGGCATTACGCGGGTTGGCCGATGATCTGGCGCGGCAGATGGGGGGCTTCAAGCTTTAATCGGCGTTGAATTCTTCGCGGGCAAGCCCGCTCCTACAGAATAGGCGCAGGCTTTGAGCCCGATGCAATTCCTGTGGGAGCGGGCTTGCCCGCGAATGCGTCAGGTCAGGCGCCGATGATCGCGCGGATATCCGCCGCCAGCTCACGCACCCGCGCCTCCTCGGTATCCCAGGAACACATGAACCGCGCCCCACCGCTACCAATAAAGGTATAGAACCGCCACCCCCTGCCACGCAGCGCTTCGATCGCAGGCTCCGGCATCTGCAGAAACACCCCGTTGGCCTCCACCGGGAACATCAGCTCCACCCCCGGCAAATCACTGACCAACGACGCCAGCAACTGCGCGCAATGGTTGGCGTGGTTGCCATGGCGCAACCAGGCGCCGTCTTCCAGCAGCCCAACCCAAGGCGCGGACAAGAAGCGCATTTTCGAGGCCAGCTGCCCGGCCTGTTTGCAGCGGTAGTCGAAGTCCTCGGCCAACTGGCGATTGAAGAACAGAATCGCCTCACCGACCGCCATGCCGTTCTTGGTACCGCCAAAGCACAACACATCGACACCGGCCTTCCAGGTCAGCTCCGCCGGGCTGCAGCCCAGGAAGGCGCAGGCATTGGTGAAGCGCGCGCCGTCCATGTGCAGGTTCAGGCCCAGTTCCTTGCAGGTGGCGCTGATCGCCTTGAGCTCGTCGGGGCGGTACACGGTGCCCACTTCGGTGGCCTGGGTAAGGGTCACCACACGCGGTTTGGGGTAGTGGATGTCCTGGCGCTTGAGCGCCACTTCGCGGATCGACTCGGGCGTCAGCTTGCCGTTGACGCTGGGCGCGGTCAGCAGCTTGGAGCCGTTGGAGAAGAACTCCGGCGCGCCGCATTCGTCGGTTTCGACGTGGGCGGTCTCGGAGCAGATCACGCTGTGGTAGCTCTGGCACAGCGAGGCCAGGGCCAGGGAGTTGGCGGCGGTGCCGTTGAAGGCGAAGAACACTTCGCAATCGGTTTCGAACAGCTTGCGAAAGTATTCCGAGGCGCGCTCGGTCCACTGGTCGTCGCCGTAGGCGCGGTCGTGGCCGTGGTTGGCCTTTTCCATCGCGGCCCAGGCTTCGGGGCAGATGCCGGAATAGTTGTCGCTGGCGAATTGTTGGCTCTTGTCTGTCATGGCACGGTCCTGTGAACGACGCAGAACAGCACTCTAAACCATTGCTGAAACGGTTGCCTATACAAGCTGTGCCGGCCTCTTCGCGGGGCAAGCCCGCTCCCACAGTGGGTCTGTGCATGCCGGACATTGTGGGAGCGGGCTTGCCCCGCGAAAGGGCCGGCACGAACACGCCAAAACCGAATGTCGTAAACGCGCCATTGCAAGGCGTGCGCAGGCATCTGACCCACCCCGGCCAGTCATACCATCGCCACAAAGGGCCACAGTGCTCTACAGACAAAAACGATCGCTGCCGGGAGATACACGATGTTCAGCAAGCAAGACCAGATCCAGGGTTATGACGACGCACTGCTGGCGGCGATGAATGCCGAAGAACAGCGCCAGGAAGATCACATCGAGCTGATCGCCTCGGAGAACTACACCAGCAAGCGCGTGATGCAGGCCCAAGGCAGCGGCCTGACCAACAAGTACGCCGAAGGCTACCCGGGCAAGCGCTACTACGGTGGCTGCGAGCACGTCGACAAGGTCGAGGCGCTGGCCATCGAGCGCGCCAAGCAACTGTTCGGTGCCGACTACGCCAACGTTCAGCCGCACTCCGGCTCCTCGGCCAACGGCGCGGTCTACCTGGCCCTGCTGCAGGCCGGTGACACCATCCTCGGCATGAGCCTGGCCCACGGCGGCCACCTGACCCACGGCGCCAAGGTGTCGTCTTCGGGCAAGCTGTACAACGCTGTTCAATACGGTATCGACACCAATACCGGCCTGATCGACTACGATGAGGTCGAGCGCCTGGCGGTCGAGCACACGCCGAAGATGATCGTTGCCGGTTTCTCGGCCTACTCCAAGACCCTCGACTTCCCGCGCTTCCGTGCCATCGCCGACAAGGTCGGGGCGCTGCTGTTCGTCGACATGGCCCACGTCGCCGGTCTGGTCGCTGCTGGCCTGTACCCGAACCCTCTGCCGTATGCCGATGTGGTCACCACCACCACCCACAAGACCCTGCGCGGTCCGCGTGGCGGCCTGATCCTGGCCAAGTCCAACGAAGAGATCGAGAAGAAGCTCAACGCTGCAGTCTTCCCCGGCGCCCAGGGCGGCCCGCTGATGCACGTCATCGCCGCCAAGGCCGTGTGCTTCAAGGAAGCGCTGGAGCCTGAGTTCAAGAGCTACCAGAAGCAGGTCATCGAAAACGCCCAGGCCATGGCCGAAGTGTTCATCGACCGTGGCTACGACGTGGTTTCCGGCGGTACCGACAACCACCTGTTCCTGGTCAGCCTGATTCGCCAGGGCCTGACCGGTAAAGACGCCGACGCCGCCCTGGGCCGCGCGCACATCACCGTCAACAAGAACGCCGTGCCGAACGACCCGCAGTCGCCGTTCGTCACCTCGGGCCTGCGCATCGGCACCCCGGCCGTCACCACCCGCGGCTTCAAGGTCGCGCAATGTGTAGCCCTGGCCGGCTGGATCTGCGACATCCTCGACAACCTCGGTGACGCCGACGTCGAAGCCGATGTGGCGAAAAACGTCGCCGCCCTGTGCGCAGACTTCCCTGTTTACCGCTGAGTGGAGTAAACGACCATGCAACGCTACTCGGGCTTCGGCCTCTTCAAACACTCCCTCAGCCACCACGAAAACTGGCAGCGCATGTGGCGCACGCCGACCCCCAAGAAGGTCTACGACGTGGTCATCGTCGGCGGTGGCGGCCACGGCCTGGCCACGGCCTACTACCTGGCCAAGGAACACGGCATCACCAACGTCGCGGTGGTCGAGAAGGGTTACCTGGGCGGCGGCAACACCGCCCGTAACACCACCATCGTGCGTTCCAACTACCTGTGGGACGAGTCGGCGCAGCTGTACGAACACGCCATGAAACTGTGGGAAGGCCTGTCCCAGGACATCAACTACAACGTGATGTTCTCCCAGCGTGGCGTCTACAACCTGTGCCACACCCTGCAGGACATTCGTGATTCCGAGCGCCGGGTCAGCGCCAACCGCCTCAACGGCGTGGATGGCGAGCTGCTCAATACTGCCCAGGTCGCGGCCGAAATCCCGTACCTGGACTGCTCGAAGAACACCCGTTACCCGATCCTCGGCGCGACCGTTCAGCGCCGTGGTGGCGTGGCCCGTCACGACGCCGTGGCCTGGGGCTATGCCCGTGCCGCCGACGCCCTCGGCGTGGACCTGATCCAGCAGACCGAAGTGATCGGTTTTCGCAAGGAAAACGGCGCGGTCATCGGCGTGGAAACCAACAAAGGCTTCATCGGCGCCAAGCGCGTCGGCGTGGTCACCGCCGGTAACTCCGGGCACATGGCCAAGCTGGCCGGCTTCCGCCTGCCGCTGGAATCGCACCCGCTGCAAGCCCTGGTATCCGAGCCGATCAAGCCGATCATCGACAGTGTGATCATGTCCAACGCCGTGCACGGCTACATCAGCCAGTCCGACAAGGGCGACCTGGTGATCGGCGCCGGTATCGACGGCTGGGTCGGCTACGGCCAGCGCGGTTCGTACCCTGTGATCGAGCACACCCTGCAGGCGATCGTCGAGATGTTCCCCAACCTCTCGCGCGTGCGCATGAACCGCCAGTGGGGCGGCATCGTCGACACCTCGCCGGACGCCTGCCCGATCATCTCCAAGACCCCGGTCAAGAACATGTTCTTCAACTGCGGCTGGGGCACCGGCGGCTTCAAGGCGACCCCGGGTTCGGGCAACGTCTTCGCCGCAAGCCTTGCCAAAGGCGAGATGCACCCGCTGGCTGCGCCGTTCTCCATGGACCGTTTCTACAACGGCGCACTGATCGACGAACACGGCGCCGCCGCCGTCGCCCACTAACCGGAGACACCGTCATGTTGCATATTTTCTGTCCCCACTGCGGCGAGCTGCGCTCCGAAGAAGAGTTCCACGCCTCTGGCCAGGCGCACATCGCCCGCCCGCTGGACCCGGCTGCCTGCTCCGACGAGGAGTGGGGCACCTACATGTTCTTCCGCGACAACCCGCGCGGTATTCACCATGAGCTGTGGGACCACGTTGCCGGCTGCCGTCAGTACTTCAACGTCACCCGCGACACCGTGACCTACGAGATTCTGGAAACCTACAAGATCGGCGAGAAGCCGCAGGTGACCGCCAACGGCAAGCCAAGCAGCGCACCGTCGACCGTCAAAGGGCAAGGGGAAAAAGTATGAGCCAGACCTATCGCCTCGCCAGCGGCGGCCGTATCGACCGCAGCAAGGTGCTGAACTTCACCTTCAACGGCAAGACCTACCAGGGCTATGCCGGTGACAGCCTGGCCGCCGCGCTGCTGGCCAACGGCGTCGATATCGTCGGCCGCAGCTTCAAGTACTCGCGCCCTCGCGGCATCATCGCCGCCGGTACCGAAGAGCCGAACGCGATCCTGCAGATCGGCTCCAGCGAAGCCACCCAGATCCCCAACGTGCGTGCCACGCAACAGGCGCTGTACGCCGGCCTGGTAGCCACCAGCACCAACGGCTGGCCGAACGTCAACAACGACGTCATGGGCATCCTCGGCAAGGTCGGCGGCAGCATGATGCCGCCGGGCTTCTACTACAAAACCTTCATGTACCCGAAATCGTTCTGGATGACTTATGAGAAGTACATCCGTAAAGCAGCCGGCCTGGGCCGTGCGCCGCTGCAGAACGACCCGGACAGCTACGACTACATGAACCAGCACTGCGACGTGCTGATCGTCGGCGCCGGCCCTGCTGGCCTGGCCGCCGCTCTGGCCGCTGCGCGCAGCGGTGCCCGGGTGATCCTGGCTGACGAGCAGGAAGAGTTCGGCGGCAGCCTGCTCGACTCCCGCGAAACCCTCGACGGCAAACCTGCCGCCGACTGGGTCAACGCCGTGGTCAAGGAGCTGGAAAGCCTGCCGGAAGTGACCCTGCTGCCACGCGCCACGGTCAACGGCTACCACGACCACAACTTCCTGACCATTCACGAGCGCCTCACCGACCACCTCGGTGATCGCGCGCCGATCGGCCAGGTCCGCCACCGTGTGCACCGTGTCCGCGCCAAGCGCGTGGTACTGGCTGCCGGCGCCCACGAACGCCCATTGGTGTATGGCAACAACGACGTGCCGGGCAACATGCTGGCCGGCGCTGTGTCCACTTATGTTCGCCGTTACGGCGTGGCGCCCGGCCGCAAGCTGGTGCTGTCGACCAACAACGACCACGCCTACCGCGCCGCGCTGGACTGGCACGACGCTGGCCTGCAGGTCGTCGCCATCGCCGACGCCCGCCACAACCCACGCGGTTCGCTGGTTGAAGAGGCGCGTGCCAAGGGCATTCGCATCCTCACTTCCAGCGCCGTGGTCGAGGCCAAAGGCAGCAAACACGTCACTGGCGCCCGCGTGGCGGCCATCGATGTGCAGGCGCACAAAGTCACCAGCCCAGGCGAAACCCTCGACTGCGACCTGATCGCCACCTCCGGCGGCTACAGCCCGATCGTTCACCTGGCTTCGCACCTGGGCGGTCGCCCGGTATGGCGTGACGACATCCTTGGCTTCGTGCCAGGCGATGCGCCGCAAAAGCGTGAGTGCGTCGGTGGCATCAACGGCGTGTACGCCCTGGGTGACGTGATCGCCAATGGTTTCGAAGGCGGCGCCCGTGCAGCCAGCGAAGCCGGCTTCAAGTCCACCACCGCCACCCTGCCAAAGACCGTTGCGCGCAAGGACGAGGCCACCGTGGCGCTGTTCCAGGTGCCGCACGACAAAGGCAGCAAGGGGCCGAAGCAATTCGTCGACCAGCAGAACGACGTGACCGCCGCCGGTATCGAGCTGGCCACCCGTGAAGGCTTCGAGTCGGTCGAGCACGTCAAGCGCTACACCGCGCTGGGCTTCGGCACCGACCAGGGCAAGCTGGGCAACATCAACGGCCTGGCCATCGCCGCCCGTTCGATCGGCATCACCATTCCGGAAATGGGCACCACCATGTTCCGCCCCAACTACACGCCGGTGACCTTCGGCGCGGTAGCGGGCCGTCACTGTGGCCACCTGTTCGAGCCGGTGCGTTTCACCGCCCTGCATGCCTGGCATGTGAAGAACGGCGCCGAGTTCGAGGACGTCGGCCAGTGGAAGCGCCCGTGGTACTTCCCCAAAGCCGGTGAAGACATCCACGCCGCCGTGGCCCGTGAATGCAAGGCCGTGCGCGACAGCGTGGGCCTGCTCGACGCCTCGACCCTGGGCAAGATCGACATCCAGGGCCCGGACGCGCGCGAGTTCCTCAACCGCATCTACTCCAACGCCTGGACCAAGCTCGACGTGGGCAAGGCCCGCTACGGCCTGATGTGCAAGGAAGACGGCATGGTCTTCGACGACGGCGTGACCGCCTGCGTCGGCGACAACCACTTCTACATGACCACCACCACCGGCGGCGCCGCACGCGTGCTGCAGTGGCTGGAGCTGTACCACCAGACCGAATGGCCGGAGATGAAGGTGTACTTCACCTCGGTCACCGACCACTGGGCCACCCTGACCCTGTCCGGCCCCAACAGCCGCAAGCTGCTCAGCGAGCTGACCGACGACATCGACCTGGACAAGGAAGCCTTCCCGTTCATGACCTGGAAGGAAGGCACCGTCGGGGGCGTGCCGGCGCGGGTGTTCCGGATCTCGTTCACCGGTGAGCTGTCGTACGAAGTCAACGTGCAGGCCAACTACGCCATGGGCGTGCTGGAAAAGGTCATCGAGGCAGGCAAAAAGTACAACCTGACCCCGTATGGCACCGAAACCATGCACGTACTGCGTGCCGAGAAGGGCTTCATCATCGTCGGCCAGGACACCGACGGCTCGATGAACCCGGACGACCTCAACATGAGCTGGTGCGTGGGCCGCAACAAGCCGTTCTCGTGGATCGGCCTGCGTGGCATGAACCGCGAAGACTGCCTGCGCGAGAACCGCAAGCAGCTGGTGGGCTTGAAGCCGGTCGACCCGACCAAGTGGCTGCCGGAGGGCGCCCAGCTGGTGTTCGACCCGAAACAGCCGATCCCGATGGACATGGTCGGCCACGTCACCTCCAGCTACGCGGCCAACTCCCTGGGTTATTCGTTCGCCATGGGTGTGGTCAAGGGTGGCCTCAAGCGCATGGGCGAGCGCGTTTACTCGCCGCAAGCGGATGGCAGCGTGATCGAGGCCGAGATCGTGTCTTCGGTGTTCTTCGATCCGAAGGGTGAGCGGCAGAACGTTTAAGACTCACTGGCAGTTTTGCTTGAAATGCGAGCCCTGTGGGAGCGGGCTTGCCCCGCGAATGCGATGGCGGCTACACCGGCCCCTTCGCGGGACAAGCCCGCTCCCACAGGCAACATCACTCGCATTTGGGCATTGCTTCTGACCGCTGGTCTTACGGACAACAGAATTCAAGGCAGGTAAGAAATGAGCGCTATCAACGTCTTCCAGCAAAACCCCGGCGCCGAGGCCAAGGCTCAGTCGCCGCTGCACCATGCCGACCTGGCCAGCCTGGTTGGCAAAGGCCGCAAGAACGCAGGCGTGACCTTGCGTGAGAAAAAATTCCTCGGTCACCTGACCCTGCGTGGCGACGGCCACAACCCGGAATTCGCCGCAGGCGTGCACAAGGCCCTGGGCCTGGAGCTGCCGGTGGCCCTGACCGTGGTCGCCAACAGCGAGATGTCGCTGCAATGGCTTGGCCCGGATGAGTGGCTGCTGATCGTCCCAGGCGGTCAAGAGTTCGCCGTCGAGCAGAAACTGCGCGCGGCCCTCGAAGGCCAGCACATCCAGGTGGTCAATGTCAGCGGCGGGCAAAGCCTGCTGGAACTGCGCGGCCCGCACCTGCGCGAAGTGCTGATGAAATCCACCAGCTATGATGTTCACCCAAACAACTTCCCGGTGGGCAAGGCTGTCGGCACTGTGTTCGCCAAGTCGCAGTTGGTGATCCGTCGCACCGCCGAAGACACCTGGGAGTTGGTGATTCGCCGCAGCTTCGCCGACTACTGGTGGCTGTGGCTGCAGGACGCTTCGGCCGAATACGGCCTGAGCATCGAGGCTTAAGGAGCAGAACATGAGTCGGGCACCGGATACCTGGATTCTCACCGCCGACTGCCCGAGCATGCTCGGCACCGTCGACGTGGTGACGCGTTTCCTCTTCGAGCAGCGCTGCTACGTGACGGAGCACCACTCCTTCGATGACCGGCAGTCGGGGCGCTTCTTCATTCGCGTCGAATTCCGCCAGCCGGACGATTTCGACGAGGCGGGCTTCCGCGCAGGCCTCGCCGAGCGCAGCGAAGCGTTCGGCATGGCCTTCGAGCTGACCGCGCCCAATCACCGCCCCAAGGTGGTGATCATGGTGTCCAAGGCCGACCACTGCCTGAACGACCTGCTGTACCGCCAGCGCATCGGCCAGCTAGGTATGGACGTGGTGGCGGTGGTGTCCAACCACCCCGATCTCGAGCCGCTGGCGCATTGGCACAAGATCCCTTACTACCACTTCACCCTCGACCCCAACGACAAGCCTGGGCAAGAGCGCAAGGTGCTGCAGGTGATCGAGGAAACCGGTGCCGAACTGGTCATCCTTGCCCGCTACATGCAGGTGCTGTCGCCCGAGCTGTGCCGGCGCCTGGATGGTTGGGCGATCAACATTCACCACTCGCTGTTGCCGGGGTTCAAGGGCGCCAAGCCTTATCACCAGGCGTACAACAAGGGCGTGAAGATGGTCGGGGCCACGGCGCACTACATCAACAACGACCTCGATGAAGGGCCGATCATTGCCCAGGGGGTCGAGGTGGTGGACCACAGCCATTACCCTGAGGATCTGATTGCCAAGGGGCGGGATATCGAGTGCCTGACTTTGGCGAGGGCGGTCGGGTATCACATCGAGCGGCGGGTGTTCCTGAACGCCAATCGGACTGTCGTTCTCTGATAGCCGTACTGGCCTCTTCGCGGGGCAAGCCCGCTCCCACGGGTTCACCGCTGTTTCGAACATGGCGGTGACCCTGTGGGAGCGGGCTTGTCCCGCGAAGGGGCCAACTCATTTCCAACTGCCGTAAAAAGGCATCCCCCTGTCGTTTTCAGTCAGCGCACCTGGCCCCATCAAGCCCACAATTCCCTGCATTCCAGTAACACATGCCGCCCATGGATGGCGGCGCTTCAACCAACGCTGCATACATAAAAACCAAGCGAGGTAAAAGCAATGTCTGGCAATCGTGGAGTGGTCTATCTCGGCGCCGGCAAAGTCGAAGTGCAACACATCGACTACCCGAAAATGCAGGACCCGCGCGGCAAGAAAATCGAACACGGCGTTATCCTCAAGGTGGTTTCCACCAACATCTGCGGCTCCGACCAGCACATGGTCCGTGGCCGCACCACTGCCCAGGTCGGCCTGGTTCTAGGCCATGAAATCACCGGTGAAATCGTCGAGCTGGGGCGTGATGTCGAACGTCTGAAAATCGGCGACCTGGTGTCGGTACCGTTCAACGTTGCCTGCGGCCGCTGCCGCTCCTGCAAAGAGATGCACACCGGTGTCTGCCTCACCGTCAACCCGGCCCGCGCCGGTGGTGCCTACGGTTATGTCGACATGGGCGACTGGACCGGCGGCCAGGCCGAATACGTGCTGGTGCCTTATGCCGACTTCAACCTGCTGAAACTGCCGGACCGCGACAAGGCCATGGAGAAGATCCGTGACCTGACTTGCCTCTCCGACATCCTGCCCACCGGCTACCACGGCGCCGTGACTGCGGGCGTCGGCCCAGGCAGCACCGTTTACGTGGCCGGTGCCGGCCCGGTTGGCCTGGCCGCTGCTGCTTCCGCTCGCCTGCTGGGCGCCGCCTGCGTGATCGTCGGTGACCTCAACCCGGCCCGCCTGGCCCACGCCAAGTCCCAGGGCTTCGAGGTGGTCGACCTGTCCAAGGACACCCCGCTGCACGAGCAGATCGTCGACATCCTCGGTGAACCGGAAGTGGACTGTGCCGTCGATGCCGTTGGTTTCGAAGCACGCGGCCATGGCCACGAGGGTGCCAAGCACGAGGCTCCGGCCACCGTGCTGAACTCGCTGATGCAGGTGACCCGCGTTGCCGGCAGCATTGGTATCCCAGGGCTGTACGTGACCGAAGACCCGGGTGCGGTGGACGCCGCCGCCAAGATCGGCGCGCTGAGCATCCGCTTCGGCCTGGGCTGGGCCAAGTCGCACAGCTTCCACACCGGCCAGACCCCGACCATGAAATACAACCGCCAGTTGATGCAGGCGATCATGTGGGACCGGATCAACATCGCCGAGGTGGTGGGGGTGCAGGTGATCAACCTCGACCAGGCGCCGGAAGGCTATGGCGAGTTCGATGCAGGGGTACCGAAGAAGTTCGTGATCGACCCGCACAAGATGTGGGGCGCGGCGTAACCTTCGCACTCAACGCCCCCGCAAGGGGGCGTTGTCATTCATGCTTCCGAGGAGGACAGCGGCGCGTCATCCAGCACCGCCAGGGGTTCGGCCACCAGCGGCACCCCTGCCGGCCAGCGATAACCGCTGACGCGGTTCAGCTCGAATGCCCGGATGTTCACAGCGTCGCTCTGATTGCCACCGAGCACCAACAAGTTGCCATTGGCGGTTTCACCGGTCACGAAGCCGACATGCCCACCGCCCACACGGGTGAAAACCACGATGCAGCCTGGGATCGGTCGTTCCAGCTTGATTCCCCAACCAAGGTAGGACCGCGCGCTTTCGAAACGTGAGGAGCGTACCCCCACCCGCTCCAGCATCGCGCCGACGAAGGCCGCGCACCAAGGCGTCTCGTCGTCTTTGATGCCCCCGCGCCTGATGTCTTTCCACATCTGCAGGATCTCCGGGTTGTGCTTGGCGCCGGCGATTTCTTCGAGGCCGATGTATTTGCGTGCTTCGTCGAGCCAGGGATGGTTGCTCATGGGCCGCTCTCGCTGTCGGTAGTGGAACAGCCACGTTATCGAGCCTCGGCTTGGAATGGCCGCAGGCAGGATTGCCCTGATAACCGGCTCGGAACCAAGCCCCATCGCGTCAGTCGAATGCCTCGTTTCCCAGGCCAACACGGCCAACGAGGTCCTTCCCATGAAAGTGTTCACCCTGGCAACCCTGATGACCCTGGCCGCAAGCCCGGTATTCGCCTTCAACCTTGGCGATGCCGCCAATGCTGTCTCCGCCATGCAGGCGCAGAAGCAGCAGGGCCAGGTACAGGCACCCGAAGCGCAGGCCAACCTGCTCAACACCCTGGGCAACGAGCTGAAGATCACCCCCGAGCAGGCCGTGGGCGGCGCAGGGGCGATGCTGGGGCTGGCGCGCAACAACCTCAGCAGCGACGACTATGGCCAGCTGACCAAGGCCGTCCCGGGGCTCGACCTGCTTTCAGGCGCCAATGCCCTGGGTGGCCTGAGCGGCCTGGGTGAATTGCTCGGCGACAACAGCGAAAACCAGTCGGCGTTGAGCAAGGCACTGGGCAATGACGTGGAGAACCGCACCGACCTGGACGCCGCTTTCAAGGCGCTGGGGATGGATACCGGCATGATCGGGCAGTTCGCCCCGCTGATCCTCCAGTACCTGGGGCAGCAGGGCATTGCTGGGTCGCTGTTGCAGAACCTGGGTAGCCTGTGGACTACCCCGGCACCGTTGGTGCAACAGCCGTCGGTGTAAGGCTCAAGCCGTTTCGGAGAAATCCACCAGACGCACCGGGCGGCGGAAGCCGGCGGTCAGTACCGCCAGGTAGGCCAGCCCCAGTGCGAACCAGCACAGGCCGATGACCAGCGTCAGCGCCGACAGGCTGGTCCACAGCCACAAGGTCAGGCCCAGGCCGATCAGCGGCACCAGGCCGTATTGCAGCAGGCCTTTGAGGCTGCGCTGGCTGGCGTCGGTCATCAGGTGGGTCTTCACCACCGCCAGGTTCACGGCCGAGAAGGCCACCAGCGCACCGAAGCTGATGAGCGAGGCGAGGGTGGTCAGGTCGATCACCAGTGCCAGCAGCGAGAACGCCGAGACCAGCAGGATGGCGAACACCGGCGTGCCGAAGCGCGGCGACAGGTAACCGAAACTGCGCTGCGGCAACACACGATCGCGGCCCATGGTGAACAGGATGCGCGACACGGCGGCCTGCGAAGCCAGCGCCGAACCCAGGCTGCCGGCGACGAACGCAGCGGTGAAGAAGTTGGCCAGGAACTGGCCGCCCGCCTTGAACATCACCTCATTGGCTGCGGCGTCGACATTGACGAAGCTGCTGCCCGGCAGCACCAGCTGGCTGACATAAGCTAGCGCGGTGAACAGCACGCCAGCGAACAGCGTGGTCAGGATGATCGCCCGGGGCACATCGCGGCGGGCATCGCGGCACTCTTCGGCCAGGGTCGAAACGGCATCGAAACCCAGGAACGACAGGCACAGTACGGCAGCACCGGCCATCAGTGGGCCGAAGCCTGGCTGTGTGCCGTCACCCATCAGTGGCGACAGCAGGTCTACCGGCTGGCCGGCCAGCGATTGCCAGGACAGTGCGACAAACACACCGATGAAGACGATCTGAGCACCGACAATCAGGTTGCTTGCCTTGGCCACCGAATGAATGCCGACCACGTTGAGCACCGTCACCAGGGCAATCGAGGCGAGCACGATGGTCCAGGCCGGGATGGCCGGGAAGGCGATGTTGAGGAACAGGCCGATGAGCAGGTAGTTGATCATCGGAATGAACAGGTAATCGAGCAGCAGTGACCAGCCGGCAAGAAAGCCGACATTCGGGCCGAAGGCCATGTTGGTGTAGGAGTACGCCGAGCCCGCGATCGGGAAGCGTTTGACCATGAAGCTGTAGGAAATGGCGGTGAACGACATGGCCAGCAAGGTGACCAGGTAAGCCCCTGCAGTGCGGCCACCGGTCATTTCGGTGACGATGCCGTAGGTGGTGAAAATGGTCAGCGGGACCATGTACACCAAGCCGAAGAACACCAGGGCGGGGAGGCCCAGGACACGGCGGAGCTGGGCGGGGGCGGAGCAAGGTTGGTTGGCCATCGATCGATCCAGGCAATTTTTTGTAGTTGTGCTTTGATCGATTTTTATCCACTTAGGTGGAATGTGACAAAGAAGTAATCCTTATGCTGATTATTAGCCCGATTTTTAATTGGGATTGTTCAACACCCGTGCGGGCCTCTTCGCGGGGCAAGCCCGCTCCCACAGGAGTATTTGTGGGAGCGGGCTTGCCCCGCGAAGAGGCCCGCACAGGTAACCCACAATCAGCCCATCTCGGCCCGGAGCTGTTCGATCCGCTGATCCTTCTCCACCCACAGCTGGTTCACCCAAGCCTGCACCGTCTGCCGAAACGCGGCATCACTTTCGTAATCCCCCGCCCACAGCGCCGGGTCCAGCTCACGCACCTGAATGTCGATAATCACCCGATTGATGCTGCCATTGAGCAGGTCCCAGAAGCCTGGCGCCTTGTTGCCTGGGTAGACAATGGTCACGTCCAGCAGCGCATCCAGCTGTTCGCCCAACGCCGCCAGCACAAAGGCCACGCCGCCAGCCTTGGGCTTGAGCAGGTAGCGATAGGGCGACTGCTGCTCCTCACGCTTGGCCTCGGTGAAGCGGGTGCCTTCCAGGTAATTGACCACGGTCACCGGCTGACGCTTGAACAGCTCACAGGCGGCTTTGGTGATTTCCAGGTCCTTGCCCTTGAGCTCGGGGTGCTTCTCCAGGAAGGCCTTGCTGTAGCGCTTCATGAATGGGTAGTCCAGGCCCCACCAGGCCAGGCCCAGCAGCGGCACCCAGATCAGCTCCTTCTTCAGGAAGAACTTGAAGAACGGCGTGCGGCGGTTGAGGCTTTCGATCAGCGCCGGAATATCGACCCAGGTCTGGTGATTGCTCACTGCCAGGTACGAAGTGTCCTTGCGCAGGTTGTCGACGCCGCGAATGTCCCATTGGGTGGGGATGCACAGGGCGAAGATGGCCTTGTCGACTTCCGACCAGGCTTCGGCACACCACATTACGCCCGCGGAGGCATAGTCACGCCAGCGGCCCGGCAGCACCAGTTTGAGCAGGGCGCAGGCCAGCAGCGGGCAGATCATCACCACGGTGTTGATCAGCAGCAGGGTGGTCGTGAGAATGCCGGTCAGCAGGCGACGCATAAGGAAACTCTTGTTGTGGAATAAGGACGGGCGGCAATGATAAGCAGCGCCGCTGGCTACGCCAAATGTCCAATGCCCAGCGGCGCGGACAAATGTTTCACATTATGTTGTTTACCCTAGCGGCAGCGAACCTATCCTGCTTGCACAGTCTAAGCACCGACCCCTCTCAAGGAAGCCTGCCTGTGAAACCACTGCTTGCCCTGTTGTCGTTGTTGGCGTTGCCGGTCATGGCCGCAGAACCCACGCTTTATGGCCGCTACGAGAACATATCCTTGCCGGAGCTCGGCGAAACCCTGAAGGCCAAGATGGACACCGGTGCCTACACCGCATCGCTGTCGGCCAAGGATATCGAACGCTTTACCCGCGATGGCGATGACTGGGTGCGATTCCGCCTGGCGACCAAGGATTCGGATGGCAAGGTCTACGAGCACAAGGTTGCGCGCATCAGCAAGATCAAGAACCGCGCCGATGAAGAAGACGAGGGCGATGCGCCCGAGCTATCGCGCCGGCCGGTGGTCGACCTGGAGCTGTGCCTGGGCGACGAGAAGCGCACGGTGGAGGTGAACCTGGTCGACCGCAGCAGCTTCAACTATCCACTGCTGATCGGGGCCAAGGCGCTTCGTGAGTTCAAGGCCGCCGTGAACCCGGCCAAGCGATTCACGGCGGGCAAGCCTGACTGCTGATCGTGGGAGCGGCTTCAGCCGCGAACACCGGCGAAGCCGGTGCCATCCACCGCGTCGCTTGCTTCGCGGCTAAAGCCGCTCCCACGGGGTCTTGCGGCGCTACTTGCCGGATCAGGCAGTGGGTGCGGTTGCGACCATCGAAGGCCGTTTGGCCACCTCGGCATACCACGCGGCCAACCCTGGCTGGCGCTCACGCCAGCCAAAATCAGGCTGACGCAAATCCAGATACCCCAGCGCACAGGCGACACCAATAGCGGCCAGATCAAAGCCTGAAATCAGTTCGGCCAGATGTTCCTGCTCAAGATTGGCCAGGCTTCGCCGGATTTTCTCGCCCTGCACCTCCAGCCAACCGTCCCAGCGCTTGTCCTCTGGCCGCAGGAAGCTCTCGTAGCGGCTCGACACCGCCGCATCCATGATCGCATCCGCCTGGGCCGCCAAGGTCATGCGCCGCCAGCGCGCCGAGCCCTCACGGGGCAGCAGCGGCAGGCCGACATGCTGCTGGTCGAGAAACTCGCAGATGACCCGGCTGTCATGCAGCACGCTGCCGTCTTCCAGGCGCAGGGCCGGGATCTTGCCGATCGGGTTGCCCTGGTTCAGCTGCTCGTCGCCGCTGACCGGGCTGATGTTCACCGGCTGCAGCGCAACGCGGTCGAGCTGGCCGGTCTCGTGCAGCACCACCATGACCTTGCGCACGAACGGCGACAGCGGCGAGTGGAACAGGGTCATCGTGCTCATGGTTCAGTTGCCCTGCAGACTTGGCGGCAGGCACACGCCAGTGCCGCCGATACCGCAGTAGCCTTCGGGGTTCTTGGCCAGGTATTGCTGGTGGTAGGCCTCGGCGAAGAACACGGTCGGCGCCTGGTCGATTTCGGTGGTGATCTCGCCGAAACCGGCCTTGCTCAGCTCGGCCTGGAAGGCGTCGCGGCTGGCGTTGGCTTGTTCGAGCTGCTCTGGGCTGGTGCAGAAGATCGCCGAGCGGTATTGGGTGCCGATGTCGTTGCCCTGGCGCATGCCCTGGGTCGGGTTGTGCAGCTCCCAGAACATCGCCAGCAGCTCGCGGTAGCTGACCTTGTCCTTGTCGAACACCACCAGCACCACTTCGGTGTGGCCGGTCAGGCCCGAGCAGACTTCCTCGTAGGTCGGGTTGGGGGTGAAGCCGCCAGCGTAGCCGACCACGGTGCTGACCACGCCTTCACGCTGCCAGAAGCGGCGCTCGGCGCCCCAGAAGCAGCCCAGGCCGAAGATCGCAAAGTCGATGTTGCCTTCGAAGAACGGGCCGAGCAGCGGGGTGCCTTCGAACACGTAATGGAACTCGGGCAAAGACATTGGCGTTTCGCGGCCAGGCAGGGCCTGCTCCGCGGTGGGCATGACGTTTTTGTTCACCAGGATTTCCGAACGCAGGACCATGGCCGTTCCTCTGTGTTTTTCAGTGGGATAGATTGTGAGCCCTTCGCGGGGCAAGCCCGCTCCCACAGGTTCTGCACTGTTCTCAAGGGCAGTGCAGTACCTGTGGGAGCGGGCTTGCCCCGCGAAGGGGCCCGAATGGACTCTATAGTGCCCGAGGATGACGCTGCTGTCAGGCCATTGGACCGCGCGGATAGCGCTTGAGTTTTTCCGCCAGCTCGCGCCCTGGAATCGGCCTGTCGAACAGATACCCCTGGCCCACGTCACAGCGGTGCCGGCGCAGAAACGCCAGTTGCTCCGGGGTCTCGATACCCTCGGCCACCACCTTAAGCTTCAGGTTGTGGGCCATGGCAACCACGGCCGAGGTGATTTCCATGTCGTCCTGGTTGTCGGGGATCTCGTTGATGAAGCTGCGGTCGATCTTGATGATGTCGATCGGGAATTTCTTCAGGTAGCTCAGTGACGAGTAACCGGTGCCGAAGTCGTCCATGGCCAGGGTCAGGCCCAGGGCCTTGAGTTCGTCGAGTTGACGATGGGTGTCCTCGGTGGCTTCGAGCAGCAGGCCTTCGGTCAGTTCCAGCTCCAGCAGGTGTGGGGGCAGGGCTTCTTCCTTGAGGATCGAGCCGATCGAGGCCACCAGGTCGGGGTCGGAAAACTGCTTGGGCGACAGGTTGATGGCCACGTGCAGATTGCCCATGCCGGCTTCGCGCAGCTCCTGGCTCATGCGGCACGACTGGCGCACCACCCACTTGCCGATGGGGATGATCAGGCCGGTTTCTTCGGCCACGCTGATGAACTGATCCGGGCGGATCATGCCGCGCTCGGGGTGGTTCCAGCGCAGCAGCGCTTCGAGCCCCAGCAGGCGACCGCTGCGCAGGCACAGCTTGGGCTGGTAGAACACCTCCAGCTCGTTCTGGGTCAGGGCGCGGCGCAGGTTGTTCTCGACGAACAGCTTGTAGCTGGCTTCGGCATTGAGCACCTCGGTGAACACCTGCACCTGGTGCTTGCCGTTGGCCTTGGCCTTGTGTAGCGCAAGGCCGGCGTTCTTCATCAAGGTAGTCGGGTCGCTGCCGTGCAGCGGCGCACAGGCCAGGCCCACGGAGGCGGTGACGTTGATCAGCTGGTTGTCGACGAACATCGGTTTGTCGAGGGTACGCAGCAGTTGCTGGGCCACGCCCTGGCCGTCTTCCAGGCTGGTGTCGTCCAGCAGCACGGCGAACTCGTTGCTGGCGAAGCGGGCCAGCACACCGCCGACGCTGAGGCTGTTGCGCAGGCGCCGGGCCAGGCTGATCAGCAGTTTGTCGCCGGTCTGATGGCCCAGGCTGTCGTTGATCCGCTTGAAGTTGTCGATGTCCACCAGCAGCAGGCAGATCGGGCTTTCACCATCGCGGGCGAAGCGCTCGTCGAGGCTGCGGATGAACGCCGGGCGGTTGCCCAGGTTGGTCAGGTTGTCAGTGTAGGCCAGGCGCTCGATGCGCTGCTGGGCCAGCTTGGTCTGGGTGACGTCTTCGTAAATGCCGATGTAGTGGGTCAGCTCACGGTTGTCGCCGTACACCTTGGAAATCGACAGCTGTCCCCAGTACGGCTCCAGGCTCTTGCGCCGGCTCTTGAACTCGCCCTGCCAGCTGTTGCCCATGGCCAGGCTCGACGGCGTGTCGAACAGCAGCTCGCTGAGGTTTTCCAGCGCCGGCAGGTCGGCCAGGTGGCGGCCCTGGACCTCATCGGTGCTGTACTGGGTGATCGCCGTGAAGCTGGGGTTGACGTACTCCACCACGCCTTCGCGGTTGACCAGCAGGAAGGCGCTGGCGCTCTGCTCGACAGCACGCTGGAACAGGTGCAGGGCGCTGGCGGCGGTGCGTCGGTTGTGGTTGGTGATGACCTGGGCGAACTGGTCGGCCAGCTCGCCGGCGAAGGCGATTTCATCGGACTGCCAGGCCCGCGGCTGGCCGGTCTGCTCCAGGCACAGCACGCCGACTACCTGGCCATCGACGCGGATGCTGGCATCGAGCATGGCGTTATTGTCGGCGAACAGGGTTTCGGCCAGCTGCCGGGTGCGCGGGTCGTGGTTGGCGTTGTGCGCGTCGATGGCGCGGCTGGCGTGGAGGGCGTCGAGGTAATCGGGGAAGCGACTGGCATCGATCGGCTCGGGCAGGCGATGCACTTGCTCGTTGCGCAACCAGGCGCTGATTGGCTCCAGGCGCTGGTCTTCCAGGTGCCAGATGCTGGCGCTGTCGACCTTGTAGATCTCGCAGGCGCTGCGGGTGATCAGCTGGGCGGCTTCGAGCAGCGTGTTTTCCGCGCTGTAGCGCTGGCGGGCGAGGCGCAGGATCAGGTCCTGCTGGCCGCGCACGCGCTCCAGGTGTTCGAGCTGTTCTTGCTGAGTGCGCTGGTTGAGTTGCAGGGCCAGTTGCAGGCGGTTGTTGCGCGATTCGAGGTCGTTGGCGTCCAGGTCGATGTCGTCGGCCTGGTCGTCGAGCACCGTCAGAAAGCCACGCAGCAGTTGGCGGTTGTGCTGCTTGTAGGCCTCGCCGGCTTCCAGCAAGCGCAAGGCGCGCGGCTGTGCATGCAGGGTGTAGCGCACCCGGTAATAGCCGCGGGCGTGCAGTTGCTGCTGGATTTCATCGTGCAACCGGTAGCGCGCCTCGGGTTCCATGAGGCTGGCATACGGCGAGTCGATCAGGGCACACAGCTCTGAGGCCTGCAGGCCGAACTGGCGCTCGCAGGCCGGGTCCAGGTAGAGCATTGCCCAGGTGGCCTCGTTGAGCCTTTCGAAACGCAGCATGCCGAGCCGCGAGGGCACGGGAAGCTGCGTGACGACCTCGGCCGCCACACGGCTGGCGGCATCGGGTTGGCTTTTCATCGAAGGCTCGCTTGAAGAGGGTGACGCGGCCTGGACGGCGGCGTATCTGGCAAGGTTGCATCATGTCCCCAAGGCTGGCAAGCGGCCATGAGGGATGTCATGTGTATGTTTTCGGCCGTTGGGTTGAAATCCTTAGTTCGACGCAAGAGATTTAGCGCCTGGGAGACCGAGCGCCGCCCGCGCGGCGCTCGATCTCCCAGCCGCCAAATCTTTTTCGCCAGGCAAAAAAAAGCCCCGCCAACACTGACGGGGTTGAGGTACGAGCGTGGCAGCTCGAAAAGAGTACCGCCCCTCCGAGGAGGGGCAGCGTGCCGCCTTACAGCAGCATGGTGCGGATGTCGCCCAGGACGTCGCCCAGGCGCTTGGTGAAGCGCGCGGCGGCAGCGCCGTTGATCACACGGTGATCGTACGACAGCGACAGCGGCAGCATCAGCTTCGGCTGGAAGGCCTTGCCATCCCAGACCGGCTGCATGGTGGCCTTGGACACACCGAGGATCGCCACTTCAGGCGCATTGACGATCGGCGTGAAGCCGGTGCCGCCAATGTGGCCGAGGCTGGAGATGGTGAAGCAAGCGCCCTGCATGTCGTCGGCCGACAGCTTCTTGCTGCGCGCCTTCTCGGCCAGTGCAGCGGCTTCGGCAGCCAGTTGCAGCAGGCTCTTCTGGTCGACGTTCTTGATCACAGGGACCAGCAGGCCGTCCGGAGTGTCCACGGCGAAGCCGATGTTCACGTACTTCTTGCGGATGATGGCCTTGCCGCTTGGCGCCAGCGAGCTGTTGAAGTCCGGCAGTTCCTTGAGCAGGAAGGCGCAGGCCTTGAGCAGCAGTGGCAGCACGGTCAGCTTGACGCCAGCCTTCTCGGCCACGGCTTTCTGCGCAACGCGGAAAGCTTCCAGCTCGGTGATGTCGGCGGAGTCGAACTGGGTCACGTGCGGCACGTTCAGCCAGCTGCGGTGCAGGTTGGCGGCACCGACCTGCATCAGGCGGGTCAGGGCCACTTCTTCCACTTCACCGAACTTGCTGAAGTCCACGGCAGGGATCGGCGGGATGCCAGCGCCGCCAGTTGCGCCGGCGGCTGCCGGAGCTTCTTTGGCCTTCTGCATCATCGCTTTGACGTAAACCTGCACGTCTTCCTTCAGGATGCGACCGTGCGGGCCGGTGGCAGCCACAGCGCCCAGCTCGACACCGAATTCACGGGCCAGCTGACGAACGGCCGGGCCTGCGTGCACCTTGGCATTGTTGCCAGCAGCCGGCGCGGTGGCGACCGGAGCAGGGGCAGCAGCCGGGGCGGCAGCGGCAGGTGCGGCAGCCGGAGCCGCCTCAGCCTTGGCCGGCGCAGCGGCGGCCGGCGCAGGAGCGGCAGCCGGTGCGGCGCCAGCGACTTTCAGCTTGAAGATCAGGTCGCCAGTGCCGACTTCGTCTTCCAGCTTGCACAGCACTTCTTCGACCACGCCTGCAGCAGGCGACGGGATCTCCATGGAGGCCTTGTCGGACTCCAGGGTGATCAGCGACTGGTCGGCTTCGACGGTGTCGCCGACCTTGACCAGCACTTCGATGATCTTGGCCTTGCCCGACGAGCCGATGTCCGGCACGTGGATGTCCTGCACGCTGGCGGCAGCAGGGGCTGCAGCCGGCGCAGGGGCGGCTTCGGCAGCCGGCTTTTCAGCGGCGGCCGGCGCAGCGGCAGGTGCGGCCGCGGCCGGAGCCTCAGGCGCCGCAGCGGCGCCCTCGGCTTCCAGGACCAGCAGCTCGTCGCCTTCTTTCAGGCGATCGCCCAGCTTGACCTTCAGTTCCTTGATGACGCCGGCCTTGGGAGCCGGGATCTCCATGGAGGCCTTGTCGGACTCCAGGGTCAGCAGGCTCTGGTCAGCCTCGATACGGTCACCGACCTTGACGAACAGCTCGATGATTTCACCTTCACCGCTGCCGATGTCAGGTACGCGAATGAGTTCGCTCACTTAAAAATACTCCTCAGCAGTCCAGTGGGTTGCGCTTGTCCGGATCGATGCCGAACTTGACGATAGCGTCAGCCACCACTTTCGGTTCGATCTCGCCACGGTCAGCCAGAGCTTCCAGGGCAGCCAGCACCACGAAGTGGCGGTCGACTTCGAAGAAGTGACGCAGCTTCTTGCGGCTGTCGCTGCGACCGTAACCATCGGTACCCAGGACTTTGAACTCTTTGCTCGGCACCCACTGGCGAATCTGCTCGGCGAACAGCTTCATGTAGTCGGTGGAGGCGATGACCGGGCCTTTGCGACCGTTCAAGCACTGCTCGACATAGGTCTCTTGTGGCTTCTGGCCAGGCTTCAGACGGTTGGCGCGTTCCACGGCCAGGCCGTCGCGACGCAGTTCGTTGAAGCTGGTGACGCTCCACACGTCGGCACCGACGTTGAACTCTTCACGCAGGATCTTCGCCGCTTCACGCACTTCACGCAGGATGGTGCCGGAGCCCATCAGCTGAACGTGGTGCGCCGCTTCGCGGGTGTCTTCTTCGAGCAGGTACATGCCCTTGATGATGCCTTCCTCGACACCGGCCGGCATGGCTGGCTGCTGGTAGGATTCGTTCATCACGGTGATGTAGTAGAAGATGTCCTGTTGCTCTTCGGTCATCTTCTTCATGCCGTCCTGGATGATCACCGCCAGCTCGTAGCCGTAGGTCGGATCGTAGGTACGGCAGTTCGGGATGGTGCCCGCCATCATGTGGCTGTGACCGTCTTCGTGCTGCAGGCCTTCACCGTTGAGGGTGGTACGGCCGGCGGTACCGCCGATCAGGAAACCACGGGTGCGGCTGTCGCCAGCGGCCCAGGCCAGGTCGCCAATGCGCTGGAAGCCGAACATCGAGTAGAAGATGTAGAACGGCAGCATCGGCTGGTTGTGGCAGCTGTACGAGGTACCGGCAGCGATGAACGACGACATGGCGCCGGCTTCGTTGATGCCTTCCTCGAGGATCTGGCCCTTCTTGTCTTCGCGGTAGAACATCACTTGGTCTTTATCGACTGGCTCGTAGAGCTGGCCGACCGACGAGTAGATGCCCAGCTGGCGGAACATGCCTTCCATACCGAAGGTACGGGCTTCGTCCGGGATGATCGGGACGATGCGCTGGCCGATGTCCTTGTCCTTGACCAGCTGCGCCAGAATACGCACGAAGGCCATGGTGGTGGAGATTTCGCGGTCGCCCGAGCCGTCCAGGATCGCTTTCAGCGTTTCCAGTGGCGGGGTCGGCACGCTGAAGCTCTTGGCGCGGCGCTGTGGCACGAAGCCGCCCAGGGCTGCACGGCGCTCGGCCAGGTACTTGGCTTCGGCGGAACCTTCTTCCGGCTTGAAGAACGGCAGGTTCTCAAGGTCGGCATCCTTGACCGGGATGTCGAAGCGGTCACGGAAGTGACGCAGGCTGTCGACGTCGACCTTCTTGGTGTTGTGCGCGGTGTTCTTGGCTTCGCCAGCACCGGTGCCGTAACCCTTGATGGTCTTGGCCAGGATGACGGTCGGCTGCTCTTTGTGGTTCACAGCCTGGTGGTACGCCGCGTAGACCTTGTACGGGTCGTGGCCGCCACGGTTGAGCTTCCAGATCTCGTCGTCGGACAGGTCTTCGACCATGGCCTTGAGTTCTGGAGTATTGAAGAAGTTTTCACGAACGTACGCGCCGTCTTTGGCTTTGTAGTTCTGGTACTCGCCGTCGATGACTTCGTCCATGCGGCGCTGCAGGGCACCGTTGGTGTCCTTGGCCAGCAGTGGGTCCCAGAAGCGGCCCCAGACGACTTTGTTGACGTTCCAGCCACCGCCACGGAACACGCCTTCGAGTTCCTGGATGATCTTGCCGTTGCCGCGAACCGGGCCGTCGAGGCGCTGCAGGTTGCAGTTGATGACGAAGATCAGGTTGTCCAGCTTCTCGCGGCCAGCCAGGGCGATCGCGCCGAGGGATTCCGGCTCGTCGCACTCGCCGTCGCCCATGAAGCACCAGACCTTCTGCTTGCCGGCCGGGATGAAGCCGCGGGCTTCCAGGTACTTCATGAAGCGCGCCTGGTAGATCGCCTGGATCGGGCCCAGACCCATGGAAACGGTCGGGAACTGCCAGAAGTCAGGCATCAGCCAAGGGTGCGGGTACGAAGACAGGCCCTTGCCGTCCACTTCCTGACGGAAGTTGTTCATCTGCTCTTCGTTGATGCGGCCTTCCATGAAAGCGCGGGCGTAGACGCCTGGCGAGGCGTGGCCCTGGAAGAACACCAGGTCGCCGCCGTGTTCGTCGGTCGGGGCCTGGAAGAAGTAGTTGAAGCCGATGTCGTACAGGGTGGCACTGGAGGCGAAGCTGGAGATGTGGCCGCCCAGGTCCGAGTCCTTCAGGTTGGTGCGCATCACCATGGCCAGCGCGTTCCAACGCACCATCGAGCGAATGCGGCGTTCCATGAACAGGTCGCCAGGCATGCGTGCTTCGTGGGTGACAGGGATGGTGTTGCGGTATGGCGTGGTGATCGCGTACGGCAGCTGGGAGCCACTGCGGGTGGCCAGCTCGCCCATGCGGGTCATCAGGTAATGAGCGCGGTCTTCGCCTTCTTTGTCGAGGACCGACTCCAGGGCATCCAGCCATTCCTGGGTTTCGATTGGATCGAGGTCTTGCATGGCTTGCTCCAGGGCGGAAAGGCCACCAGAATCGGGGGCCTGAGTTTGCGACTGGCCTTATGGGCAGACGTCGTGAATTCTTGGACTACCGGGGTATGAACCGGCGGCGTGTAGTTTTACTACATTTGCTCCGGCATTTCATGCTTTTGCGCGCCAGGGATAGTAGTAAAACTACACAAATGCGACGTTTGGTCGCACCTTGGCTTGTGAGGAAAAACGTTCATGTTGGTTGGCGGTGTGCCATGAGCGGGGATTTGTTGATGTTTCTTGCCAATGTTTGCCTTTTTTCAGCTATTTCCAACTTTTGTACGACAGTCCAACCGTGCTCCAGCGTCCCCGTGGCCGCTTTTTCCTCTCACTTTCACGCCGATCAAGGATAGACCATGCGCCTGCCTTTGCCGCTCGAACTGCCTGCCACCCTGCAACCACTGGTCGCGCGTAATCAGCAGTTTATGCTGGATGCGCTGGCCAGCCGCCCCGAGCTCGACCTGAATGCCTGGAGCGCCGCTCATCGGCAGCAGTTCGACCAGGTGGCCGCCGCCAGCGACTTCGTCCTCGGTCTGGCCCAGCGTGACCCCGCCCTATTATTTGCGTTGCTGGCCAGCGGCGATCTGGAGCGCCGTTACGCCCCGGGCGAACTGCGCGGGCATGTCGCCGCAGCGGCCCAGGCGGCGCAGAGCGAAGACGAGCTGGCACGCAACCTGCGCCGCGAGCGCAACCGCCAGCAGTTGCGCATCATCTGGCGCGACATCAGCCGCCAGGCCGAGCTGGGCGAGACTTGCCGCGACCTGTCTGACCTGGCCGACGCCGCCATCGACGAAGCCTATCAATGGCTGTACCCGCGCCACTGCCAGCAGTTCGGCACGCCAATCGGCAACCGTAGCGGCGAGGCGCAGCACATGGTGGTGCTGGGCATGGGCAAGCTGGGCGCGGTGGAGCTGAACCTGTCGTCGGACATCGACCTGATCTTCGCCTTCCCGGAAGGCGGCGAGACCGAAGGGGTCAAGCGTTCGCTGGACAACCAGGAGTTTTTCACCCGCCTGGGCCAGCGCCTGATCAAGGCACTCGACCCGGTCACCGTCGACGGCTTCGTGTTCCGTGTCGACATGCGCCTGCGCCCTTATGGCTCGGCCGGTGCGCTGGTGCTCAGCTTCAATGCCCTGGAGCAGTATTACCAGGACCAGGGCCGCGACTGGGAACGCTATGCGATGATCAAGGCGCGGGTGGTCGCTGGCGACCAGGCCGCTGGCGCGCAGCTGCAGGAAATGCTGCGCCCGTTCGTCTACCGGCGTTACCTGGACTTCTCGGCGATCGAAGCGCTGCGCACCATGAAGCAGCTGATTCAGCAGGAAGTACGGCGCAAGGGCATGTCCGAGAACATCAAGCTTGGCGCCGGTGGCATCCGTGAAGTGGAGTTCATCGCCCAGGCGTTCCAGCTGATTCATGGCGGGCGTGACCTGAGCCTGCAGCAGCGGCCGTTGCTCAAGGTGCTGGCTACCCTGGAAGGCCAGGGTTACCTGCCACCGGCGGTGGTCGCGGAGCTGCGTGAGGGCTATGAGTTCCTGCGTTATACCGAGCATGCCATCCAGGCCATCGCCGACCGCCAGACGCAAATGCTGCCCGATGACGAAATCGATCGTGAACGCGTGGCCTATATGCTCGGCTTCGCCGACTGGCAGAGCTTCCATGACCAGCTGATGCACTGGCGCGGCCGGGTTGACTGGCACTTCCGCCAGGTCATCGCCGACCCGGATGACGAAGACGGCGAAGGCGAACTCGTGGTGGGCGGCGAATGGTCGCCGCTGTGGGAGCAGGCGCAGGATGAGGAGGCCGCTGGCCGTCAACTGCAGGAAGCCGGCTTCGCACAACCTGCCGAAGCCTTGCGCCGCCTGGCCGCGTTGCGTGCCAGCCCACAACTGCGCTCGATCCAGCGCATCGGCCGCGAGCGCCTGGACGCCTTTATCCCACGGCTGCTGGCCCAGGCCGTGGAACATGACAACCCGGACCTGGTGCTGGAGCGTGTGCTGCCGCTGGTCGAAGCGGTGGCGCGGCGTTCTGCTTACCTGGTCCTGCTCACCGAGAACCCCGGCGCCTTGCGCCGCCTGTTGACCCTGTGCGCGGCCAGCCCCTGGATCGCCGAGCAGATGGCCCGCTACCCGCTGCTGCTCGACGAACTGCTCAATGAAAGCCGGCTGTTCAGCCCGCCGCTGGCGCCGGAGCTGGCGGCCGAGTTGCGCGAGCGACTGACCCGCATCCCCGAGGACGACCTCGAACAACAAATGGAGGCGTTGCGTCACTTCAAGCTGGCCCACAGCCTGCGCGTGGCCGCCTCGGAAATCAGCGGCAGCCTGCCGTTGATGAAAGTCAGCGACTACCTCACCTGGCTGGCCGAAGCCATCCTCGACCAGGTGCTGGCCCTGGCCTGGCGCCACACCGTGGCCCGCTACGGCCAGCCCAAGCGCAGCGACGGCAGCCTGTGCGACCCCGGCTTCATCATCATCGGTTATGGCAAGGTCGGTGGCCTGGAGCTGGGCCATGGTTCGGACCTGGACCTGGTGTTCATCCACGATGGCGATCCACAGGCAGAAACCGACGGCGCCAAGCCGATCGACAGCGCGCAGTTCTTCACTCGACTGGGCCAGCGCATCATTCACTTGCTGACTACCCAGACCAACTCCGGCCAGCTCTACGACGTCGACATGCGCCTGCGCCCGTCCGGTGCTTCGGGGCTGCTGGTCAGTTCGCTGGGTGCGTTCGAGCGCTACCAGCAAAACGAGGCCTGGACCTGGGAACACCAGGCCCTGGTACGCGCCCGCGTGCTGGTCGGCTGCAAGCAAGTGGCCACGGCGTTCGAAGGTGTGCGCGCCAAGGTGCTTGGGCAGCCCCGCGACCTGGAGAAGTTGCGCAGCGAAGTCAGCGAGATGCGCGCCAAGATGCGTGACAACCTGGGCACCAAGGCCACCGCCGCGGGTACGGCTGCCAACGCCTTCGACACGGGCGTGGCGTTCGATATCAAGCAGGATGCCGGCGGTATCGTCGATATTGAATTTATGGTGCAATACGCCGCTTTGGCCTGGTCCCATGACCATCCGGCCATACTCCGATGGACCGATAACATCCGCATTCTGGAAGAGCTGGAGCAGGCAGGACTGATGCCGGCCAGTGACGCGGTGCTGTTGCGTGAGGTGTACAAGGCGTTCCGCTCGGCGTCGCATCGCCAGGCCCTGCAGAAGCAGGCCGGGGTGATCGACGCGGCGCAGTTTGCCGATGAGCGCCGTGAAGTGCGGCGGATCTGGGGGGAGTTGGGTCTGACTTGACTTCGCGGCGCCTGCTTCGCGGGGCAAGCCCGCTCCCACAGGTCCCCCACTGCATTTGAAAACAGTGGAGGACCTGTGGGAGCGGGCTTGCCCCGCGAAGAGGCCCTGATAGAACCTGAGTGGTACACTGCACGCCACATAGCCTGAATATAAAGAGGGGAGGCCAGGCTGTACCGCAGTCTGCAGCCTCCCCGAGCGTTTCTGGACTAAGCATGAGAATACTGATCATTGGCCCCAGCTGGGTCGGCGACATGGTGATGGCGCAGACCCTGTTCCAGTGCCTGAAACAGCAGCACCCCGACTGCGTGATCGATGTGCTGGCCCCCGAGTGGAGCCGGCCGATCCTCGAACGCATGCCCGAAGTGCGCCAGGCCTTGAGCTTCCCGCTCGGCCATGGCGCGCTGGAGCTGGCCACGCGGCGGCGCATCGGCAAGTCCCTGGCCGGCCAGTACGACCAGGCGATCCTGCTGCCCAACTCGCTGAAATCGGCGCTGGTGCCGTTTTTCGCCGGCATCCCCAAACGCACCGGCTGGCGAGGCGAGATGCGCTTCGGGCTGCTCAACGATGTGCGCAAGCTGGACAAGGCCCGCTACCCGCTGATGATCGAGCGCTTCATGGCCCTGGCCTACGCGCCGGGTGCCGAGTTGCCGCAGCCTTACCCACGGCCGCTGCTGCAAATCGAAGCGCAGAGCCGCGAGGCGGCCCTGACCAAGTTCGGCCTGGCGCTGGACCGTCCGGTACTGGCGCTGTGCCCGGGCGCCGAGTTCGGCGAGGCCAAGCGCTGGCCGGCCGAGCACTATGCCGCCGTTGCCGATGCCATGATCCGCCAGGGCTGGCAGGTATGGCTGTTCGGCTCGAAGAACGATCACCCAGTGGGCGAACAGATCCGCGACCGGCTGATCCCGGGTTTGCGTGAAGAATCCTGCAACCTGGCGGGCGAAACCTCGCTGGCCGAGGCCATCGACCTGATGGCCTGCGCCGATGCCGTGGTGTCCAACGACTCCGGGCTGATGCACGTGGCAGCGGCGTTGAACCGCCCGTTGGTGGCGGTCTATGGCTCCACCTCGCCTGGCTTCACCCCGCCGTTGGCCGAGCAGGTAGAGGTCGTGCGCACCGGCATCGAGTGCAGCCCATGCTTCGACCGCACCTGCCGCTTCGGCCACTACAATTGCCTGCGTCTGCTGGAGCCTGGCAAAGTCATCGCCGCCCTGCACAGCCTGGGCGGGCCGAACCTGATCGATACCGTGGCCGAGGTCGACTAAGTGCGGGTACTGATCATCAAGACCTCGTCGCTGGGTGATGTGATTCACACCCTGCCAGCGCTGACCGATGCCGCCCACGCGATCCCGGGCATTCGTTTCGACTGGGTGGTGGAAGAAGGCTTTGCCGAAATCCCCAGCTGGCATCCGGCAGTCGACCAGGTCATCCCGGTGGCCATCCGCCGCTGGCGCAAGAACATCTGGCAGACCATCAAGAGCGGCGAGTGGAAAGCGTTCAAGCAACGCGTGCGCGCGCAAAAGTATGACCTGGTGATCGATGCCCAGGGCCTGGTCAAATCGGCCTGGCTGACCCGCTACATCAAGGCCCCGGTGGCCGGCCTCGACCGTTATTCGGCCCGTGAAGGCTGGGCCAGCCGCTTCTATGACCGGCGCCTGTCGGTCGCCACCGGCCAGCACGCGGTAGAGCGCGTGCGCCAATTGTTCGCCATGGCCCTGGCCTACGACCTGCCCGAAGGCATCGGCAACTACGGCCTCGACCTCGACCGCCTGCAACTGCCGCCGGCCGCGCCGTACGTGGTGTTCCTGCATGGCACCACCTGGGCAACCAAGCACTGGCCCGAAGCCTACTGGCGCGAGCTGGCCGAGCGCCTGGGCCGGCGCAAGCTGCAGGTGCGCCTGCCGTGGGGCAACCCGGCCGAGAAGGCGCGCGCCGAGCGGATCGCCCAGGGCTTGAACAACTGCCAGGTACTCCCCAAATTGAACCTTGCCGGCGTCGCCCGTGTGCTGGCGGCAGCCAAGGCCTGCGTGGCCGTGGACACCGGCCTCGGCCACCTGGCCGCAGCGCTGGACGTGCCGACCATTTCCCTGTTCGGGCCGACCAACCCAGGCCTTACCGGCGCCTATGGCCGCGTGCAGGTTCACCAGGCCAGCGATTTCCCCTGTGCCCCGTGCCTGCAGAAGAAATGCACCTACAAACCGAGCGCCGACGACCTGCGCCGGTTCGATCTCAAACGCGAGTGGCCGCTGTGCTTCACTCGCCTGAATCCCGAGCATGTGGCGAGCCGCTTGAGCGCGTTGCTGCTGGCTGAGGATGTCCGTTGATGCAACTGGCTTTCGTGCTTTACAAATATTTCCCCTTCGGCGGGCTGCAGCGCGATTTCATGCGCATTGCCCTGGAATGCCAGAAGCGGGGCCACCAGATCCGCGTGTACACGCTGATCTGGGAAGGTGACATTCCGCCGGGCTTCGAGGTGCTGGTGGCGCCGGTCAAGGCGCTGTTCAACCACCGCCGCAACGAAAAACTTAGCGCCTGGATGGAGGCTGACCTGGCCAAGCGCCCGGTCGACCGGCTGATCGGCTTCAACAAGATGCCAGGCCTGGACGTGTACTACGCCGCCGACGGCTGCTTCGAAGACAAGGCCCAGACCCTGCGCGGCGGCCTGTACCGCCGCTGGGGCCGCTACCGGCACTTCGCCGAGTACGAGCGGGCGGTGTTCGCCAAGGAGTCGCGCACCGAGGTGCTGATGATTTCCGAGGTGCAGCAGCCGCTGTTCATCAAGCACTACGGCACCCCCGTGGAGCGCTTCCACCTGCTGCCGCCTGGCATTTCCCAGGACCGTCGCGCGCCGGCCAATGCCGCCGAGATCCGCGCAGAGTTCCGCAAGGAATTCAACCTGGGCGATGACGACCTGCTGCTGGTGCAGATCGGCTCCGGCTTCAAGACCAAGGGCGTCGACCGCAGCCTCAAGGCTCTGGCCGCGCTGCCGTCGGCGTTGCGCAAACGCACCAAGTTGATGGTCATTGGCCAGGACGATCCCAAGGTGTTTCAGCTGCAAAGCGCGGCCCTGGGCCTGGGCGAGCAGGTGCAGTTCCTCAAGGGGCGCAGTGACATTCCCCGCTTCCTGCTGGGTGCCGACCTGCTGATCCACCCGGCCTACAACGAGAACACCGGCACCGTGCTGCTCGAAGCCCTGGTGGCGGGCCTGCCGGTGCTGGTGTCCAAGGTTTGCGGCTATGCCCATTACATCGCCGAGGCCGACTGCGGCCTGGTGCTCGACGAGCCGTTCGAGCAGGAGCAGCTCAACGCTTACCTGCAACGCATGCTCGAAGACCCGCAGGCGCGCGCCGACTGGTCGCGCAATGGCCTGGCTTTCGCCGACAGCGCCGACCTCTACAGCATGCCGCAGCATGCCGCCGACGTGATCCTTGGGCAGGAGACTGCATGAAGCTGATACTGGCCGAACCGTTCAAGCGCCTGTGGGCCGGGCGTGATCCCTTCGAAGCCGTGGAAGCCCTGCAAGGCGAGGTGTACCGCGAGCTGGAAGGGCGCCGCACGCTGCGTACCGAGGTGGATGGCGAGGGCTTCTTCGTCAAGATCCACCGCGGCATTGGCTGGGGCGAGATCTTCAAGAACCTGTTCAGCGCCAAGCTGCCGGTGCTCGGCGCAGGCCAGGAGTGGAAGGCCATCCAGCGCCTGCATGAAGTCGGCGTGCCGACCATGACCGCCGTTGCCTATGGTGAACGCGGCAGCAACCCGGCCAGCCAGCACTCGTTCATCGTCACCGAAGAACTGGCGCCGACCATCAGCCTGGAAGACTTCAGCCTCGACTGGGTCAAGCAGCCGCCGCAGCCGCGCCTCAAGCGTGCGCTGATCGCCGAAGTGGCGAAGATGACCGGCGGCATGCACCGCGCCGGGGTCAACCACCGCGACTGCTACATCTGCCACTTTTTGCTGCACACCGACCGCCCGGTGACGCCGGATGACTTCAAGTTGTCGGTGATCGACCTGCACCGCGCACAGACCCGCGCGAAAATCAGCCGCCGCTGGCGCGACAAGGACCTGGCCGCGCTGTACTTCTCGGCGCTGGACATCGGCCTGACCCGGCGCGACAAGCTGCGCTTCCTGCGCGGTTACTTCCAGCGCCCGCTGCGTCAGGTGCTCGCTGAAGAGGCCGCGCTGCTCGCCTGGCTGGAGCGCAAGGCGCAGAAACTCTACGACCGCAAGCAACGCTATGGGGATGCACTCTGATGGCGGGTTGGACACTGGCGCCGGGCTACGAGCAGCTGGCGGCGGACTTCGGCAGTATCGATGCGGTGTTCGCCCTGCAGGGCGAGCGCCTGACCCGAGACCCACTGAGCGAGGTCATTCGTGTCGAGCGTGACGGGGTCAACTACTACGTCAAGCGCTACACCGGGGCCGGCAAACACATGCGCCGCTACCTGGGCCGGCCACGCATCAAGGCCGAATGGCAGAACCTCAAGCAGTTCGCCAAGTGGGGCATCCCTACCGCCGAAGTGGTGGCCTGGGGCCTGGAGCGCAATGGCCTGGCCTTCGGCCGCGGCGCGATGATCACCCGCGAGTTGCCCAATACCGAAGACCTGTCGGTACTGGCCGAGCGCAACGATCCGCGTCTGGCCGACCGTACCTGGGTCGAGCACGTCAGCAGCCAGCTGGCGCGCCATACCCGGGTCATGCACGAGCACCGTTTTGCCCACAACGACCTGAAATGGCGCAACCTGCTGGTTGATGACCAGGGCACGCTATTCTTCATCGACTGCCCGACCGGCGACTTCTGGCGCGGCTTTATGTGGCGCCACCGGCTGGTCAAGGACCTGGCGTGCCTGGACAAGGTCGCCAAATACCACCTGACGGCGACCCAGCGCCTGCGCTTTTACCTGCAGTACCGCGGGCGCGAGCGCCTGAACGCGCGCGACAAGCGGCGGATTCGCCAGGTGCTGAGCTTCTTCGAGGGAAGGGAATGACCGACTACCTGGCCAGCGCGGACCTCGCGCTGCTCAAACGCCATGGCCTGAACGACTTCGAAGCGCTGTGGGCGCTGCAGCTCGACGCCGTGGACGAACCCAACACCGGACGTGGCGGCTGGAGCAGCGTCTATCGCCTGGAGCTTGAAGGTAAAGGCTATTACCTCAAGCGCCAGAGCGATTACCTGACCCGCACCCTGCACAGCCCGTTCGGCGAACCGACCTTCGCCCGCGAGTTTCGCAACATCAGCCGCTATCAGAAGCTGCACATCCCGGCGTTGCAGGCGGTGTTCTATGGCGAGCGCAAACAGGCCGGCCAGCACCGGGCGATCCTGCTGACCCGCGCCTTGGACGAGTGGAGCGACCTGGACAGCCTACTGGCCCAGTGGCCGCAGCTCAGCGAGGCGGCGCGCAACGGCATCCTCCAGGCCTGTGGCCAGCTGGCGCGCACGCTGCACAGCGCGGGGCAGGTACACGGCTGCTTCTACCCCAAGCACATCTTCCTGCGCCAGCGCCGCGAAGGCTGGGACGCGCAACTGATCGACCTGGAAAAAACCCGGCCACTGCTGTTTGGCAAGCGTGACCGCCTGAAGGACCTGGAGCCGCTGCTGCGCCGCGCCAGCGTGTGGAACGAGGCGGACGTGCGCCAGCTGCTCGCCGCCTACCTGAGCCAGCCGGCCGATGCACCGCTGGTCGGTGTCTGGCTGCAACGTCTGACGCAACGCCGTCGTGAAAAAGAGGCCCGCTGATGCGTTTGTCTGAATTGAAGGATGCCGGGCGCAGCCCAGTGCTGCCGTTGTCCATCACCCTGGCCGATGCCGCGGGCAGCGCCGAATTGCAGCTGCTGAGCCTGCTGCGGGTATTGCCGGGCCAGCGCTATGTCGGTGCCGGTGTATGGCGAGGTACCCCGGTCCTGGCCAAGTTGCTGGTGGGCGGTAGCGCCGCGCGCCATTTCCAGCGCGAACTGGACGGTGTGAAGCTGTTGGCCGAGCATGGCCTGACCACACCGAAACTGCTCGCCGACGGCCTCAAGGAAGGCGAGGGCGGCTGGCTGTTGTTCGAGTTCCTCGACGGCGCCGAAAGCCTGGCCGATGCCTGGGACGCGGTGGCCGACCTGCCGGTATTGGCCGACGAGCAGCACCTGGTGCTGGGTGAAGCACTGACCGCCGTGGCGCACATGCATGCCAAGGGCCTGTGGCAGGAAGACCTGCACCTGGACAATCTGCTGCGCCATGGCGGAAAGCTGTACCTGATCGACGGCGCCGGCATCAAGGCCGAAACCCCAGGCCAGCAGCTGTCGCGCCCCCGCGTGCTGGAAAACCTCGGGGTGTTGTTCGCCCAACTGCCCAAGCGCCTGGAGCCGTTCATCGAAGAGTTGCTGGTGCATTACCTGCTGGCCAACGCCGAGCACGCGTTGCCGTTGGAAGCGCTGCAGAAACAGGTGGACAAGGTACGCAACTGGCGCCTGAAAGATTACCTGGAGAAGGCCGGCCGCGAATGCACGCTGTTCAGCGTTCAGCGCAACCTGTCGGGCTTGCGCGCGATTCGCCGCAATGAAGTCGATGCCCTGGTACCGGTGCTGGAGCAGGCCGATGCGCTGATCGATCAAGGTCATCTGTACAAAACCGGCGGCGCCGCCAGCGTCGCGCGCATCGAGGCGGGTGGTCGCTCGCTGGTGCTCAAACGCTACAACATCAAGAACACCGCCCATTGGTTCAAGCGCTTCTGGCGCCCGAGCCGGGCCTGGCATTCATGGATCGAAGGGCACCGCCTGGCGTTCCTCGACATCGCCACCCCGCGCCCGCTGGCGGTGCTGGAGCAGCGGGTGATGGGCCTGCGTAGCCGAGCCTACCTGGTCACCGAATATGTCGATGGCCCGGACCTGACCGCGTGCTTCGCGCCCTACGTGGAGAACGGCGACGCCCCCGAGGAACAGGTCGATGCCCTGGTGCGGCTGATGCAGCAGCTGATCCGCGAGCGCATCAGCCACGGCGACTTCAAGGGCCATAACCTGTTCTGGGTGAATGGCCAGTGGTCACTGATCGACCTCGACGCCATGTGCCAGCACGCCACCCAGCTGAGCTTCGCCCCGGCCTACGCCCGTGACCGGGCGCGCTTGCTGCGCAACTGGCCAAGTGGCAGCGCCTTGCATCAGCGGCTCGACCGGCTGCTGCCCAAGCTGACCGAGTAAGCCTCGGGCAGGGCCAGCCAGTCGCTGCTGCGCCCTGCCTGACGCAGGCGAATGCGCCATTCGCCATCCTGCCAACGCATGACCGCCCAAGGCACCACGCCGGCCTCATCGGCAGCCGGTATAGGCAGATGATAGCGGCCGGGTACCAGGTGCTGACGCAGGGGCAGCTGACCGCTGTTGGTTTGCAGATAGAGCTGCTCGGGCGCCTGATACAGGCCTTGCACCGTGTCGACCGGGGTGCCGGTGAGGGGTGCTTGCAGGCGGCAATCATCGAACAGGCGTTGCAGGTCGGGCAGCCCGTCATACCACAGCAATGGCGAATCGATTACCCAGTTGCCATCGGCCAGGCGCTTGACCGGTTGAGTCAGATACGCATCGGGCCGGTCCGGGTCGATCGCGCGCCACCGGCTGCCATCGAAGGACACCTTGAAGTATCGCTTGTGCGCATCCTGTATGAAGTACTCGGACAAGCCCTCGAAGGTCGAGACTTTTTCGTGCACCTCTTCGCCATACACCCCGTCGATTCGGTAGCGCAGGTTGCTGGTGGAAGGCGTGACACTGAAGTGCAGGGGCAATGGCATCGGGGGTTGCTTGGGCATGCCGCGCATGATGCGGCGCAGCATGCCGGTGCTGGCCAGGCTGGTACCGGCGTCGTTGATGTAGCTGAGCGCATTGTAGGCATGGCTCAGGACCCCGTTGAGGTCTTCCTCGCGATAGGCCTCGACACCGTTCCAGATCTCCAGTGCCATGCGCCCCAATGCCAGCGGGATCATCACCTTGACCGGCAGGAATATGCTGATCAGGTCGAGGACGGTCATGGCCAGGGTCAGTGCCTGCCTGGCATCGGCTTGCGCTGTGGTATGGCTGTCGGCATCGACCGCTGCCAGGAGGCTGCGCACTTCGGCCCGGTACCAGGCGAAAAACACGTCGTCTTCGATGGCGGGAGTCTGCAGTACTTTGCCCAGTTGCCCCTTGAGCAGCAGACGTTCGACATCGGCTGAGGGCAACAGCGGCAGGCGCTGAGTGACGTAGTGGCGCAGGGCGGGTTGCTTGCGCAAATGCCGAAGCAGTGCTCGCGGGCTGGCATACGAGCGCCACGCGCGACGGTCGGGGGCATTGGGTGTGTAGAGCACGAACGAGGTGACGCTGGGGGAGGGGCTGGCGAGCAGCAACACGTCCTGCACGGTGTGCCGGTTGACCAGCAACTGATGCACGACCACTCGATGGCCATCCACGCGCGGACGCAGGGCATTGTGCGGTTGTGACAACACCTGCTGCACCCAGCGGTAATCCCGCTCCGCCCAAGCGGCCGACAGGTGCCCGGCGTAGCGCGCCTTGGCGGCCTCGGCGCGCAAGCGTGCCCGGTTGACCTTGGTATGGGCGTGCAGGCGCCACTTGCCGTCGGGCGAATCGAGCAATTGCGTACGCAGGTAGCTGGCGTAGCTGTCGCCAACGTTCAGGCGCCTGACCAGCGTCTTGATATAGGCACTGCTCAGTTCGCTGGGCAGGGCCCTGCCATCCCGGCTGGTCACTCGCGCGCTCAGCCAGTAGTCGTAGTCGAACCAGGCCAGGTTGCGCAGGGCAAGCACATCGAGCGGGTAGCTGGCGCGAACGGTTTCAACCATCTCGCCGCTGACCTTTTCAAACCCTCGCCAGGTGACGTAGCTCGAGGGTTGCAGGGGGTAGATCCACGGCCCGGTCTGCTGGGTGTGGGTAACCTGAACCAGCACGTTCTCAGGCGCCAACGTCAAGCCCAGGTCGTTGCGCAGCTGTACTTGCAGGCGCGCCCTGGTCCACTCGCGTAACGTGTTGGCTTGCTGAAACTGGCGCAACGTGAGAATGCCGGGCGCCGCGACGCTCTGGCCGGCAGCGATGAGTTCCTGCATGCCTTGCATGATGTGCGCGAGCGCCGACGGGCTGGCGGTGCGCAGCCAGTTGGGCAGGTTCTTTTCAAGCAGCAGCGCGTAGCGGGTGTCGAGCAGTGCCTTGCTGCCGGACTCATCGCCGAGCGCCATGGCCTTCTTCAGGGTTTCGGCGGCCTCGGGTGCATCGGCGAGCAGATTCGCCCAGGCCAGGTTCAGCCGTAGACGCTGCGCTTCGATCAGGCAGTCGACCTGCGCCTGCAACGGGTCATCGGCGTACCATTCATAGCGCAGGCGGTCGGCCTGCCGGGCGTTCTCCCTATGCTCTTCGTTCACCAGCAAATGCAGGAGCGGCTGGGATTGCACGGGGTCATCGAGGCGCTCGGCCAGTTCCTGATGCAGCTCGGCCAGCGAAGGGTATACCTCGATGCCCTGGCACAGCCCACAGAGCAGCACTGGGCCGCTCGCCTGATCAGGGGCGAGGTTTTGCCCTTCCTCCGTACCGGTGACGATCACGAACATGCCCGGCAGCGCGGCCCGCCAGGCCGGACTGTTGCGCAGCAGAAACGGGCGGTAGGCCTGGGCGCGTTGTGCTTTTGGCTGGTGTCGGCGTTGCCAGGACCGGGGCAGGTCGAGAAATGAGCTGATAACGCTGGCCGCCTCTGCGCTCAAGGTTTCGTCCGCAAGGCGCAAGGACAGTTCAGCGTGCATCATCGCGCGGCGGATGTCGGCAAGGCGTACCCGTCGTGAGCGGCCCTGGCTGTCGGCGCCAGCCCAGAATGCGGCAAGATCGCCGTGCAATTGCGCGCGCGAGGGCAGGGGCAGGGCGGGCACCGGCATGGTTGCGAGCAGGTCCAGCAGTTGCTGGTGGAGAAATTCGATACGTTGCAGGGGTAGCATGCGCAGCTCCTGGTCTCAGGGAGCAGGCATGGTGAATGGACGCGCCGTGGCAGCGCGGTAGCGGGCTACCTCACCGCCACAGGCTGCGCAGGCCCAGCCACGCGGGTATGCCCAGGCCAAGCCAGGCCAGCGCGTCCCACGCGCCATCGCCGAGCAGCGCGGCGAACAGCCCCAGCGCGCCGAGCATGGCGATGGCTGCCGGCCAGGCAAACACCCTGGCGCTGGATTGTGAACGGTGGCTCATGCCTTTGCCTCCCGTGGCCGGCGCTGCTTGCCCAGCCACAGATACACACCGCTACCCAGCACGATGATGGTCAGCACGTCCAGCACGGCCCAGAGGATCTGCATCGGCCGCCCGCCATAGTCACCGAAGTGCAGTGGCTGCGACAGGCCCATGGCGTCAAGGTACCAGGGCCGTTCACCGACTGCGGTGACCTGCAGCGAGCGTGCGTCGATCAGCACCGGGGTGAACAGGTGCGATGTCAGCGGCGTGCCGCCTTTCATGAACACCGCGTAGTGGTGTTCGCTGGAGAAACGGGTGCCGGGAAAGGCGATGAAGTCCGGGCGCATGCCAGGTGCGGCCTGCTCAGCAATGTCGAGCAAGCGGGAGGCGGGAGCGCGCTCGGTGAGCGGTGGTGCGTCACGGTAGGGTGCGACCATCGCCGCCAGGCTGTCGTTGCGCCAGGCGGCGATTACCAGGTCGGAGAGCGCGCTGATCACGCCGGTGACGCCTACCGTGAGAGCCCACGCCAGGGTCACCACGCCGATCAGGTTGTGCAGGTCGAGCCAGCGCAGGCGGCGCGACTTGTCGCTGCGCACCGTGGCGAAGCCCAGGCGGCGCATGAAGGGCGCGTAGAGCACGGTGCCGGAGACGATGGCGACAATGAACAGCAGCCCCATGAACGCCAGCAGCAGCTTGCCGGGGAGCCCGGCGAACATGTCCACGTGCAGGCGCAGCATGACCATCATGAAGCCGCCGTTGGCTGCCGGCATGGCCACGGCTTCGCCGGTGCGGGCGTCGAGCATGAAGGTGTGCGACGAATTGGGCTCGGTATCAGCGGTGGCGGCGGTGATTGCCACCACGCCGTTGCGCTCGTCCTCGTCATAGCCGAAATACTGCATCACTTCGCCTGGGCGGTGCTGTTCGGCCTTCAGCACGAGTTGCTGCAAATCCAGATGTGGCGTGCCCGCAGGCATCTCGCGCAGCTCGGGAGCATCGCCGAGCAGGTGTTCGAGTTCGTGGTGGAAGATCAGCGGCAGGCCGGTGACTGCCAGTAGCAGCATGAACAGGGTGCAGACCAGGCTGCTCCAGGTGTGGATCACGGACCAGCGGCGGATGGTTGGGCTTTTCATAACAGTTTGTTTCTCAAGGTCCAGAAACACCAAAGCCGTCCCACGGGGACGGCCTGGTTTGCCAGCTCACATCGTCAGCTGCTTACCATTTGTAGGAGGCACTGGCGACGACGCTGCGTTCATCCCCGTAGTAGCAGTAGTAACTGTCGCAGGTGGAAATGTAGTCCTTATCGAACAGGTTGGTCGCGTTGACCGCGACCGATGCACCTTTGAGGCTGTTGCTCAGGCGGCCAAGGTCGTAGTGCACCGAGGCATCGAATACGGTATAGGCATTGGCCTTGCCGAGCCAGGTGTTGCCCTGGTCGCCGTAGGTATTGCCGGTGTAGCGCGCGCCGCCTCCGATGCCGAAGCCGTCAAGCACGCCGCTGTGCCAGGTGTAGTCGGCCCACAGCGAGGCTTGCTGGTTAGGCATCAATTGCAGGCGATTGCCCTTGTACAGGCCGTCCTGCACTTCCGATTTGGCCAGGGTGTAGGCCGCGGTCACCTTGAGGTTTTCGGTGACGTCGGAAATGGCTTCCAGCTCCAGGCCGTGGACTTTCACTTCACCGGTCTGGCTGGTGATCGGCACGCCGCCGACATTGTTGGTGACCGAGACGTTCTTCTGGGTCAGGTCATACACGGCTGCCGAAAGCAGGGTGTTGGAACCTGGTGGCTGGTACTTGATGCCCAGTTCCCACTGTTTGCCTTCGGTCGGCTTGAACGAGTCCGTCGCCGTGGCACTGGCGTTGGCGGTCGGTTGGAACGACTCGGCGTAGGACAGGTACGGCACGAAGCCCGAGTCGAACACGTAGCTGATCGCCGCGTTGCCGCTGAACTTCTTGTCGCGCTGGGTATTGGTGGCATCGCCCTGGTTGAGGAACTTGGTACTGGTGTGCACCCAGTCTTCGCGGCCGCCCAAGGTCAGGCGCCAGTTGCCCAGGGCCATCTGGTCCTGGATGTACACGCCGGTCTGGCGGGTTTTCTGGTTGTAGTCGTAGAACGCCGTGGAACGGTCGGGGCGGGTGATCGGCACGCCGTAAACGGGATTGTTGACATTGCTGTCTGGCAAGCCGAAGCCGAAGATCGACAGGTAGTTGGTGTTGACGCGCTGGTGGTCCAGGCCCAGCAGCAAAGTGTGGGTGACCTCACCGGTGGCGAAGTCGGCCTGGAAGTTGTTGTCCACGGCGAACTGGCTGATGTCTTCATCGGTGTTGGTCGACATGCGGCTGACGGTGCCGTCGTCTTGCACTGGCCCGCCTGGCGAGTAGTAACTGCCTGGCGTGATGGTCTGGAAGGCCAGGTCGGTCTTGGTGTAGCGCAGGTTCTGGCGGAACTGCCAGACATCGTTGAGGCGGTGCTCGAAGGCATAGCCCAGCGCGTAGTAGGTGCGGTCGTAGAACTCGTAGTCCGGGTCGCCCAGGTTCTTGTGGTGCGAGATCTTGCCGAATGGCATGTCGATCTTGGTGCCCTGGATTGGGCGGAACTGGCTGGTGGCGCCGGTATCGTCGCGGGTGAACTGGGTCAGCAGGGTCAACGAGGTGTCGTCGTCGATGTTCCAGGTCAGGCTCGGGGCGATGTTGTAGCGCTTGTCGTCGATGTGGTCGATCTGCGTGCCGCCATCGCGAATCACGCCACTGACGCCGTACAGGAAGCGGCCTTCGTCATCGATCTTGCCGGTGCTGGCGAAGTTGATCTGGCGGTGGTTGTCGCTGCCGTACTGCACCTCAATTTCGTGGGCGCTTTCGGCTTGCGGGCGGCGGCTGACCATGTCCAGCAGGCCGCCGGGTGGGGTCTGGCCATACAGCGAGGACGCCGGGCCGCGCAGCAGGGCCAGGCGGTCGAGGTTCCAGGTTTCGGCTTTGGGGTTGGCATACACGCCACGCGGCAGCGGCAGGCCGTCGAGGAACTGGGTCGGCTCGAAGCCACGCACGCGCATCCAGTCATAGCGGGTGTCGCTGCCGTAGCTGGCGGAGACGATGCCCGGCATGTAGCGCACGGCATCGTCCAGGCTGTGCACGCCACGGTCGCTCATCTGCTGGCGGGTGGCGACGGAGATGGAGCGAGGGATTTCGACCAGCGCGGTGTCGGTCTTGGTGCCGACCGCACTGCGCTTGGCCAGGTAGCCTTCGACCGGGCCCCAGGCGCTTTCGCTGTCGCTATTGGCGTTCACGCTGGTTTCTGGCAAGGCCAGGCTGCCTTCCGGTACCGCCACCAGGCTGTAGCTGCCGACACTGCTTTGCTGCAGTTGCAGGCCGGTGCCGCGCAGGGCCGCCTGCAAGGCGCCCAGACCGTTGTACTGGCCGCTGACCGGCGCCGAGGTGCGGCCGCTGACCAGTGCCGGGTCGATGGCCAGGGCGATGCCCGTCTGGCTTGCGATCTGGTTCAGGGTGGTGGCCAGCGGGGCGCTGGGCAGGTCATAGGCACGCTGGGCGGATTGCTCGGCGGCGAACAGGGCAGGGCTGGCCAATGGCGCGGCCAGGGCGATGGCCAGGGCCATCAGGCTGGGGCGCAGGATACGATCAACAGCACGGGACATGCAGCGGCTCCTCGACGGATAAGTGCTAACTGCTTCCTTGCCGAGCGAGATTTGAGAAGTGACAGGGGAGTCTGAAAATATTTTGTTGTTCTGTGCTGGCCTCTTCGCGGGCAAGCCCGCTCCCACAAGGTCTCGACAGCCCTCGAACACTGCGCAGAACCTGTGGGAGCGGGCTTGCCCGCGAAGGATTTACCGCTTATCTATTTGGGCACCACCGTGACCCACCACTGCGTATGCCGCTCGATCTTCACCGGCAGCGCCGGCACCAGCGAGGCCAGGGCCAGGTCGGTATTGGTCAGCGGGAAGCTGCCGGTCACGCGCAGGTCAGCCACTTCATCGGCCACGCCCAGGTGACCACTGCGGTATTGCCCCAGCTGCGCCAGCAGGTCGGCCAGGCGTACGTTGTCGACCACCAGCATCCCGCGCGTCCAGGCATCCGCGCCGGCCTCGACCGGGGCGACTTCGCCCAGGCCATTGGCGTTCATCAGCACCTGCTGACCTTCGCGCAGCACTCGCTCGTCGCCACTGTTCATCGGCATGGCGCCGACCGAGGCCTGCATCACCTCCAGGCGCGTGCCGTCGGCCTCGCGGCGGACGAGGAAGCGCGTACCCAACGGACGCAGGCGTCCATCGTCGGTGCGCACCAGCAAGGGGCGTGGGTCTTCATGGCCGGTTTCGACCGAAATTTCGCCCTGGTGCAGCACCAGCACACGCTGATCGCCTTGGTAGTCGATATCCACAGCAGTGTGCGTGTTCAGGCTCAGCAGCGTGCCGTCTTCCAGGCGCAGGGTACGCAGTTCACCGGTGGCGGTGCGCTGGTCCGCCAGCCAGTAACTGGCCGACAGCGACGGCGCACCGACCCAGGCCAGCAGCGAGCCGAGCAGGAACATGCCGGCCATACCACCGCCGACCTTCGCCACTCGGCGCCGCAGCCCTGCGCGCGATTGTTGCAGGGCCTGGCGTGCCGGGCCGGCGGCAGCGCTCACGCGTTGGTCGAGGGTGCCAAGCTGGCGCCAGGCGCGGGCATGTTCTTCGCTGGCGGCATGCCAGCGCAGGAATTCGTTGCGCTCGTCGGGCGTGCCAGTGGCATCGTCCAGGCTCAGCTTCCAGGCGATGGCGGCTTCCAGAACCCCGGCGGAAACCGGTGCATTGTTCACGTCGGCTCCCCGTACAGGGCCACGTAGCACTGGCGCATGCCCTGGGCAATGTACTGGCGCACGCGCGACACCGACACGCCCAGGCGCTCGGCGATCTGGGCGTGGCCCATGCCATCCAGGCGATTGTGCAAGAAGGCAGCGCGGGCCTTGCTCGACAGTTTGCCGAGCAGGCGGTCGATGGCCTTGAGGTCTTCGAGGATCAGGTGCTGCATTTCCGGTGAGGGGTGTTCGGCTTCCGGCAAGCGCATCAGCTCGGCCAGATAGGCCTGCTCCAGCGCAGCGCGGCGGAAGTGGTCGAACATCAGCCCCTTGGCCACGGCGGCAAGGAACGCGCGCGGTTCGCGGGGGCTGTCCAGCTGCTCGCGGCCGAGCAGGCGCACGAAGGTGTCCTGGCTCAGGTCTTCGGCGCGCTGGCGGCAGGCCATGCTGCGCTGCAGCCAGGCGAGCAGCCAGCTGCGATGGTCGCGGTACAGGGTACCGACCAGTTCGGCGTGTGGGCTCTGAGCAGAAGACAAGCAGTGTCCCCCCCGGAACGAATGCATTAACTAACGATAATTATTCGCGATTGTTACAGAGGCGGGGGGCGCCGCGCAATGGACGCTTATCGGATTGCCATCACAGGCCGTGGTGATGCACATTGCGCCGGCGCCAGGAGCGCAGGCGCTGTTCGAGCTGCAACGGGCTGTCGAGCTGCTGGCGGCGGGCCTGGCTGAACAGGATCAAGGCCAGTTCGGCGGTAACCTGGGCATCGGCGCTGGCGTGATGGCGTTCCTCTACCTGCAGGCCGAAGCGCGCGACCCAGTCGTCCAGCCCGGCTTCGCGCAGCACGGTATCGGGGTTGAGCAGGGGGGCCAGTTCGGCCACGTCGAGGAACGGCTGTTGCAAGCGATAGCCCAGGCTTTCCTTCAGCGCCCGGGCCAGCATGCGTTGATCGAAGGGGGCGTGGAACGCCAGCACCGGGCTGTCGCCCATGAACTCCAACAGCTCCAGCAGCGCTTCGGCCGGGTCGCTGCCAGCAGCCAGGGCACTCGGGCCCAGGCCATGGATCAGCACGCTGGCGTTGGTCTTCTGTGTCGGGCGGTGCAGGGTGCGTTCGAACTGCTGGGAGAAGTCGATGGCGCCGTCTTCGATCGCCACCGCGCCGATCGACAGCACTTGATCGCGGTTGGGGTTCAGGCCGCTGGTCTCAAGGTCGAGCACCACCCAGCGCTGTTCACGCAGCGAGCACACGCCCAGCGGTGCGGCCTTGGGCAGTTGAGCCACGCGCTGTTGCAACGCCTCGCTCAGCACCGGGGTGGCGGGGCGTAGCCAGGCGAACAGGCTCATAGCTGGTACCGCAGCGCCAGGCTGCTTTGCAGGCGCTGGGCCTGGCGCAGCGACTCACGCAGGATGCGCCGATCCAGGTGGTTGAGGCTGTCCGGGTCGAGCCGGTTGGAGTACGGCAGGTTTTCGCGGGTCTGGCGTTGGTGCTGCTGCATGCGGGTTTGCTGGATGAAGTGGTAGGCCTCTTCGTACGCCGCACCGTCGAGGGGCTCGATAACGCCTTTGTCGACCAGCTGGCGCAGGCGTTCCAGGGTATTGCAGGCGCCGATGCCGTTCGCCAGGGCCAACAGCCGGGCGCCATCGACGAAGGGCGTCAGGCCTTGCACCTTGAGGTCGAGGGTCGCGGTCTTGTCGTTGCCCTGGCGGGTCAGCACGAACTCGCGCAGGCGGCCCACCGGTGGCCGCTGGCGCAGGGCGTTGTCGGCCATCATGCGCTGGAAGATGCGGTTGTCGGCGACTTGCTCCAGCACGCTGCGGCGCAACTGTTCGCAGCCTTGTTCGTCACCCCAGACCACACGCAGGTCGAAGTAGATGCTCGACCCCAGCAGGTTTTCCGGGCTGGCTTCGCGAATGAAACCGGCGAAGCGCCGCGCCCATTCGCTGCGCGACAGGCACAGCTCGGGGTTGCCGGCCATGACATTGCCCTTGCACAAGGTGAAGCCGCATTGGGCCAGGCACTGGTTGATGTATTGGGCCAGTGGCAGCAGACGGGCGCGAATGGCTTCGGCCTCAAGGGTGTCGCTCGCGTCGAAGAGGATGCCGTTGTCCTGGTCGGTGTGCAGCGTCTGTTCACGGCGCCCTTCGCTGCCGAAGCACAGCCAGCTGAACGGCACGCCCGGGTCGCCGCGCTCGGCCAGTGCCAGTTCGATCACCCGGCACACGGTGTGGTCGTTGAGCAGGGTGATGATCTGGGTGATCTGGGTCGAGGACGCGCCATGGGCGAGCATGCGTTCGACCAGCTGGCCGATCTCGCCGCGCAGCGACAACAGTGTGTCCAGGCGCGGGGCGTGGCGGATGGTGCGGGCCAGGTGCACCAGGTCGACCCGCTGCAGGGAAAACAGGTCGCGCTCGGACACCACGCCGCACAGCCGTTGGTTGTCCACCAGGCAGACATGGGCGATGTGCCGCTCTGTCATCGCCATGGCGGCATCGAAGGCGCTGGCCTGGGGGCTGAGATAGAACGGATTGGCCGTCATGTGCCGGTCGATCGGCGCGCCCAGGTCGGCATCGGCGGCGGCCACCACCTGACGCAGGTCGCGCAGGGTGAAGATGCCCACCGGGTAACGCTGCGGGTCGACCACCACGATGCTGCCGACCTGCTGTTCGTGCATCAACCGCACGGCCTCACGCAGCGGCAAGTCTGGCGAACAGACCACCGGGTGACGCATGGCCAGCTCGCCCAGCGGGGTGTTCAGCGAATACTGGGTGCCGAGGGTTTCCACGGCGCGCTGGCGCACTTGCTGGTTGACCTGGTCGAGCAGGCTGCTGACGCCGCGCAGGGCAAAATCGCGGAACACCTCCGACATCGAAAACACGCGGATGAACGCGGCCTTGTTCAACTGCAGGCAGAACGTGTCTTCACCGGCCAGGTGTTCCGTGCGGGTGGCGCGTTCACCGAGCAGCGCCGCCAGGGGGAAGCATTCGCCGCTGGTGATCTCGAAGGTGGTTTCCACACCCGGCTTGACCAGGTGCTGGCGCTCACCGACCACGCGGCCTTGCTTGACGATATAGAAATGCTCGACCGGCCCGTCGGCGGGCTTGATGATGCTTTCACCGCGGGCATGGAAACGCAGCTGGCACTGCTCCACCAGGAACGCCAGGTGACTGAGTTCCATCTGGTTGAACGGCGGAAAACGCTGCAGGAACTGCAGTGTGCTCTGGATGTTCTGCAGCACAGCCGTCCTGCCTGCCTGACTGTAGGCGTCCTTTTTGCTCATGAAACTGACCGTATCGCTACGCCGAACTATATATATCTATATAGGTGCCGGCCTTGTTGTTCTCGACCCCCATGGTCGGCTGACGGCGGTGTGGTGCCCATTGGACGTAAGTCTATGAGCGCGGTGTGATCTATTTCGCAGGGAGCGGTCTTACCGGTGAGCAAGCATTTTTTGATGAGATGACCATGGTTGACGACGACATCCTGAGTGACGCCGAACGTGAGGCATTGGCCGTGGTGAGTGCGCCTGTGGCGCCGAAGCCTGTGGTGCTGATTGTCGATGACAACCCGGTGAACAGCGAGGCGCTCAAGCTGTACCTGAAAAGCCGGGGCATCGAGAGCATGACTGCAGACGGGGCGCAGGAGGCGATGTTCAAGTTGCATTACGAGCCACGAATCGCCTTGATGATCACTGATCTACGGATGCAGCCCAATGATGGCATGGACTTGATTCGGCAGATTCGAGAATCGGAGCGGGCGGCGTTGTCGATCATCGTGGTGTCGGGCGACACCGATGTGAAGGAGGCGGTGGATGTGATGCACCTGGGTGTGGTGGATTTTCTGCTCAAACCTGTGGATCTGGGAAGGTTGCTGGAGCTGGTAAAGAAAGAATTGAGGATCGAGTGATCTAGGGCTGCTTTGCAGCCCATTCGCGGCACAAGGCCGCTCCCACAGGTATCGCGCAGGTCTGAAGCATTGCGAGATATCTGTGGGAGCGGCCTTGCGCCGCGAATGGGCCGCACAGCGGCCCCGTCCGATTACAACCCGTTACGCGCCTTGAACTCGCGACGGCGACGGTGCAGCACTGGCTCGGTGTAACCGTTGGGCTGCTTGGCACCCTCGATTACCAGCTCCACGGCGGCCTGGAACGCGACGTTATCGTCGAAGTTCGCTGCCATCGGGCGGTATTGGGCGTCGTTGGCGTTCTGCTTGTCGACCACCGCAGCCATGCGCTTGAGGCTCTCAAGCACCTGCTCCTGGCTGACGATGCCATGGCGCAGCCAGTTGGCCAGCAGCTGAGCGGAGATACGCAGGGTGGCGCGGTCTTCCATCAGGCCGACGTTGTTGATGTCCGGCACCTTCGAGCAACCCACGCCGTGGTCGATCCAGCGCACCACGTAGCCCAGGATACCCTGAGCATTGTTGTCCAGCTCGTTGCGGATCTCTTCCTCAGACCAGTTGGTATCGGCCGCCAGCGGGATGGTCAGGATATCGTCGACCGACGCCGGAGTGCGGCTGGCCAGCTCGCGCTGACGGGCCTGCACGTCGACCTTGTGGTAGTGCAGGGCGTGCAGGGTGGCGGCCGTCGGCGACGGTACCCAGGCGGTGTTGGCACCGGCCAGCGGGTGGGCGATCTTCTGCTCGAGCATCGCCGCCATCAGGTCGGGCATGGCCCACATGCCCTTGCCGATCTGCGCGCGACCTTGCAGGCCGGTGGCCAGGCCAACGTCGACGTTGTTGTTCTCGTAGGCGCCGATCCACTTCTCGTTCTTCATGGCGCCCTTGCGCACCACGGCGCCGGCTTCCATCGAGGTGTGGATTTCGTCACCGGTACGGTCGAGGAAGCCGGTGTTGATGAACACCACGCGCTCGGCGGCCGACTTGATGCAGGCCTTGAGGTTGACCGTGGTGCGGCGCTCCTCGTCCATGATGCCGACCTTGACGGTGTTGCGCGGCATGCCCAGCAGGTCTTCGACGCGGCTGAAGATTTCGGCGGCGAACGCGACTTCTTCAGGGCCGTGCATCTTCGGCTTGACGATGTACACGCTGCCAGTGCGGGTGTTCTTGCGGCTGGTGTTGCCGTTGAGGTTGTGCAGGGCGATCAGGTTGGTGAACAGGCCGTCCTGGATACCTTCCGGGATTTCGTTGCCTTGGGCATCGAGAATCGCCGGGTTGGTCATCAGGTGGCCGACGTTGCGCACGAACAGCAACGAACGACCGTGCAGGGTGACGCTGCCGCCATTGGGCGCGGCGTATTCGCGGTCTGGGTTCATGGTGCGAGTGAAGGTCTTGCCGCCTTTGCTCACGCTTTCGGCCAGATCGCCTTTCATCAGGCCCAGCCAGTTGCGGTAGACGATGACCTTGTCGTCGGCGTCGACGGCGGCGACCGAGTCTTCGCAGTCCATGATGGTGGTCAGCGCCGATTCCATCAGGATGTCGGTGACGCCAGCGGCGTCGGTGCTGCCGACCGGGGTGCTGGCGTCGACCTGGATTTCGAAGTGCAGGTTGTTGTGCTTGAGCAGCACGGCAGTCGGTGCGGCGGCGTCGCCCTTGTAGCCGATCAGCTGAGCGTCATCGCGCAGGCCGCTGTTGCTGCCACCCTTGAGGGCAACCACCAGCTTGCCGCCGTCGATGCGGTAGGCGGTGGAGTCGACGTGCGAACCTGCGGCCAGCGGCGCGGCTTCGTCGAGGAAGGCGCGGGCGAAGGCAATGACCTTGTTGCCACGCACCTTGTTGTAACCCTGGCCTTTTTCCGCGCCGCCTTCATCGCTGATGGCATCGGTGCCGTACAGCGCGTCGTACAGCGAACCCCAGCGGGCGTTGGCGGCGTTCAGGGCGAAGCGGGCGTTCATCACCGGCACGACCAGCTGCGGGCCGGCCATGTGGGCGATTTCTTCGTCTACATTTTGCGTGGTGGCCTGGAAATCGTCGGCTTGTGGCAGCAGGTAGCCGATTTCCTGGAGGAAGCTCTTGTAGGCTACGGCGTCGTGCGCCTGGCCTTGGCGTGCCTGGTGCCAGGCGTCGATCTTGGCTTGCAGCTCGTCGCGCTTGGCGAGCAGGGCTTTGTTCTTTGGAGCGAGGTCTTTAATGATCTCTGCCGCCCCGGCCCAGAACTTGTCGGCTTCGATGCCGGTTCCAGGGATCGCTTCGTCGTTGACGAAGTCGTACAGGGCCTTGGCGACCTGAAGGCCACCGACTTGAACGTATCCAGTCATTGCTTGCCTCACCTCTGCTCAGCTATTTCGCTTTCGCTCTTCTGTATTAAGCCTGTAGCGCTTCTCTAAACACGGCACCAGTACATGCTCTCGCCACTACGAGAGCGGCTGGGTGCGGCTCGCCAGACAGGCTGGCGGGCGGTTGGCGTATTTTCACAGGCGCCTTGGCAGACATCGAAACGACGTTTTGTAGTCTGCGCCAACGCATACTACATGAAGCAGCAGGCGGGTAAACATCAGACTAAAAGCGCCGTTCTGCGACCGGTTGGTCGCGTCGGGTCACGCTGGGAGTGGCTATGTTCGCAAAAAACTTAGGGATTGTTCCAGATAAATCTTGAAACAGTACACGATTAGTTCCGCAGACTGTCCTGCGGCAGGTTGCCGCGCCTTGCCTATACTGAGTCGATCCCCCGAATTTCCGCCGCTTTGGGCGGCCCGACGCAGAGGTAACCCCTGTGGATCATCTTGTACTGACCGTGATCGCCCCGGACAAGGCCGGCCAGGTGGAACGCATTGCCCAGTGCATCGCCGACCACAACGGTAACTGGTTGGAGAGCCGCATGTCGCGCATGGCCGGGCAGTTCGCCGGGATCCTGCGGGTGGCGGTGCCTGCGGAAAACTATGACGAGTTGGTGAAGTCGCTGCAGGCGTTGGGCAAATACGAAATTCGTGTGCTGATCGCCGAGAGCGGCATCGAGCCTTCCTGCACCTGGAAGCCGATCGCCATGGAGCTGGTGGGTAATGATCGGCCAGGGATCGTGCGCGACATTACCCGCTTGCTGGCTGAACAGGGCGTGAACCTGGAGCGCTTCACTACAGAAGTGCGCCCGGCACCGATGAGCAGCGAGCCACTGTTCCATGCCGACGCCTTGCTGGCGCTGCCGTTGACCTTGTCGCTGGATGACCTGCAGCAGAAGCTGGAGAGCCTGGCGGATGACTTGATGGTGGAGTTGAAGTTGCGGCCGGAAGATTGATCCGCAAGCACCTCGGTAGATGGCACCGGCTTCGCCGGTGTTCGCGGCTGAAGCCGCTCCCACCGGGAAACTGTGATCAGGCGCGCTTGCGCAGATTCAGCCAGGCATCGACGCTGTACAGCGCCAAACCCGCCCAGATGCAGATAAATGCCACCAGACTGCTCGACGACAGGTGTTCGTCAAACAGCAGCACTGCCTGCAGCAGCACCAAGGTCGGCGCCAGGTACTGCAGGAAGCCCAGGGTCGTATACGGCAGGTGGCGCGCGGCGGCGTTGAAGCACACCAGCGGGATCAGCGTCACTGGCCCAGCGGCCATCAGCCACAGCGCTTCGCTGGTGGTGTAGAACTCACCTTGGGCGCTCATTGCGGCGGGGTGCAGCAGCAGCCATCCCAATGCCAGCGGCACCAGCATCCAGGTTTCCACCACCAGGCCGGGGAGTGCGGCAACCGGCGCCTGCTTGCGGATCAGGCCGTAGAAGCCAAAGGTCAGCGCCAGCACCAGCGATACCCACGGCAGGCTGCCGACCTGCCATACCTGCTGCGCCACACCCACGGCGGCCAACCCCACCGCCAGCCATTGCAGGCGACGCAGGCGCTCACCCAGCAAGAGCATGCCCAGCAGCACGTTGACCAAGGGGTTGATGTAGTAGCCCAGGCTGGCTTCGAGCATGCGGCCGTTGTTCACCGACCACACATAAGTCAGCCAGTTGGCCGCGATCAGCGTCCCGCTCAGGGCAAGGATCGTCAGGCGACGCGGGTTTTCACGCAGTTCGCGCCACCAGCCTGGGTGTTTCCAGACCAACAGTAGCAGAGAGCCGAACAGGGCCGACCAGAGCACCCGGTGGACGATGATCTCCACCGCCGGAACGCTCTGAATGGCTTTGAAGTACAGCGGGAACAAGCCCCAGATGATGTAGGCCGAAAGGCCAAGAATGTACCCGCGACGCGGGTTTGCGGCGTGCATGCAGAATCCTTGCTTAGGTAGCTAAATACAGCGACGCCTATTGTAGTCAGACCCTGGCGGGGATTTAGAACAATTTCAGTGGTTGCTCATCCAGGGCCGCCGTTTGCTCGCGCAGGGCAAGAATCTGGTCGCCCCAGTAACGTGGCTGGCCGAACCAGGGGAAGCTGCGCGGGAATGCCGGGTCGTCCCAGCGCCGCGCCAGCCAGGCGCTGTGGTGCAGCTGGCGCAAGGCGCGCAGGGGTTCGATCAGGGGCAGTTCGCGTGGGTCGAAGTCGTGGAACTCGTTGTAGCCGTCGATCAGCTCGGCCAATTGGCCGAGACGTTCCTCGCGGCTGCCTGCGAGCATCATCCACAGGTCTTGCACGGCGGGGCCCATGCGACAGTCGTCGAGGTCGACGACGTGATAGACGTCGTCGCGATGCATCAGGTTGCCGGGGTGCAGGTCGCCATGCAGGCGCATGACCTGATGCGGTGTGCGCGCATAGATATCCTCGACCCGCTTCAGCAGCTCGCGCGCCACGGACTCGAATGCGGGCAGCAACTCTCGTGGTACGAAGTCGCCCTCCAGCAGGGTTTGCAGCGAATCATGACCGAAGTTATCCACAGTCAGCGCTTCGCGATGTTCGAACGGGCGGGTCGCGGCAACGGCGTGCATGCGGCCTAGCAGTTGCCCGAGGCGATAGAGCTGGTCAAGGTTGCCGGGTTCCGGCGCATGACCGCCGCGCCGTGGGAACAGGGTAAAGCGGAAACCCTGGTGTTCGAACAGGGTCTGGCCATCGTGCTGCAGCGGCGCGACCACCGGCACTTCGCAATCGGCGAGTTCGGCTGTGAAACGGTGTTCTTCCAGAATCGCCGCGTTGCTCCAGCGCTCCGGGCGGTAAAACTTGGCGATCAACGGCTGCTGGTCTTCGATACCCACCTGGTACACGCGATTCTCGTAGCTGTTCAGGGCCAGTACGCGCGCGTCGCTGAGAAAACCGAGGCTTTCCACGGCGTCGAGGACCAGGTCGGGGGTGAGGGTAGCGAAGGGATGCGACATGAGTGCTCCGGGGTGGGCTGCAGGGGCTCATGGTATCAGTGCCGGCCACTTCGCGGGGCAAGCCCGCTCCCACAAGGTCAAAGTCTGCGATGTAAATGTGGGAGCGGGCTTGCCCCGCGAACCGCGCGAAGCGCGGCCAGGCTAAACCGGCACCCCCAGCAAAACATGGGCAGCATGGAACTGCACCCGAATCTCGCTGCCTGCCGTTACCGCCTCACGTACCAACCAATCCGCCTCGGCAAACCCGCACAGGGTCTGCCCATTCTCCAGTGCCAGCCGCACTTCACTAGGCTCGTGCCCATCGGCCAGCACCTCCTCGACGGTCGCCATGAGCACATTGCTGCCAGCCTCAGGTTGCTCCTCGGCGCCCAGCAACTGCACCCATCCGGCCTTGAGCAAGGCCACCACCATGGTGCCCAGGGTCAGCTCCAGGCGAGCGGTGCTGTCGTGGGTGATCAATGCTTCGATCTCCAGCCCCCCGCCCAGCGCCAGGCTCACCCGGTCGTGCCGGCCTTCGCGGCGCAAACCACTGACCTGACCTTGCAGTTGGTTGCGCGCACTGGTGCGCAGCATCAGGCGCCCAAGCAGGTCGAGGTCGCTGGTCTCTTCGGCGGCTTCCAGTATCTGCGCCTGCAGCGCCTGCAGCTTCTGGTAGAGGCGCAGCACCCGCTCGCCTTCGTCCGACAGCCGCGCTCCGCCGCCGCCACGCCCGCCGGTACTGCGCTCGACCAGGGGCTGGCTGGCCAGATTGTTGAGTTCGTCGATGGCGTCCCAGGCGGCCTTGTAGCTGATGCCGGCCGCCTTGGCGGCGCGGGTGATCGAGCCTTGCTCGGCGATGTGCTGCAGCAGAGCGATGCGTTGCGGACGGCGGGCGATGTGCTGGGTGAGGAGAGCGGGCAGGGACATGATGACGCCTATCTGAGACTGACCCGTCAAGCTTGCCCCGGTTTTGCCGTGCGTGCCAGGCAATACACATCGACCCGGCGTGCACCGGCATCACGCAGCAGGGCGGCGATGGTTTGAGCGGTGGTGCCAGTGGTCAGCACATCATCGACCACGGCTACATGCAGGCCATCGAAGTGACCTGCATCGGCCAGGGCAAAGGCCCGCTGCAAATTGCGCCGCCGGGCCCTGGCATCCAGACCTTGCTGCGCGGGCGTTTCGCGCGTGCGCAGCAAAAGTTGCTCGTCGCAGGCGATCGCCAACCCCTTGGATAACCAGCGCGCCAACAGGCCGGCCTGGTTGAAGCCGCGTTCGCGCTGTCGACGCCTGGCCAGCGGCACAGGCAACAGCAGCTCGGGCTTTGCCAGCCCTTCGGCATAGCGATGCTGCAGGCCATGGCCCAGCATTTCGGCCATCAACCGCCCCAGCGGCCATTGCCGGTTGTGCTTGAAACGGCTGATCAGCGCATCCACCGGAAAGCCGTAATGCCACAGCGCGATGACCTGATCGAAGGCCGGTGCGCGACGGCTGCACGGGCCGCAGGTCAGTCCGGCCATCGGTAGTGGCAACGCGCAGCGAAGGCAGTGATCACCTAGCCAGGGCAGCTCCTGCTCACAGGCTACGCATAATGGGTAAGGTTGTTCGGCGGGCTCGTCGCACAACAAACACATTTGATCAATAGTTATACACTTGTAAACCAGAGCTTTTAACCAAGGTTGACAGTTCATAGGCCTTCCATGACTATGCGAGCTATCCGTGATGCGCTGGCGGGCATTCCTGTCCCGGCGCCAGTTACAGCCTAAACAAGGAAACGCCGATGAGCGCCAGCACAACTGCAACAACACGTCACGACTGGACCCTGGCCGAGGTCAAGGCGCTGTTCCAGCAGCCGTTCAATGACTTGCTGTTCCAGGCGCAGACCGTGCACCGCGCGCATTTCGACCCGAACCGCGTACAGGTTTCGACGCTGCTGTCGATCAAGACCGGCGCCTGCCCGGAAGATTGCAAATATTGTCCGCAGTCCGGCCACTACAACACCGGGCTGGAAAAACAGAAGCTGATGGAAGTGCAGAAGGTGCTGGAAGAAGCCGCCCGGGCCAAGGCCATCGGTTCGACCCGCTTCTGCATGGGCGCGGCCTGGAAACACCCGTCGGCCAAGGACATGCCCTACGTGCTGGAGATGGTCAAAGGGGTCAAGGCCATGGGCCTGGAAACCTGCATGACCCTCGGCAAGCTCGACCAGGACCAGACCCAGGCCCTGGCCCAGGCCGGCCTCGACTACTACAACCACAACCTCGACACCTCGCCGGAGTTTTACGGCAGCATCATCACCACCCGCACCTACAGCGAGCGCCTGCAGACCCTGGCCTACGTGCGCGATGCCGGGATGAAGATCTGCTCCGGTGGCATCCTCGGCATGGGCGAGTCGCTGGACGACCGCGCCGGCCTGCTGATCCAGCTGGCCAACCTGCCTGAGCACCCGGAGTCGGTACCGATCAACATGCTGGTGAAAGTCGCCGGCACCCCGCTGGCCGAGGAAGAAGACGTCGACCCCTTCGACTTCATCCGCATGCTGGCGGTCGCGCGGTTGCTGATGCCCAAGTCGCACGTGCGCCTGTCCGCCGGCCGCGAGCAGATGAACGAGCAGATGCAGGCCCTGGCCTTCATGGCCGGCGCCAACTCGATCTTCTATGGCGAGAAACTGCTGACCACCGCCAACCCGCAAGCCGACAAGGACATGCAGCTGTTCGCGCGTCTGGGCATCAAACCCGAAGCCCGCGAAGAGCATGCCGACGAAGTGCACCAGGCCGCCATCGAGCAGGCGCTGGTCGAGCAACGCAGCAGCGAGCTGTTCTACAACGCAGCAACGGCCTGACATGGCCTTCGATCTGGCGGCGCGCCTGGCCGAACGGCGCGCCGCAGACCTGTATCGGCAGCGGCCCCTGCTGGAAACCCCGCAAGGGCCGCACGTCGTGGTCGATGGCCAGCCGTTGCTGGCCTTCTGCAGCAATGACTACCTGGGCCTGGCCAACCATCCCGAAGTGATCGCCGCCTGGCAGGCCGGCGCCGAGCGCTGGGGAGTGGGGGGCGGTGCCTCGCACCTGGTGATCGGCCACAGCACGCCGCACCACCAGGTCGAAGAAGCGCTGGCCGAGCTCACTGGCCGCCCGCGAGCGCTGCTGTTTTCCACGGGTTACATGGCCAACCTCGGCGCCATCACCGCCTTGGTGGGGCAGGGCGACACGGTGCTGCAGGACCGCCTCAACCACGCCTCGCTGCTCGATGGCGGGTTGCTCAGTGGTGCCCGTTTCAACCGTTACCTGCACAACGATCCCGCCAGCCTGGCCAAGCGCCTGGACAAGGCGACCGGCAACACCTTGGTGGTCACCGACGGGGTGTTCAGCATGGACGGCGACCTTGCCGACCTGCCGGCCCTGGCCAAGGTTGCGCGTGCGCGGGGTGCCTGGCTGATGGTCGACGATGCTCATGGGCTGGGTACCTTGGGTGCCCAGGGCGGCGGCATCGTCGAGCACTTCGGGCTGGGCATCGAGGATGTGCCGGTGTTGATCGGCACGTTGGGCAAGGCCTGCGGCACGGCAGGTGCCTTCGTCGCCGGCAGCGAAGAATTGATCGAAGCGCTGGTGCAATTCGCCCGGCCCTACATCTACACCACCAGTCAGCCGCCAGCGTTGGCCTGTGCCACGCTCAAGAGCCTGGAGCTGCTGCGCCGCGAAACCTGGCGCCGTGAGCACCTTGCCGCGTTGATTCGCCAGTTCCGCCTGGGCGCCGAACAGATCGGCCTGCAGCTGATGGACAGCCCGACGCCGATCCAGCCGATCCTGATCGGCGACAGTGCACAGGCCCTGCGCCTGTCGCAGATGCTGCGCGAACGCGGGCTGCTGGTCACCGCCATCCGCCCGCCCACCGTGCCTGCTGGCAGCGCACGCCTGCGGGTGACCTTGAGCGCCGCGCACAGTGAGGCGCAGGTGCAGCTATTGTTGAATGCATTGGCCGAGTGTTATCCACAGCTGGAGGCCGCTGATGCGTAACCGACTGATCCTTCTACCCGGCTGGGGCCTGGGTACCGCGGCGCTGGAACCGCTGGCCGCCAGCCTGCGCGCCCAGGATGCCCGCCTGCAGGTCGAATTGATGCCCCTGCCGGAGCTGGCCGACGCCGATGTGCAGGCGTGGGTCGACCACCTGGACCGTACCGTACCGACTGACACCTGGCTGGGCGGCTGGTCGCTTGGCGGCATGCTCGCCAGCGAGCTTGCGCGCAAGCGCGGCGACCATTGCTGCGGGCTGCTGACCCTGGCCAGCAACCCCAGTTTCGTCGCGCGTGCCGATTGGCCCCACGGCATGGCCGAAGACACCTTCGGCACCTTTCTCGACGGTTGCCGCAGCCACACCTCAGTGACCCTCAAGCGCTTTCGCACCCTGTGCAGCGACGGCGCCCTGCAGCCCCGCACGCTATTGCGTCAGCTGGGCGTTGGCGTGCCGGATACCGATCCGCTTTATCTGGCCACCGGCCTTGAAGTACTGGCCAAGCTCGACACCCGCGATGCGCTGCAGGCTTATGGTGGCCCGCAGTTGCATCTGTTCGCGGGTGGCGATGCCCTGGTTCCGCCCGAGGCGGCCAAGGCCCTGAGCGAGCTGCTGCCAGACGTCGAGGTTGGCCTGGTCGAAGACAGTTCCCATGCCTTCCTGCTGGAATATCCGCTGGAGCTGGCCGAGGGCATCAAGAGTTTTTTGCATGAGAGTGGCGATGACTGACCTTTCCCGTCCAACCCTGCCCGGCGCGCTGCCGGACAAGCGCCAGGTGGCGGCTTCGTTTTCCCGCGCGGCAGCCAGCTACGACAGCGTGGCCGCCTTGCAGCGCGCGGTGGGTGTCAGCCTGCTGGAGCAGTTGCCGGACACCCTGATGCCCTCGCGCTGGCTCGACCTGGGCAGTGGCACCGGCTTTTTCAGCCGCGTGTTGGCCGAACGCTTCGCGCCGGCCAGTGGCCTGGCCGTGGACATCGCCGAAGGCATGTTGCGCCACGCCCGGGGCGAGCAGGGCGGCGCGCAGTATCACGTGGCAGGCGATGCCGAACGCCTGCCGCTGCGTGATGGCAGCGTCGACCTGGTGTTTTCCAGCCTGGCCGTGCAGTGGTGCAGCCTGTTCGGCAGCGTGCTGGAAGAAGCAAGACGGGTATTGCGACCGGGTGGTGTGCTGGCCTTCAGCAGCCTGTGTGTCGGTACCCTGGACGAGTTGCGCGCCAGCTGGCAGGCGGTCGATGGCCTGGTGCACGTCAACCGCTTCCGCCGCTTCGAGGATTATCAGCGGCTGTGCGCGGCCAGTGGCCTGGAGCAGATCGGGTTGCGTCAGCAGGCTCATGTGCTGCACTACCCGCATGTGCGCGGGCTGACCCACGAACTCAAGGCTTTGGGTGCGCACAATCTCAACCCTGGGCGCCCGTCGGGCCTGACCGGGCGCGCGCGCATGGAAAGGTTATTGCAGGCGTACGAAGCATTCCGTCAACCGCAAGGGCTGCCAGCCACCTATCAGGTGGTCTATGGTGTGTTGCGCAAGCCACAGGCGTGAGAGGAGCGACATGAGCCAGGCCTATTTCATCGCGGGGACCGATACCGATGTCGGCAAGACCACCATTGCCGCCGGGTTGTTGCATGCGGCGCGGCTGCAGGGCCTGAGTACGCTGGGGGCGAAACCGGTGGCGTCCGGTTGCACGATGACGGCCAAGGGGCTGCGCAACAGTGACGCTCTGGCACTGATCGACGAAAGCTCGATCAAGCTGGCCTATGAAGAGGTCAACCCCGTTGCCTTCGAGCCCGCCATCGCGCCGCATGTGGCTGCGCGCGAGGCGGGTGTTGCGCTGGAGGTGCCGGCCCTGCGCAAGGCCATGCAGCACGTGCTGGACCAGGGCGCGGATTTCACGCTGGTCGAAGGTGCGGGCGGCTGGCGGGTGCCGCTGTCCGATCACGCCAACCTGTCGGACTTGGCCATTGCCCTGAAGCTGCCGGTGATTCTGGTGGTCGGGGTGCGGCTGGGTTGTATCAACCATGCGTTGCTCAGCGCGGAAGCGATCGCCCGTGACGGCCTGCAACTGGCGGGCTGGGTTGCCAATATCATCGAGCCGCGCACGGCGCGCCTGGAAGAGAACCTCGCCAGCCTGGCCGAGCGCTTGCCAGCGCCCTGCCTGGGGCGGGTGCCAAAGCTCAAGGTAGCCACTGCAGATGCCGTGGCGGAGCATCTGCAACTGGACCTGCTGGATTGAGCTTGCATGCCCCAGGTCTATTGGATGGCACTGAGCTATTAGGGATTTAAACGGGCCTTTTGTGCCCTGGCCTGCTTTAATTGCCACTGTTCACATCCAGCGTCATTGGAGTCTTGACATGGAAATCACCGGTAGCTCTGCGTATTACGCAGGCCTCAGCGCCATTCAGAGCGGGCAGAACCGCGTCGACCAGGCGGCCAGCCAGATCGCCAACACTGGCGTCGAACGCGCCGCCACCAGCCAGTCCAGCGACTTTCAGGCCGAGCGCCTGCGCGCGGTCGATCGCAGCCAGCAGATGGACCTTGCCACCAGTACCGTGCAACTGGCACTGGGCAAAACCGAAGTCGAGCTGGGTGCCAAGGTCGCCAAGGCTTCCGACGAAATGCTTGGTCGGTTCATCGATACCTACGCCTGATAGCATCTATCACACGGTTATCTCTGTGGGAGTGGTCTTGTGTGGGAGCGGGCTTGCCCCGCGAAGGCGTCAGTACAGACACAACAGGTTGTCTGGTCTGACGTCTTCGCGGGGCAAGCCCGCTCCCACACAAGTCCGCTCCCACAGTCGTTTTCGTTCCTTGAAAATGAGCAATGGCATAACTGCCATCTTTCGCGGCGTAAATGGCACTATAGTCCCTCCTTGACATCGGTCAGTCCTAAACGTAAGTTTCAAACACCTGTTTGACCGAAAGCCGGCAAGAGCTGGTCGGTATCAGCGGTCTCCCCACCGGACTCATCACAGAGGTTCATCGCAATGCCTGATTACAAAGCCCCCTTGCGTGATATTCGCTTCGTTCGCGACGAGCTGCTTGGCTATGAGGCGCACTATCAGAGCCTGCCGGGTTGCCAGGACGCCACGCCCGACATGGTCGACGCGATCCTCGAAGAAGGCGCGAAATTCTGTGAGCAGGTGCTGGCCCCGCTGAACCGTGTCGGCGACCTCGAAGGCTGCACCTGGAGCGAGTCCGGCGTTAAGACCCCAACCGGTTTCAAGGAAGCTTACGAGCAGTTCGTCGAAGGTGGCTGGCCGAGCCTGGCGCATGACGTTGCCCACGGTGGCCAGGGCCTGCCCGAGTCGCTGGGCCTGGCGCTGAGCGAAATGGTCGGTGAGTCGAACTGGTCGTGGGGCATGTACCCAGGCCTGTCCCATGGCGCGATGAACACCATCTCGGCCCACGGCACCGAAGAACAGCAGCACACCTACCTGACCAAGCTGGTGTCCGGCGAGTGGACCGGCACCATGTGCCTGACCGAGCCTCACTGCGGCACCGACCTGGGCATGCTGCGCACCAAGGCCGAGCCTCAGGCCGACGGTTCCTACAAGATTTCCGGCACCAAGATCTTCATCTCTGCCGGTGAACACGACATGGCCGGCAACATCGTCCATATCGTCCTGGCCCGCCTGCCCGATGCACCGGCTGGCACCAAAGGTATCTCGCTGTTCATCGTGCCGAAGTTCCTGCCCAACGCCGAAGGCGGCGTGGGTGAGCGCAACGGCGTGAGCTGCGGTTCGCTCGAACACAAGATGGGCATTCACGGCAACGCCACCTGCGTGATGAACTTCGACAGTGCCACCGGCTACCTGATTGGCCCAGCCAACAAGGGCCTGAACTGCATGTTCACCTTCATGAACACCGCCCGCCTGGGCACCGCGCTGCAAGGCCTGGCCCATGCCGAGGTAGCCTTCCAGGGCGGCCTGAAGTATGCCCGTGACCGCCTGCAGATGCGTTCGCTGACTGGCCCGAAAGCGCCGGACAAGGCGGCCGACCCGATCATCGTCCACCCGGACGTGCGCCGCATGCTGCTGACCATGAAGGCCTTCGCCGAAGGCAACCGCGCCATGGTCTACTTCACCGCCAAGCAGGTGGACATCGTCAAGTACAGCCAGGATGAAGAAGAGCGCAAGAAGGCCGACGCCCTGCTGGCCTTCCTCACCCCGATCGCCAAAGCGTTCATGACCGAAGTCGGCTTCGAAGCGGCCAACCACGGCGTGCAGATCTACGGCGGCCACGGTTTCATCGCCGAGTGGGGCATGGAGCAGAACGTGCGCGACAGCCGTATCTCCATGCTGTACGAAGGCACCACCGGCATCCAGGCGCTCGACCTGCTCGGCCGTAAAGTGCTGATGACCCAGGGCGAAGCGCTCAAGGGCTTCACCAAGATCGTGCACAAGTTCTGCCAGGCGCAGGAAGGCAACGAGGCGGTCAAAGAGTTCGTCGAACCGCTGGCCGCGATCAACAAGGAATGGGGCGAGCTGACCATGAAAGTGGGCATGGCCGCCATGAAGGACCGCGAGGAAGTGGGCGCCGCTTCGGTGGATTACCTGATGTACTCAGGTTATGCCTGCCTGGCTTACTTCTGGGCCGACATCGCCCGCCTGGCTGCCGAGAAACTGGCTGCCGGTACGTCGGAAGAGGCGTTCTACACCGCCAAGCTGCAGACGGCGCGCTTCTACTTCCAGCGTATCCTGCCGCGTACCCGCACCCATGTAGCGACCATGCTGTCGGGCGCCAACAACCTGATGGCGATGGACGAAGAGCACTTCGGCCTGTCCTACTAAGCCGCCAGGTTTCACGGAAACCCGCCTGCCTTCATCGGCAGGCGGGTTTTCGCGTTTTCTGTGGGAGCGGCTTTAGCCGCGAAAGCAGGCAACGCGGTGGATGGCACCGGCTTTGCCGGTGATCGCGGCTGAAGCCGCTCCTACCAGGTCCCCCCCAAGATCCGGTTACAAGAAAAGCTCAAGCCCTGCGGCCCGGCTGCCGTTAACACAGCGGTGTATTCATCAATTCATGTGCGCTGCCGATGAAGTAAAGGCACAATGCCATTATTGATCTGCCGGGTCGGAGATTACCCTTGTTTCGTTTAAACGCTGTACGCGCGAGCCACTTCCTGCCTTCGCTGATTTTGTTGGTGGCGGGGCTTGCGGCGGCTTACGTGAGAGACCTCAGCGTCTTTTTCACGTCCCTGTTCAACGTCCTGCCCACCTTGGTCCTGCTGCTGGGCGGCGCCTACTGCGCGGTTTACCGCCGCCAGCGCGAACTGTTCCTGATGGTCACGGTGTACATCGCCTACTTCCTGCTCGATACCCAGACCGACTACTACCGCGACAACGGCCGCGTGCGCGACGACGCGGCGGTGATTTTCCACCTGGTGTGCCTGCTGCTGCCTGCGTTATATGGCCTGTTCGGCGCCTGGCAGGAGCGCACGCATCTTGCCCAGGATCTGCTCGCCCGCTTTGCCGTGTTGTTCGCCGTCGGTAGCGTGGCGGTGGCGTTGGAGCAGAGCTTCCCCGAGGCGCTGCTGGGCTGGTTGGCGGAAATCCGCTGGCCGTCGCTGCATGGTCAGTGGATGAGCCTGATCCAGATGGTCTACCCGTTGTTCATCGGCGTGTTCATTCTGCTGGTGGTGCAATACCTGCGCGAACCCAGGCCCTTGCACGCGGCTCAGCTCATTGGCCTGATCGGCATCTTCTGGATGCTGCCCAAGACCTTCATCCTGCCCTTCACCCTGAACATCATGTGCAGCCAGGTGATGCTGATGATTGCCGCGGCGGTGTCCCACGAGGCATACCAGATGGCCTTTCGCGACGAGCTCACCGGCCTGCCGGGGCGTCGCGCGCTCAATGAGCGCATGCAACGGCTGGGGCGCAATTACGTGATCGCCATGACCGACGTCGATCACTTCAAGAAATTCAACGACACCCATGGCCACGATGTCGGTGACCAGGTGCTGCGCCTGGTGGCCAGCCGCCTGTCCAAGGTTACAGGTGGCGGGCGAGCCTACCGCTATGGCGGTGAGGAATTCGCCCTGGTGTTCGCCGGCAAGACGGCAGAAGAATGCGTACCGCACGTTGAAGCGGTGCGCGAGATGATCGCCAACTACACCATGCACCTGCGCGATCAGAACAACCGCCCGCAGGACGACTCCGCCGGGCGTCAACGGCGCAATGGCAGCGCCAGTGGCACGGTGTCGGTAACCATCAGCATCGGCGTGGCCGAACGTGTGGCCGAACATCGCAACCCGGAAGAAGTGCTGAAGGCCGCCGATCAGGCGCTGTACAGTGCCAAGGGCGCGGGGCGTAACTGTGTCATGGTTCATGGACAACAATCACGGCGCGGGGCAGTTCGTATGGCGTGACCACAATTGACCATTCGGTCGCGTGATGACCCTATGTCTCGCAAAAGTTGTTCGGTTACACTGAATTCAACCCCTGGATTCGACTAGCGAGAGGTTGTCATGGCTGACTATAAAGCGCCGCTGCGCGACATGCGCTTCGTTCTGAATGAAGTCTTCAACGTGGCAGAGCTGTGGGCGCAATTGCCTGAGCTGGCCGAGGCGGTCGACGCCGAAACCGCCATCGCCGTCCTGGAAGAGGCCGGCAAGGTCACCAGCAAGTCCATCGCCCCGCTCAGCCGCGCTGCGGATGAAGAGGGCTGCCACTGGGACAATGGCGCGGTGCGTACCCCGGCTGGCTTCATCGAGGCTTACAACACCTACGCCGAAGGTGGCTGGGTCGGCGTTGGCGGTGACCCGCAGTTCGGCGGCATGGGCATGCCCAAGGCGATTTCGGCTCAGGTCGAAGAAATGGTCAACGCTTCGAGCCTGGCTTTCGGCCTGTACCCGATGCTGACCGCGGGTGCCTGCCTGTCGATCAACGCTCACGCCAGCGAAGCACTCAAGCAACAGTATCTGCCGAACATGTACGCCGGCGTGTGGGCCGGTTCCATGTGCCTGACCGAACCGCATGCCGGCACCGACCTGGGCATCATCCGCACCAAGGCCGAGCCCCAGGCCGATGGCAGCTACAAGGTCAGCGGCACGAAGATCTTCATCACCGGCGGCGAACACGACCTGACCGAGAACATCATCCACCTGGTGCTGGCCAAGCTGCCGGATGCACCGGCCGGGCCCAAGGGCATCTCGCTGTTCCTGGTGCCCAAGTTCATGGTGAACGCCGACGGCAGCCTCGGCGCACGCAACCCGGCGACCTGTGGCTCGATCGAGCACAAGATGGGGATTCAGGCCTCTGCCACCTGCGTGATGAACTTCGACGAAGCCGTTGGCTATATCGTCGGCGAGCCTAACAAGGGCCTGGCGGCGATGTTCACCATGATGAACTACGAGCGCCTCGGTGTTGGTATTCAGGGCCTGGCCACGGCCGAGCGTTCCTACCAGAATGCCGTGGAGTACGCCCGCGACCGCCTGCAGAGCCGTGCCCCTACCGGCCCGCAAGCCAAGGACAAGGCCGCCGACCCGATCATCGTCCACCCTGACGTGCGCCGCATGCTGTTGACCATGAAAGCGCTGATCGAAGGTGGCCGTGCGTTCTCCACCTACGTGGCGATGCAGTTAGACAGTGCCAAATACAGCGAAGAGCCGGCCACCCGTAAACGCAGCGAAGAGCTGGTGGCGCTGCTGACACCGGTGGCCAAGGCGTTTCTCACCGACCTGGGCCTGGAGTGTGCCGTTCACGGCCAACAGGTGTTCGGTGGCCATGGATACATTCGCGAGTGGGGCCAGGAGCAGCTGGTGCGCGATGTACGCATCACCCAGATCTACGAAGGCACCAACGGCATTCAGGCCCTCGACTTGATGGGGCGCAAGGTGGTGGCGAGCGGCGGCGCTTACTACAAGGTGTTCTCCGACGAGATTCGCCAGTTCATAGCCGGTGCAGGTGGTGAGTTGGACGAGTTTGCCAAACCGCTGGGAGCTTACCTCGATCAACTCGACGGCCTGACCGAGTGGGTGCTGCAGCAGGCCAAAAGCAACCCGAACGAGATCGGCGCCGCCTCGGTGGAGTACCTTCACGCCTTTGGTTATGTGGCCTATGCCTACATGTGGGCGCTGATGGCGCGTGCAGCGAAGGCCGGCGAGGGCGATGAAGCGTTCTACTCGGCCAAGCTGGGGACGGCGCGGTTCTACTATGCGCGATTGCTGCCGCGGGTGGATTCGCTGGTGGCTTCGGTGAAGGCGGGCAGCGAATCGCTATACCTGTTGGATGCCGAGCAGTTCTAACGGCAGGCAACATGTTTGTGAATGTGTCCTTTTTGTAAGCGATCTCCTACACGCCGTGGTGACCTTTCGCCACTGGTGTCAGATTGGATCCACGGCTAATCTTTGTACATGGACGTTGCGCAGGAAGCGCAAAGGACAGAACAGGGACAACGAAGGATTTCCTGCCAGGACGGTGGGGCGATAAGGACGTCACAGGGAAACAGTCTGGAAAACCCCGCTTCGGCGGGGTTTTCTTTGTGCGCATGTTTTATCAGGCGAGCAGGTGTCGAGCGTCCGTTTCTTCTTCGAGCAACGTGCGCAGCAACTCCACCGAGGCCTGCTGGCGTTGGGCGTCACGGAACACCAGGCCAACTTTCAACGGCACCCGTGGCTCGCTCAAGGGCTTCCACAGCAATCCTTGGTCGTCCTCGGCGGCATCCTTGGCCCGGCCCGGCAGGATGGTGGCCAGCGCGGTGTGGGCCAAGCTGTCAAGAATGCCGCCCATGTTGTTCATCTCCGCTTGCACCTGAGGTCGGCGTCCCTGGCTGGCCAGCTGTTCCTTCCAGATCTGACGAATCTGGAATTCTTCGCCGAGCATCAGCATCGGCAATTCTGCTGCTTGCCTGATCGACACCTTCTTGAAGTCCTTCAAGGGGTGGGTATCGGGGATGACCAACTGCAACTCATCTTCGTACAGCAGCATGCCATGCAGCCCCGGCTGGCGCGGTGGCAGATAGCTGATGCCGATGTCCAGGTTGCCATTGAGCAGCCGCCGTTCGATTTCCAGCCCTGACAATTCATAGATCTGCACCACGAGGTGCGGCTGGGCCTTGCGTACCCGTTCCAGCAGCTGTGGCACCAGGCTAGGGCGCACGGTCTGCAGCACGCCGATGGCCAGCGTGCGCAGCGACTGGCCCTTGAAGTTGCGCATGGCCTCATGGGCGCGTTGCAGCCCGTCGAGCAAAGGCAGCGCGTGGTTGTAGAGAGTGTGCGCGGCCAGGGTCGGTAACAAGCGCTTGTTACTGCGCTCGAACAGATTCAGGTCGAGGCTGTGCTCGAGCTGGCGAATCTGCTGCGAGAGCGCTGGTTGAGACAGTGACAGGCGCTCGGCGGCGCGGCCGACATGACCCTCTTCGTACACCGCGACGAAATAACGCAGTTGGCGAAAATCCATAAGAAACACTTATCGAAAAAGCTGAAAAAACGAAATGGCCGCAGACGCGGACGAAGCCTAGTCTATCGCCGTATTCCAACGGGTTAAAGCTAGTAATCAGCGCATTATTACCCCGTTTGAAAAACACTTTTGATAGGCAAGACAAAATATCAAGCGCCGGCGACAAGGCCGGCTGCTGGCCCCCCTTACCGTGCCTGGCTGGAGCCCCGATGAACCTGTTCAACCTGCGTCGCTCGGCCCCCGCCGCAGCTACCGAACCCAAGCGTGCTCCGGTGGTCGTGGCGGATGCGCCGCCGTTGTCCCGCGAACGTCTGATGCCGAGCAGCGAACGTGCCGCGCAAGTGTTCGTGCGTGGCCAAGGCTCCTGGTTGTGGGACAGCGAAGGGCAGGCCTACCTGGATTTCACCCAGGGCTGCGCGGTCAACAGCCTCGGCCACAGCCCCGGCGCGCTGGTCAAGGCGCTGGGCAATCAGGCCCAGGCTTTGATCAACCCGGGCTCGGGCTTTCACAGCCGTGGCCTGCTGGCGCTGGTCAACCGTCTGTGCCAAAGCACCGGCAGTGAGCAGGCGTATCTGCTCAACAGCGGAGCGGAGGCCTGCGAAGGAGCGATCAAGTTGGCGCGCAGATGGGGCCGACTGCACCGCAACGGCGCCTATCACATCATCACGGCCAGCCAGGGCTGCCATGGCCGTAGCCTTGGGGCCTTGTCGGCATCCGACCCGCTGCCGTGCAACCGCTGCGAGCCAGGTTTACCGGGATTCAGCAAGGTGCCGTTCAACGACTTGGCGGCGCTGCATGCGCAAGTCGATTCGCGCACCGTGGCGATCATGCTCGAACCGATCCAGGGTGAGGCTGGCGTGATCCCGGCGACCAGGGAGTACTTGCAGGGTGTCGAGAAGCTGTGCCGTGAGCTGGGCATTCTGCTGATCCTCGACGAAGTGCAGACCGGCATCGGCCGCTGTGGTGCGCTGCTGGCCGAAGAAACCTACGGCGTGCGCGCCGACATCATCACGCTGGGCAAGGGTTTGGGTGGGGGCGTGCCGCTGGCTGCCTTGCTGGCCCGTGGCACGGCCTGCTGCGCGGAACCCGGCGAGCTAGAGGGCAGCCACCACGGCAACGCGCTGATGAGTGCCGCCGGCCTGGCTGTGCTGGACACCGTATTGGAACCGGGCTTCTTCGAGCAGGTTCGAGACAGCGGGCGTCACCTGCGCGACGGCCTCAGCCGCCTGGCTGGCCGGTACGGGCAGGGCGAAGTGCGTGGCCAAGGCCTGCTTTGGGCCCTGCAGTTGCACGAACCCCTGGCGAAAGACCTGGTGCAGGCAGCCTTGCACGAGGGTCTGCTGCTCAATGCACCGCAAGCCGATGTGGTGCGCTTCTCGCCGGCGCTGACTGTGAGCAAAGGCAATATCGACGAAATGCTCCTGCGCCTGGCCCGGGCCTTTGCCCGCCTGCATGCGCAACAGCAGCAAGCCCGCCGCGAAGTATCGGCGTAACTCAAATTCAACGAACCGTCTGGCGTTTCTGCGCATCGCCCCTGGCCTGTTTCACTTGGCCCGGGGCGTTTTTTTTGCCGGGTGGAACCTCTGCGATGCCCAGCTAGTCTCTGTTTAGACCCTTTGAGGAGAGACTCGCATGGACTTTATTCGCATCATCATCGCCATCCTTCTGCCGCCGCTGGGTGTGTTTCTGCAGGTGGGGTTCGGCGGGGCGTTCTGGCTGAATATCCTGCTGACCTTGCTGGGGTACATTCCGGGCATCGTGCATGCGGTGTACATCATCGCCAAGCGCTGAGACTTCAAGAACAGCGGTTGAAGACTGCCCGGCCTTCAACCGCTTTTTTACTCAGCGAATACGCTTGATGCGCATCAGGTCGACGTAATGTTTGATGGCGTGGAGGTGTTGGTGCCGATTGTAGGCGCCCCACTTCGGATAAATTCCACGCCCTTCATCCAGCGTACGGCAGACCAGAATGTCACTGATCTCGGCTTCATCTTCACGGTTGCGCTGGAACTGTTGAGGCTCGCCGTTAAAGGACAGCTCCAAGCTGCCGGCTAGTTCGTTCTTAGACAGGGTTACCCTAACTTTAACGTCGAACCATTTTCTGCTCTCAATCGAGCCTCGCCAAACGACTATCCATTTACCGGCCCGGTTGGAGTGAACCAGTCTCAATTGGTTCTGGTGGACCGTGAACAGAAAAGGATAATTTTGAATACCTTCAGGGTAGGACTTCCACTGGAAGATAACGAAGTCACCAAAGGTGCTGCTTTCGGTATCGTCTAACTTGCTACTCCAGGAAATATCGTAGGTTTCCCTTTCTTTCCAACTCTCATAGGATTTGCCTTGGGAAATGATGCCGTTGGATTCGCATCGATAGCTATCGGTGTCAGAAGCATTGGAGGGTTTGTCGAAAAGCCAGACCATTCCCCGCTCGGCATCCTGAACAACATGGATCCTGCTGCCGGGTTGAAGCTCGATGCGACGAAAGATCTCAAGGGGGTTTTTTCGTGGTTGTGGCGTGGTTGAACTATTCGGCAGCGTGGTCCCGGTCCAATCCAGAAAACCCTGAGTAACTTGCAAAGATTTATTCATCACAGTGCCCTCACGTGGGTTCAAAAAAACTGCGTCTTGAACCTAAGGGAAGAGCCCTAGGCAGTCCATTGACAGGATTTCCATGTGAGTGCGTTGCTACTGTTTGCCATCTTGATTGCAGATCAGACTTCGGAAGAACAGCCACTCCTGTTCCAGCGCATGCGCCAAGTTTTCCGCCTTTCGGAAGCCATGCCGTTCTTGCGCATAGAAATGCGCCTCGGCTTGAACACCATTGGCCTTGAGCGCTGCAAGCATGCTGCGGGTCTGCTCCGGTACCACCACCGCATCCAGCTCACCCTGGAAGAAAATTACCGGCACTTTGATCTGCTCGGCATGCACCAGTGGCGTGCGTTGGCGATATCGCGCGGCATCCTGTTGCGGATCACCAATCAGCCAGTCCAGATAATCGCCTTCGAACTTATGCGTGGCCCGGCCCAGGGCAATGGGGTCGCTGACCCCGTAAAGGCTCGCGCCCGCCCGGAAAACATCACGAAATGCCAGGGCGCAAAGTGCGGTGTAGCCGCCGGCACTGCCACCGCGAATGAACACGTTACTGGCATCGATCACACCTCGTTCGGCCAGATGTTCGACTGCCGCACAGGCATCCTGTACATCGTGTTCGCCCCAGTTCAGGTGCAGGGCCTGGCGATACTCGCGACCATAACCCGTGCTGCCGCGGTAGTTCAGGTCGGCGACGGCGAAGCCGCGTTGGGTCCAATATTGGATGCGCGGGTCGAGCACCGGATAGCAGGCCGAGGTCGGACCGCCATGGATGAACACCACCAGCGGCGAGGGGCCTTTGGCGTTGGCTGCCGGATAGAAGAAACCATGGGCAATCTCGCCGTCGCTGGGGTAAAGCATCGATTGTGGCAGGCTGATAGATTCAGCCGGCAGCACCTCGGCGCCACCCGCCAGAACACGAACCTCGTGATTCAAGCGGTCGATGGCGATCACGGCTGGCGGGCTGATAGGCGAGGCGGCGATGGCGTAGAGGTACTCGGCATCCATGGCCAGGTTGCGAAAGCGGGTGTAGGCGCTGGCGAAACGCTCCACTTGACCATCGGCGTTACGTAGCCCAAGCTGCCCGAAACCGGCTTCGAACCACATGGCCAGATAGCTTTGCGGCCCAATTGCCTGCCAAGTGCTGGTACCGAGCTGCCAGGGGGCGGCAGCGTGATCCGCCGCTTTGGCCGGCAAAGCCTGCCACAGGCCGCTGAGTTCACCCCAGGGCTGCCAGAAGCCGTTGCGATCTGACAGGCAATACAAGCGCCCCTCAGCGTCGAAGCGCGGTTGCTGCAATGATTCATCATCCCCCGCGATGCAGCGAGCCGTGGCCCAACTGCCATCACCGAGCCGATCGCGACACATCAGCCGAGTCAGCGTCCACGGCTGTGCGGGACGATCCCATTCGATCCAGGCAAGGCGTTCGCCATCGGCGCTGACGGTCGGCGAAGCGTAGAAGTCGGCACCCTCGGCCAGCACTTCAGTGATGCCTTCGGTCAATGCCACCAGGCGATGCTCGACGCCATCGCCATGGCATTCCTCGACCGCCAGCACCTGGCCGTTGTGCCATTGCAGGTCGCCATAGCGGCTCTGCTCATTGCTGGTAAAGGCAACCGGTGCTGCGCCATCCAGCCCTTGGCGGTAGACCTGCTGGTCCTTTTCATTGACGAACCAGAGCGCATCGTCGCCCAGGCAGAAGCTGCCACCCCCATACTCATACACCCTGCTGCGTACGCTGAATCCGTCCGGTGTCAGGCATCGGGCCTGCTGGTCGCGCCAGTGCCAGATGCGGCAGGCGCCATCGGCGGGGCGGAATTCGTTCCAGAACAGGCCCTGGGGGCTGGTCTTGAGTTCGGCAAAATCGGTACCGGCGGCTACGGCCTGCGCGGCACTGAGCTTAGCCTCTGGCGATGACACGGGAGTTGCGCTCATTGCGAAAGGTCATCTGTTCAATGGCGAGTTGGGCAGTCTCTGCCTCCTCGCGGGCCTTGAGGATGATGCCGTGGTCGGCCGACTTGGCGCACACCGGGTCGGCATTGCTGGCATCGCCGGTGAGCATGAAGGCCTGGCAGCGGCAGCCGCCGAAGTCCTTCTCTTTCTCGTCGCACGAACGGCAGGGTTCGGGCATCCAGTCATAGCCACGGAATCGGTTGAAACCGAACGAGTCATACCAGATGTGGTGCAGGTCGTGGTCGCGCACGTTGGGGAACTGTACAGGCAACTGCCGCGCGCCATGGCAGGGCAGGGCGGTGCCGTCCGGAGTGATGGTCAGGAACAGGCTGCCCCAGCCGTTCATGCAGGCCTTGGGGCGTTCTTCGTAGTAGTCGGGGGTGACGAAGATCAGCTTGCACGGGCTGCCGTCGGCCTTGAGCTTGTCGCGGTACTCATTAGTGATGCGTTCGGCGCGTTCAAGTTGTTCGCGGGTTGGCAGCAGGCCCAGGCGATTGAGATGGGCCCAGCCATAGAACTGGCAAGTGGCGAGCTCGACGAAATCGGCTTCCAGGGCGATGCACAGCTCGATGATGCGGTCGATCTTGTCGATGTTGTGCCGGTGGGTGACGAAGTTGAGCACCATGGGATAGCCATGGGCCTTTACCGCCCGGGCCATCTCGAGCTTTTGCGCAAAGGCTTTCTTCGAGCCGGCCAGCAGGTTGTTGACCTGCTCGTCGCTGGCCTGGAAGCTGATCTGGATATGGTCCAGGCCCGCTTCCTTGAACGCAGCGATGCGCGCTTCGGTCAGGCCGATGCCGGAGGTGATCAGGTTGGTGTAGTAACCCAGTCGCCGCGCTTCGCCGATCAACGCCGCGAGATCCTGGCGCACCAGCGGTTCGCCGCCGGAAAAACCGATCTGCGCCGCGCCCATCTCGCGGGCCTCGGCCATCACCTTGAACCACTGCTCAGTGCTCAGTTCCTTGCCCTGCTGGGCGAAGTCCAGCGGGTTGGAACAGTACGGGCACTGCAGCGGGCAGCGGTAGGTCAGTTCGGCCAGCAGCCACAACGGCAGGCCGACCGGCACCTCAGGCGAGGGTGATCCAGTGTTCGCCACGGGCCACCTCCATGAATTGCTCGATATCGTCAGCGACTTCAGGCACACCCGGGAACTGCTGTTCCAGCTCGGCGATGATCGCCGTGACATCGCGTTTGCCGTCGATCAGGCCGCCGATCAGGCTGGCGCTTTCGTTGAGCTTGATCATGCCTTCAGGGTACAGCAGCACGTGGCCTTTTTGCGCCGGTTCGTATTGAAAACGGTAGCCAGGGCGCCAGTTCGGGACTTGCTTGCGGTCGAAACTCATAGGGCGATCCCCTTGTGCCACACCCGTTGCTGGGTGACGGTGTGATACGGCGGACGGTTCAGCTCGTAGGCCATGCTCATGGCATCGAGCATGCTCCAGAGGATATCCAGCTTGAACTGCAGTATTTCCAGCATACGCTCCTGGCCGTCGCGGGTGGTGTAATGCTGCAGGGTGATGGCCAGGCCGTGTTCCACGTCACGCCGGGCCTGGCCCAGGCGGGTGCGGAAATACTCGTAGCCGGCCGGGTCGATCCACGGGTAGTGCTGCGGCCAGCTGTCCAGCCGCGACTGGTGGATCTGCGGGGCGAACAGCTCGGTCAGCGAGCTGCTGGCGGCCTCCTGCCAGCTAGCGCGGCGGGCGAAGTTGACGTAGGCATCGACGGCGAAGCGCACGCCGGGCAGTACCAGCTCCTGGGAGCGCAGCTGGTCGGGGTCGAGGCCGACCGCTTGACCCAGGCGCAGCCAGGCTTCGATGCCGCCCTCTTCCCCGGGGGCGCCGTCGTGGTCGAGCAGGCGCTGGATCCACTCACGGCGCACTTCGCGGTCCGGGCAATTGGCCAGAATCGCGGCATCCTTCATGGGGATGTTCACCTGGTAGTAGAAGCGGTTGGCCACCCAGCCCTGGATCTGTTCGCGGGTGGCGCGTCCTTCGTACATCGCCACGTGATACGGGTGATGGATGTGGTAGAAAGCGCCCTTGGCGCGCAGGGCCTGCTCGAATTCGGCAGGCGACAGTGGCAATGCGTCGCTCATCAAGCCTCCTTACAACTCGATGCTCATGCCGTCGAAGGCGACTTCCACGCCGCGGCGCTGCACTTCGGCGCGCTCCGGGGAATCTTCATCGAGAATCGGGTTGGTGTTGTTGATGTGGATAAGCACCTTGCGCTGGCGCGGGAAGCCATCCAGCACTTCGAGCATGCCGCCGGGGCCGTTCTGCGCCAGGTGGCCCATCTCGCGTCCGGTACGGGTGCCGACACCACGGCGTTGCATTTCATCATCCTCCCACAGCGTACCGTCGACCAGCAGGCAGTCGGCGCCGTGCATCATCGCCAGCAGCTTGTCGTCGACCTGACCGAGCCCAGGCGCGTAGAACAGCTTGCCGCCGGTGCGCGTGTCTTCGACCAGCAGGCCGAGGTTGTCGCCGGGGTGTGGGTCGAAGCGGTGCGGCGAGTACGGCGGCGCGGCGCTGCGCAGCGGGAATGGCGTGAACCTGAGGTTGGGGCAGGCTTCGATGACGAAGCTGCCTTCGAGCTCGATGCGATTCCACTGCAGGCCACCGTTCCAGTGGCTGAGCATGTTGAACAGCGGGAAGCCGGTGGTGAGGTCCTGGTGGACCATGTCGGTGCACCATACCTGGTGCGGGCAGCCTTCGCGCAGGCTGAGCAGGCCGGTGGTGTGGTCGATCTGGCTGTCCAGCAGGACGATGGCGTTGATGCCGGTGTCGCGCACTGCCCGGCCCGGCTGCATCGGCGCGAAACCCTGGAGCTGGGCGCGGATGTCCGGTGAGGCGTTGCACAGGATCCAGTGCACACCGTCATCGGAGAGGGCGATCGATGACTGGGTGCGTGCCGTGGCGCGCAGGCTGCCGTCGCGATAGCCCTTGCAGTTGACGCAGTTGCAGTTCCACTGCGGGAAGCCGCCGCCAGCGGCGGAGCCGAGAATCTGGATGTACATGGCTGTTCTCTGTCCGAACTGGGCAAAAACCCTGTGCAAAAAACGACGACGCCCCGGCGGGCCGAGGCGTCGTGGTGCAAGCTGGGCTTAGCGGCTGGCGAAGTACATGGTCACTTCGAAGCCGATACGCAGGTCAGTGTATGCAGGTTTGGTCCACATGGGCGTTCTCCTTCAGATGGGTTGGGGCATGTCAGCTACTAGATTGGTTGCCGCCTGGAGCAGGAGGTTCCATTGGCTGAGATAGCGTTATCTTACAAGAAAATTATGTACCGAAAGGTTAATTCTTGGAAAAGGGCCCTTGCGGTAAATGTAACAATCCCTGTAGGAGCGGCTTCAGCCGCGAACACCGGCGAAGCCGGTGCCATCCAACGCGTCAGTCGTTTCGCGGCTAAAGCCGCTCCCACTGGTTGGGGGCAGGCGCGTTTGCCAGGCACAGCCAGTTGGATTGGGCGTTGAGCAGCGAGCTTGATAGGGCGTCCAGATCCGCTTGTCGCATCATCAGAATAGACCGGCGCAGCGCAGGCAGGTCGTCGGTTTGTGTCGCCAGGTGTGTCTGCCATGCCCATTCGGCGACGTCGGCGTTGGCCATCGCCGATTCGTCGAATTGTTCGGCCAAGGCTTGGCGGGCAGCGGGGTCAAGGGTTACGCCTTGGCGCAGCAGGGTTGCCAGATGATCGAGGATTTCGGCTTGGGTCGCGTGGGGCGATTGCACGCCGAACAACAGGCCGCCGACGCCTTCGATCTGACGAAAGGTACTGAACACTGCATAGCCGAGTTGCAGCTCCACGCGCAGCCGTTGGTACACCGGCCCCTGCAGCAATTGAGCGAGGAGGCGGCCGCAGGCCTGCTGATCGGCAGGCACGGGGCAGAACAGCAACAGTGCGTGTTCAGTGCCCGGCACCTGCGCATGGTGCCAGCGGCGGCCCTGCCAGCGGGGCACGGCAACGGGGGCGCCGATCTGGCCGGGGCACGCTTGTAGCACGGTGCTCAGTGATTGCAGGGCGACAGCATCGAAGCCGACGGCCAGGCCGTGCCATTGGCTGTCGCGCCAGGCGTCGTCCAGCGCCTGCTGATCGAGCGGGGCGCCCGGTTGTGGCATTGGCGTCGCGCCTACCAGCGCATCGGGCAATTGCTTGAGCAGGGCTCTGATCGGAATCAGGGCGGGTTGCTGTTCTGCAGGTAGCGCCCACTCATGGGCTGAGCGCAACTGCGCCAGGGCACGCTCGACTGCGCCGACAACGGCGGCAGGCTGACCGCTGCAGCGGAGTTGCCAGGTCTCACCCACGGTGCTCGATTGCAGCTGCAATGAAGCGCGCTCGCAACGTGCCAGAAGGGGCTGCAAAGCGCGATCGAGCACGTCATAGAGGGGCTGGTGGAGTGACGCGGGCACCTTCCAGCGCAGATAAACCGCGGCGTACTGGCGGGTTGTGGGGAGCAGATCGCTGACCGCCAGCGCTGCAGGTCGCGGCTGTGCCTGGGTGGCAGGCAAGTCGGCAAGTAGCAGCGAGTCAGGTGCAGGCAACTGCCATTGCCCACCTTCACGGCGTGGCAGGTCTTCGAGTAACGCCCGCAGCGCCAGCAGCCCTTGTGCATCCAATGCCGCGAACGGCAGCCCTGCACTGTCGCGGCGGGCCAGATCAAGCGGGCTGGCGCTGCGTGCCTGGTTTTCTTGCAGCAGGCTGAATTGGGCGTTGAGTTGCTCAGGATCGACCTGGCGGATGAAGTCGAACCAACCCAGCAGCAGGTCGCGAGCTTGCTCGGAACAAACGTCGGCACCGAGCTTCAGGTCGATATGCCAAAGCATCTGGCCGGCGAAGCTGTACAGTGGCTCGGCTTTGAAGCCTTGCAGCCACCCGCGCTGGCGCAAGGCATCGAGCCAAGTGCCCGGTCTGCTGTCGCTCAGACAGGCAATCAATGCCTCCAATGCGTGATCGGCACCTGGTGGCAGGCTTTCGTGTGCAAACACCAGGCTGGTCGACCTGTGGGTGAGAGCTGGCGGCTGAATTTGCGCAGCCCGTTCCCCAGGCGCAAACAGCCCCGCGAACCGCCTGCCGAGCAGTTCCAGCTCATCCAGCGATTGCGGGCCGCACAGGCTCAAGGTGATCTGTCCACCTCGATAGAAGCGTTGATGAAAACCTGCGAGGGCTTGCTGGAACGCTGGTTCCTGAAGAGCCAGGGTGTGCCGATTGCCAGCATGAAAACCGCTCAGCGGATGCGTGGGTGCCACTGACTGCAGGAGGGTGTAGCGCTTTTGCGCCTGCGGGTTGCGTGACCAGGCGATGAACTCGGCATGTATCACCTCCCGCTCACGGCGCTGGCGCTCGATGCTCAAGTCCGGCTCGGCGAGCATCTGGCACAACCGCTCCAGCCCCCCGGCCAAAGCGGCGGGTGGCACTTCGAAGAAGAAATCGGTGGCGCGTTCGCCAGTGCTGGCATTGACCTGACCGCCAAGCGCCTGGACGTAGCGCATCAAGCCGTCATCCAGCGCAAAGCGCTTGGTGCCCAGGAAGAAAAGGTGTTCGAGAAAATGCGCCAGCCCCGGCCATTTCACCGGGGCGTCGTGGCTGCCGGCATGCACCCGCAGGGCTGCAGCCGCGCGCTTGAGCCGCGGCGCATGGCGCAGGGTAAGGTGCAGGCCGTTGGCCAGGGTGAGCGCACGGAGGGCGTCAGGCATGGGCGTTCACTCAGCCCCTGCGCAGGTGCAGTTCCTGGCGCAGGTCAGCCAGATACGGAAACGCTTCGCGTCCCTTCATCACCCGATCATGCTCGATGTCCGCCAGCAACTGGCACTCATCGCGCCCAGCCATGGCCAACAGGCTGCCGTCCGGCCCGATGATGCTGCTCTGCCCGCAATACTGGATTTCACCCTCGGCCCCGCAATAGTTGGCGTACACCAAGTAGCACTGGTTTTCCTGCGCCCGCGAGCGCACCGTCACCTGGCAGACGAAATCGTAGGGCGTCATGTTCGCTGTCGGCACCAGGATCAGCTCGGCCCCGCTCAATGCCAGGCGCCGGGCATTCTCCGGGAACTCGATGTCGTAGCAGATCAGCAACCCGACTTTCCAGCCTGCGAGCTCGACCACGGGGAAGTGGTCGGCTCCCGCGCTGAACATTGCCCGATCCAGCTCGCCGAACAGGTGCGTCTTGCGGTAGTTGCACAGGCTGCGGCCATGGGCATCGATCAACTGCACGCTGTTGTAGATTGTCCCGTCATCAGCACGCTCAGGGTAGCCGTAGACGATGGCGATACCGTGCGCCTGGGCGATCTCCACCACTTCCAGGGCCGATGGACCATCGTCCGTCTCGGCCAACCGTTCGACCTGCTTCAAACCGATGTTGTAGCCGCTCAGGAACATCTCCGGGCACACCAGCAACTGCGCACCACGCTCGGCCGCCCGTTGCGCCTGATGGCGCAGCCGTTGCAGGTTGCCGGGCACGTCCAGCGGATTGGGTGCGCCCTGGAACAGAGCGATACGCATGCTGCCTCCTTGATTTCAGTCGGCCAGGGCGATGGGCCCGAGTTCATCGAACACATCGCCTGGGCCTGGATTGTCCGGGTGGGTGTGGCCACCGAAGTGATTCATGATACCCCACACGGCATTGAGCGAGGTCTGCACCGCGCCTTCGACCCAGGCCGGCGTCCATGACACGTCGTCGCCAGCAATGAACATGCCGCGCTGTTCGGCTGGCATGTCTTGCTGCATGAAATGCGCGTACATGCGCTGGTTATAGCGGTAGTGGCCCGGCAACGCGCCCTTGAAGGCACCGAGGAAGTGCGGGTCGGCCTCCCAGGAAATGGTGATCGGGTCGCCGATGATGTGCCCGGCGATGTCGGTTTTTGGGTAGATCTTCTTCAAGGCATCCAGGGCCAGCTGCACGCGCTTTTCGACCGGGTGCGGCAGCATTTTCAAGGCGTCGCTCATCCACGCGTAGGACAGGCAGATGACGCCCGGCTTGTCGTCGCCGTTGTCGAACAGGTAGGTGCCGCGGGTCAGGCGGTCGGTGAGGGTCATGCTCATCAGGTCACGACCGGTTTGAGGGTCCTTGTCCTTCCAGAAGGGGCGGTCGACCATGACGAAGGTCTTCGATGACTGCATGTAGCGGGTGCGGTCCAGGGCCATCCACATCTTTTGCGAGAACAGCGACTCTTCGCAGTCGATCTGCGTGGTCAACAGCCAGCTCTGACAGGTGGCGAGCACGGCGCCGTAGTGGCGGGTGTCGCCCCAGTTGTCGGTCACCGCCAGGCGCCCATCGGCAGCACGGGCGATGCGCTTTACCCCGGTACGCGGCGCACCGCCATGCAGCGAGCTCAGGCTGGTGCCCTCGGGCCAATGCGCGCAACGCTCCGGTACATGACGCCAGATGCCTTGCGGCACCTGCTCCACGCCGCCGACGATCAGGTGTTGGTGATCGTCGCAGTTGGTCATCACCACGCGGAAGATTTCCAGCATCGAGTTGGGGAAGTCCGAGTCCCAGCCTCCCGTACCGAAACCGACCTGGCCGAACACCTCGCGGTGCTGGAAACTCAGCTTGGCGAACGAACGCGAAGTGGCGACGAAGTCATAGAAGGTGCGGTCGTCCCACAGCGGCACCAGCGTGTTCCACAGTGCTTTGAGGCGCGGAACATCGCGCTCGCGAATCGCCTGCTGAATATCGGCGAACTGCGCGCCGCTTTCCAGCGCGTCGGCCCAGGCGTCGGCCACCTCGTGGAAGAGCGCGGGCAGGTCGCTGGCCTTCTCGGCGTAGTAGGTCTGGCCTTCGAGGTCGATGACCGTGCTGCGCGAAGCGGGAGTCAGCGGGTTGGGGAATGGCTTGGTCTCCAGGCCCAGCTTGTCGACATAGTGATAGAAGGCGGTGGAGGACACCGGAAAGCGCATGCCGCCGAGTTCGGCGATGATCCCATCGGTACCGTTGAAGGCCTGCGAACGCAGCCGGCCACCGAGCTTCGACGCTTCGTACACTACCGGTTTGAGGCCGAGTTTCATCAACTCGTAGGCCGCCACCAACCCGGCGATGCCGGCGCCGACGATGGCGACTTCTTCACCGTGCCTTGCTGCCGGGATGCTGCCCAGGCCGGCCGGGTGCTCCAGCCAATCGTCGAAACCGAACGGAAAATCCGGACCAAAGATGGTGATGGGCTTTTTGCCGTCGGCGGGGTGGCGGTTGTTCTTGTTCATGAAGTGACCTTGCCAGAGCGGCTGCGCGGGGGCGGAGCCTGAGTATAGGAGATGCCTGGTGGTCATTTTATGAAGCGGGGTGGTCGTTAATAAGATGCAGAGTGATGGCTAATTGTAGCTTTGGGTGTCGTAATGACGAACCTATGCTGATTAATGACGAATCAAGTCAGTGCGGCCAATCGATCTACTGTTTCCGGGAATTTCTGTACCAGCCGGATCAACGCGATTGCCTGGGCATTGGGCCTGGAGCGTCCTTGTTCCCAATTTTCGAGCGTACGGGCGTTGGTTCTCAGATAATTCGCGAAAAGTGCGCGTGACATGTTCAAGCGCTCGCGCAATTCAATCAGCTCGTTGGGTGCCAGGGGGGCCAACTCCTGGAACGTGACCTTGTGCGTGCGAAGGGTCATTTTCCCTGCGCGCTCATTTGCCAGCGCGTCGAAGCCTTCGGTAAGTTCAGTGAAGAGGTTGCGGGGCATGAATTGTCCTCATCAGATATTCGCGTTCAAGCAGGTTTTTCAGCGTCTTGCGCTGAGGATCGCTTAGGTCATCCTGCACATCCTTCCCGTACAGCGTGAATAACCAAAACTGAAAACCTGGTGACCAGTAGTAGTAAATGACCCGGATGCCGCCTCGCTTGCCTTTGTGACGGTCTGGATCAGAGAAACGGATTTTCCGGAGGCCACCGGTACCTTTGATCAGGTCTCCCGAACAGGGAGACTTCAACAGAATTTGCTGTAGTGAGCGGAATTCGTCATCGCTCAGATACGTGGACCGGTGGCGTTCGAAAGGCGGCAACTCGACAAAAATGGCATCCTTGTAGTGTACGTTATCTGCGTATAGTCTGAAGGGGCTTGAGCGACCCGTCAATGGGCTGCCTTTTCCAGCCTATACCCGTAGGTGCCATGTGCGAGCACCATTGAGTTGCACCGTGTAACGAGTTTCAGGAGATGTCTGGAATTACCAAATAATCGTTAAATTCCAATGAATTAGGGATTTTTCCTACGATGGTCGTCGACCTGAGATGACTGCCAATCATCTCGGCTGCCCACGATCCACCTTGCTGCTCAGGATGATCGAAGTCGTGGTCTTCTCAACCCCTTCGACGCTGCCGATCTGGTCGAGTAGCTGGTCCAGTTGTTCCGGTGAATCGCTGCGCAGCCAGGCCACATAATCGAACTCGCCGCTCACCGCGCACAGCTGCTGCACCTGCCCCATGGCACTCAGGCGGCGTACCACTTCCTTGCCTGAACGCGGCTGCACCTTGATCCCGACATAAGCCTGCAGCCCACCATCAATCAGCCGCTGGCCCAGGCGCACACCGTAGCCGGTGATGACCTTGCCTTTCTCCAGCCGCGCCAGGCGCGAATTGACCGTGGTGCGGGCGATGCCCAATTGGCGGGCGAGGGTGGCGACGCTCTCGCGGGCGTTGATCTGCAGCAGAGCGATCAGCTGGCGGTCGATTTCGTCGAGGGTGATGGTGCGGGCGTCCGGCATGGCGAGTCTCTGCGGTGGGCTCGCTAGCCTAGCCAGCCAGTGGCAGGCAGATCAAGCGCAAGGGCTGCACCACTGCCGATATTGCGGCATTATGGTCGGGCAGTCTCAGTGGACCCACGTTGTGAATCTTGAAATCTTGATGGAATGCTGGCGACAGGAAGTTTCCAACAAGAAAAAAACCGGGCGCCGGATCAGCCTACTGTTCAACGTCCTGCGTCGCGCCCGCAAGGACAACAAACTGCGCTTTCTCTTCGCCTACCGCCTGGCGCAGTACCTCGATGGCTGCGGCCGCCTGGGCAGGCGCTACGCCCGTGGCATGCAGCAGCGGCTCAACCTGAAATATGCGGTGGATATCGACATCGGGGCGCAGATCGCCCCAGGCCTGCGCATCGCTCATTTGCCTGGGGTCGTGATCACTCGTCATGTGAGCATCGGGCGCAACTTCTTCATCCGCCAAAACTGCTCGATCGGTATCAAGACGCTGGGCCTGGAGCACTACGCGCTGCATATTGGCGATAACGTCAGCCTGGGTGCCAATAGCTGCATCATCGCCGATCAGATAGACATTGGCGACAATGTGGTCATTGGTGCCATGTCGCTGGTCACGCGGGATATCGAAGCGGGCTGCACCTTCTACAATCCGCGAGAAACGAAGATCGCTACCCGTAAGCATTAATACTTAGTTACTTGATAGCTTTGTGATGCCATTCGCTGCTCGTTATCATTCGTGCTGGTCCGCTGGTTGCGGACAGGTACGATTTAAAGGATTGATGGGTGAGCAAGGTTCATTTCGACGTAAATGCCGTCTACTGCATTTCGCTGGACACACGCGCTGACCGCCGCGCGTTGTTTCAGCAAAGCATTGCCACACAGCTCGACAACCCCGTGACGTTCCACGTCGTAGAGAAAGACAAGGATCCGCAACGGGGCTGCTACGAGTCGCATCAGCAGCTTGCCCAGCATGCTCTGGCTCAAGGGCTGGAGCGGATTCTGGTGTTCGAGGATGACGTCAAGCACTACGAGCTGAAGGCTTCCCGGGTACGTTGGGTGAACCGTTTCATGCGTTCACATCGTTTCGAGGCTCTGCACCTGGGTTACTCGATGGGACGTACCTGGCTCACCTGGTTTCCCTTCATTGCTCGCGGCAGGGTGGTTGCCTTGCATGCCTATGTGCTGTCGCGCGAGGGTTGCCGGATACTGGCCAATACGCCATACGCGGGCGAGCCGGTCGATGTCATGTTCAAACGCAGGATCAAGCAGCACTGCGTGTTCCCGATGATGTTCCGCCAGCACGCGGCGGCTGTGACGGGCAGTGATCTGGAAGCGGTCGTGTGCAATGAAGATGCGTGGTGGGAAAAGAATTGGCGCAAGCATTGGCGTTCGCCGTTGAAGAATCTGTGGCGGACGGCGTTGCGTCTGGATTTCTGAGTCTTGAAAACGAAAAAGCCGCGCAGTCTGCGCGGCTTTTTCATGTCTGGTGGGCCCACACGGACTCGAACCGTGGACCAAAGGATTATGAGTCCTCTGCTCTAACCAACTGAGCTATAGGCCCTCAGTAAGTGCCCGGATTATAACGAGGGTTTTGAAAGCGTGCCATCCGAAAGATCGCTTAGTGCTATACGAAGAAACGTTGCGGCAAATTCATCAGGTGGCAGCGGCAGGCTGACGATATAGCCCTGAATCTGTTCGCACCCTTCGACCGCCAGGAAGCGCTGTTGCGCCAGGTTTTCCACTCCTTCAGCAATGATCGTCAGCTGCATGCTGCGGCCGAGCGCGATGATGGCCCGGGCGATAGCTGCGTCATGGGGGTCGTCAGGCAATCCTCGGATGAACGATTTGTCGATCTTGAGGATGTCCAGCGGCAGGCGCTTGAGATAGCTCAGTGACGAGTAGCCGGTACCGAAATCGTCGATCGCCAGTTGCACGCCCAACTGCTTGAGCTGATGCAGCACGGCCAGGGCTTCTTCGGCCTGGCTCATGATGAAGTTCTCGGTGATCTCCAGTTGCAGGTCGCCGGCCTTGAGATTGTAAGTCTTCAGCAATTGCTCGATGCGTTTGGCCAGGCCATGGTGGCGCAGTTGCGCGCCGGCGAGGTTGATCGACAGCGGGCCGAAGGCTTGATAGTCCCGCTTCCACTGATGCATTTGCTGGCAAGCCTGTTCCAGTACCCAATCTCCGAGCTGAAGGATTGTGCCGTTCTCCTCGGCGAGGTGGATGAAGTGCTCTGGCGGGACTTCACCGAAGGTTGGGTGATTCCAGCGGATCAGCGCTTCGGCGCCCACCAGGGTCTGGGTCTTGAGGCTGAACTTGGGCTGGTAGCACAAGCTCATTTCGTTGCGTTCCACGGCGCGACGCAGTTCGTGCTCAAGGGCGATGCGTTCGCTGGCCTGGGCTGTCAAGTCACGGGTGTAGGCTTCAACGCGGTTGCGGCCCTTGGCCTTGGAGCGGTACATGGCGGCGTCGGCGTTGCGGATGAGTGTGGCGACGTCGGTGCCGTCCTGGGGGTAAAGGCTGATGCCGATGCTGGCACTGGTGAAGAACTCGTGCTCGCCGGCCTGGAAGGGCGCGCTGAAGCAGGCCAGCAGTTTGTTGGCGATGGCGCTGGCGTCGCTGGGTTTGTGCAGGCCGGGCAGCAGGATGATGAACTCGTCGCCGCCCAGACGCGCTACGGTGTCGACATCGCGCACCTGCTCCTTGAGGCGCTGGGCGATGCCTTTGAGCAGCAAGTCGCCGACCGGGTGGCCAAGGCTGTCGTTGATGTGCTTGAAGCGGTCCAGGTCGAGGAACAATACCGCGCCCTGACGGTTGGACACTTGCGCGCAGGTGAGCACGGCCGATAGGCGATTCTCGAACAGGGCACGGTTGGGCAGCCCGGTGAGCGGGTCGTGGTGGGCCTGGTAGTCGAGCTTGGCCTGGGCGTGCTTGAGGCTGGAAATGTCGGCGAACACGGCAACGAAGTGGGTAACTTCGCGGTCGCTGTTGCGCACGGCGCTGATGGTCAGCCAGCCAGGGTAGAGTTCGCCGTTCTTGCGCTTGTTGTAGATTTCACCTTGCCAGTGGCCCTCGTCGGTGAGCTGGTGCCACATGGCGGCGTAGAAAGCGCTGTCGTGCTGGCCGGAGGCGAGCAGGCGCGGGGTCTGGCCGAGCGCCTCGATTTCGCTGTAACCGGTAATCTCGCTGAAGGCGCGGTTGACTGCGCTGATGCGCTGGTCGATGTCGGTGATCAGCACGCCTTCGGCGGTATTCTCGAACACAGTGGCCGCCAGTTGCAGTTTTTCCTGCATCAGGTGGCGTTCGGTAATGTCGCGGGCCATGGTCAGCATGCAGTCGACGCCGCCGATCGGCAGCGGCCGAGCAGACAGCTCGCAGAGGCGGATCTGACCATCGCTGCGGCGGATATGGCAGCTGAAGTCGCGCACGAAGCCTTCACGGGCGAGCTGGTCGATCAGCCGTTTGCGTTCGTTCAGGTCCACCCAGATGCCCAGGTCGAACGAAGTCTGATCGATGTTCGGATTGAGGTCGTAACCGGTCAGGCGGCAGAAGCCTTCGTTCACTTCCAGCAGCAGGCCATCGCTCTGGCGCGACAGCAACAGGCCGTCGGGCGAGGCGTGGAATGCCTTGGCGAATTTTTCTTCAGAGGTTTGCAGCTGTTGCTGGGTTTCTTTCAGCTGACTGATGTCGCGCACGGCCACCACGAAGGCCAGGGTGCCATCGAGTTCAAAGGTTTCAGCGGAGGTCAGGCCGGTGAACATTTGCCCATTGCTACGGCGGAAGCTCATTTCCAGGTTGCGGATGCCGCCTTGGTGCAGGCGTTCGAGCAGTACCGGCCCTGTGCCTTGCACACCCCACAAGTCGAGCTCGGTAGCCGTGCGGCCTATCACTTGCCCTGGTGTCAAGCCAATCTGCTCCTCAAAGGCCTCATTCACCTCCAGCAAGCAGCCGTCGCTGTGCCGGGCAATCAGCAGGATGTCAGGGCACTGCTGAAAGACCGAGGCAAATTTCTGTTCCGATAGGCGCAGGGCATCCTCGGTACGTTTGGTCTCGCTGATATCGATCATCAGCCCACGCATCACCGGCCGGTGGCCGTGTTCGATCATGCTGACGATATTGCGTACCCAAATCGCCTGGCCGTCAGCGCACATCACCCGGTAATCCAGGCTGTGATCGCGGCCCGCTGCCGTTTCGCTTTCGCAGTAGGCCTGGGCCCAGAGTGCGTCTTCCGGGTGCAGGATGCTGCGCCAGAAGCCAGGTTTGAGCCAGTCATGAAGGGGGTAGCCCAACAGGTCTTCGGCATGCGGCGAAACGTAGCTGTAGGTGAAGTCGTTGGCGTCGGCCTCCCAGGCGATCGCGGAAAGGCTTTCGATCAGGCCGCGGTAGTGGTACTCACTGCTGCGCAACTCCTGTTCCAGCGCGATGCGGCGGGAGATCTCCGAACTGAGGCGGCGATTGATGCGGATCACCGCAGCGAGGATGGCGACCAGCAGCAGGACGGCGGGCAGGCCATAGATGAGCATGTCGTGCCAGAAGGTGCGCTGGTCCACTACATTGCCCACCCAACGCTGCTGGATCTGGCTGATCTCATCGCTGGACATGTCGGCCATGACCTTGTCGAGGATGCCGATGAGGATCTTTTTATCGCGCGGGGCGGCCATGGCCAGCTGGTAGCGATAGGGCGTTTCGCCACTGACATACAAACCGTCGAGTTTGAGCTGGCGCAGGCTCCAGATGCTCGAGGCGAGGTCACCGACCACTGCATCCACTTCGTCGGTGGCCAAGGCCTGCAGCGCCGAGCTGACATTGGGCATGGCCACCAGGTTGAGGTCGGGGTGATGGGTACGCAACAGCTCGTGGGGGGCATAGTTCTCTACCACGGCGATTTTCAGGCCGTACAGATCTTTGAGGGTACGCGGTTGCGGGCCACCTTCGTGAGCGAGGATGACGATGGGGAAATCCAGGTAGGGGCGAGTGAAGGCCAGATACCCCTGGCGTTCTGGGGTCGACATGACGCCAGGCAACAGGTCGATGCGGCTCTCGCGCGCCTGCTGCAACACCTCGGTCCAGCTGCTGGGCTCGATGGGCTTGAGCGTTACACCCAGGCGTTCCTGAAGCAAGGCGATGTAATCGGCGGCCAATCCCTGGTACCGGCCTTCCTGGTCCCGAAATTCGAACGGTGGCCAGGAAGCGTCGACGCCCAGCTTCAACTGCGGGTGGGCAGTCAGCCAGGATTTTTCTTCGTCAGTCAGGGTCAGGGCGCCGGCCGTTGTGTTCCACAAGATCAGGAGCAGCAACAGAATGGCCGGCATTGGCGGCATGGCAGCCTCGCATTCAGATAGTCTGAAGTCGAGTGTAGACGGCCATTCAGCTCAAGGGATAGCTACTTGCCACGACCATCTGTCACATAAGAAAAACCCCGGCCTGGGCCGGGGTTCGTCATCACTCGTCGAGGAAGGAGCGTAGATGCTCGCTGCGGGTCGGGTGGCGCAGTTTGCGCAACGCCTTCGCTTCGATCTGACGGATCCGTTCACGGGTCACGTCAAACTGCTTGCCCACCTCTTCGAGGGTGTGGTCGGTGTTCATGTCGATACCGAAACGCATGCGCAGCACCTTGGCTTCGCGTGCGGTCAGGCCCGAGAGTACGTCGCGGGTCGCTTCCTTGAGGCTTTCGACCGTGGCCACGTCGATCGGGGACTGCATGGTCGAGTCCTCGATGAAGTCGCCCAGGTGCGAATCTTCGTCGTCACCGATCGGCGTCTCCATGGAGATCGGCTCTTTGGCGATCTTGAGCACCTTGCGGATCTTGTCCTCAGGCATCTCCATGCGCTCACCGAGCTCTTCCGGGGTCGGTTCGCGACCCATTTCCTGCAGCATCTGGCGGGAAATGCGGTTGAGCTTGTTGATCGTCTCGATCATGTGCACCGGAATACGGATGGTGCGCGCCTGGTCGGCGATCGAGCGGGTAATGGCCTGACGAATCCACCAGGTGGCGTAGGTCGAGAACTTGTAACCGCGACGGTATTCGAACTTGTCCACCGCCTTCATCAAACCGATGTTGCCTTCCTGGATCAGGTCGAGGAATTGCAGGCCACGGTTGGTGTACTTCTTGGCGATGGAAATCACCAGACGCAGGTTCGCCTCGACCATTTCTTTCTTGGCGCGGCGGGCCTTGGCCTCGCCGATGGACATGCGACGGTTGATTTCCTTGATCTCGGCAACGGTCAGGCCGGTCTCGGTCTCAAGGTCGATCAGCTTCTGCTGGCAAGCGACGATGGCGGCGTTCTTTTCACCCAGGGCGGCAGCCCACTTGGTGTTGCGCTTGGCCAGGTCACCGCTCCAGGTCTGGTCGGTTTCGTTGCTCGGGAACAGGCGCAGGAAGTCGGCACGTGGCATGCGCGCATCACGTACGCACAGCTGCATGATCGCACGCTCTTGCTGACGCAGGCGGCTCAGGGCATCACGTACGCGCTCGACCAGCACGTCGAACTGCTTCGGTACCAGCTTGATCGGCATGAACAGATCAGCCAATGCCTGCATCGCGCCGATGCTCTCGGCATGGTCGCGACCATGCTTTTTCAGCACCTTGAGGGTGTTGACGAGCTGGTCGGATACCGCGCCGAAACGCTGGGCTGCGACGACAGGGTCTGGACCGCTTTCGGTCTCTTCCTCGTCGTCACCGCTTTCGGATTCTTCCTCTTCGTCGTCGGACTCTTCCTTCGCGGCGGCGGCCTTGGCGCCAGGAATCGGCACTTCTTCGGTCGGCGCGGCGATGTTGTCGTCAGGGTCGATATAACCGCTGAGAACGTCGGACAGACGGCCACCTTCGGTGGTGACGCGATTGTATTCGCCGAGGATGTAGTCGACAGTGCCCGGGAAGTGAGCGATGGCGCCCATGACTTCACGGATGCCTTCCTCGATGCGTTTGGCGATTTCGATTTCGCCTTCGCGGGTCAGCAACTCGACGGTCCCCATTTCGCGCATGTACATGCGCACCGGGTCGGTCGTGCGGCCAATATCGGTTTCAACGGCCGCCAACGCTGCTGCGGCTTCTTCGGCCGCGGCTTCGTCGGTGTCGGCTTCCGCCAACAGAAGGGCATCCGCATCCGGAGCACTCTCGAATACGTTGATCCCCATGTCGTTGATCATGCGGATGATGTCTTCCACCTGTTCCGGATCTGAAATATCCTCAGGCAGGTGGTCGTTGACCTCCGCGTAAGTCAGGTAGCCCTGCTCACGACCGCGGGTGATCAACTCTTTGATACGAGACTGCTGTTGCGCTTTTCCGGACATAACACCCTATCCACTGAAGGTCTTGGCGGGCAAAAAACAAGCCGAGGATTATACCCGAGCATGGGCCTCACGCGCCAGATGAGGTCGGCGTTTGTGCGGGAACATTACGGCTCAGCAGGGCGAGAAGCTGTGATTTTTCCTCGCTGGTCAATTCGCTTTGACGTGATTTCCTGAGCAGTTGTTCCAGGCTGCGCTCGCGTTGGCGGGCGGACAAGCTAGTAATGGTGTCGAAAAACTGTTGTTCAAGGCTGTCGGCGACGATCAGCCATTCCTTTTCAGCCAAAGCCCGCAGAAGACGGCCTTGTTCGGTGCCATGCCAGCGTGCGATCAGCTGCATTGAGCTTAGCCCAGGATTTTTCTGCGCGGCTTCGATCAGTGCGACCAGCAATTGGCTGTAGAGGTGTTCTTCATCGGCGAAATGGCTGGCGTCCTCGACCTTGCCGGCCAGCAGCGGGTGATGCAGCAATGTGCGCAATGCCGCGAGCGTCGGGGGCTCCACCGGTGCAGGTGTGCGCGGCGGCGCCTCATCGCGCTGTTGCCAGGGTTTGCCGCCTTTGCGGTTCTTGTCCCAGGGTTTGTCGCTCCATGGCTTCTTGCCGCCGCTCTTGTTCGGCTTCCACTGCTGCTCCTGTTGCGCTGGCGCGTAGTCGTGCTGCGGCATGTCGCCGTAGTCAGGGGTGTAGCTGGCCATGGCGTCGTAGTCGTAGCCAGGGTCATAGTCCGGCACGCTGTTGGCAGCCGGCGCCTGCTGCGCCAGTTGCTCGACCTGTTGCGGGTCCAGGCCGGTGATTTCCTTCAGGCGGTTGCGCATCAGCTGACGCAGGTTGGCGCCGGGGATCTTTTCGATCAACGGTGCAGCCAGCGTTGCCATGTGCGCCTTGCCTTCCAGCGAGCGCGGGTCGGCCTCATTGCTCAACTGCTCGAAGAAGTAGTCGGCCAGCGGCTGTGCGTGCTGGTTGATACGGGCCCTGAAGGCATCGGTGCCTTCGGCGCGCACCAGGCTATCCGGGTCCTCGCCTTCGGGCAGAAACAGGAAGCGCGCCCGGCGCCCGTCCTGCAGGGCCGACAGGGTCGACTCCAGGGCGCGCCAGGCGGCCTTGCGTCCGGCCTGGTCGCCGTCGAAGCAGAACAGTACGCTGGGCACCACGCGGAACAAGCGCTTCAGGTGCTCTTCGCTGGTGGCGGTGCCAAGGGTGGCGACAGCGTTGCGCAGGCCCTGCTGGGCCAGGGCGATGACGTCCATGTAGCCCTCGACCACGATGATTTCGTCGAGGTTGCGGTTGTGCTTGCGCGCTTCGTACAGCCCGTAAAGCTCCTGGCCCTTGTGAAACACCGGGGTTTCCGGGGAGTTGAGGTACTTGGGCTTGTCGTCACCCAGCACCCGCCCGCCAAAGGCGATGATCCGGCCACGGCTGTCGCGGATCGGGAACATCACCCGGTCGCGGAAGCGGTCGTAGCGCTTGCCGCTCTCGGCGTTCTCGATCAGCAGGCCAGCGTCGATCATCACCTTCTGCTGCAGGGTGTCGGCACCCAGGTGCTTGAGCAGGTTATCCCAGCCCGGTGGTGCGAAGCCCAGGCCAAAATCGCGGGCAATTTCCCCGGAAAGGCCGCGGCCTTTGAGGTAGTCCACCGCTGCCTTGCGGGTCGGGTGATTGCGCAGGGCCTGGCGATAGAACTCGGAAGCTGCGTCGAGCAGCGGATACAGCGGCGAGTCGGTCGGCTGGCGCGGCTTCTGGGCGCGACGGCCTTCTTCGCGAGGAACCTCCATGCCGGCGGCGCGGGCCAGTTCCTCGACGGCCTGGGGGAAGTCCAGGTTGTCGTGGTCCATGACGAAGCCGAGGGCATTGCCGCCGGCACCGCAGCCGAAGCAGTAATAGAACTGCTTGTCGGGGCTTACCGTGAAGGAAGGGGTTTTTTCCTTGTGGAACGGGCAGCAGGCCGAATAATTCTTGCCGGTCTTTTTCAGCTGGACGCGCGAACTCACCACGTCGACGATGTCGAGGCGGTTGATCAGGTCGTCAATGAAGCTTTGGGGAATCAGCCCGGCCATGGCAGTCTCGTCATCTGGCAACTGGCAAGTCTAATCGCTAGCGCGCCGTTTGGGGCGAGTGCTGCTAGGGGAAGTGCGAGGGAATGTGTGCTCGTCTGCAGCTACCAGATCAACCGGAGGCTCGTCAGTGAGGACGTGCACGCACTGGTCGAAACCAGCTCTGACGTATGTAATGCGTTATGCCCATTGCGTGCTGCGATGGACGCCTTGCGCTTAGCTGCTCAAGGTTAAAACAGACCGCTGCCATGGGCCCGGCGGTGAGCCGGGCAGGGCAGAAGCTTTGCGTTGAACGCTTGTACTGAATCAGTACAGGCGAACGGCGCGGCGCTGTTCGCGCTGAACTTTCTTGGCGTGACGCTTAACAGCAGCAGCTGCTTTACGCTTACGCTCGGCGGTCGGCTTCTCGTAAAACTCGCGGCTACGAACTTCAGCCAGTACACCGGCTTTTTCGCAGGAGCGCTTGAAACGACGCAGAGCTACGTCGAAGGGTTCGTTCTCTTTAACTTTGACGGCTGGCATCCAGGGCTACCTTAATTCATTACCGGGGTAGACGTGCTCCTGGCAAAACAAAGGTGTGCTGGAGAACGTCGGTTTTCAAGGGTTGCGGATGTTAACCCTTAGTACGCCGGAATGCAAAGCCTCTGATCGAAAACCGCTGGTCGGCACCCGGCACGGGGACTATCATGCGCGGCTTCGAATTCAGCCCCCACAAGGGACGAGCCCATGCTAGTACTGGGATTGGAAACATCCTGCGACGAAACCGGCGTCGCATTATACGACAGTGAGCGCGGTTTGTTAGCCGACGCGCTGTTCAGCCAGATCGACCTGCACCGCGTGTTTGGCGGGGTAGTGCCCGAGCTTGCCTCGCGCGACCACGTCAAGCGCATGCTGCCACTGATCCGTCAGGTGCTGGCCGAGGCAGGTTGCGTGGCCACCGAGATCGATGCCATCGCCTATACCGCCGGCCCTGGCCTGGTCGGTGCACTGCTGGTCGGCGCTTCGTGCGCCCAGGCCCTGGCGTTTGCCTGGGATATTCCGGCGATTGGTGTGCACCATATGGAAGGCCACCTGCTGGCGCCGATGCTGGAGGAAAATCCTCCGCAGTTCCCGTTCGTCGCTTTGTTGGTTTCTGGCGGCCATACTCAGCTGGTTCGAGTCGATGGCATTGGCCAATACGAGCTGCTGGGCGAGAGCCTGGACGACGCCGCAGGCGAGGCATTCGACAAGACTGCCAAGCTGATCGGCCTCAATTACCCAGGCGGCCCGGAAATCGCGCGTCTGGCCGAGCGGGGGGTGCCGGGGCGCTTCAAGTTCCCGCGACCGATGACCGATCGCCCAGGCCTGGCGTTCAGCTTCAGCGGCCTCAAGACCTTCGCCCTGAACACCTGGCAGCAGTGCCGCGATGCGGGTGATGACAACGAGCAGACCCGTTGCGACGTTTCCCTGGCGTTCCAGCAGGCGGTGGTAGAGACACTCACCATCAAGTGCAAGCGCGCCCTGAAGCAGACCGGCCTCAAGCGGCTGGTCATTGCCGGTGGCGTGAGCGCCAACAAGGCGCTGCGCGCATCGCTCGAAGACATGCTCGCCAGCATCAAGGGCAACGTGTACTACGCCCGTCCGCAATTCTGTACCGACAATGGTGCGATGATTGCCTATGCCGGTTGTCAGCGGCTGTTGGCCGGGCAGCAGCAGGACCTGGCGATCAGCGTGCAGGCACGCTGGCCCATGGAGCAGCTGCCGCCTTTGTGAGAAGTGTGCGCGAGCGTCAGAAATGCCGTTCGCGCCCGGCAAAAAGGTCGCGCAGATTGTTGCGGTGGCGCCAGACGATCATCAGGGTCAGCACGCTGATCGGCAGCAACGCTTCGGGCTCGCGCCAGGCCAGCAGGGGCAGGGTCAGTGGTGTAGCCACCAGCGCGGCGAGCGAGCTGGTGCGAGTCAGGTAGAAAGTCAGCAGCCAGGCGCCGATCGCCAGTAATGCGGCGGGGAAGTACAGGCCCATGAGCATGCCTGCCGCAGTCGCCACGCCCTTGCCGCCTTTGAAGCGGAAGTACAGGGGGAACAGATGGCCAAGCACCGCGCAGACGCCGATCCAGGCTTGTTCCTGCAGGTCCAGTCCGGCCAGGCGTGCGAGCAGCACCGGCAACAATCCCTTGCACAGGTCGCCAAGCAGGGTCAGGATCGCCAGTTTACGGCCTGCCAGGCGTAGCATGTTGGTGGCGCCGGCATTGCCTGAACCGCTGGAACGCGGGTCCGGGCTGCCCGTGAGGCGGCTGAGGACGATGGCGAAGGACAGCGAGCCGAGCAGGTAGGCGAGCAGCGCCAGTAACCAAAACATGCTAACTATTCCGGGCGAGGACGCCCTGATTCTAACGGCGCCAGTCGCCCTTGTCGTGCTGTGGAGAGAAGTGCTTGGACAGAGTGTTCATCGAAGGCCTGGAAGTCGAGACCGTCATCGGTGCCTATGACTGGGAACGGGATATTCGCCAGTGTCTGCGCCTGGATCTGAGTTTCGCCTGGGACAATCGCCCGGCAGCGGCCGGGGATGACCTGAGCCTGGCACTGTGTTACGCCAGCATTTCGGCGCGAATCCAGGCGTTTGCCGAGCAGGCGCGTTTCGAACTGGTGGAGACCTTCGCCGAGCGCCTGGCCGCCACCCTGATGGACGAGTTTCACATTCCCTGGGTACGCCTCAAGCTGACCAAACCTGGCGCCGTCCCTGCCGCCCGTGGCGGTGTTGGCGTGGAGATCGAGCGCGGATGTCTCTGAGTACGGTTTACCTTGGCCTTGGCAGTAACACGCAGCGCCACGCGCATCTGTGTGCCGGGCTCGACGCGTTGTCAGCGATTCTCACCGAAATGCGCTGTTCTCCGGCGTTCGAGAGCCAGGCGGTGGGGATCAAGAGCGGCCCGTTCATCAACTTCGTGGTGACCGGCAAGACCGACCTGCCCTTGATGGAGCTGGACCGTCGGCTGAAGTTCATCGAGGCTGACAATGGTCGCTATGCGCCTGAGCGCAAGGGCTTGCCGCTGGATATCGACGTGCTGATGTATGACGATCTGTGCGGTACGTTCGATGGGCTGGTGTTGCCGAGGGCAGAGATTCTGAAGAATGCCTTTGTACTGTGGCCGCTGTCCCTGCTGGCGCCTGAACTGGTGCATCCGGGAGTGGGTAAGTGCATGGCGCAGCTGTGGCAGGAAGCGCAGATTGATCAGGTGTTGGCACCGGTTGCCTTTGAGTGGCGCGGGTTGCAGCTGACGCCAGCTTGAGCCCGTGCCGGCCTCTTCGCGGGGCAAGCCCGCTCCCACAGAGATCCTCGCCGTCCTTGTGGGAGCGGGCTTGCCCCGCGAAGAGGCCGGTGTGTTCAACCGAGCTTGTAAGCCGTGAGGGCCTTCAGCCGCTCACCTTTGAGTGCTTCGCCCAGCCCTTGGCCAGTAAGCCCAGCCTCAACGAGGGGCTTCACATCCACCGCCCGGGCTGCTGCAGCCGCCCCGCGCAAATGGTCAGCCTGTGGATAACTTGACTGGCCCCGCCCCAATGCCCCCATCTGGCACGCGGCGATGAAATCTTCGAAGCGTTGCGGTCGTCGATAAACATCGAATTTTTGCAGCATCTCCAAGAGGATTGAGGCGGACAGTTCCAGTGCCTGATCGGCACGTTCAGCGAACTCCCCGACCAACACCGCCAGTTCCTGGCATTCGCGCGGCGCCTTGAAGCGCTGGTTGAGCGCCTTGATCGCTGCCGGCTCCAAGCCCCGGAGCAAACACGCCCAGCGCACTGATAGCGGCTGCTGGTGCTCTGCTGCCTGCTGCAGCGACGCCAGCGTATCCGCACCATGCGCAAGCTCCGGCATCAGCTCTTCAAGGGCGCCACATTCTCGCAGCACCTGGATGAATACCTGCGGCGCGCTTTCCATCAACGCCCGCTCGATCTCCTTCCAGCTGCGCTCGGCGGTCAGTGCCTGCAGCTCGCCAGAATCGGCAATTTGACGCATCAGCTCCAGCGTTTCGTCAGCGACTTTGAAGCCCTTGGGCGCGTAGCGTGCAGCGAAGCGGGCAACTCGCAATACGCGCAAGGGATCTTCGGCGAACGCCGGGGAAACGTGACGCAAAATGCGAGCTTCGAGGTCGTCCTGGCCGTGATAAGGATCGTAGACAGTCCCCTGTTCGTCCTCCGCCATCGCATTGATGGTGAGGTCGCGACGGATCAGGTCTTCTTCGAGTGTGACGTCTGGGCTGGCATGGAAGGTGAACCCGCCATAGCCGCGCCCGCTCTTGCGCTCGGTGCGCGCAAGCGCGTATTCCTCGCCCGTTTTGGGATGCAGGAAAACCGGGAAATCAGCACCGACAGGGCGAAAGCCTTTAGCGTGCATCTGTTCGACTGTAGCGCCGACCACCAGCCAGTCGATGTCGCTGACCGGGCGCCCGAGCAGGCGGTCGCGCACCGCGCCGCCGACTTTGTAGATTTGCATGTGCAGCCTCCATTACTGCCCACAGGATACCCTGTCGGCAGGAATGGCGGGTGCTGGCTAGAGGTGATGGATGACAGCGAGGTCCATGCGGCCATAGTCGCCGCTGTCCCCATGCTCGCCACGTGGCGGCATGTGGTGGGTCTTGACCACCTGGTCGCCCTGGACGGTCTCCAGATGGATGTCGAAGCCCCACAGGCGGTGCAGGTGCTTGAGCACTTCCTCAGTGGAGTCGCCCAGCGGTTTGCGGTTGTGCTGCTGGTGGCGCAAGGTCAGCGAGCGGTCGCCGCGGCGGTCGATGCTCCATATCTGTACGTTGGGTTCGCGGTTGCCGAGATTGTATTGGGCTGCCAACAATTCGCGGATCACCCGGTAGCCGGCTTCGTCGTGAATGGCCGGCACCAGCAGGTCGTCACGCTGGTCATCGTCGAGGATGCTGAACAGCTTGAGGTCGCGGATCACCTTGGGTGACAAATACTGCAGGATGAAGCTCTCATCCTTGAAGCTGCTCATGGCGAACTTCAGGGTAGATAACCAATCACTGCCGGCAATGTCGGGGAACCAGCGGCGATCCTCCTCAGTAGGGTTTTCGCACATGCGGCGGATATCGGTGTACATGGCAAAACCCAGTGCATAGGGGTTGATGCCACTGTAATACGGGCTGTCGAAACCCGGTTGGAACACGACGCTGGTGTGCGACTGCAAGAACTCCATCATGAAGCCTTCAGTGATCAGGCCTTCGTCGTACAGGTCGTTCATCAGGGTGTAGTGCCAGAAGGTCGCCCACCCTTCGTTCATCACCTGGGTTTGGCGTTGCGGGTAGAAATACTGGGCGATCTTGCGCACGATGCGCACCACTTCTCGCTGCCACGGCTCCAGTAATGGCGCGTTTTTCTCGATGAAATACAGGATGTTTTCCTGAGGCTCGGCGGGGAAGCGCGCATCGTCGCGCTCGCCGCCTTTGTCGGCACTCTTGGGAATCGTCCGCCAGAGGTCGTTGATCTGGCGCTGCAGGTGCTCTTCGCGGTCCTTCTGGCGCCGACGCTCTTCCTCGGCGGAGATGGGATAGGGACGCTTGTAGCGGTCCACGCCGTAATTCATCAACGCGTGGCAGGAGTCGATCAGGTCTTCCACGGCATCGATGCCATGGCGTTCCTCGCACTGGGCGATGTACTGCTTGGCGAACACCAGGTAATCGATGATCGAGGTGGCATCGGTCCAGGTGCGGAACAGGTAGTTGCCTTTGAAGAAGCTGTTGTGGCCATAGCACGCGTGGGCGATCACCAGTGCCTGCATGCACATGGTGTTTTCTTCCATCAGGTAGGCGATGCACGGATCGGAGTTGATCACGATTTCGTAGGCCAGGCCCATCTGGCCGCGGCTGTAGGACTTCTCGGTACTGAGGAATTGCTTGCCGTAAGACCAGTGGTGATAACCCAGCGGCATGCCGACGGAGGCGTAGGCGTCCATCATCTGCTCGGCGGTGATTACCTCGATCTGATTGGGATAGGTATCCAGGGCATAACGTTCGGCCAGGCGGCTGATTTCCCGGTCGTAGGTCTGGATCAGCTCGAACGTCCACTCGGACCCGGTGGAAATGGGTTGGCGTCTCTGTGCTCTGGCGGTCATGTGGCTAACCTGCGCTGGAAGAGTTCACGGAAGACCGGGTAGATATCGCCGGCCGAAACCAACTGCTGCTGGGCGAATGTGTCGGGGAAGGCCTCGCCAATCCGCTCGTACTCGTACCACAGCGCCTGATGCTCACGCGGGGTGATCTCGACGTAAGTGTAGTACTGCACGTGCGGCATGATTTGCTTGGAAAGGATCTCGCGGCAGATGGGCGAGTCATCGTTCCAGTTGTCGCCGTCGGAGGCTTGGGCGGCGTAGATGTTCCAGTCGCTGGCCGGGTAACGTTCGGCCATGATCTCCTGCATCATTTTCAGGGCGCTGGAAACGATGGTGCCGCCGGTCTCGCGGGAGTAGAAGAACTCTTCCTCGTCCACTTCGCGGGCGCTGGTGTGGTGGCGAATGAACACCACCTCGATGCGGTCGTAATTCCGTTTGAGGAACAGGTACAGCAGGATGAAAAAGCGCTTGGCGATGTCCTTGGTGGCCTGGGTCATCGAGCCGGACACGTCCATCAGGCAGAACATCACCGCCTTGGAGCTGGGATTGGGCTGTTTGACCAGCAGGTTGTACTTGAGGTCGAACGTGTCGAGGAAGGGCAGGCGATTGATGCGTGCCTTGAGGCGCTCGATTTCTTGCTCGGTTTCCTGGATATCGGTGAAGTTGTCGGGCTCTTCTACTTTAAGCCGCGCCAGCTCCTTCTGTGCCTCGCGCAGCAGCGCACGGCTGCTGCCGGTCAGGGCGATGCGCCGGGCGTGGGCCGAGCGCAGGGTGCGCACGATATTGATGCGTGACGGGTTGCCTTCGTTGGCAATGCCGGCTCGCACGGTCTTGAAGGTGTCGGCGCCGGTCAGGTGGCGTTTGACCAGGTTGGGCAGTTCGAGGTCTTCGAACATGAATTCGAGGAACTCTTCCTGGGTGATCTGGAAGACGAAATCATCCATGCCGTCGCCGGAATTGCCGGCCTTGCCGCGCCCACCGCCGCCGCCACCGCCTTGCGGCCGGGGGATATGTTCGCCTGCTGTGAATTCCTTGTTACCCGGATGCACGATGGTCTGCTTGCCGCCACGGCCATGGTGCAGCACCGGTTCGTCGATGTCGCGTCCCGGAATGCTGATCTGTTCGCCGTGCTCCATGTCCATGATGGAACGGCGGCTCACGGCCTCTTCGACGGCTTTCTTGATGTGTTCACGGTAGCGCCGCAAAAAGCGCTGGCGGTTGACCGTGCTCTTGTTCTTGCCGTTCAGGCGTCGGTCGATAACGTAGCTCATGGTCCCTCCGGTAGCTGGGAACAGCTGCACGCTTCAAGCTACGAGCTGCATGTAAATCAGCCGCCGCCGCCCGCAGCTGGCAAGCCAGCCTTGGGCGTGCGGCTTGTAGCTTGCCGCTTTATTGCGATTTCCTGACCCGCAGGTACCATTCCGACAGCAGGCGCACCTGCTTGTCGGTGTAGCCACGCTCCACCATCCGCGTGACGAAGTCGTTGTGTTTCTGTTGATCCTCCTTGCTGGCCTTGGCGTTGAAGCTGATGACCGGCAGCAGGTCTTCGGTGTTGGAGAACATTTTCTTCTCGATCACCACCCGCAGCTTCTCGTAGCTGAGCCAGCTCGGGTTCTTGCCGTTGTTGTTGGCCCGGGCACGCAGCACGAAGTTGACGATCTCGTTGCGGAAATCCTTCGGATTGCTGATGCCGGCCGGTTTTTCGATTTTTTCCAGCTCTTCGTTGAGGGCGATGCGGTTGAGGATTTCGCCGGTTTCCGGGTCGCGGTATTCCTGGTCCTGGATCCAGAAGTCGGCGTACAGCACATAGCGGTCGAAGATGTTCTGGCCGTACTCGCTGTAGGATTCCAGGTACGCAGTCTGGATTTCCTTGCCGATGAACTCGATGTAGCGCGGCGCCAGGTACTCTTTCAGATAGCGCAGGTAGCGTTCGCGCACTTCAGCCGGGAACTGTTCCTGCTCGATCTGCTGTTCCAGCACGTACAGCAGGTGCACGGGGTTGGCCGCCACTTCATGCGGGTCGAAGTTGAACACCTTGGAGAGGATCTTGAAGGCGAAGCGGGTCGACAGACCGTTCATGCCTTCGTCGACGCCCGCGGAGTCGCGGTACTCCTGGATCGACTTGGCTTTCGGGTCGGTATCCTTGAGGTTTTCGCCGTCGTAGACCCGCATCTTCGAGTAGATGTTGGAGTTTTCCGGCTCTTTGAGGCGAGAGAGCACGGTGAACTGGGCCAGCATCTTGAGGGTATCGGGTGCGCAGTGGGCCTTGGCCAGCGAACTGTTGATCAGCAACTTGTCGTAGATCTTGATCTCGTCGCTGACGCGCAGGCAGTACGGGACCTTGACGATGTAGATCCGGTCGATGAACGCTTCGTTGTTCTTGTTGTTGCGGAAGGTGTGCCACTCCGATTCGTTGGAGTGGGCCAGCAGAATCCCGGAGTAGGGGATCGCGCCGAGGCCTTCGGTACTGTTGTAGTTGCCTTCCTGGGTGGCGGTGAGCAGTGGGTGCAGGACCTTGATCGGCGCCTTGAACATCTCGACGAATTCCATCAGGCCCTGGTTGGCCCGGCACAGCGCGCCCGAGTAGCTGTAGGCGTCGGCGTCGTTCTGCGGGAATTCTTCGAGCTTGCGAATATCCACCTTGCCGACCAGCGCCGAGATGTCCTGGTTGTTCTCGTCACCCGGTTCGGTCTTGGCGATGGCTATCTGGTTGAGGATCGAAGGGTACAGCTTGACCACCTTGAACTTGCTGATATCGCCGCCAAATTCCTGCAGGCGCTTGGTGGCCCAGGGCGACATGATGGTGTTCAGATAGCGCCGTGAGATGCCGTACTCTTCTTCGAGAATGGCGCCATCTTCGGTGGCGTTGAACAGGCCCAGCGGCGATTCGAATACCGGCGAGTCCTTGATCGCGTAAAAAGGGACCTTTTCCATCAGCTGCTTGAGTTTTTCGGCCAACGACGATTTACCGCCGCCCACCGGGCCCAGCAGATAGAGGATCTGTTTCTTCTCTTCCAGGCCTTGGGCGGCGTGGCGGAAGTACGACACGATCTGGTCGATGCACTCTTCCATGCCATGGAAGTCGGCAAAGGCCGGATAGCGGCGGATCACCTTGTTGGAGAAGATGCGCGACAGTCTGGAGTTGCTTGAGGTGTCGATCAGTTCTGGCTCACCGATGGCCAGCAACAGCCGTTCAGCCGCCGAGGCGTAGGCACTGCGATCCTCTTTGCACAGCTCGAGGTACTCCTGCAGCGAGAGTTCTTCCTGGCGCGTGGACTCGAAACGTTGTTGGAAGTGGCTAAAAATACTCATGACGTCACCTCGCTCGATACGTGGAGACGACGCCGGATCAGTCAGCTGATGCTGGCATGCAACCGGGTTCGCCGATTGCTGTATACCCCCCAGAACACCCTGTAACGCTACCGATGACCCGCACGCCGGTGTACCGGCTCTCCCCTTTTTTGGATGGCCTGCGCTTAAGAATAGTTGGTTATCCGCAAGGTCAAGGGCAAGCGGCGGAGAAGTTGCGAACGACCGTTCGTCAGGTGAGGCGCCAGCCCGCGTGGGACGCGGGCTGTAGTACAAATGAAAAAATTATTCGGCGTTGCCCTGGGCGGTCTCGGCCGGGTAGGTGGCGCGCCACAGTTCGAAGCCGCCATCGACGCTGTATACGTCGGAGAAGCCCTGGTTGACGAGGTAGGCGGCCGCGCTCTGGCTGGAGTTGCCGTGGTAGCAGACCACCAGGGTCGGCGCGTCGAGGTCGGCATTGCGGATGAAATCGGGCACCGACTGGTTATCCAGATGCAGAGCACCGGTGATATGACCAGCGGCATAGGCCTGTGGGTCGCGAATGTCGACGACGACCGCACCTTCCTTCTTGCGAAGCTCCAGGGCCTGCTCAGGGGGGATGCGCTTGAATTCGCTCATGGGTGGGGCTTTCCTTCAGGGGTGGTCATTGAGTTTAGCCGGTTGTGGCGACGTGGGTAGGGTGCCGCCGTCGGCGCAGTCGCAACGGTGATATTCACCGCTGTCGACGTTGTACAGGGTCATCGCGCCGCCCCATACGCAGCCGGTGTCCAGGGCGATGATGCCTGGCTCGTCGACGCGGCCTTCCAGGGCGGCCCAGTGGCCGAAGATGATCTTCACGTGCCGCGAGCGGCGGCCCTTGTGCGCGTACCAGGGCTTGTAGCCTTTGGGGGCTGTACCCAGGCCTTCCTTGCTTTTGAGATCGAGTTTGCCTTCGGCGGTGCAGAAGCGCATGCGGGTGAGGTAATTGGTGATCACCCGCAGGCGCTCCACGCCGCTGAGGTGTTTGCTCCACTTGTTCGGCTCATTGCCGTACATGCCGTCGAGGTACAGCTTCAGGCGACCATCGTCGCGCAGCACTTCCTCGACTTCGGCGGCCAGCTCAAGGGCGGTGCCCAGCGTCCACTGCGGTGGGATACCGGCATGGACCATGGCGATGCCCCGTGGCTCGTCGTAATGCAGCAGCTTCTGCCGTCGCAACCAGTCGAACAGCAGGTCGGCGTCTGATGCTTCGATGATTTCGCGCAGGGTGTCGCTTTTTTTCAGCCGCTCGACGTTGTGCCAGGCGGCCAGCAGGTGCAAGTCGTGATTGCCCAGGACGCAGACCAGCGATTGCCGGATGCTGTAGAGGTAGCGCAGGGTTTCCAGCGACTCGGGGCCGCGGTTGACCAGGTCGCCGACCAGCCACAGGCGGTCCACGGCTGGGTTGAAATTGACGCGGTCGAGCAGGCACTTGAGCGGTTGCAGGCAGCCTTGCAGGTCACCGACGGCATAGGTGGCCATCAGTGCAGGGCTCCCGGTACCGCGAGGCGGAAAGGTGCGATGTTGGCGTCGAAGCGCTTACCGTCTTCGGCGAACATCTGGTAGCTGCCTTGCATGGTGCCCACGCGGGTGCTGATGACGGCGCCGCTGCTGTAGGTATGGCTCTGGCCGGGTTCGATGGTCGGTTGCTGGCCGATCACCCCGGCGCCGCGCACTTCCTCGACCTCGCCGTCACCATTGGTGATCAGCCAGTGGCGAGACATCAGCTTGGCGGTGACCGAGCCGTTGTTCTGCACGGTGATGGTGTAGGCGAAGGCGAAGCGATCGCTTTCGGGGTCGGATTGATCTTTCAGGTAACGGGTCACGACGCTGACGTCGATCTGATAGCGGGAGTCGGACATGCAAAGGCCTTGGGCGAACTGACGCAATAACGCAGTCTAGGCCATTGGCAGGGGGGAGGGCTAGCTTGGGAAGGGGTGGTATCAGCACCGGCCTCTTCGCGGGGCAAGCCCGCTCCCACAGGAGGATGAAGAGGCCGGTATGGGCGAAATCAGGCTTGCTGATCGGCCAACTGGTCGGCCAGGCGCACGAAGGCTGCCAGGTCCAGCTGTTCAGGGCGCAGGCTGCCGTCGACGCCAGCAGCTTCGATAGCTGCGCTGTCGAGCAGCCCTTTGAGAGTGTTGCGCAGGGTCTTGCGGCGCTGGTTGAAAGCTTCGCGCACGACGCGCTCGAGCAGCAGGTGATCCTTGGCCGGGAATGGCAGGACTTCATGCGGCACCAGGCGCACGATCGCCGAATCCACTTTCGGCGGCGGGTTGAACGCACCAGGGCCGACATTGAACAGGTGCTCGACCCGGCAGTGGTACTGCACCATGATCGACAGCCGGCCCCAGTCACCGCCACCCGGCCCTGCGGCCATGCGCTCGACCACTTCCTTCTGCAGCATGAAGTGCATGTCGCGGATCAGCCCGGCATGGCTGAGCAGGTGGAAGATCAGCGGGGTGGAGATGTTGTAGGGCAGGTTGCCGACCACCTTGAGGCTACGCGCCGGTACGCCCAACTGGTTGAAGTCGAACTTCAGGGCGTCGCCCTGGTGCAGGCGGAAGTTGTCGCGGCCGGCGAACTTGTGCTGCAGGATCGGCACCAGGTCCTTGTCCAGCTCGACCACGTCCAGCTGTGCGCCGCTGCCCAGCAGGCCCTCGGTGAGGGCGCCCTGGCCGGGGCCGATCTCCAGCAGGTGCTCGCCGCCCTTGGCATTGATGGCGCGCAGGATGCGGTCGATGATGCCGGCGTCGTGCAGGAAGTTCTGGCCGAAGCGCTTGCGCGCCCGGTGTTGGTATTGCTCGTTCATGGTCGGTTCTCGGCCATCTGGTAGGCGGTTTCCAGTGCGACGCGCAGGCTGCCGGTGTCTACCTTGCCAGTCCCGGCAAGGTCCAGGGCGGTGCCATGATCGACCGACGTGCGGATGATCGGCAGGCCCAGGGTAACGTTCACAGCTGCGCCGAAGCCTTTGTACTTGAGTACGGGCAGGCCCTGGTCGTGGTACATCGCCAGCACCGCGTCGCAGTGCTCCAGATATTTGGGGGTAAACAGGGTATCGGCCGGCAGCGGGCCGCGCAGGTCCATGCCTTCGGTGCGCAGGCGGGCCAGTGCCGGTTCGATGATGTCGATTTCTTCGCGGCCCAGGTGGCCGCCTTCGCCGGCATGCGGGTTGAGCCCGCAAACCAGGATGCGTGGGTTGGCAATGCCGAACTTGTCGCGCATGTCGGCATGCAGAATACGCGTGACCCGCTCCAGGCGCTCAGGGGTGATGGCGTCGGCGATGTCCCGCAGTGGCAGGTGTGTGGTCACCAGGGCCACGCGCAAGCCGTGGGTGGCCAGCATCATCACCACTTGCGCGGTGTGGGTCAGATCCGCCAGGAATTCGGTATGGCCTGAGAAGGCGATGCCGCTTTCGTTGATCACGCCTTTGTGCACAGGGGCAGTGATCATCCCGGCAAAGTCGCCGTTCAGGCAGCCTTGGCCGGCACGGGTCAGGGTTTGCAGAACGAAGGCCGCATTGGCTTTGTCCAGCTGGCCCGGGACCACGGGGGCGGCAAGGGGGGTGTCCCAAACGTACAGACTGCCTGCTGGCGCCGGTTGGTCGGGCCATTGGCCCGGGGCTACCGGCAGCAGGCTGACAGCCAGCCCCAGCTGCGTGGCCCGCTCGGCGAGCAGGTCACGGCTGGTGATGGCGATCAGAGGGTGGGGCTGGGCGTCGGCGGCGAGCAGCAGGCACAGGTCGGGGCCTATGCCGGCTGGTTCGCCGGGGGTGACGGCGAAGCGCAGGGGCTTCACTGTGCGGCCTGGTCAGCGCCAGGCAGCTTGATTTCAACGTAGGCTTCGTCGCGGATCTGGCGCAGCCAGGTCTGCAGCTCTTCGTCATACTTGCGGTTGCGCAGAACGCTCAGGGCCTGTTGCTCGCGGGCCTGTTCGGTGCTGTCGGTGGCGCGGCGGCCCAGCACTTCCAGGACATGCCAGCCGTACTGGGTCTTGAACGGTTTGGTCACCACGCCTTGCTGGGCGTCGGCCATCTGCTCGCGGAACTCCGGCACCAGGCTGTTCGGGTCGACCCAGTTGAGGTCGCCGCCGTTGAGCGCCGAACCCGGGTCTTCCGAGAAGCTCTTGGCCAGGGTGGCGAAGTCTTCACCGTTATTGATCCGCTCGTAGAGTTTTTCGGCGAGCTGCTCGGTGGCCGCTTCGCTGCGAACTTCGCTTGGCTTGATCAGGATGTGGCGCACGTGAACTTCGTCACGCAGCACGTTCTCGCTGCCACCGCGCTTCTCTTCGAGCTTGATGATGATGAAGCCGCTGGGGATACGCAGGGGCTGGGTGATGTCGCCAACGCTCATGCCGCTCAGCAGCTTGGCGAATTCCGGTGGCAGTTGCGCGGCTTTACGCCAGCCCATCTCGCCGCCTTCCAAGGCGTTCTCACTCTTGGAGTTGGCAATTGCCATCTGGCCGAAGTCGGCGCCATTACGCAGTTGCTGGTAGACACCGCCAACCTTGTCCGCAGCCTTCCTGATGTCGTCCGAATTGGCGGCTTCAGGTGTCGGAATGAGGATGTTGGCCAGGCGGTACTCTTCAGACATCTGCATCTTGCCCATGTCCGAGGCGAGGAAGTTCTTCACTTCCTGCTCGGAAACCTGGATGCGCTCGGCCACGCGGCGCTGGCGCACGCGGCTGATGATCATCTCGCGCTTGACCTGGTCACGTGCGTCGTCGAACGACAGGCCATCGTGGGCCAGGGCTGCGCGGAACTGATCCAGCGACATGCCATTGCGCTGGGCAATGGTGCCGATGGCCTGGTTCAGCTCCTCATCGGTGATGCGGATGCCCGAACGTTCGCCGATCTGCAGCTGCAGGTTTTCGACGATCAGGCGTTCCAGTACCTGCTGGTCCAGTGCGCCTGGGGGTGGCGAGCCACCACCGCGCTTGGCGATGGTCTGCTCTACTTCCCGAACGCGTTGGTCCAGTTGGCTCTTCATGATCACGTCGTTATCGACGATGGCCACGACGCTGTCCAGAGGTTGCACCGCGGCATGCACCGCGCCACTCAGCAATACAGCACCCAGCAACACTGGGCGCAGACGATCAATAAGCTTGGTCTTCACGTTCACGGTAACCTTGAATGCCTTGGTCGAGGAAAGATTCGACCTTGTTGCCTACCACGCCACCGAGGCCTTTCAGCACGATCTGCAGGAAGATGCCATGGTCGCCTTTTTCGTTCTGCGGAAGGGCCTGGCTGAAGTCGTCGTAGTCGATCCAGTAACGGTTGATCAGGCGCAGCTTCCAGCAGCAGTTGTCGTACTCGAAACCGCCCATGGCCTCCAGGGTGCGGTTGCGGTTGTAGTCGTGCTGCCAGCGGGCGATGACGTTCCATTGCGGCACGATCGGCCAGATGACCGAGAAGTCGTGCTGCTGGATCTTGTAGTAGTCCTTGATGTAGTTGGCGCTGCCCGGCGTGCCATAGTCGCCGCCACCCACTTTCCAGGTACCCGTTGCCGAGTCGTAGGCGATGGTGTCGTTGCGATAGCGATAGCCGAGGTTGACGATCTTGTTCGGGTTGTCTTCAGGCTGGTAGTGGAACATCGCGCTACCCGAGCGGGTGCTGCGGCTGTCCGGGTCCCAGTTGAAGTCCGAATTGAAGCGCCAGTCGCGGTTGAAGTAGTAGTTGTACACCAGTGCATAAGGCGAAACATCGGATTGAGCGTCATCGCGGGTACGGTAATCGATACCCGGCAGCTGGGCTTTGCGATCCTTGAAGTAGTACGCCTGGCCAATGCTGAAGTTCTGACGTTCGAAGCCGTTGTCTTCGATCCAGCGGGTAGTCACGCCGAGCGACAGCTTGTTCTCGTCACCGATACGGTCCCAACCACTGAAGCGGTTGTCGCGGAACAGCGAGTCGTAGCTGAACAGCGTTTCGCTGGTGTCGAACAGCGGGATGTCCTTCTGGTCCTTGTACGGGACATAGAGGTAGAACAGGCGCGGTTCGAGGGTCTGGCGATAGTTGTTGCCGAACATCGAGGTGTTGCGGTCGAAGTACAGGCCGCTGTCGACACTGAACACAGGTACATCGCGGCTGATGGAGCTGCTGTAGCTGCCGTAGCCGGGCGTTCCCGATTGTGCGATAGCCTGTTGTTTGCCCTGGCTGTCGAGATCGAGGTCGTAGTTCGTGTAGACGTATTTCAGCTTCGGCGTGACGTAACCATAGCTGGCTTGCATCGGCAGGCTGATTGCCGGAGCGAAGTTCAGTCGGTTGCCGTTGGCCCGCGCGATACCGCTTACGTTCTCGTCGAGACGACGGCCAGCGGCGCCTGCGCTGAAGTCAGGGTTGCCATCCTCGTCGGTGACGAAGTCGTCCTTCAGATCACGATCGAAGCGCACGGCCTCGGTCTGGTAGCTGAAGTCGACACCACCCGGATGGTAAGGGAGCATGCCATCGACGGTGAGTTGCGGCAGCTTGTTGTACGGCGTGATCTGCGACAGGGTCGCCATCTCGTAGGCTTGTGCATTCAGGCGTGCGGTATAGGTATCGCCGCGCCAGGTGAGTGCACCCTGCTGGTTGACCACATCGTGGGTTTCAACCCCGATCTGATCGCTTTCCAGGTCCTGGAAGTAGAACGGATCGCTGATATCGGTGTAATCGACTTCAGTCATCAGGCGCTCGTCCAGGCCACCTTTGTGCTGCCAGTTGATCATCCAGCGCTGTTCTTTGTAGTCAGTCTGGTCTTTGCGATCGTCGTTCTTGTCGTTCAGGTACGCGCCGCCGAACTGGCCTTCGCTGGACTTGGTCAGGTAGCGGAATTCGCCTTCCATCAACAAGCCACGCTTGGTCATGTAGCGCGGGTACAACGTGGCGTCATAGTTTGGCGCCAGGTTGAAGTAGTACGGCGTGACCAGCATGAAGCCGGTGTCGCTGGTGCTGCTGAACGACGGCGGCAGGAAGCCGGACTGGCGACGGTCATCGATCGGGAAGTAGATGTACGGTGTGTAGAACACCGGGAAATCCTTGACCCGCAGGGTGACGTTGGTCGCGGTACCGAAGCCGGTGGCCGGGTTCAGGGTGATGTTGTTGCCCTTGAGCTGCCAGGCGTTGCTGCCCGGTTCGCAGGTGGTGTACGTACCGTCTTTCAGACGGATGATGGCGTTCTCGCCACGCTTGGCGTACAGGGCGTTGCCGCGGATGTGCGACTTGTGCATCACGTATTCGGCGTTGTCGACCTGGGCTTCGCCGGTGTCGAGCTGGATCTGTGCCTCGTCGCCGACGACCAGCGAGCCGTTGTCGCGAATCTTGACGTTGCCCTTGAGCTCGCCACGGTTCTCGGCCTGGTACAGGTTGGCCTCGTCGGCTTCGACCTGCATGCTGCCCTGGCGCATCACCACGTCACCGGCGAGGGTAGCGATCTGCTGCTCCTGCTGGTACTTGGAGACCTTGGCGTTGATGTAGGTCGGCGACTCGTCCTTGGGCGTGGTGTCGGCCATGCCCGGGCGGGTCGGTTCGACATACGCACCGCCGCAGTACGGGCCGGTTTCGGCCAGCTGCGCGGCGGTGAGCTTGTCGCGGGGGACCCAGTCGAGATGGCTGTAATCTTCGCTGCGCGACTTCAGGCCACGGCCTTTGCTCTCGGTGACCAGCACCGGCTTGTCAGCGCTTTCGGCCTCGGCCGATGGGGCCTCGGTGCCGGAAGTGACGGCAGTACCCTCGTGCACAGGGCGCGGTGGCAGGTTGTTGACTGGGCTCTTGGGCTTGCAGTCCCAACCACCAGAGGCGGACACTTGGCAGTCGAACTGCTCGGCTGCGACCACGTACGAGGTGGCAAATGGTTGCAGGGCCAGCAGACTGCCGGTGACCAGCAACGGAAACTTTCTACGAAACGCGGGGGATTTCAATGCCATCTTATTAGTCCGGGCTTCCTGCGTGCCATCTGCCCGCGTGTGGGGCCGCACGCCTCTCGATGGTCTGAAAAAGATGCTGGATAATAAAGCATGACCCGCTTGACGGCTAGGGGCCGTCGGAGACCCTTGTAATGCCTGAACACGATGTACGCCTGCAACAACTGACTGTCTGGCTCGCCGAACAGCTCGAAGTACTCTTTCGCGACAACGCCTGGGGCGAGGTGCCCGAGGGCAGCCTGACCGCCGCCAGCAGCGATGCCAGCTTCCGCCGCTACTTCCGCTGGCAGGGCGCAGGCCACAGTTTCGTGATCATGGACGCGCCGCCGCCACAGGAAAACTGCCGACCATTCGTCGCCATCGACCACCTGCTGGCCAGTGCGGGCGTGCATGTGCCGCTGATACATGCCCAGGATCTGGAGCGGGGTTTCCTGCTGTTGGGCGACCTGGGGCACCAGACATACCTGGACATCATTGATGGCGATAACGCCGATGCGTTGTTCGCCGATGCCATCGAGGCTCTGTTGGCCTTCCAGCGCCTGCCAATGGAGGCGCCGCTGCCGAGCTATGACGACGCCCTGCTGCGCCGTGAAGTCGAGCTGTTCCCAGAGTGGTACGTGGGGCGCGAGCTCGGGCTGGCCATGAGCGAAGCGCAAAAAGCGACCTGGCAGCGCGTCAGCCAACGGCTGATCGACAGCGCCCTGGCGCAGCCCAAGGTGCTGGTGCACCGCGACTACATGCCGCGCAACCTGATGCAGAGCACGCCCAACCCGGGCGTGCTGGACTTTCAGGATGCGGTCTATGGCCCTGTTACCTACGACATTACCTGCCTGTTCAAAGACGCGTTCCTCAGCTGGCCGCAGGCCCGCGTCGAAGGCTGGTTGCGCCATTACTGGGACAAGGCGCAAGACGCCGGCATCCCGGTGCAATCGTCGTTCGAGGACTTTCAGCGCGCCAGCGATCTGATGGGCGTGCAGCGTCATCTGAAGGTGATCGGCATCTTCGCCCGGATCTGCCACCGTGACGGCAAACCCCGCTACCTGGCCGACGTGCCACGTTTCTTCGCCTATATAGATGAAGTGATCGGCCGCCGCCCGGAGCTCGCCGAGCTGGGCCAGCTGATCGCCGAACTGAAAGCCGGAGCGCGTGCATGAAAGCGATGATTCTCGCGGCGGGGAAGGGCGAGCGCATGCGCCCGCTGACCCTGCACACCCCCAAGCCGTTGCTGCCGGTGGCCGGCCAGCCATTGATCGAATACCACCTGAACGCGCTGGCCGGCGCAGGCTACACCGAGGTGGTGATCAACCATGCCTGGCTTGGCCAGCAGATAGAGGACCATCTGGGCGACGGCAGCCGTTTCGGCCTGAGTATCCGCTATTCGCCCGAGGGTGAACCGCTGGAAACCGGGGGCGGGATCTTCAAGGCCTTGCCGTTGCTGGGCAATGAGCCTTTCGCCCTGGTCAATGGCGACATCTGGACCGACTTCGACTTCACCCGCCTGCGTTCACCCCTGCAGGGCCTGGCTCACCTGGTGTTGGTCGACAACCCAGGGCACCACGGGCGTGGCGATTTCCGTTTGCAGGGCGATCAGGTCGTGGACGGGGACGATGCGCCCGGCACCCTGACCTTCAGCGGCCTTTCGGTGCTGCACCCTGCGTTGTTCGAAGGCTGCCAGGTAGGTGCCTTCAAGCTCGCGCCGTTGCTGCGCAAGGCCATGGCGGCGGGCAAGGTCAGTGGCGAACACTACCGTGGCAACTGGGTCGATGTCGGCACCCAGGAGCGCCTGGCCGAAGCCGAGCGCTTGATTGGCGAGCGCGCCTGACATGTGGTGGCCAAGCACGGTGATCGGATTGGGTGCAGGGTTCGCTGTCGCCAGCATTCCTGGCGCCCTGCTGGGCGGGTTGCTTGGCCAGGCGATGGACCGGCGTCTGCGCGTGCAGGGCTGGGACGACATGCGCGAGCGGCTGAGTGGCCGTGCGCCAATGCGTGACGAAGAGTTGTTGTTCGTCCTGCTGGGCCGGCTGGCCAAGAGCGATGGCCGGGTGGCGGAGCAGCATATCCAGCAGGCCCGTCAGGAAATGGTGCGCCTGGATCTGGCCGAGGCTGCGCGGCTGCGTGCGATCGCTGCGTTCAACCGTGGCAAGGCGGGTAAAGATCGCCTGGGCCACCACCTGCGCCGTATCCGTCTGCAGCCGCATGCGGCCGAAGGCACTCTGCGCGCGTGTTGGCGCATGGCCTGGGCCGATGGCAAGGCGGGGCAGCATGAGCGGGAGCTGCTGCTGGACTGGGGGCAGAAACTGGGCTTGAGCCAGCGCCAGGTACAGGCCATTTCACTGGAGTACGAGCCGCGCAAGATGAACGCGGCCAGCGGCGTGATGACCTATGCGGCAGCGCTGCGTTTGCTGGGGGTGGATGTGGACACTGAGGGTGACCAGGTCAAGCAGGCCTATCGTCGCCTGGTCAGCCGGTACCATCCGGATAAGCTGGCCGGCAGTGGTGCCAGTGAAGTTCAGGTGCGCGAAGCGACCGAGCGGACGCGTGATTTGCATCAGGCTTATGCATTGATCCGTAAGCGGCGGGGGCTCTGAGGTCCTCTTCGCGGGCAAGCCCGCTCCCACAGGTACAACACCGCACTTGAGAACGGTGCTGTGCTTGTGGGAGCGGGCTTGCCCGCGAAGAGACCGGTACAATTATTCCTGCGGCGACATCCACCCTCGCACCCGGCGGAACAGCTGCTCCTGCTCGGCTGCCTTGTTCCCCGGCATGGCAATCAGCGACAGCTGCTTGTACTGGCTGTCCTTCTGCCGCTTGCTGGCCTGCAGGCGTTGCGCGGCGGCATTGCGGTCGCCAGTGCGGGTGGCGTAGTACAGGTCGGCGGTCGGCACCTTGAGGGTCGGCGTCAGGCTTTCCAGGTCGTGCTCGACCCGCGCCGGCGTCTGCGCGGCGATCATCACCAGCTTTTGCACCTGCGGCGGCTGCTTCTCGCTCAGATAGCGGGCCGCCCAGTAAGCCCCACTGCCATGGCCGATCAGCACGATGCTGCGCGAGTTGTGCTGTTGGGCGTAAGCCACGGCCGCGTCAAGGCGGGCGAAGATGCGTTCGGCATCGGCCGTGTCGTTCTGCTCGCCGGCTTGCTCGGCATCGGTACTTTCCGCCGTATCCGCATCGGCCGCCGTCGCCTGGGCGACGTTGGCATTGGCATCGGCGGGGGTGTCCTTGGCCGGCGCGCTTTCGCCTTTGTCGTTCGCAGGCTCGGCTGCTGGCTTGGCTTCGACCCGCGCCTGCGGGCTGTCGGCGAGCAGGTCGGGCAGGCTGACGCTCAGGCTGTGCCAGGCGACATCGGGGAATTTGCGCCGCAGCGGGCCGACCGCATTGGGCCAGTCGGCTGTTTCACCAGCGCCAGGGACGATGATCACAGCGCCTTGCGGGTCGCTGTCATTGGCCGGTTTCCACAGGGCCAGAAAGCTCTCGGTACCCGCTTGCAGCGTTTGCTGCTCGGCCTTGGGCACCAGGCGCTCAAGGGCCTGGGCATCTTCCTGGCTACGCTCCAGCAAGGGTGGGCGCGGTGCGGGGGTAGCGGGCGCTTCTGTGGTCGCGGCCGGTTGCTCGGCATCGGCGGCCAGGGCGCCGAGAGGGAGGAGCGAGGCCAGGCAGCACATTGCCAGCGTCGTGCGATAAAGTGTGGACATGAATCAACCCAAGGCCAGAATGATACCGGCAGCCTAATAGTATTTGCCCGCGACGGCCATGCTGCATGGCCGTCCTTGCCAAGACGAGCGTGTAGATGAAGCGATTGCGTCGCCTGTTGGTTATCGGCTGCTTGTGGCTACCCTTGATCGCCTTGGCAAGGCCTGAGGCTGCGCCTGGCGTTGCGCTCGACCCGGCCCAGCAGCAGTGGCTGGACAGCCACCGCAGCCTGCGGGTCGGCCTGGTGCTGCAGGCGCCTTACGCGCAGTTCGACCGCCGCCTGCAACAGCTCTACGGGGCCAATGTCGAGCTGGTGAACTGGCTGGCGCAGGCGCTGAAGCTGGACTTGACCTGGCGCAACTTCGCCGATCAGGCGAGCCTCGAACATGCCCTGCAGGCGGGCGAAATCGACTTCGCCCCAGGCTTGACGCAAACACCGGCCAGCCTGCGCCTGTGGCTGTTCAGCGACCCTTACATGCGCGTGCCGCAACTGGTGGTCGGACCACGTACCGGGGCGCTGGCCGTGGAGCTGGAAAAACTCGAAGCCGACGAGCGCGTGGCGGTGCGCATGCCCAGCGTGCTGGCCGACTACCTGCGTGGCAACTACACCAACCTCAATCTGCAGGGCGTACCCAACGAGCGCGAGGCCTTGCAACTGGTCGCGGGCGGCCAGGCCAGCTACGCGGTCATGGATGAAGCCCAGCTCAGTCGGTTGTCGCGTGAGAGCGAGTTCGGTGAGCTGGCCGTGGTCGGCGACATCGGCCTGCCGCAACTGCTGCGGGTGGGCTCGCGGCGTGACTGGCCGTTGCTCGCCGATATCCTCGAACGCGGCCTGCAGGCCATGCCGGCCAGGGAGCTGGAGCAACTGCACCAGCGCTGGCTGCAGCCTAAATACCCGCGCCTGAGCGACTCGACCGGGTTCTGGCAGAACCTCGCCTTGCTGTTCGGCATGTTGCTGTTGTGCGCTTTGGCCACGCTGGTGTGGCAGCGCCGCGAGCAGCGTCGGGTCGAGCGAGGCCTGCTGGCAGCGCGCGAGAGCCTGGCCGAGCGGCAAGTGCGCGAAGAAGCGCTGCGCCTGAGCCAGTTCGCCATCGACCAGAGCACGGTGGGCATCCTCTGGGTCAATTGGGACAGCCATGTGCGTTACGCCAACCACGCGGCGGAGCGCATGCTTGGCTACGCCGAGGCCGCGTTGCTGGAGCGCCCGCTGATCGACTTCGAACCGAACCTGACCATGGATCGCTGGCTGCAGCTGTGGAAGGGCGCGCGTGCCGGGGAGGCCGGGGCGCGGCAGTTCGAGGCGCAATGCCGGTGCGCCGATGGCAGCCTGCTGCCGGTGGAGTTGTCGTTGAGCTTCCTGCGCTTTCGCGATGCCGAATACCTGGTGGTCTACATCGCCGATGTCACCGAACGCCATCGCGCCCTGGCGGCGCTGCGTGAAAGCGAGGCGCGGCTCAAGGGCATCGCCGGCAATGTGCCGGGGCTGGTGTTCCGTCTGGAACCGGCCCCTGCCGAAGGCGAGCCGGAGTTTCCCTACATCAGCGAGGGCAGCGAGGCGCTGGTCGGTTACTCGCCGGCACAAATCCAGCACCCGCAGATGGGCTTGCGCAACCTGGTGCACCCGCAGGACCGGGCGGACTATCACCAGGTACAGGACCTGGCCATCGCCAGCGACCGGGACTGGTCATGGCAAGGGCGCATCCTGACCCGCGAAGGCGAGCAGCGTTGGGCTGATATCAAGGCCAGTACCCGGCGCCTGGCCGATGGCCGGGTGGTCTGGGACGGTATCGTCTGGGACATCACGCAGAGCAAGCGAGCCGAGTTGGCGCTGGAGAAGTCTCAGGAGCAATTGCGCGAACTGTCGGCCCACCTGGAGAGCGTGCGCGAGGAAGAAAAAGCCCGCATCGCCCGTGAAGTGCACGATGAGCTGGGGCAAATGCTGACTGTGCTCAAGCTGGAAGTGTCGATGTGCGAATTGGCCTTTGCTGAGCTGGACCCAGGCCTGCACGAGCGCCTGGCCAGCATGAAGCGCCTGATCGCCCAGTTGTTCCAACTGGTGCGCGACGTGGCCACGGCGCTGCGCCCACCGATTCTCGACGCCGGCATCGCCTCGGCCATCGAGTGGCAGGCCCGGCGCTTCGAGGCGCGCACGCAGATTCCCTGCCTGGTGCAGGTGCCGGATAATCTGCCAGCATTGAGTGATGCCAAGGCCACGGGGTTGTTCCGCATCCTCCAGGAGGCGCTGACCAACGTCATGCGCCACGCCCAGGCGCACAGCGTGGAGATCGAGCTGGTGCGTGAAGGCGAAAAGCTGCGTATGACGATCAGTGATGACGGCAGCGGTTTTTGCCTCGACCAGCCCCGGCCAACCTCATTCGGCCTGGTCGGCGTGCGTGAGCGAGTATTGATGCTCGGTGGCAGCATGGCGTTGCACAGCGAGCCGGGCGAGGGCACCAGCCTGAGCGTGACCATTGCATTGGAATAGGAGCGCGATCGTGATTCGAGTGTTGGTGGCCGAAGACCACACCATTGTCCGCGAAGGCATCAAGCAATTGATCGGCCTGGCCAAGGACATGCAGGTGGCCGGGGAGGCCGGTAATGGCGAGCAGTTGCTCGAAGCGTTGCGCCATACGCCGTGCGAAGTGGTGTTGCTGGATATCTCCATGCCGGGGGTGAATGGCCTGGAGGCGATCCCGCGGATCCGTGCGTTGCACAACCCACCGGCGATCCTGATGCTGTCGATGCACGACGAAGCGCAGATGGCCGCACGTGCGCTCAAGGCGGGTGCGGCCGGCTATGCCACCAAGGACAGCGATCCCGCCCTGCTGCTGATGGCGATCCGCCGGGTGGCGGGCGGTGGGCGCTACATCGACCCGGCCTTGGCCGACCGCATGGTCTTCGAAGTGGGCCTGACCGAAACGCGACCGCTGCATACCTTGCTGTCGGAACGGGAGTTCTCGGTGTTCGAACGCCTGGCCCAGGGCGCCAACGTCAACGACATCGCCCAGCAGTTGGCGCTGTCAAGCAAGACCATCAGCACCCACAAGGCGCGGCTGATGCAGAAACTCAAGGTCAACTCGCTGGCGGAACTGGTGAAATACGCCATGGAGCACAAGCTGGTCTGATTGCGACATCCTTGTAGGGATTGCCCTACACACAATCTTCCACCTGGATGATGGCATTCTCTCAGTACCCCCGATTTTCGGGCGCTGACGCCTCCTCTAGTCTTTGCCTACGCAGTCATTCCAACAAGAAGGTGCAGGCATGAGCGAGGCGAATTCCAACGCTGCCACCGGCGAGACGCTGGTCAGTTTCCGGGGTGTGCAGAAGAGCTACGACGGCGAATCGCTGATCGTCAAAGACCTCAACCTGGACATTCGCAAGGGTGAATTCCTCACCCTGCTCGGCCCCTCCGGCTCGGGCAAGACCACCAGCCTGATGATGCTGGCCGGTTTCGAAACCCCCACCGCCGGCGAGATCCAGCTGGCCGGCCGCTCGATCAACAACGTGCCGCCGCACAAGCGCGACATCGGCATGGTGTTCCAGAACTACGCGCTGTTCCCGCACATGACCGTGGCCGAGAACCTGGCCTTCCCGCTGAGCGTACGCAACCTGAGCAAGACCGATATCAGCGAGCGGGTCAAGCGCGTGCTGAGCATGGTCCAGCTCGATGCCTTCGCCAAGCGCTACCCCGGCCAGCTGTCCGGTGGCCAGCAACAGCGCGTGGCGCTGGCGCGGGCTCTGGTGTTCGAGCCGCAACTGGTGCTGATGGACGAACCGCTCGGGGCCCTCGACAAGCAGCTGCGTGAACACATGCAGATGGAGATCAAGCACATCCACCAGCGCCTGGGCGTGACTGTTGTCTACGTGACCCACGACCAGGGCGAGGCGCTGACCATGTCCGACCGCGTGGCGGTGTTCCACCAGGGCGAGATCCAGCAGATCGCCGACCCGCGCACGCTCTATGAAGAGCCAAGCAACACCTTCGTCGCCAACTTCATCGGCGAGAACAACCGCATCAACGGCATCTTGCTGGCCAGCGACGGCAACCGCTGCCAGGTGCAGCTGGCGCGGGGCGAGCGGGTCGAAGCATTGGCAGTGAATGTTGGCCAGGCCGGGGAGCCGGTGACCCTGTCGGTGCGCCCCGAGCGCGTGCGCCTTAACGGCCACAGCGAACATTGCGTCAACCGCTTCTCCGGCCGCGTGGCCGAGTTCATCTACCTGGGCGACCACGTGCGGGTGCGCCTGGAAGTCTGCGGCAAGGCCGACTTCTTCGTGAAGCAGCCGATCGCCGAACTCGACCCGGCCCTGGCCGTGGGCGATGTGGTACCGCTGGGCTGGGAGGTGGAGCACGCGCGCGCGCTCGATCCGATTGCCGAAGCCCACTGATGGATTGCTTCACCAACCCTGTACTGTGGAGAGAATAATAATGCGCAAGCAGTTGAAACTGACCGCCCTGGCCCTTGGCCTGTTCGCCGCCGGCCAGGCCATGGCGGCTGACCTGACCGTGGTTTCCTTCGGTGGCGCCAACAAGGCGGCCCAGGTCAAGGCGTTCTACGAGCCTTGGGAAAAGGCCGGCAAGGGCAAGATCGTCGCCGGTGAGTACAACGGTGAAATGGCCAAGGTCAAAGCCATGGTCGACACCAACAGCGTGTCCTGGAACCTGGTCGAGGTTGAGTCGCCGGAGCTGGCCCGTGGCTGCGACGAGGGCATGTTCGAGGAACTCGACCCGGCCCTGTTCGGCAACGAGAGCGACTATGTGAAGGGCGCCATCCAGCCTTGCGGCGTTGGCTTCTTCGTCTGGTCCACGGTGCTGGCCTACAACGCCGACAAGCTCAAGACCGCACCCACGAGCTGGGCGGATTTCTGGGACACCAAGAAATTCCCCGGCAAGCGTGGCCTGCGCAAAGGCGCCAAGTACACCCTCGAATTCGCGCTGATGGCCGATGGCGTGGCGCCGAAGGATGTCTATCAGGTACTTGGCACCAAGGAAGGCGTAGACCGCGCCTTCAAGAAGCTCGACGAGCTCAAGCCGAGCATCCAGTGGTGGGAAGCGGGCGCTCAGCCGCCGCAGTACCTGGCCTCGGGTGACGTGGTCATGAGCTCGGCCTACAACGGCCGCATCGCCGCCGTGCAGAAAGAGAGCAACCTCAAGGTGGTATGGAACGGCGGCATCTACGACTTCGACGCCTGGGCCATCCCGAAAGGTGCCAAGGATGTAGAAGAAGCGAAGAAATTCATCGCCTTCACCGTTCAGCCCGAGCAGCAGAAAACCTACTCCGAGAACATCGCGTATGGCCCGGCCAACTCCAAGGCCGTCCCCTTGCTGGCCGATGCGGTGAAGAAGGACATGCCGACCACACCTGAGAACATCGCCAACCAGGTGCAGATCGACGTGGCCTTCTGGGCCGACAACAGCGAGCAGCTGGAGCAACGCTTCAACGCCTGGGCGGCGAAGAAGTAAGAAACCGGGAAGCGGGGCCGTACTTCGGCCCCAATCTCAGCCTGTTTTGCGGAGTTCGCCATGGCCATTGCAGTGCCCCTCAACGAAGGCGCAGGTCCAAATCTGAAGCAGCGCCTCAAGCACGCCGAGCGGGTCAACCGCTGGAAGGCGCAGGCGTTGATCGCGCCACTGGCGCTGTTTCTCCTGCTGGTGTTTCTGGTGCCGATCGCGGCGCTGCTGTACAAGAGCGTCAGCAACCCTGAGGTGGTCGCCGGGCTGCCGCGCACCGTCCAGGCGGTGCAGCAGTGGGATGGCAAAGGCCTGCCGGGCGAGGACGTGTACAAGGCGCTGAGCCTGGACCTGCCCGAGGCGCGGAAGAATCAGTCGCTGGGCGATCTGTCCAAGCGCTTGAACATGGAATTGGCCGGTTACCGCAGCCTGTTGTCGAAGACTGCCCGAGCGCTGCCATTCAAGACTGAGCCCGCTTCTTACAAGGAAGCCTTGCAGGCCCTCGATGAACGCTGGGGCGATCCGGCCTACTGGCAAGCGGTGCGCCGCAACACCAGCAGCGTTACGTCTTATTACCTGCTGGCGTCTGTCGACCACCGCATCGACGATCTCGGCGAGCTGGCCAAGGCCACCCCGGATCAGGCTATTTATCTGGACATTTTTGCCCGCACCCTGTGGATGGGTGTGGTGATCACGGTCATCTGCCTGCTGCTGGCCTACCCACTGGCCTACCTGCTGGCCAACCTGCCGACCCGGCAGAGCAACCTGCTGATGATCCTGGTGCTGCTGCCGTTCTGGACTTCGATCCTGGTGCGTGTGGCAGCGTGGATCGTGCTGCTGCAGTCGGGCGGGTTGATCAACAGCGCGCTGATGGCGATGGGCATCATCGACCAGCCGCTGGAGCTGGTGTTCAACCGCACCGGCGTGTACATCTCGATGGTGCACATCCTCCTGCCGTTCATGATTTTGCCGCTGTACAGCGTGATGAAGGGCATTTCGCCGAGCTACATGCGCGCCGCGATCTCCCTGGGCTGCCACCCGTTCGCCAGCTTCTGGCGCGTGTACTTCCCGCAGACCTACGCGGGCGTTGGCGCCGGTTGCCTGCTGGTGTTCATTCTGGCCATTGGCTACTACATCACCCCGGCGCTGCTCGGCAGCCCCAACGACCAGATGGTCAGCTACTTCGTCGCCTTCTATACCAACACCAGCATCAACTGGGGCATGGCCACCGCGCTGGGCGGGCTGTTGCTGCTGGCGACCGTGCTGTTGTACCTGATCTATAGCTGGCTGGTCGGCGCCAGCCGCCTGCGCCTGAGCTGAGGAGCCTTGTGATGCTTAGCCCCTACATGTCGCCCGTGGAACGGGTGTGGTTCTACAGCCTGCGGATTCTCTGCTGCCTGATCCTGCTGTTCCTGGTGCTGCCGGTGCTGGTGATCGTGCCGCTGTCGTTCAACAGTGGCAGCTTCCTGGTGTACCCGCTGCAGGGCTTTTCGCTGCAGTGGTACCAGGACTTCTTTGCCTCGGCCGAGTGGATGCGTGCGCTGAGGAACAGCATCATTGTCGCCCCGGCGGCTACGGTGCTGGCCATGGTCTTCGGCACCTTGGCGTCGATCGGCCTGACCCGCGGAGATTTCCCTGGCAAGTCGCTGGTCATGGCGCTGGTGATTTCGCCGATGGTGGTGCCGGTGGTGATCATTGGCGTGGCCAGCTACCTGTTCTTCGCCCCGCTGGGCATGGGTAACAGCTTTATCTCGTTGATCCTGGTGCATGCGGTGCTGGGGGTGCCGTTCGTCATCATCACCGTGTCGGCGACCTTGCAGGGGTTCAACTACAACCTAGTGCGCGCGGCGGCCAGCCTGGGCGCCTCGCCGCTGCTGGCTTTCCGCAAGGTGACCTTGCCGTTGATCGCGCCTGGGGTGATTTCGGGGGCGCTGTTCGCCTTTGCCACCTCGTTCGACGAAGTGGTAGTGACGCTGTTTTTGGCCGGGCCTGAGCAAGCCACGCTGCCGCGGCAGATGTTCAGTGGGATTCGCGAGAACCTGAGCCCGACGATTGCGGCGGCGGCGACACTGTTGATCGCCTTTTCGGTGGTGTTGTTGCTGACCCTGGAATGGCTGCGTGGGCGCAGTGAGAAGCTGAGGACGCAGCAGCCGGGCTGATTTTTGTTGGCTGTGCTGGCCCCATCGCGGCTGAAGCCGCTCCTACATCCGCGAAGAGGCCAGCACAGGCTAAAACAGTTACAATGCGCGCCACCGTGATTCTGCCAACAGGTGCGCCATGCAGCCCTACGCTATTGCCCCCTCCATCCTCTCCGCCGACTTCGCCCGCCTGGGTGCCGATGTCGATGCGGTGCTGGAAGCAGGTGCCGACATCGTCCACTTCGATGTCATGGACAACCACTACGTCCCCAACCTGACCATCGGCCCGATGGTCTGCAGCGCGCTGCGCAAGTACGGCGTGACCGCGCCGATCGACGTGCACCTGATGGTGAGCCCGGTCGACCGCATCATCGGCGACTTCATCGAAGCCGGCGCCACGTACATCACCTTCCACCCGGAAGCTTCCCAGCACATCGACCGCTCGTTGCAATTGATCAAGGACGGCGGCTGCAAGGCCGGCCTGGTGTTCAACCCGGCCACCAGCCTGGATGCGCTGAAGTACGTGATGGACAAAGTCGACATGGTCCTGCTGATGAGCGTCAACCCAGGTTTCGGCGGGCAGAAGTTCATCCCCGGCACCCTCGACAAGCTGCGTGAAGCGCGCGCCCTGATCGACGCCAGTGGCCGGGACATCCGCCTGGAAATCGACGGCGGCGTCAACGTCAACAACATCCGCGAAATCGCTGCCGCTGGCGCCGATACCTTCGTGGCCGGCTCGGCGATCTTCAACGCCCCGGATTACCAGGAAGTCATCGCCAAGATGCGCGCCGAACTGGCTCAGGCCCGCCCATGAGCGGCTTCGAGCAGCTGTTCCCGGGGACGCTGCCCAGGCTGGTGATGTTCGATCTAGACGGTACCCTGATCGATTCAGTCCCAGACCTGGCCGCAGCCGTCGACCGCATGCTGCTCGAACTTGGCCGACCTGCCGCAGGGCTCGACGCCGTGCGGCACTGGGTCGGCAACGGTGCACCGGTACTGGTGCGCCGCGCCCTTGCCGGCGGCCTCGACCACACGGCGGTGGATGATGAACTGGCCGAGCGCGGCCTGACGCTGTTCATGGAAGCCTACGCCCAAAGCCATGAGCTGACGGTGGTCTACCCCGGCGTCCACGACACCCTGCGCTGGCTGCGCAAGCAGGGCGTGGAGATGGCGCTGATCACCAACAAGCCCGAGCGCTTCGTTGCGCCGTTGCTCGATCAGATGAAGATTGGCCGCTACTTCCGCTGGATCATCGGCGGCGACACCCTGCCACAGAAAAAGCCCGACCCTGCCGCGTTGCTGTTCGTCATGAAAATGGCTGGCGTCGAGGCCGGGCAGGCGCTGTTCGTCGGCGATTCGCGCAGCGACGTGCTGGCGGCCAAGGCCGCCGGCGTGCAGTGCGTTGGCCTGAGCTATGGCTACAACCATGGTCGGCCGATCGACGAGGAATCTCCCAGCCTGGTGATCGGCGACTTGCGCCTGCTGTTGCCTGGTTGCGTCGTCACCGACACTGGGATAACGTTGGCGGACCTTCAAGCCTCACAAGACAGAGAGCCCACCGTGGTGGTTACTGGCAAATTCTGGATGAAAGTCATCAAGGCCCTGGCCCGTTGGCGTTGGCGCGCCTGACTTCTGCCCGCCGGCGCGTGCCGGCCCGTCCGTTTGCCTGACTCTCATCATTGCTCCGAGGCTACTCATGACCCGCGAAGAATTCTTGCGCCTGGCCGCTGCTGGCTACAACCGCATTCCCATGGCCTGTGAAACCCTGGCCGACTTCGACACCCCGCTGTCGATCTACCTGAAGCTGGCCGACCAGGCCAACTCGTACCTGCTCGAATCGGTGCAAGGCGGTGAGAAATGGGGCCGTTACTCGATGATCGGCCTGCCATCGCGCACGGTGATGCGCGTGCATGGCTACCATGTCAGCATCCTGCAGGATGGCGAGCAGGTCGAAAGCCATGAGGTGGAAGACCCGCTGGCCTTCGTCGAAACCTTCAAGGACCGCTACAAGGTCGCCGATATTCCTGGCCTGCCGCGCTTCAACGGCGGCCTGGTCGGCTACTTCGGCTACGACTGCGTGCGCTATGTGGAAAAACGCCTGGGCGCCTGCCCGAACCCTGATCCACTCGGTGTGCCGGACATTCTGCTGATGGTCTCGGATGCCGTGGTGGTATTCGACAACCTGGCCGGCAAGATGCACGCAATCGTGCTGGTCGACCCGTCCGAGGAGCAGGCTTTCGAACAAGGCCAGGCGCGCCTGCAAGGCTTGCTGGCCAAATTGCGCGAGCCGATCACCCCACGCCGCGGCCTGGACCTGAGCCGGCCGATGGCGGCCGAGCCGGCGTTCCGCTCCAGCTTCACCCAGGATGACTACGAGCGCGCGGTGGACACGGTCAAGGAATACATCCTCGCCGGTGACTGCATGCAGGTGGTGCCGTCGCAACGCATGTCGATCGACTTCAAGGCAGCGCCGATCGACTTGTACCGGGCACTGCGTTGCTTCAACCCGACGCCGTACATGTACTTCTTCAACTTCGGCGACTTCCACGTGGTTGGCAGCTCGCCTGAGGTGCTGGTGCGTGTGGAAGACAACCTGGTCACCGTGCGGCCGATTGCCGGTACCCGCCCGCGCGGTGCGACCGAAGAGGCGGACCGTGCCTTGGAAGACGACCTGCTTTCTGACGACAAGGAAATCGCCGAGCACCTGATGCTGATCGACCTGGGCCGCAACGATGTGGGCCGGGTGTCGTCAACCGGTAGCGTGCGCCTGACCGAGAAGATGGTGATCGAGCGTTACTCCAACGTGATGCACATCGTTTCCAACGTCACCGGCCAGCTGGCCGAGGGGCTGACCGCCATGGACGCACTGCGGGCGATTCTGCCGGCGGGTACCTTGTCGGGGGCGCCGAAGATTCGCGCCATGGAAATCATCGACGAGTTGGAACCGGTGAAGCGGGGCGTCTACGGTGGTGCGGTGGGTTACTTCGCCTGGAACGGCAACATGGACACCGCGATTGCCATTCGTACCGCAGTGATCAAGGACGGCGAGCTGCATGTGCAGGCCGGCGGCGGTATCGTTGCCGATTCGGTGCCGGCGCTGGAGTGGGAAGAAACCATCAACAAGCGCCGGGCGATGTTCCGGGCGGTGGCCTTGGCTGAGCAGGCGCCTGCCTAGTAAATTGTGCAGCCCCCATCGCGGCCCCCGACAATTCAAAAGTCGACGCTGACCCCCAAGCTCACCCCCTGCTGGGTCAACTCATCACTCTTGCGCCAGTTGTAGTTCCCGCGCAAGTGCACCCCAGCCACCAACTCATGGCTCACCCCCAGGCTCGCCCGGGTCAAATCACTGTGCGGCGTATACCCGGTCAAGGTGAAGTCATTGGCCGGCAATGTCGTCAAATGCATCGTCACATCCTGCTGGTCATCCTCGAACTCATGTTCCTGCGCCACTTCGGCGAACAGCTTGGTGCTCGGCAACACCTGCACACTGCCTAGCAGCCCGACACCCAAGCGTCGCGACGTACGCTCCTGGTCGTCGAAGCCCAGGGCTGTCGCACGCCCGCTCTTTTCCTCATAGCCATCGACCTTGACCCGCGCATAGTCGGCGCTGATGAACGGCGCCAGTTGCCAGTTGCTGCTATCGGCCGCCAGGTTGTAGCCCAGGCGCCCGGTCACCGCCCAGGCTTCGCCATCGGTGTCGCCTTTTTCGCTGCGGTCATTCACGCCCAGGGCGAACGTGCGTTTCAGGTCGCGGTAGTCCAGGTGCCCGGCGCTCAGCGCGGCGTCTGCCCACCAACGGTCCTGGCGGAACTGGGCGAAGGCACTGGCCAGGTAGCTGTCGAGCTTGTAGTCCGAGTCCTGTTCGCCTGCCTCCAGTTTCTGCCGGTAGACACCGCCGGCAAGCCCCAGGCGCCAGGCATCGTTCAACCGGTAACTGCCACCGAGGGTCAGGTTGTAGCCGCGCCCATCGGCGTTGGCCGCACTGCGTTGGTCGTCGAAGTCCAGGTCTTGCGCACCGGTGGCGACGAAGGCTTGCCACTGGCCGACCGCTTGCCAGGGCGTCTGCCACTGGTTGCGCAATTCATCCTGATGCGCGCGCAGGCTGGCATGGGCGATTTCCGGTAACAGCGTCAGCTCCCACGGGGCGGAGAGGATCGAGTAGCCGTAATCGGCGATCAGTTGCTGGCCGGCGATGGTCGGGTGCACCGAGTCGTTGAACAGCAGCTTGGTCGGGTCGGGATTGCTGCCGTTGATGCCATACACCGGATTCTCCACGCAGCTGTCGCCGCTATAGCAGGTGCCAACCAGATTCTGGTCACTGGCCAGGCCGAATTGCGTCGGGCTGGCCAAGGCTTCGCTCAGCAGCACCGGAATATTCAGCGGGATGATCTCGGCGTCGATCTGGCCGAGTTGGCTGACCAGCGCCTGGTTGAACACGCCGGAGAGTTGCGACAGCGGATTTTGCTGCGGGGTGCCGCTGAAGTTCGGGGTCTGGCCAAGGTCGGGGAGCAGCCAGACCATGATGTAGCGGGCCCCGCCCCGTTGCAGCGCCTGGGCGCTGGCGGCCAGGCGTGAACCGGCGGCTGCGGCATCGGCGGGGCTGTTCACCAACCCTTGCAGGAAGTCGTTGCCGCCGCCAGTCAGGTAGTAGAGTGCGTTGGGGTCGGCGCGCAGCCCGTTGGCCAGATAGCCGGGTTTCTCCCGCAGCACCAGGCCAGCCCCTGGTTGTCCGGGGGGGATGACCGCTTCTGAGGTATTCGTGATCGAGTCGAGAATCTGTTGGGTGGTATAGCCGCCGACAGCCCAGTTATTGCCATCGGCAATTCCGCGGGCGAGGTTGCCGGGCGAAGTCGAAGGTCCGAGTTCGCTTCCTCCAAAACCGAGTTTCGCGCCGAGAATCATGGGTGATACAGGTGCGAAATTGCCGTCGGCATCACGGTTGGTAAACCGCTGCCCCGCAGTACCGCCGGTCAGGTCGGGAAACTGCCCGGCATCGGCCAGGCTGTCGCCGAAGGTGATCATCGTCGAGTAAGGGGAGGGGGCCGCCAATGCCTGGCTGCAAGCCAGCGCCAACGTAGCCAGGGTAAAGCGCAGTAACGGTGCTTTTTGCATCGATGAACATCCTTTTCATTGTTTTTATGAGGTCAACCCGATCGACCATAGCAAATCGCCGGGCAGGCCTTCCAAGTCCATTCGTTTCCCGGTGTTTACCGGCATATTGCGCCCGCCGCCTCGGTAGGCTACTGTGCCTGCAAGTATGAGCGAGACTTATCCTGTGTTGATCGTCAGCAAACTCTTGATGCGCGTTATCAAGGCCCACGCCCGTTGGCGTTGGCGCGCCTGACTTTATCCCCTGCCGGCCAGCCCGGCCCGTCCCTGTTTGCCTTCCTGTTCGTTTCCGAATGCCGTTAGTGGCAGCGTCGTGTCTGATTAAGGCGTAGGAAGGTTCGACTTTTAAAGTCAGTAGATTCTAGAGGTTCAGCCCGATGTTACTGATGATCGACAATTACGACTCATTCACTTACAACGTCGTTCAATACCTTGGCGAGCTCGGTGCCGAGGTCAAAGTCATTCGCAACGACGAAATCACCGTGGCCGAGATTGAAGCGCTCAACCCCGAGCGCATTGTTGTCTCGCCTGGCCCGTGCACGCCGAGCGAAGCCGGTGTATCCATCGAAGCCATCCTGCATTTTGCCGGCAAGCTGCCGATCCTTGGCGTTTGCCTGGGGCACCAGTCCATCGGCCAGGCCTTTGGCGGTGATGTGGTGCGTGCCCGCCAGGTCATGCACGGTAAGACCAGCCCGGTATTCCACCGCGACCTGGGCGTGTTCGCCGGCCTCAACAATCCACTCACCGTAACCCGCTACCATTCCCTGGTGGTCAAGCGCGAAACGCTGCCGGATTGCCTGGAAGTGACTGCCTGGACCGCCCATGACGATGGCTCGGTCGACGAGATCATGGGCCTGCGCCATAAAACGCTTAATATCGAAGGGGTGCAGTTCCACCCCGAGTCGATCCTGACCGAGCAGGGCCACGAGCTGTTCGCCAACTTCCTCAAGCAGACCGGCGGCCGCCGCTAAGGACCCAGCATGGATATCAAGAGCGCGTTGAGCCGTATCGTCGGCCACCTGGACCTTTCCACCGAAGAGATGCGCGATGTGATGCGCCAGATCATGACTGGCCAGTGCACGGAGGCGCAGATCAGCGCCTTCATGATGGGCATGCGCATGAAGAGCGAGAGCATCGACGAGATCGTCGGCGCGGTTTCGGTGATGCGCGAACTGGCCGACAAGGTCGAGCTGAAAAGCCTCGATGGCGTGGTCGACATCGTCGGTACCGGTGGTGATGGCGCCAACATCTTCAACGTGTCCACGGCCTCGGCGTTCGTCCTCGCTGCGGCGGGCTGTACTGTGGCCAAGCACGGCAACCGGGCTGTTTCCGGTAAAAGCGGCAGCGCTGACCTGCTGGAAGCCGCCGGTATCTACCTGAACCTGACGCCAACCCAGGTCGGGCGCTGCATCGACAGCCTCGGCATCGGTTTCATGTTCGCCCAGACGCATCACTCCGCGATGAAGCATGCTGCCAGCCCGCGCCGCGACATGGGGCTGCGCACCCTGTTCAACATGCTTGGCCCGCTTACGAATCCGGCCGGTGTGAAGCACCAGGTAGTCGGTGTGTTCAGTCAGGCTTTGTGCCGCCCGCTGGCTGAAGTACTCCAGCGCCTGGGCAGCAAGCACGTGCTGGTGGTGCACTCGAAGGACGGCCTGGACGAGTTCAGCCTGGCTGCCCCGACCTTCGTTGCCGAGCTGAAGAACGACCAGATCACTGAATATTGGGTCGAGCCTGAAGACCTCGGCATGAAGAGTCAGAGCCTGCACGGCCTGGCGGTCGAGAGCCCGCAGGCGTCGCTGGAGCTGATCCGGGACGCGTTGGGCCGGCGCAAGACCGAAAACGGGCAAAAGGCCGCAGAGATGATCGTGCTCAATGCGGGCGCGGCACTGTATGCAGCCGATCATGCCATGACCCTTGCTCAGGGTGTGGAACTGGCCCACGACGTACTGCACACCGGGCTGGCCTGGGAGAAACTGCAGGAGCTGGGTGCCTTTACAGCGGTATTCAAGGTGGAGAACGAAGCATGAGTGTCCCGACGGTGCTGGAAAGGATCATCGCCCGCAAGTTTCAGGAAGTTGCCGAGCGCAGTGCCCGCGTCAGCCTCGCCGAACTGGAGCGCCTGGCAAAGGCGGCCGATGCGCCGCGCGGCTTTGCCAATGCACTGATCGAGCAGGCCAAGCGCAAGCAGCCCGCGGTGATCGCCGAAATCAAGAAGGCTTCGCCGAGCAAGGGTGTCATCCGCGAGAACTTCGTGCCGTCGGAAATTGCCGTCAGCTACGAAAGGGGCGGGGCGACCTGCCTGTCGGTACTGACCGATGTGGATTATTTCCAGGGTGCTGACGAGTACCTGCAGCAAGCGCGTGCCGCCGTGTCGCTGCCGGTGATCCGCAAGGACTTCATGGTCGACCCGTACCAGATCGTCGAGGCTCGTGCGCTGGGTGCCGACTGCGTGTTGCTGATCGTCTCGGCGCTGGACGACGTGAAGATGGCCGAACTGGCCGCCACGGCCAAGGATGTCGGCCTCGATGTGCTGGTCGAGGTGCATGACGGCGACGAATTGGAGCGTGCGTTGAAAACCCTGGACACGCCACTGGTCGGGGTCAACAACCGTAACCTGCATACCTTCGAAGTCAGCCTGGAAACCACCCTCGACCTGCTGCCACGTATCCCGCGTGACCGCCTGGCCATTACCGAGAGCGGCATCCTCAACCGTGCCGATGTCGAGCTGATGGAGATCAACGAGGTGTACTCGTTCCTGGTCGGTGAAGCGTTCATGCGGGCTGAGCAGCCAGGGTTGGAGTTGCAGCGGTTGTTTTTCCCCGAACAGGTGAAGAAGACTGTTCAGCAATTGGACTGATAGAAACGTAGAGCCGGCGTAATGCCGGCTTTTTTGTGCGTCTGTACTGGCCTCTTCGCGGGGCAAGCCCGCTCCCACATGTTCACTGCAATGTCGAACTTGGTCAATTTCCTGTGGGAGCGGGCTTGCCCCGCGAAGAGGCCAGTGAGCCCAACAACAAAGGTGGACAATGACTGACCAACCTCTGGCCCTGACCGTCGAACAAGGCCTGCATGCCGAACAAGACCTGCTGGCCGCCGTCTGCCGTGGCGAGCGCGAAAGCGGCGTGTTGTTCTGGCGCCCCACCGACCATGCGCTGGTCATGCCGCGACGCATGAGCCGGCTGGACAATTTCGAGGCAGCCTGTTCGGAGCTGGCGATCGCCGGCTGGCCGGTGTTGCTGCGCGAAACCGGCGGCGAGCCAGTGCCGCAGTCGCATTCGACAGTGAACGTAGCGTTGGTCTATGTGGCGCCTCGCAGCGAAGGCGACCACGGCCGTATCGAGCGCGCCTACGAGCGTTTGTGCCTGCCGCTGTGCGATGTGTTGCGCGAATGGGGCGGCGTGGCTTCGGTCGGCGAAATCGACGGCGCTTTCTGCGATGGCCGTTACAACGTCAACCTCAACGGCCGCAAGCTGGTCGGCACCGCCCAGCGCTGGCGCCAGGGCCTGGGCGGCAAGCGCCCAGTGGTGCTGGTGCACGGTGCGTTGCTACTGGATAACGAGCGCGAGTCGATGGTTGCGGCAGTCAACCGCTTCAATGAATGCTGCGAGTTGGAGCAGCGCTGCCGGGCCGACAGCCATATCGCCCTGCACGAAGTGGCCCCCGAAGCGCCCTGGTTCGAGCGCCTGTCGCGGGCGTATGACGAAGTGTTGGCGGCCCTGCCAAAAGATTAACGGGTCCCGTAGACCACCATGGTCTTGCCCTTGACCTGTACCAGGCTGCGTTCCTCGAGGTCTTTGAGGACGCGGCCGACCATCTCCCGCGAACAACCGACGATACGGCCAATTTCCTGACGGGTGATCTTGATCTGCATGCCGTCCGGGTGAGTCATGGCATCCGGCTGCTTGCACAGGTCGAGCAGGCAGCGGGCCACCCGGCCGGTGACGTCGAAGAATGCCAGGTCGCCGACCTTGCGTGTGGTATTGCGCAGGCGCTGGGCCATCTGGCTGCCGAGGGCGTAGAGGATGTCCGGGTCGTGGCGGGCCAAGTCGCGGAATTTGTCGTAGCTGATTTCCGCCACTTCGCATTCGGTCTTGGCGCGTACCCAGGCACTGCGCTGCTGATCGCTGCCTGTGGATTCGAACAGGCCGAGTTCGCCGAAGAAATCGCCGCTGTTAAGGTAGGCGATGATCATTTCGTGGCCTTCATCATCCTCGATGATGATGGTTACCGAACCTTTGATGATGAACGACAGCGTTTCAGCCCGGTCACCGGCACAGATGATGTTGCTCTTGGCGGTGTAGCGGCGGCGCTGGCAGTGCACCAGCAGCTTGTCGATATTCTTGATCTTGGCGGGTAGGGCGGAGGCAACCATCACGAAATCCTGTTCGATGCGACGCATAGGCTCTTGTTAGTGATCGACTGCACGCGACGCGTCAGTCAATTGGCGCCAGCTTATCAGACACTGCAAGATGTTTCGGTACTAATGCGACGCCTGTTGAGCTTTTCCGACAGGCATACAAGGCTTAAGCTGACACCCTTTTGCGAAATTCAGGAGTACGGACAGATGAAGGCACGCATCCAGTGGGCCGGTGAAGCAATGTTCCTCGGCGAATCGGGGAGCGGCCACGTGGTGGTGATGGATGGCCCGCCCGAAGCCGGTGGCCGTAATCTGGGCGTGCGCCCGATGGAAATGCTCCTGCTCGGCCTGGGCGGCTGCAGCAGCTTCGACGTGGTCAGCATCCTGAAGAAATCGCGCCAGGCTGTGGAAAGCTGCGAAGCTTTCCTGGAAGCCGAGCGCGCCAGCGAAGACCCGAAGGTATTCACCAAGATCCACATGAACTTCGTGGTGAAAGGCCGTGGGCTGAAGGAGGCGCAGGTCAAGCGTGCGGTCGAGTTGTCGGCGGAGAAGTACTGCTCGGCGTCGATCATGCTCGAGCGCGCTGGCGTGGAAATTACCCACGGCTATGAGATCGTAGAGCTGGGTTGAGTGCAAAATCCTGGGGCCGCAACAGCGGCCTCGGCGATCTTCAGTTGCGCAAGGCGGGTAGAGCGACCAGCAACCAGCGTGGTAAACGACGTCGCAATGACTGGCTCAAATGCTCCCGCCGCTTCTGATACGCCAACCCCAAGCCGATAATCGCCAACCCGATCAGCGTCACCACCACCGGGAATAGCAACGATTCGGCAAACACCTCGTAAGACAGATAGCCCAGATAAGCCGCTACCCCCAACGCCCCGAAGACCATGAACATTGGCCGGCGCAGCAGCACCGCCATTGCCATCAGCCCAAGGTTGATCAGGCAATACAGCGCCTTCCCCAGTTCACTGTCGCTCTCCATCATCGTCAGCCCGCCCCAGAATGCCGCCAAGCCGGCCAGGTAGCCCCACTGGGCGTAATCTTCGCGGGTACGTCCGTCGACCAACAGGACTATCAGCAGCAACCCTAGCCCGAACCACAGTGAAACCGTGCGCCGCTGATCCCAGGTAAATGGCGAGCCAAACACCCACTCGCTGAGGTCCATCGACATGAACCATAACGCGACGGCGATCGGCATCACGATGAACGGGTAGGGGATCAAGCGCAGCATCAGCAAACCGGCGACTACCGTGGCGGCTTCCATCACCAGCCAGCCGCCCTGCACATAGGTGTAGTACTGGTGGTAGTCGGTTTGCCGGTCATCCAGTGGCCACCAGCCGACCAGGCGTTCGATGGCAAATACGGCCAATGGCACGATACTCACTGCGACTGCCGCCAGCACGCCGGCGGCGATGGGTTGCTGGCGCTTTTGCAGGTTGAGGGCGAACAGGGTGAGCAGGGCAACGTACAGCGAAGCGATGACCAGCAGCGCCCAGTCGCCGATCTGCATCCAGGCCTCGGTCAGCAACCAGCCCATCGCTGCCATGATCAGCAGCGCGCCGAAGTAGAACGCGACATGGGCCAGCTGGAAGCTGCCACGTGTCGCTGGCTGCTGGCGCAGGAAATCCAGCAGAGCCTGGTCCTGGCCCGGCTGGAGAATACCGGCTTGCACGGCGCGCGCCAGGTCCTTGGCGTCGATACGGTCCGTCATGGCTGTGCCTCAGATGCGGTAGGTGCTCTTGGTCATGACCTTGGCCAGCATGCTCATGCCGAAACGTACCGGCGCCGGGAAGCGGTAGCCGCCGGCTTCGAGGGCGGATTCGGCATGTTGCTCTTCATCCACGCGCATCTGTTCGAGAATGGCGCGGGATTTTTCGTCCTCGTCGGGGATCTGTTCCAGGTGTTCATCCAGATGCTTGCACACCTGATGCTCGGTGGCGGCGACGAAGCCCAGGCTGACTTTATCGCTGACCAGACCGGCGAGGGCGCCGATGCCGAACGACATGCCATAGAACAACGGGTTGAGCACGCTCGGGTGGCTGCCCAGCTGGCGGATGCGTTGTTCGCACCAGGCCAGATGGTCGATTTCCTCCTCGGCAGCATGCTCCATGGCCTTGCGCACCTGCGGCAGCTTGGCGGTCAGGGCTTGGCCCTGGTACAGCGCCTGGGCGCAGACTTCGCCGGTATGGTTGATGCGCATGAGCCCGGCAATGTGGCGGGTCTGCTGGTCGTCCAGTTCGACGTCCGGCTGGACGATGGCCGGGGACGGCCGGGATGGTTGGCCGCTGAAGGGCAGCAAGGTGCGCATTGCGGTATCGGCCTGCAGCAACAAGCGGTCGAGCGGCGAGTAGTGACGTTCGGTAGCCATCGGGCACCTCCGCTGAAGTGATGCCCGACAGTCTACCTCAATCGCCCGGGGCGGGCTTGCCTTGGGTCAGCCCGGCGGCCAGTTCATCTGGCGCTGGCCAAGCACGTGCATGTGGATGTGGTAAACGGTCTGGCCGCCCTTAGGGTTGCAGTTCATGACCACACGGAAGCCTTCTTCGCAGCCTTGCTCGACCGCAAGGCGCTGCGCGGTGAACAGGATGTGGCCAGCCAGGGCCTTGTCCTCTTCGGTCAAGTCATTCAGGGTGCGGATATGTTTCTTCGGGATGACCAGAAAGTGAACGGGCGCCGCTGGGGCAATGTCCTTGAAGGCCAGGATCTGGTCATCTTCGTAGATGATGTCAGCCGGGATTTCCCGGTTGATGATTTTGAGGAAAAGATCGTCCACAGCACTTGCTCCATGGTGAGTGTCCCGGCCGAGTGTACTGAGCCAGGCGCTGATCGCCCAGTGGCTATTCCATTCCGACGGGGCAGTAACGGCGGTGGATGAAGCCAGCAACCTTGCGTGTCAGCCAGCGCGGCAGCAGGCGTGGGGTAAACGCCAGCCAGCGGTTGCGGCGCCCAGGCATGATCAACGCGCGGTTGCGCGCCAGCGCGCGCACGGTGTACAGCGCGACTTCCTCGGGGCTCAGGCAGCGGCTGTTGCCTTCGAGCCTGGGGATGCGACGGTGCGAAGAGCGCACCGGGCCGGGGCAAAGGACCGAAACCTTGATGCCGGTGGGCTTCAGTTCTTCGCGCAAGGCTTCAGTGAAACTCATCACGTAGGCCTTGCTGGCGGCATAGGTGGCCATCGTCGGGCCCGGCGCCACGGCGGCCAGGCCGGCGATATTGAGAATCTGCCCGCCGCCTTGCACGGCCATCAGGTTGCCGATGGCGTGGCACAGGCGGCTCATGGCGAGGATGTTCACTTCCAGCAGGTCTTGTTCGTCGGCCCATTCGTGGGCGAGGAAGGGGCCGTAGGTGCGTTGGCCGGCGCAGTTGACCAGCAGGTCGATGCGCCGCTCGCCTTCTTCAAGTTCGAGCACGAACCCAGACAGGCGCAGCGGCTGGCTGAGGTCGCAAGCGCGCAACAGCACTTCGACGCCGAATCGCTGAGTCAGCTCGATGGCCACCGGCTCCAGGGTTTCGCGATGGCGTGCCACCAGGATCAGGTTGCGCCCGCGCCGTGCCAGGGCTTCCGCGAGAGCCAGGCCCAGGCCGCTGGAAGCACCAGTGATCATGGCGTAACGGGTCATGCAAGGCTCCTGGGGGCTGAAGAGGGCGCTTAGTGTACAGCTTGGCCCGGCAAGGTGTTGCCTTTTGCTACAAGGCCTTGGTGTGCAAAGCGTGGCTACGTTCCAGGGCTGCCTGATACTCGCGGTGCAGGCGTTCGATCAATGCCGCGGCGGTCGGCAGGTCATTGATATCACCTACGCCTTGGCCGGCGGACCAGACGGTTTTCCAGGCCTTGGCTTCATCATCGATGGGTTTGAGCTTGCCTTGGTCGTGGCCTGTTTTCAGCGCGGCCATGTCATACCCGGCCTGCTCCAGGCTCGGGCGCAGGAAGCTCGCCGGGATGCCGGACACCGCAGGGGTGTGGACGATGTCTGCGGCATGAGCATCGAGCAGCATCTGTTTATACGCATCCTGCGCGTGGCTCTCCTGGGTGGCGATGAAGCGCGTCCCCATATAGGCCAGGTCGGCGCCCAGTACCTGAGCGGCGAGAATCTCGTGGCCGTGATTGATGCAGCCGGCCAGCAGCAGGGTCTTGTCGAAGAACTGGCGGATTTCAGCCGCCAGGGCGAACGGGCTCCAGGTACCGGCATGGCCGCCGGCACCTGCCGCCACGGCGATCAGGCCATCGACGCCTGCCTCGGCGGCTTTCTCGGCATGCCGCCGTGTGGTCACGTCATGGAATACCAGGCCGCCGTAGCTGTGCACGGCATCCACCACTTCCTTTACCGCCCCAAGACTGGTGATGACGATCGGCACGCGATGTTCGACGCACAGCGTGAGGTCTGCCTGCAGGCGTGGGTTGGTGGGGTGGACGATCAGGTTTACCGCATACGGCGCTGGTGCTGGTAGCTGCGCCAGGCCTGCTTCGATTTCTTCGAGCCAGGCCTTGAAACCGGCGCTGTCACGCTGGTTCAGGGCCGGGAAGCTGCCGACCACGCCGCTGCCGCAGCAGGCCAGGACCAACTGAGGGTTGGAAATCAGGAACATCGGCGCGGCCACCACGGGCAAGCGCAGGCGTTGTTCGAGCGAAGCGGGCAGGGACATGGGCAAGGCTCCAGTGCAGGACGGTTATCGTCAGAACGGTTTGACCACCACGAGAATTACGATACCCAGCAGGATCAGCACCGGCACCTCGTTGAACCAGCGGTAGTACACGTGGCTGCGGGTGTTGGTGCCGTTGGCGAAGCGTTTACGCTGGGCGCCGCAGATGTGATGGTAGCCGGTGAGCAGGATCACCAGGGTAAGTTTGGCGTGCAACCAGCCCTGGCTCAGCCAGCCGGGAGTGAGGTACAGCATCCAGGCACCGAACACGTAGGTGGCGATCATCGCCGGGTTCATGATGCCGCGGTACAGCTTGCGCTCCATGGTGATGAAGCGTTCCTGGCTGATGCTGTCCTCGCTCTGGGCGTGGTAGACGAACAGCCGCGGCAGGTAGAACAGGCCGGCAAACCAGCAGACCACGCTGACGATGTGCAGCGCTTTGATCCATAGGTAGAGCATTTATAGAGTTCCTTCAGGTATTCACGGTCGTCAGATAGTAGAGGCCAAGCGCCCGAAGGGTCACCCGAAGAGTTGTTACAGACGCCCCACGCCCCTATTATCGTGCGCTTTCCAGACGGCTCGTTGATAAGGGGCAAGCGTTATGATCAAGGTCGGTATCGTCGGCGGCACGGGTTACACCGGGGTCGAACTGTTGCGTCTGTTGGCGCAGCATCCACAGGCCGAAGTGGCGGTCATCACTTCGCGCTCCGAGGCGGGCGTGGCGGTCGCCGACATGTACCCGAACCTGCGCGGCCACTATGACGGCCTGGCGTTCAGCGTGCCGGACAGCAAGGCCCTGGCAGCCTGCGACGTGGTGTTCTTCGCTACCCCGCATGGCGTCGCTCACGCCCTGGCCGGTGAGTTGCTGGCAGCCGGGACCAAGGTCATCGACCTGTCCGCCGACTTCCGGCTGCAGGACGCTGCCGAGTGGGGCAAGTGGTACGGTCAGCCACACGGCGCGCCAGAGCTGCTCAAGGATGCCGTCTACGGTCTGCCGGAAGTCAACCGTGAGAAGATCCGTCAAGCGCGCCTGATTGCTGTGCCAGGCTGCTACCCGACCGCTACCCAACTGGGCTTCCTGCCGCTGCTCGAAGCCGGCCTGGCCGACCCGTCGCGCCTGATCGCCGACTGCAAGTCGGGCGTCAGCGGTGCTGGCCGTGGCGCTGCGGTGGGCTCGCTGTTCTGCGAGTCGGGCGAGAGCATGAAGGCCTATGCGGTCAAGGGTCACCGCCACCTGCCGGAAATCAGCCAAGGCTTGCGCCTCGCCGCGGGCACGGACATTGGCCTGACTTTCGTGCCGCACCTGACGCCAATGATCCGCGGCATCCATTCCACCTTGTACGCAACGGTCGCTGACAAGTCTGTCGACCTGCAGGCGCTGTTCGAAAAGCGCTATGCGAACGAACCGTTCGTCGACGTGATGCCAGCCGGTAGCCACCCGGAAACCCGTAGCGTGCGCGGTGCCAACGTCTGCCGTATCGCCGTTCATCGCCCGCAGGATGGTGACCTGGTGGTGGTGCTGTCGGTGATCGACAACCTGGTCAAGGGCGCGTCGGGCCAGGCGGTGCAGAACCTGAACATCCTGTTCGGCCTGGACGAGCGCATGGGCCTGTCCCACGCTGGCCTGCTGCCGTAAGCGTTTGCCAGTCGAAAAGGTCCGCCGCGCGCGGACCTTTTTGTTTGCCGCGACTAAAGCCGCACAATTCTTGACCGATTTTCTCGGAGAAGCGGATAATGCGCGTCATCGAGTTTTATGGCGGCAACTGCGCCGGGAGAGTCAACATGAGCGTCGAAACCTTCACCCCCACGGCTTTGGAGTTCACCCAAGGCGCTGCGCACAAGGTGAAGACCCTGGTTTCGGAGGAAGGCAATGATCGCCTGAAACTGCGGGTTTTCGTGACTGGCGGCGGCTGCTCGGGTTTCCAGTACGGCTTCACCTTCGATGAAGATGTGGCTGAAGATGACACCATCGTCGAGCGCGAAGGCGTGTCGCTGGTGGTCGACCCCATGAGCTTCCAGTACCTGGCGGGCGCCGAGGTGGACTATCAGGAAGGCCTGGAAGGTTCGCGCTTCGTGATCAAGAACCCGAATGCTTCCACCACCTGTGGCTGCGGTTCATCGTTCTCGATCTGAGCCCTGGCTGAACGAAAACGCCGCGCAATTGCGCGGCGTTTTGCTTTGTCGGATCAGGCCGGGTAGATCGCACCAAGCACCCGAAGCCCCTTGGCTGCCGTCACACTCGGGCGGTTGGCGGCAATGCCTTCCAGGCAGCAGTGGGCGAGCCAGGCAAAGGCCATGGCCTCGACCCAGTCCGGGTCGACGCCATGTGCCCCGGTGCTGGTGACCTGAGCATTGGGCAATAGTGCGCCAAGGCGGGCCATCAAAGCACCATTGCGCGCTCCACCACCACACACCAGGAGTGCTTCGGTGCCTTGCTGGGCGCTCTGCAGGGACTCGATGATGCTGCGTGCGGTCAACTCCAGCAGGGTGGCCTGGACATCTTCATCTCGGTAGTGCGGCAGGCGGGCGAGGTGGCCATCCAGCCAAGGCAGGTTGAACACTTCGCGGCCGGTGCTCTTCGGGCCACTGCCGGCGAAGAAAGGGTCGCCCAGCAGGCTGCTGAGCAAATCGGCTTGAACCACGCCACTGGCGGCCCAAGCTCCATCGGCATCATACGGCTGACCGCGCTTGCGCTCGATCCAGGCATCCAGCAGCACGTTGCCCGGGCCGCAGTCGAAGCCGTGGACCGGCTTGTCGTGATCGATCAGGCTGAGGTTGCTGAAGCCACCCACGTTGAGGATGGCCAGGCGCTGGCCCAGGTGGCTGAACAGCGTTTCATGAAACGCTGGCACCAGGGGCGCGCCTTGGCCGCCCGCTGCCACATCGCGACGACGGAAGTCGGCCACCACGCTGATGCCGGTGAGTTCGGCGAGCAACGCCGGGTTGCCGATCTGCACGGTAAAGCCGCGGGCGGGCTCATGGCGAATGGTCTGCCCGTGGCTGCCAATGGCGCGGATAGCGTCAGCCTTGAGCCCTTGCTTGGCCAGCAGCTGCCGGATCCCTTCGCCCGCCAGGCTGGCCCAGCGGTTCTCCGCCAGTGCAGCGCGTGCGATCTCGTCAGGCCCACTGGCGCACAGGGCGAGCAACTGCTGGCGCAGCTCGCCGGGCATTGGCAGATAATGGGTGGCGAGCAGTTCGAGCTGCTCGCCTTGTTCGATCAAGGCGATGTCCAGGCCATCGAGGCTGGTGCCGGACATCACCCCCAGGTAGAGCGCCATGCGATCAGCGCTTGTTCGCGGTGAGCAGGGTGGCTTTTTCCTGGTCCATACGGGCTACCAGTGGCTGGCTCTGCTGCAGGAAGCGCTGGCGCTCGGCCTTGGCGATCGGGTCGGCCATCGGCACTTTCTGGCTCAGCGGGTCGACGTGGACGCCGTTGACCTGGAATTCGTAGTGCAGGTGGGGGCCGGTGGACAGGCCGGTGGTACCGATGTAGCCGATGATCTGGCCCTGCTTCACGCTGCTGCCGGTCTTGATGCCCTTGGCAAAACCCTGCATGTGGCCGTAGAGCGTCTTGTAGCTGTTGCCGTGGGCGATGATCACGGTGTTGCCGTAACCACCACGGCGGCCAGCCAGTTCGATGCGGCCGTCGCCGGCAGCCTTAATGGGTGTGCCACGTGGCGCGGCGTAGTCGACGCCCTTGTGTGCGCGGATCTTGTTCAGGATTGGGTGCTTACGACCAGCAGAGAAGCGCGAGCTGATGCGGGCAAAGTCCACGGGTGTACGGATGAATGCCTTGCGCAGGCTGTTGCCGTCGGCAGTGTAATAGCTGGTGTTGCCTTGCTTGTTGGTGTATCGCACTGCGGTGTAGGTCTTGCCGCGGTTGGTGAAGCGCGCGGAAAGAATGTTGCCGGTGCCGACGACCTTGCCGTCCATGACCTTCTGCTCGTAGACCACGTCGAATTCGTCGCCTGGGCGGATGTCCTGAGCGAAGTCGATGTCGTAGCCCAGCACCTTGGCCATGTCCATGGTCATGCTGTGGGACAGCCCGGCGCGCTGGGCCGAGGCCGACAGCGAGCTCTTGATCACGCCATGGGCGTAAGCGGTACGTATCAGCGGCTTGCTGATTTCGCGATCGAAGGTATAACCCTTGGCGGTCTTGGTCAGGCGGATGGTTTCGAGGTTGCTGACCTTGCTGTGCAGGCTGGCCAGTTGGCCTTCCTTGTCGAGCTCGAACTGCAGCACCTGGCCATGCTTGAGCTGGCTGAACTGCTTGGCCTGCTTGTTGCTGGCCAGCAGGTCGTGCACGGCATTGGCGGGCAGGCCAACCTTGGCGAACAGGGTAGACAGCGTGTCACCGCGCGCCACAGTGATTTCGCGGTGGCCGGGGTCCTTGGCTTCGGGTTTCTGTTCAGCTGCCGGGGCTTGTTGTGCAGCTTGCTCGGTTTGCGATTCGGCGCCTTCAATCTGTGCGAAAGGCGAACCTTGATCGGCACCAGCTTGCACCAGAGGTGCGGCGTTGGATTCGTCCTTCAGTTGCTCGGCTGGGCTTTCCAGTTCGAGGCTGAGGGTGGTCTTTTTGGCTTCGACTTCGCTGGAGGGAAATACCAGCAGGGCCAGGCTGAGCAGGGCGGCGATGCCACTGGCGGCCAACAGATGGCTTTTCGGATAAAGCGGGGGCGCTTTAGGCGTTTCGTTGGTCATAGGTAGGTGACTTTTGAAGAAAAATGAATATGGAAAAGATGAATGACATGATGAAGATGAAATAACTGTATAAAATATAACCAAATCCAGTTTCGCGCAAGGGCGCGTAGACGCCGCAAGGCTGCGGTCAGGTCACATTCCATTGCGAAACTTGTATTTGATGGCCGATCTTGTATGGTTGGCTCCCCTTGAATCTGAGCCTTGCGGGTCTGTCTATGAAGTCGGTTGAAGAGCAGCTGGCGCTTATCAAGCGCGGTGCGGAAGAAGTGTTGGTCGAGTCGGAACTGGTGGAGAAGCTCAAGCGCGGCCAGCCTCTACGTATCAAGGCAGGTTTCGACCCGACCGCGCCTGACCTGCACCTGGGGCACACCGTGCTGATCAACAAGCTGCGCCAGTTCCAGGAGCTGGGCCACCAGGTCATCTTCCTGATTGGTGACTTCACCGGGATGATCGGCGATCCGAGCGGCAAGAGCGCGACGCGCCCGCCGTTGACCCGCGAGCAGGTCCTGGAGAATGCCGAGACCTATAAACAGCAGGTCTTCAAGATCCTTGACCCGGCCAAGACCGAGGTTGCCTTCAACTCCACCTGGATGGACAAGCTGACGCCGGCCGACTTCATTCGCCTCGCGTCGCAGTACACCGTGGCGCGCATGCTCGAGCGCGATGACTTCGATAAGCGTTACACCACCAATCAGCCGATCGCCATTCACGAGTTCCTTTACCCGCTGGTGCAGGGTTATGACTCGGTGGCGCTGAAGGCTGATGTTGAGCTGGGAGGTACCGACCAGAAGTTCAACCTGCTGATGGGACGTGAGCTGCAGCGCTCCTATGGCCAGGAAGCACAGAACATCGTGACCATGCCGTTGCTCGAAGGGCTCGACGGCGTTAAGAAGATGTCCAAGTCGCTGGGCAACTATGTGGGTATCCAGGAAGCGCCGGGTGTGATGTACAGCAAGCTGGTGTCGATCCCCGACACGCTGATGTGGCGTTACTTCGAATTGTTGAGCTTCCGTTCGATGGAGGAGATCGAGCAGTTCCGAGCCGATGTTGCCAATGGTGCGAACCCTCGCGACATCAAGATCAAGCTGGCGGAAGAGATCGTGGCGCGGTTCCATGGTGAAGAGGCTGCTGCCAACGCTCACCGTGCGGCGGGCAACCGTATGAAAGAGGGTGAGTTGCCGGAAGACCTGCCCGAGATCGAGGTTGCTGCGGCTGAAGACCTGCCAATCGCTGCCGTGTTGAACCGTGCGGGGCTGGTGAAGAACTCGGCGCAGGCGCGGGATCTGCTTAATGGTGGTGCCGTGAAGGTCGATGGTGCGGTGGTTGATCGCGATTTCATGTTCAAGCTTGGCGCGACCCATGTATGTCAGGCGGGCAAGAAGGCATTTGGCCGGGTCAGCCTCAAGGCTGAGTGATTGCCCGGAGTTTGTAGCTATATAGAAGCGGGGAGGCCGAAAGGCCTCCCCGCTTTGTTTTTTTGGGGCGTTGCTGGCGGGTGCTTGTCTTGAGGTTTCTTTCGTTCTTGAGATCGAGCGCCGCCCGCGCGGCGCATCGCGGATAAAATCCGCTCCTACGTTTGTTTCCGGCCAATTATGTCTGTGGGATTTGCGCGCGGCCGCCTTGGTGCCCCACGCGATACCGAGTCTTACAAACAAGGCGGTCGCGCGCGGCGCTCACTGACGTTACTGGCCAAAAACAAACGTAGGAGCGAGCGTTGCTCGCGATGCGCCGCGCGGGCGGCGCTCGATCTCAAGAACAAAAAACCCTCAAGACAAGCACTTCTACGAAACCACCCTCCCCCGCCGCCCAACAATCCTAGGCACCCGCCGCGCCACCGCCGGGACCCGCAACACCATGAGCAATGCGCCAACCGCCGCATAGATCGCCCACTCGCGCAGGTCCGAGCGAACGATCCACAGGAAATGCAGCAAACCCAAACCGAGAATTACATACACCAGCTTATGCAGCTTCTTCCAGCGCGCACCCAAGCGGCGCTGGCTGTAGCGATTGGAGGTCACCGCCAACGCCAGCAAGCCAAGGAAACCCAACGCACCCACAATAATGTAGGGCCGCTTGCGTAACTCGACGGCAAACTGCCCCCAATCCAACCCCAGGATAAAGAACAGGTAACAAAGGATGTGCAGCACTATATAAGCAAAGCACCACAACCCCAGCTGACGACGCACCACGATCCAGCCCGACCACCCCGTCAGCTTCTGCAGCGGAGTCATGCTCAGCGTGATCAAAAGGAAGATCAACGCCCCCAACCCCAACCGATCCATCAGGATCTTCCCTAGGTCCGGCCCCAGCAGGCTCATTGCCGCTTCATATAGCCACCAGAGCGGAAACAGACAGCCCACGATAAAAATAGCCAAACGCAGCCAGGGATAACGCATCAGTAGTTCTTCCGCAGATCTAGCCCGGCGTACAGCGACGCCACTTCATCAGCGTAGCCATTGAACATCTGTGTCTGCCGCACGTTCGGGCTGAACAGGCCGCTGGGCAATCGCCGCTCACGCGCCTGAGTCCAGCGCGGGTGGTCGACCTCAGGGTTTACGTTGGCATAAAAGCCATATTCATCGGGAGCCAGGCTCTCCCAGGTAGTGCGCGGCTGCTCGGCCACCAGACTGATCCGCACGATCGACTTGATACTCTTGAACCCATATTTCCACGGCACCACCAGGCGCAGCGGTGCACCGTTCTGATTGGGCAGTTCGCGGCCATACATGCCGACCGCGAGAATGGCCAGAGGATTCATCGCTTCATCCAGGCGCAAGCCTTCTTCATAAGGCCATTTGATCAACGCGAAGCCCGAGCGTTGGCCCGGCATGCTCTGCGGATCCTGCAGGGTTTCGAATCGCACATAACGCGCCTTCGACGTCGGCTCGACCTGCTTGAGCACTTCAGCCAGGGGAAAGCCCAGCCAAGGAATGACCATCGACCAAGCCTCGACACAGCGCAGTCGATAGATACGCTCCTCAAGCGCGTGGGGCTTGACGAAATCTTCCAGGGCATAGCGACCAGGCTTGCCCACCTCGCCATCGACCACCACTGACCACGGCTCTGTCTTCAAGCTCCCGCCATTGGCTGCCGGGTCGCCCTTGTCAGGCCCGAACTCATAGAAGTTGTTGTAGTGAGTAGCATCCTTGAACGGCGTGATCGCCTCGTCCTTGACCGTAACGGCCTGCCAGCGTGTACCGGCGAGCTTATCGCTGAACCAGGCAGGCGCTGCGCCCGCCTCGACACCTGCGTAACGCGATGCCTCGGCCGCTCGCGCGGCAAACGGCACAGCACCCAGGGCAAGCCCGGCGAGCGAGCCACCCAGCAGAGTGCGGCGGGAAAGATAGATGCCTTCGGGGGTGATCTCCGATGCCTTGCAGTCGGAAGACCGGGGAAGCTTGATGAGCATGACGGCTCCATAGCACTGGATAACGGATGTACCAGTAAGACTATGGAGCCTGAGGGTTATTCCATCATTAAATCATTGTCACGCCTTGCGACGACGACCACGCAGCAGGTACTGAATCGGCCCTGATGCCGCGTAGGCAAGGAAGATCAGCAGCAGAATGCGTGGCGGGTCGCTGAACACCACAGCGAACACCAGAACCACGGCCAGGATCGCGACGAAAGGAACACGTCCCTTGAGGTCCAGCTCCTTGAAGCTGTTGTACTTGATGTTGCTGACCATCAGCATGCCGGCTGCGGCAACCAGCAGCGCCACCAGGAACGACAGCTTGGAGCCCTGAATGCCATAGTCGCTGAAGGCCCACACGGTACCTGCGACCACACCCGCGGCAGCCGGGCTGGCCAGGCCGATGAAATAACGTTTGTCGGCGGTACCGACCTGGGTGTTGAAGCGCGCCAGACGCAGCGCAGCGCCAGCCACATAGATGAAGGCGACCATCCAGCCGACCTTGCCCATGTCACCCAGCGCCCAGCCAAAGGCCAGCAAGGCCGGGGCAACTCCGAAGGCGACCATGTCCGACAGCGAGTCGTACTCGGCACCGAAGGCGCTCTGGGTATTGGTCATGCGCGCGACACGGCCATCGAGGCCGTCCAGCACCATGGCCACGAAGATGGCAATGGCGGCAAAGGCGAAGTACTTGCTCGCCTCGCGCGGGTCGCCGGCACTCAAGGCGCTCTGCGCGCTCATCGAGTTGATGATGGAATAGAAACCGGCAAACAGGTTGGCGGTGGTAAACAGGTTGGGCAACAGATAGATGCCGCGATGGCGCACCTTGCGCCCTTCGGCGTCATGCCCTTCTTCAACGTGCTCATCGACAGGTAGCAGGCTTTCGGCGTCGGAGGGCTTGTTCGGCTCTTCGGGACGTTCGCTCATGGAGGGTACCTTGCAACAGGATGGAAAATGTTCGACACGGGCCTGCGAAACCGGTTCTGAAGGCAGGCCACTGGTCTGCTTTATACCAGATGCTGACCGCCAGAACGAAAAAACGCGGCCGAAGCCGCGTTTTCCATCGTTCGATCAGACTTAGTTCTTGGTCTTGTCGACGATTTTGTTAGCCGAAATCCACGGCATCATCGAGCGCAGTTGCTCGCCGATGATTTCGATACCGTGAGCGGCGTTGTTGCGGCGCTTGGCGGTCATCGATGGGTAGTTGGTGGCGCCCTCGGAGATGAACATCTTCGCGTATTCGCCGTCCTGGATGCGCTTCAGAGCGTTGCGCATGGCCTTGCGGGATTCTTCGTTGATGACTTCCGGACCGGTGACGTACTCACCGTATTCAGCGTTGTTGGAGATCGAGTAGTTCATGTTGGCGATGCCGCCTTCGTACATGAGGTCAACGATCAGCTTCAGTTCGTGCAGGCACTCGAAGTAGGCCATTTCCGGCGCGTAGCCCGCTTCGACCAGGGTTTCGAAACCGGCTTTGACCAGCTCGACGGTACCGCCGCACAGAACGGCCTGCTCACCGAACAGGTCGGTTTCGGTCTCGTCCTTGAAGGTGGTTTCGATGATGCCGGTACGGCCGCCGCCAACGCCCGAAGCGTACGACAGAGCGACGTTCTTGGCGTTGCCCGAGGCGTCCTGGTAGATAGCGATCAGGTCAGGGATGCCGCCGCCTTTGACGAACTCGGAACGTACGGTGTGGCCTGGGGCCTTCGGCGCGATCATGATCACGTCGAGGTCGGCACGTGGCACGACCTGGTTGTAGTGAATCGAGAAGCCGTGAGAGAAGGCCAGGGTAGCGCCCTTCTTGATGTTCGGCTCGATCTCGTTTTTGTACAGGGCGCCCTGGAACTCGTCCGGGGTCAGGATCATCACCAGGTCGGCCGCAGCGACAGCGGTGGCAACGTCGGCGACTTTCAGGCCATGGGCTTCTGCCTTGGCAACGGTGGCCGAACCTTTACGCAGACCGACGGTAACGTCTACACCGGAGTCCTTCAGGTTGCACGCCTGGGCGTGGCCTTGGGAACCGTAGCCGATGATGGCGACTTTCTTACCCTGGATGATGGAAAGGTCGCAGTCTTTATCGTAGAAAACTTTCATGAAAATACCCCTGGTTATATCTCGGCCCCTGCGGAGCCATCGCTAATTTTTGAATTTAGATGCTGAGCACTTTGTCGCCACGGGCAATGCCGGTGACGCCACTGCGCACGGTTTCGAGAATCGATGCAGTGCCGATGGCCTGGATGAAGCTGTCCAGTTTGTCGCTGGTACCGCTCAGTTGTACGGTGTACACGCTGGCGGTCACGTCGACGATCTGGCCACGGAAGATATCCGTGGTGCGCTTGATCTCGGCACGCTGGGCACCGGTGGCCTTGACCTTGACCAGCATCAGTTCACGCTCGATGTGAGCGCTTTCCGACAGGTCGACAAGCTTGACCACTTCGACCAGCTTGTTGAGGTTCTTGGTGATCTGTTCGATCACTTCGTCATGGCCAACGGTGGTCAGCGTCAGACGCGACAGGGTCGGGTCTTCGGTCGGCGCCACGGTCAGGCTTTCAATGTTGTAGTTGCGCTGGGAGAACAGGCCGACCACGCGGGACAGAGCACCGGGTTCGTTTTCCAGCAGCAGGGAAATGATGTGCCGCATATCAGGTACGCTCCGTCTTGCTCAGCCACATGTCACGCATCGAGCCATCCTTGATCTGCATCGGATAGACGTGCTCGGTACGGTCGACCGCGATGTCGATGAACACCAGGCGGTCCTTCATCGCAAACGCTTCTTCCAGCTTCGGCTTGAGGTCCTTCAGGCTGGTGATGCGGATACCCACATGGCCATAGGCCTCGGCCAGCTTGACGAAGTCAGGCAGCGACTCGACGTAGGAATGCGAGTGACGACCGTTGTAGGCCATGTCCTGCCACTGGCGGACCATGCCCAACACGCCGTTGTTCATGTTGACGATCTTCACCGGCAGGCCGTACTGCATGCAGGTGGACAGCTCCTGGATATTCATCTGGATGCTGCCTTCGCCGGTGACGCAGGCCACGTCCTGATCAGGGAAGTTGAGCTTGATGCCCATGGCCGCCGGGAAACCGAAGCCCATGGTGCCCAGGCCACCGGAGTTGATCCAGCGGTTCGGCTTGTTGAAGCGGTAGTACTGCGCCGCGAACATCTGGTGCTGACCGACGTCGGAGGTAACGAAGGCATCGCCATGAGTCACTTCGCAGAGGGTCTCGATCACGGTCTGCGGCTTGATGACGCTACCGTCGCCCTTGTTGTAGGGGAACAGGTCGCCATTGCCACGCCATTCGTCGATCTGCTTCCACCAGGCTTCGGCCGCGGCCTTGTCTGGCTGCTCACCGATTTCCTTGAGGATGCCGAGCATTTCGCTGAGCACGCTGTCGACTGGGCCTACGATCGGCACGTCGGCCTTGATCATCTTGGAGATCGACGCCGGGTCGATGTCGATGTGGATGATCTTGGCGTTCGGGCAGAACTTGGCCGGGCCGTTGACCACGCGGTCATCGAAACGCGCACCGACGGCGAAGATCACGTCGGCATTGTGCATGGCCATGTTGGCGGTGTAGCTGCCGTGCATGCCGAGCATGCCGACGAACTGGCGGTCGGTACCCGGGAAGCAACCAAGGCCCATCAGGGTATTGGTGACCGGCAGGTTCAGCGACTTGGCGATTTCGGTGAGGGCTTCGGAGCCGCCGCCGAGAATCACGCCGCCACCGGCATAGACGATCGGGCGCTTGGCCGCCAGGAGCATCTCGGCTGCCTTGCGGATCTGGCCGGAGTGGCCACGGACCGCGGGGCTGTAGGAGCGCAGCTTGACCTTCTTCGGGTAGACGTACTCGAATTTCTCGGCCGGATTGGTCATATCTTTTGGAATGTCGACCACGACCGGGCCTGGGCGACCGGATTGCGCCAGGTAGAAAGCTTTCTTGAGTACTTCAGGAATCTCGGTCGGATTCTTGATCATGAAGCTGTGCTTCACGATCGGCCGCGAGATACCGATCATGTCGGTTTCCTGGAAGGCATCGGTACCCACCATGGTGCTAGGCACCTGGCCGGACAGGATGACCATCGGAATCGAGTCCATGTAGGCGGTGGCAATACCGGTGATGGCATTGGTCGCGCCCGGGCCGGAGGTTACCAGCACCACACCGGCCTTGCCGGTGGCGCGGGCGTAGCCGTCCGCCATATGGGTTGCGGCCTGTTCGTGACGAACCAGGATGTGCTCGACTTCCGGTTCTTTGAACAGGGCGTCGTAAACATGCAGGAGAGCACCACCAGGGTACCCGTAGATGTGCTTAACGCCTTCGTCGCGCAAGAAGCGGACGACCATCTCAGCGCCAGATAAAAGCTCCACGTTGTTCACCTCTAAAACGCCAGAATACCGTCCCTAATGAACGGGTCTTAATAGGTTTACTGCCAAGCAGAGCATGAGCGAACGTCAGCACTGACTGAGCAAGTATTGGGAGCGCCCCAGAGTGTTGCGGGGTTATCCCACCCAGCGCGAGGTAACGCGTTGCGGGGTGTAACAGGTCGGCGCGGGTGTGCGCCTCATGATCTGCTTAGCGGGTCTGCTTCTGGCAGTCCCTCTACAGCGGAATCTGGATTCTTGTGATTTGGCGGCAACAAGTCAAGAAAAATTATTGCCAATTTTTCCTCAAGATGAATTCCTGCCACCACTAAAAACCTAGTCAGCAGCAGAATTAATACGTTTTCCATAAAAAAGGGCCACAATCTGCGGCCCTTGATGAAAAAAGAGAAGAAATCAGGCGGAAGGAGCGATCAATTGATCAAATGCTGCCAGCAGTCGGCGCAGCTCGCGACTTTGCTCCGGCCGGTCGACGAACACGGTTTCGGCCATCACCAGAACGCCAGAGGCGTTAGGTAGCGGATGGCCCAGCTCGATGATGATCTTCATGCGAGGCAGGAAAATCCACTGCAGCCACTGCTCGAAACTCATGGTATCGACGGCAAATGGCACGGTGCTGTTCAGCGCTTCGTCGCTTGGCGGCTCGTCCTGCCACCAGCCCTGCACGTGCAGTTCTTGCTCGATGAGCAGCAGGTGGTCGGCGATATCCAGGATACGTTGCTCGATCATCACGAATTGACCCGCGCCTTTTGCCGAGCCAGCGCCGCGCCCGCGCTATCGCCCTGCTTTTCGCGCGCCTGGGCGATGGTGTTCCACAGCTCCGCTTGCAGGTCGGGGCGGCCGTTGGCGTAGGTCAGGGCGCGGCGCGCCAGCTGTTCGGCCTGTGCGGCATCACCTTGCGACAGACGGACCTGGGCCAGGCGGAACAGCACTTGCGGCTCGCGCGGAGCGATCCGCTGGGCGCGCTCCAGGCTGGAAGCGGCGCCATTGAAGTCGCCACTGCCCTGTTGCGACTGCGCGGTGGTCAGCAGCGCCAGCACCGGGCCGTCAAGTTGTTCGTCCGCCGACAGGCCGCCGGATGCCGCACCGCTGCGCGGAATGCCGGTGGGAGCGCTGTTCGCGGCGGGTGCGCTGTTCATCGAAGCGATGTCGAAGGGTTCGTCGGCGATCGGGTTGGGATTGGTCGTCATCGGTGCCGAGGTCACTGGCCCAGTAGTGATCGGCGTGCTGCTGATTGGCGCCGCGCCGCTACCCGCTGGGAAGGTCTGGATGCCTGCTGCGCCCGCACCTTGCGGAATCATCACGGTCACACCGGAGTCCTCGGGCAGCGACTGCGCCTGCGAAGTGCCGTTGCTCATGCCGGCCGCCGAACGGCTGGCGGTCACGCGCTCGCTGTTGGAAACGCGGGTGCTCGAATCGACCACCGGGATGTTGCCACGCTGAACGCTGGAGCAACCCTGGAGCACCACCAGTGCCGTCACGGCAGGAAACAACCACTTATTCACTTCACACCTCATCAATGCTGCCAGGGCTTAATTCATCCAGCCTTTGACCCAGTCCATGACCGATTCTGCCGGATTTTGCTCACCACCACAGGTTGCGCCGGCGGGCGGTTCGCTCCCGCGAATATACGGCATCTGCACCGCACCCGGACAGCTTCCGTCGGAACCTTGCCCGCTGTACGGGTCGATCCAGGCTTGCACCACGTTGTCCGGCTGCGGCATGTCCAGCGGCAGCGGGTCGGCCTTCTTCATGAAGCTGGTCCACACCTGCAGGGCGCCGGTAGCACCGGTGAACGGGGTCTTGCCGTTGTCGTCACGGCCCATCCACACCACCGCCAGCAGGTCCTGGCTGAAGCCTGAGAACCAGCTGTCACGCGAGTCGTTACTGGTGCCCGTCTTGCCCGCCAGGGTCAGCGAGCTGGGCAGTACGTTGTACACCGAACGGCCGGTACCTTCGCGCATCACACGCTGCATGGCGTTCTGCACCAGGTAGATGGAGCCCGGGTCGAAAGTCTGCTGGATCTGGAACGGGTAGCGCTTGAGCGGCTCGCCTTCGGCAGTGAGCACACTGCGGATACCGCGCATCGGCGTATTGAAGCCGCCGTTGGCGATGGTCTGGTACATGGTCGCGACCTGCATCGGCGACATGCCACCGGCACCCAGCAGCATCGCCGGGAAGGCAGGCCAGTCGACGTTCACACCGAGCCGCCCGATGGTCTTGATCACATTGGGCACGCCCACTTCCAGCCCCAGCTTGGCGGTCGACAGGTTGTAGGAATTCGCCAGGCCCTGGTACAGATAAATCGTGCCATGCGGGCGGCGGTCGTAGTTCTGCGGGCGCCACACTTGGCCGTTGGCACCTTTGACGGAGAAGGGTTCGTCTTGCACCCAACTGGTCAGGGTGTACTTGCTCGGCTGCTCCAGCGCGGTCAGGTAGACGGCCGGTTTGACCAGCGAACCGATTGGCCGCACGGCGTCGATGGCACGGTTGAAGCCAGCGAAACCGGACTGACGACTGCCGATCAGCGCTTGCACCTCGCCGGTTTCCGGGTTGGTCACGACCATGGCCGATTCGACGGCATCGGAACCTTTGCGCCCAGCCAGACGCTTGAACGTCTCGTTCATGGACGTCTCGGCCTTCATCTGCAGGATCGGGTCGAAGCTGGTGAAGATGCGCAGGCCTTCTTCGGTCAAGTCTTCATCGCGATAGTCCTGGCGCAGCTGACGCTTGACCAGGTCGAGGAAGGCCGGGAACGAGCTGTCGGCCAGGCTGCCACGCTTGGTCACGCCCAGCGGCATCTTCTTCGCCGCATCGACCGCTTCCTGGCTCGCCACGCCCTGTTCGGCCACCAGATCCAGGACCAGGTTACGCCGCGCCAGTGCACGCTCGGGATAGCGTCGCGGGTTGTAGTAGGACGGTCCCTTGACCATACCCACCAGCAAGGCGATCTGATGCAGCTTGAGCTCCGCCAGCGGCTGGCTGAAGAAGAACTGGCTGGCCAGGCCGAAGCCATGCACCGCGCGCTGCCCATCCTGGCCGACGAACACCTCGTTGAGGTAGGCCTCGAGGATTTCGCGCTTGTCGTAGTGCATTTCCAGCAGCACGGCCATCATCGCTTCGGTCGCCTTGCGGCTCAGGCTGCGCTCGCTGGTCAGGTAGAAGTTCTTCACCAACTGCTGGGTCAAGGTACTGCCGCCCTGGCGCATGGAACCGGCCGAGGTATTGACCCACATCGCACGGGCGATGGACTTGGGTGACACGCCGAAGTGGCTGTAGAAGTCGCGGTCTTCCGTGGCCACCAGGGTTTCGAGCAGGTACGGCGGCACCTGGTCGATCTTGATCAGGATGCGGTCTTCGAGGTTCTTCGGGTAGATACCGCCGATCATCAGCGGCTCGAGGCGCACCACATCGAGCTTGCCATTGTTGGCACCCGACAGCCCCGCAACGTAGTCGCCCGAGAAGCGCACACGCACGAACTGCGCAGGCTCCATGCCCTCGTAGAACTGGAAGCCGCGGGTGTTCAGGTCGACGGTATTGCCGTTGACGGCTGCAGCGCCCGGGCCATTGGCCGCGCTTTCACGCCGGTAGCCGAGCGCGTCGAGTTCGGTGAGGAAGTCGTTCTTGCTCAGTTTCTGGCCGACGAACAGCTCCAGTGGCCGGGCGTACACCTTGGCCGGGATGGTCCAGCGCTTGCCGGAGAACTTCTCCTGGACGATGGCATCGAGGTAAACCGCGAAGCCGGCGACGATCACCAAACCGACCAGGCTGAGCTTCAAGGCCCAGCCCAGCCAGGCGCGCGAGCGGCCGGTCGGGCGTTTCTGAGGGGTACGGGAATTTCGGGTTCGAGTCATGGCGGCGGATTATACGCACTTTATAAAGGCTGGGCAGGCGCCCTCTGGCGGTAGGCAGGGGCGGCACCATTGACCATAATGGCGCCTTCGAATTCCCTGCCCCCGGAAGGATTTCCCGTGAGCCAAGCCTTGATCACAGCATTGCAGAACCCTGCCCTCTACCCTCACCCCGTGGACGGGTTCCAGCTCATCGAGACACACATCTCCTGGGTTCTGCTGACCGGCGAGTACGCCTACAAGATCAAGAAGCCGATGAATTTCGGCTTCCTCGACTTCACTGGCCTGGACCAGCGCCAGCATTTCTGTAACGAAGAGTTGCGCCTGAACCAGCGCCTGACCGAAGGCCTGTACCTGGACGTGTTGCCGATCACCGGCAGCGCCGAGGCCCCGCAGATTGGCGGTGAAGGCGTGGCGATCGAGTACGCGCTGAAAATGCGCCAGTTTCCCCAGGGGCAAATGCTCAACACCCTGCAGGCCAATGGCGAACTGAACGCCGGCCACATCGATCAGCTGGCCAGGCAGATCGCCGAGTTCCACCTGCAGACCCCGGTAGTGCCTGCCGATCAGCCGTTCGGCTCACCCGAAAGCGTCATGGCGCCGGTCGAGCAGAACTTCGAGCAGATTCGCCCGTTCCTCACCGACAAGGCCGACCTGCAGCAGCTGGACAACCTGCAGGCATGGGCGCGCAGCAGCTTCGAGCGCCTCGAAGGCCTGTTCACCGCGCGCAAGGCCAATGGTTTCATTCGCGAATGCCATGGCGACATTCATCTGGGTAATGCCACGGTGATCGATGGCCAGGTGGTGATCTTCGACTGCATCGAATTCAACGAACCGTTCCGCAAGACCGACGTCTGGGCCGACACCGGCTTCCTCGCCATGGACCTCGAAGACCGCGGCCTCAAGTGCCTGGCACGTCGCTTCGTCAGCCAGTACCTGGAGCTGACCGGCGACTACGAGGGCCTGGAAGTGCTCAACTTCTACAAGGCCTACCGCGCGCTGGTCCGTGCCAAGATCGCCCTGTTCAGCATGCCCGCCGATGCCGACGGCGTGCAGCGCGCCACCAGCCTGCGCACCTACCGCAACTACGCCAATCTGGCCGAAAGCTACAGCGCGATCCCTTCGCGCCTGCTGGCCGTCACCCAGGGCGTCTCGGCCGTGGGCAAGAGCCACGTGGCCATGCGCCTGGTCGAAGCACTGGGCGCCATTCGCGTACGCTCGGACGTGGAGCGCAAGCGCCTGTTCGGTGAGCAGCAGCAAGCCCAGGCAGGCCAGTTGCAAGCCGGCATCTACAACGAAGACGCCAGCGTCGCCACCTACCAGCGCCTGCACCAGCTGGCCGCGACCATCCTGCGCGCAGGCTTCTCAGTGGTGCTCGATGCCACTTACCTCAAACGCGAACAGCGCAAGGCCGCGGCGCAGGTCGCCAGCGAGACCGGCGTGCCGTTCCTGATCCTCGATTGCCAGGCCCCTGAAGCGGTAATCGCCAGCTGGCTGGAGCAGCGTCAGGCAGAAAATACCGACCCGTCGGACGCTACCCTGGAAGTGGTGAAGGCACAGCAGGCCAGCCGTGAGCCGCTCGATGAGATGGAGCTGCAGCAGAGCACGCGTGTCGATACCCAGGACGCCGCCAGCATGGACAAAGTGATCGATCAGATCCGTCAGCGCCTGCCGGGCCTGTAAACCGCTGCCAGTTTGGGCCGACACTTGGTCGGCCCAAACGGCTGCGCCCTCCGCAAACAGGGCATCTCGTCGCCCCCGATGGCAAAAGGCCGCGCATTTCCCAACCCCCGCTACACTCCTCTCTGACCTGCTCGCGATTTATCCCCAAGACCCGTTCAGCCATCGCAAGGAGGCTCGATGAACGATGAATTGCAGCATCTGAAGAATCTTGGCAAGACCTCTGCGCAGTGGTTGCATGCGGCCGGTATTCACAGTGCATCGGATTTGCGGCGGCTCGGCGCTGTAGGTGCTTACCAGGCCGTGAAAACGCGAGGATTCCGGGCATCGAAGGTGTTGCTGTACGCCATTGAAGGCGCGCTGCTGGACATGCACTGGAACGATTTGCCGGCCGAGCGCAAAGAAGCGCTCAATCAACAACTGGACGCGAAATGCCCAGCGCAAAAAAATATGAAATAAATCTGCATAGGGGATTGACGACGAAATGAGAATCGTTATGATTATCACAACTGGTCGCGAGACTGGTTGGATAAACTGAAAGCCCCTGGTTCGGACTCTCAGATTATCTCCTCATCAGGCTAATCACGGTTATTGACCCGGCATTTTTGCCGGGTCTTTTTTTTGCTTGTCGCAAAATCTTCAGCGCCCTTGAGATCGAGCGCCGCCCGCGCGGCGCATCGCGGATAAATCCGCTCCTACATCGGTTGCAACGTGCCATGGCCTGACAGGATGTAGGAGCGGATTCATCCGCGATGCGCCGCGCAGGCGGCGCTCGATCTCATGAGCGAAGAAACCGTCGTGGCAAGCACCTGCTCACTTCACCTGCGCAACTGTGCGCAATAATCCTGCTCCGGTGTCGCCGCCGTGTACCACACGTAGTCGGCCATACTCGGCCCAACCTGCTCACCCACCTCAGCCAGTACCAACACCTTGCTCTGCCCTTTCGCGCCCAGGTCAGCCAGATGCAATGGCACGCCCAAATCCTTGCGTGCGTGGTATGCGCCAGCAAACAACAACGCCGGCTGAGGCGCCGCCAACAACCGCTCGGCAATCCGCCGATCACGCTGTTGCTGCACAGCCAGCATGGCCGGCAGCTGGCTCTCAGGCAGCAGATTGCAATGACCGGCCCGTACCTGTTCGAGCAGTGCCGCCTTCACCGCCGGCGCATTGGATTGCGCCCCCGACAAGGGTGTCGGCTGCCGATAGGCCTGGCGCATTTCGCTCAACGACAGATTGGCCGCCAGCAGTGGAATGTGGGTAGCCAATGCTTCGCGCACAATCGGCCCATACAGCTGCCAGTCCCAGCCCTCTTGCCACGCCAGAGCCTTGGGCAGATCCTCCGGCAGCTGGGCCTGGGCCTGGAGCGCGTCGACCTGAGGTTGCTGCTCAGGCTGCAGCATCTCCAGCAACAGACTTCCCTGGGGGCGCTCGGCCTGCAGGGCGCGCATCAACCAGAGTTGCAGGGCGTGATGGTCGGGATTGTCATGTTTTTCACCCACCAGCACGCGCGGTACGCCGGCCAATTGCCGGACCAACTGTTCGGGGCTGATGACTTGGCCGCTGGCCAGATCGTGGATTTGCCCCAGCTGCTCGCTGTCGCGCCCCTCACTACTCTGCCAGGCTGGCAACGGCGGCAAGTTGGCCTGACAGCCAGCCAGTACCAGGCACAACACGAGACCAGACAGCAAGGGAGCCCGCATCGACAATGCCTCCTAACGCGTGATGATCAGCGGATGGCCACGCTCCGGGTGAGCCTGAACCAGCACATCAATGCCAAAAACGGCCTTCAATGCCTCGGGCGTCAGCACCTGCTGAGGTGAGGCCAGGGCATGGCAGCGGCCCTGTTCGAGTAACAGGATACGATCACAGTAGCGCGCCGCCAGGTTGAGGTCATGCAGGATCACCAACACTGCCGCGCCGCGATCGGCAAAGCTGCGCACAGCCTGCAGGGTGGTGTGCTGGTGCAGCGGGTCGAGCATCGACGTAGGCTCGTCGAGCAGCAGGGTCGTGCCCTCCTCGCCCGGCCATAGCTGGGCCAGCACCCGCGCCAGGTGAACCCGTTGCCGCTCACCGCCCGAAAGCGCTAGGTAACTGCGCCCCAGCAGGTGCCAGGCATCCGCTGCACGCAGGGCCTGCTCGACGATCTCAGCGTCACGCACCTGGCCGCTGTCGTGCGGCATACGCCCCATGCCCACCACCTCCTCGACCCGGAACGAAAAGCCCAGGCTGGATATCTGCGGCAGCACCGCCAGGCGCCTGGCCCGCTCCGGTCCGGCCCAGTCGGCCAACGGCCGGTCCCGCAGCGTCACCCGACCCTGGCTGGGCGCCAGCTCGCCACACAGCACGCCCAGCAGGCTGCTCTTGCCCGCTCCGTTCGGGCCTAGCACACCGATGACCTGGCCAGGGTGCAACTGCAGGTGGATGTCATGCAGCACCTCATTGCTCCCGCGCCGCAGGTGCAGGCCCTCGACTTGCAACATCAGCTGCGCCCTCGAATCAGCAAAACCAGAAAGAACGGAGCGCCGATAAAGGCCGTGACAATGCCGATCGGCAACTCGGCAGGCGCCAGCGCCAACCGCGCCACCAGGTCGGCGAGCAGCATCAGCACGCCGCCGGCCAGCAGCGATGCCGGCAACACCACTCGATGATCCGGCCCGGCCAGCAAGCGCACCAGGTGCGGCACCACCAGGCCGATGAAGCCGATCAGCCCTGCGGCCGCTACTGCGGCACCCACACCCAACGCCGTGCAGAACACCAGTTCGCGCTTGAGCCGCTCCACTTCGATACCCAGATGCCGCGCCTCGGATTCGCCCAGCAGCAAGGCATTCAGCGCTCGCGCGCGGCGGGGCAGCCAGAGCGCTACTCCCGTGGCAATGATCAGCAAAGGCCACAGCCGGTCATAGCTGGCACCGTTGAGGCTGCCCAGGTTCCAGAACGTAAGCGTGCGCAAGGTGGCGTCATCAGCCAGATAGGAAAACAGGCCCACCGCAGCGCCGCCCAACGCCGTCATCGCCACGCCAGCCAGCAACATCGTGGCGACATTGGTCTGCCCGTCGCGACGCCCCAGGCGATAGACCAGCGCGGTCACCCCAAGCCCACCGACGAAGGCACACAATGACAACAGATAAGGCGCCAATGCCTCAGGCATCCCGCCAAACCAACTGCCACCCACGATGGCCACGGCGGCACCCATCGCCGCCCCGGCGGACACACCCACCAGGCCCGGATCGGCCAGCGGGTTGCGAAACAGCCCCTGCATGGCCACGCCCGACAGCGCCAGTACCGCGCCAACCGCCAACCCCAGCAACGTGCGCGGCAAGCGAATCTGGCCGAGGATCATTTCAGCTTGCTGCAAGTCATCACCGGCAATGGGCACCCCCACTAGCCGTAACCCCGCGCGCAAGGTATCGAACAGCGGCAGGCTGACAGGCCCCAGGGCCAATGAAAGCCATACCGCCAACAGGCACAGCAAGCTCAGACAGATGATCAGTGTTCGTGGCTGGACGCGCTGCTTCATTGCGTGAGGCTTACCTTGGCCGCCGGATAGAATGCTGCCGCCAGGCCCTGCAGGGCGACTGGCAAGCGTGGGCCCAGACCGCCGACCAGCAAGGTCGGGTCAAGCGATACCAGGCGCTTGTCACGTACCGCACGGGAAGCGGTCAGGGCCGGGTTTTCCTTGAGCAATGCCTGCAAGGCCTGGTCACCGACCAGGGCGCGATCGGAGAACACCACTACATCCGGATCCAGCGCCGCCAGCGCCTCATTGGAGAAATTCTTGTAGCCCTGGTGCTCAGCCAGGTTACGCGCCCCGGCTTGACGCAGCAGCCAGTCACCCGCAGTGCCCTGGCCGGCGATCAGCGGCTTCGCCCCCGCATGGCCGACCAACAGCAACACCCCGGGCGCCTTGTGGCTGGCCTGGGCTTGCTTGACCTGAGCCTGCAGTGCTTCGAGTTGCTGATGATAGGCCGCAGCCAGCTCTGCAGCCTTTTGCTCGCTACCCAGCAGCGTACCCAACTGCTTGAGGTTGGCATCGACGGCAGCCAGCTCAGCCTTGCTGGAGAACAGCTCGACCCGAACGCCTGCTTTGCGAATCTGCGCCAGCACCGGTGGCGGGCCCATTTCTTCAGTGCCCACCAGCACATCAGGACGCAGGCTGAGAATGCCTTCTGCCGACAATTGCCGCTGATAGCCGATGCTTGGCAGAGCCTTCAGCGACTCGGGGTGCTGGCTGGTGGTGTCGACCCCCACCAGGCGTGTTTCACCACCCAGCGCGCTGATCCACTCGCTCAACGCGCCGCCAGCGCTGACCCAGCGTTGCGGCAGGTCGGCGGCCAGGGCCTGGGTGGAAGCAACGAGGGCTGCGCACAGAGCGAGCAAGGCAGCAGGACGACGCATCATCGGTTTCCTTCTGAAGGCGAGCCGTACGCCTTGTGGCGAACGGCGGAACTGCGCACCATAGAAGGCCGGCGCAGCGAATGCGGGCAATTTGATAATTATTCGCATTGAAGCGTCAAGCCATCACTTTGTTTCACGAGTCGTCCCTGCAATGCACTTCCTTTGTACTTCCGCAGCACTGGCCGAGGGCCACAGCCGCGCCTTCAGCGTAGCCGGCCTCGAATTGTTCGGCGTACGTCGCCACGGCGTGGTGCACCTGTACCGCAACCGCTGTCCGCACCGGGGCATCCCGTTGAACTGGCAGGCGGACGCGTTTCTCGACGACAGCGCCAGCCTGATCCACTGTGCCCATCACGGCGCCCTGTTCCTCATCGAAAGCGGCGAATGCGTGGCCGGCCCCTGCGAAGGAGACATGTTGCAGGCCCTGGCCTGCCTGGAAGACAGCCAGGGCATCTGGCTCAAGGATTGAGCAGTACCGGTAACGGGCGGTCGACGACGATCTGCTCGGCATCCAGGCGCGTCCCGTAGGCAAGCACTTCCACCCCATCCGCCACCGCAGCACGCAGGGCATTGGCATAAGCCACGTCGATTTCTTCTGCCGGGCGCACGGCTTCGATACCGGTCAAGTTCACGCAGTACAGCTGCACCGCACGAATACCTTGCCGAGCCAAGGCTGCCAGCTCGCGCAGGTGTTTCGCACCGCGCTGGGTTACCGCGTCCGGGAAAGCCGCCACGGCCGTACCCGGGTAACCCAACGTGACGCTCTTGACCTCGACATAGGCAGGCCTGTCGGCGAATTCCAGGCGGAAGTCCACACGACTGCCCTCTTCGCCGTAGGCCACCTCGCGCTTGAGTGCAGTGAAGCCTGCCAGTTCACCAATCACCCCGGCGCGCAGCGCCTCTTCGATCAGCGCATTGGCCCGGCCTGTATTGATACACGCCAGCCGCCCCTGCGGCGTCTCACTGATTTCCCAGGTGCCCGGCAGTTTGCGTTTCGGGTCGTTGGAGCGGCTGAACCAGACCTGCCCGCCCTCGCGCATGCAGTTGAGCATGGAGCCCGTGTTGGGGCAGTGGATGGTCAGTTGCTCGCCGTTGGCCAGTTCGATATCTGCCAGGAAGCGTTTGTAGCGGCGCAGCAGGCGCCCCTGTTCGAGTAAAGGAAAGAACATCGACTACCCCTGCCAGGTCCGCAGGCCACGGGCAATGCGTTGGACCGCCTCCTCCAGGCGCGGCAGGCTCTGGGTGTAAGCAAAACGTACATGATGGCCGGCCAGGTGGCGGCCGAAGTCCAGGCCCGGCGTGAATGCCAGGTGCTCGGTTTCCAGGAAGTGCCGGCAGAAGGCGAAGGCATCACCGCCAAAGGTACTGATGTCTGCATAAAGATAGAACGCGCCCTGAGGTTCCACCGCTATGCGGAAGCCCAAATCGCGCAATGCGGGCAGCAGGTAATCGCGGCGACGTGCGAACTCGGCGCGGCGCGCTTCGAAAATCGCCAGGGTGTCGGGTTGAAAGCAAGCCAGCGCAGCGTGCTGGGCCATGCTTGGTGCGCTGATGTAGAGGTTCTGCGCCAGCTTTTCCAGGTCAGCGACGGCATCAGGCGGGGCGACCAGCCAGCCCAGGCGCCAGCCAGTCATGCCGAAATACTTGGAAAAACTATTCAGGACGAACGCGGAGTCGTCCACTTCCAGGACACTGGGTGCATCCATGCCGTAGGTCAGGCCGTGGTAGATCTCATCGACCACCAGGTGGCCGTTGCGCGCGCGGGTGGCTTTGGACAGGCTGGCCAGTTCATCGCGATCGAGCACCGTGCCAGTCGGGTTGGCCGGCGAGGCGACCAACGCACCGACGGTGTCCTGGTCCCAGTGACGGTCGATGAGCTCGGCGGTCAGTTGGTAATTCACCTCGGGCCCCACCGGCACCAACTGCGCGCCGCCCTCCACCAGGCGCAGGAAGTGGCGATTGCACGGGTAACCTGGGTCCGCCAGCAGCCAGTGCTTGCCCGGGTCCACCAACAGGCTGCTGGCCAGCAGCAGGGCTCCAGAGCCGCCAGGGGTGATCAGGATGCGTTCAGGGTCGACCGCCACGCCGTATCGCTGGTCGTAGAAGCCCGCGATCGCCTGGCGCAGCGCCGGCAGGCCGCGTGCGGCGGTGTAACGGGTATGCCCGGCAGCCAGCGCGGCCTGGCCAGCCTCGACGATCGGTGCCGCGGTGGTGAAGTCCGGCTCACCGATTTCAAGGTGGATCACATCGTGCCCGGCCGCCTGCAGCTCGTTGGCCCGCGCCAGCAACGCCATGACGTGGAAGGGTTCGATGGCGCGGCTGCGCGCACTGTAGGACTGAGCCATGGGCCTTCTCTCAATTGGGTCTAAACTGGTGATTCTACCGCTGCAGCCGACCGAACGTGTGGCCCGGGCCGCTGTCAATACGGAGGATTGGACGGGCTAGCGCACCCCCGATCTATCTGGTAAGTTCGGCGGCTCGCAGTCGCAGGGCCGGCGGTCGCCGGAGATGGAGCATCCTGCGCATTGGATCAGATGAGTGAGAGGCGGTCTATTCATGTCCACCGTAGAAAAGCAAAAAACCAACCAGACCATGTACGGTGTAGAGCCCTATAAAGAGACCAAGGGCGAAGAGTACATGGGTGAGCCCATGCGCAAGCATTTCACCAAACTTCTGGGCGCCTGGAAGCTTGAGCTGATGACGAGCGTGGATCAGACCGTGACGCATATGAAGGACGAAGCGGCCAACTTCCCCGACCCGGCCGACCGTGCCAGCCAGGAAGAGGAATTCGCCCTGGAACTGCGCAACCGCGATCGCGAGCGCAAGCTGATCAAGAAGATCGACAAGACCCTGCAGAAGATCCAGGACGAAGAGTACGGCTGGTGCGACTCCTGTGGCATCGAAATCGGCCTGCGTCGCCTTGAGGCGCGTCCGACTGCGGACCTGTGCTTCGACTGCAAGGAAATCGCGGAGAAAAAGGAAAAGACCGTCGGCAAAGGCTGAGTCTTCTTCCTATCCGAACGGGGCGCATCAGGCGCCCCGTTTCATTTTCAGACGTACCCACAGCCATGAACGACTCGCGCTACATCGGACGCTTCGCCCCTACCCCCAGCGGTTTTCTGCACTTCGGCTCGCTGGTCGCCGCCCTCGCCTCCTGGCTCGATGCTCGCGCGGTCGATGGCCGCTGGCTGCTGCGCATGGAAGACACCGACCCGCCCCGGGAAATGCCCGGTGCGCGCGATGCGATCCTGCAGACCCTGGAGCGCTACGGGCTGGAATGGGATGGCGAGGTGGTGTTTCAAAGCCAGCGCCACGACGCCTACGCCGCGGTGGTAGACCGCCTGTTCAGCATGGGCCTGGCCTACGCCTGCACCTGTTCGCGCAAACAGCTGGAAGGCTACAACGGCATCTATCCGGGCTTTTGCCGAAACGCCGGGCACGCCCGTGAAGGCGCGGCTATCCGCCTGCGAGTGCCGGAACTGATCTACCGCTTCAATGATCGAGTTCAAGGTACATTCGAACAGCACCTGGGCCGCGAAGTGGGCGATTTCGTGATTCAGCGCCGTGACGGGCTTTATGCCTACCAATTGGCGGTGGTTCTGGACGACGCCTGGCAGGGTGTAACCGACATCGTGCGCGGCGCCGACCTGCTCGACAACACGCCACGCCAGTTGTACCTGCAGGAGCTGCTGGGCTTCTCCCAGCCGCGGTACCTGCACATACCCCTGATCGTTCAGCCCGATGGGCACAAGCTGGGCAAGTCATACCGTTCGCCGCCGCTTGCAGCGGATCAGGCAACGCCCCTGCTGTTGCGCGCCTTGCGGGCGTTGGGCCAGGAAGCCGACCCGGCGTTGATGGCTGCCACACCCGCTGAAGTCCTCGCGGTAGCGCGGCAGCAGTGGCGGCCTGAGGCGATTGCGCAGCGCACGACGGTGCCAGAGGCTGATCTTCGCTGAAACCTTCGCGGCTGAAGCCGCTCCCACTGCGGTACCGGTAGGAGCGGCTTCAGCCGCGATGAGGCCAGCACAGGCAACACTCCTCTCAAAATCAAAAGCCCAATATTTTCAAACCCTTGGCTAACCCCACCGATTCCCGCTAGCATCGCCCCAGTCATTTGCGCCAATAATAAGTCCAAGCCCGCAGCGCCCAACCATCGAGGCCAGCATGTACATCTATCGTTTGGTCCTGCTTCTGGTCGTGGGGATCTACCTGTTCTCCCCGGCCATCATGGACTGGTGGATCGAACCGACCGGAGCCTGGTACCGCCCTTACCTGCTCTGGCTGATCCTGATCGTCGTCACCTTCATCCTGCAGAGCCAACGAGATGCCGATGAGCTTTAGCCTGACCCAGATGATCCTGATCAGCGCCGGGTACCTGATGGTGCTGTTCGGTGTGGCCTGGATCAGCGAGCGTGGGCTGATCCCACGTTCGATCATTCGCCACCCGCTGACCTACACCCTGTCGCTCGGCGTCTATGCCAGCGCCTGGGCCTTCTATGGCTCGGTGGGCCTGGCCTATCAATACGGCTACGGCTTCCTTGCCTGTTACCTGGGGGTGTCCGGTGCCTTTCTGCTGGCGCCGGTGCTGCTCTACCCGATCCTCAAGATCACCCGTACCTACCAGCTGTCGTCGCTGGCCGACCTGCTTGCCTTCCGCTTTCGCAGCACCTGGGCCGGCGCGCTGACCACCATCATCATGCTGATCGGCGTGCTGCCCCTGCTGGCCCTGCAGATTCAAGCGGTGGCCGACTCGATCAGCATTCTCACCGGCGAGCCGGTCAAGGCCCGGGTGGCGTTCGCCTTCTGCGCACTGATCATCCTGTTCACCATCTTTTTCGGCTCACGCCATATCGCCACCCGCGAGAAGCATGAAGGCCTGGTGTTCGCCATCGCCTTCGAGTCGGTGATCAAGCTGCTGGCCCTCGGAGGCGTCGGGCTTTATGCCTTGTATGGCGTATTCGGCGGCCCGCATGAGCTGGAAGTGTGGCTGCTGCAGAACCAGACCGCCCTGGCGGCATTGCACACCCCGCTGCAGGAAGGCCCATGGCGCACCCTGCTGCTGGTGTTCTTCGCCTCGGCCATCGTCATGCCGCACATGTACCACATGGCCTTCACCGAAAACCTCAACCCGCGCTCACTGGTCAGCGCCAGCTGGGGCCTGCCGCTGTTCCTGCTGCTGATGAGCCTGGCCGTGCCGCTGGTGCTGTGGGCCGGGCTGCGCCTGGGCGCCAGCACCAACCCCGAGTACTTCACCCTGGGCCTTGGCATCGCTGCCGACAACAAAGCGCTGGCGCTGCTGGCCTACGTCGGTGGCCTGGCGTCCGCCAGCGGGCTGATCATCGTCACCACCCTGGCGCTGTCGGGCATGGCCCTCAACCACCTGGTGCTGCCGCTGTACCAGCCGCCGGCCGAGGGCAACATCTACCGCTGGTTGAAGTGGACCCGCCGGGCGCTGATCGTCGCGATCATCACTGCCGGTTTCATGTTCTACCTGACCCAGAACAACCACCAGAGCCTGGCCAACCTGGGCATCGTCGCCTTCGTCGCCACCTTGCAGTTCCTGCCCGGCGTGCTGTCGGTACTGTACTGGCCGACCGCCAACCGACGCGGCTTCATCGCCGGCCTGCTGGCCGGCACGCTGGTGTGGATGGTGACCATGCTGCTGCCGCTGCTGGGCAACCTGCAGGGCTTCTACATCCCACTGCTGGACATGATCTATGTGCTCGACGACACCAGCTGGCACATGGCAGCGATCGCCTCGCTGGCAGCCAACGTCCTGCTGTTCACGCTGATTTCGCTGTTCACCAACGCCAGCAGCGAAGAAGTCAGCGCCGCCGAGGCCTGCGCGGTGGACAACGTGCGCCGCCCGCAGCGCCGCGAACTGCATGCCGCCTCGCCGCAGGAATTCGCCACGCAACTGGCCAAGCCACTGGGCGCCAAGGCGGCGCAGAAGGAAGTGGAACAAGCGCTGCGTGATCTGTACCTGCCGTTCGACGAACGTCGCCCGTATGCCTTGCGCCGCCTGCGCGACCGCATCGAGGCCAACCTCTCGGGCCTGATGGGGCCGAGCGTGGCCCAGGACATGGTCGAGACGTTCCTGCCGTACAAATCCGGCAACGAAAACTACGTCACCGAAGACATCCACTTCATCGAAAGCCGCCTGGAAGACTACCACTCGCGCCTCACCGGCCTCGCCGCCGAGCTCGATGCCCTGCGCCGCTACCATCGCCAGACCCTGCAGGAACTGCCCATGGGCGTCTGCTCGCTGGCCAAGGATCAGGAAATCCTGATGTGGAACAAGGCCATGGAAGAACTGACCGGGATCGCCGCCAAGCACGTGGTCGGCTCCCGCCTGGTGACCATCGGCGAGCCTTGGCGCGGCCTGCTGCAGGGCTTCATCGACGTGCCCGATGAACACTTGCACAAGCAGCGCCTGGCGCTGGATGGCCAACCGCGCTGGCTCAACCTGCACAAGGCGGCCATCGACGAACCGTTGGCACCTGGCAACAGTGGCCTGGTGCTGCTGGTCGAAGACCTCACCGAAACCCAGGCCCTGGAAGACAAGCTGGTGCACTCCGAGCGCCTGGCCAGCATTGGCCGCCTGGCCGCTGGCGTGGCCCACGAGATCGGCAACCCGATCACCGGCATCGCCTGCCTGGCGCAGAACCTGCGCGAAGAACGTGAAGGCGATGGCGAGATAACCGAGCTGTCGAGCCAGATTCTCGAACAGACCAAACGGGTATCGCGCATCGTCCAGTCACTGATGAGCTTCGCCCACGCCGGCGGCAGCCACCAGAACAGCGAAGAGCCGGTGTGCCTGGCCGAAGTGGCGCAGGATGCCATCGGTCTGCTGGCGTTGAACCGGCGCAATTTCGAAGTACAGTTCTACAACCTCTGCGACCCGGACCACTGGGCCGAAGGTGACCCACAGCGCCTGGCCCAGGTGCTGATCAACCTGCTCTCCAATGCCCGCGATGCCTCACCGCCAGGCAGCGCCGTGCGTGTGCGCAGCGAGGCGAACGATCACACCGTCGACCTGATCGTCGAAGACGAGGGCAGCGGCATACCGAAAAACATCATGGACCGCCTGTTCGAACCTTTCTTCACCACCAAGGACCCGGGCGAAGGAACCGGACTGGGGCTCGCTCTGGTCTATTCCATCGTGGAAGAGCATTATGGGCAAATCACCATCGACAGCCCGGCCGACATCGAACGGCAACGTGGCACACGGATCCGCGTGACCCTGCCCCGGCATGTCGTAGCGACGTCCCCTGAAATTCGAGACCGTCGAGAGAATTGAATCAATGCCGCATATTCTGATCGTCGAAGACGAAACCATCATCCGCTCGGCCTTGCGTCGCCTGCTCGAGCGGAACCAGTACCAAGTCAGCGAAGCCGGCTCGGTCCAGGAAGCCCAGGAACGCTTCAGCATTGCCACCTTCGACCTGATCGTCAGCGACCTGCGCCTGCCCGGCGCGCCTGGCACCGAGCTGATCAAGCTCGGCCAGGGCACGCCGGTGCTGATCATGACCAGTTACGCCAGCCTGCGCTCGGCGGTCGACTCGATGAAAATGGGCGCGGTGGACTACATCGCCAAGCCGTTCGACCACGACGAGATGCTCCAGGCCGTGGCACGGATCCTGCGCGACCGGCAAAACATGCCAGCGCCGGCGCCCGTTGCCGAGCCTCGCGGCAATGGCAAGGCGGCGCCGGCCGAGAAAGCCAGCCCGGCGTCGGCCAACGGCGAAATCGGCATCATTGGTTCGTGCCCGCCGATGCAGGATATGTACAGCAAGATCCGCAAGGTCGCGCCTACTGATTCCAATGTGCTGATCCAAGGCGAATCGGGCACCGGCAAAGAGCTGGTCGCCCGCGCCCTGCACAACCTGTCACGGCGCGCCAAAGCGCCGATGATCTCGGTGAACTGCGCGGCCATTCCCGAAACCCTGATCGAATCGGAACTGTTCGGCCACGAAAAAGGCGCGTTCACCGGTGCCAGCGCAGGCCGTGCCGGCTTGGTAGAGGCTGCGGACGGCGGCACGCTGTTCCTCGACGAAATCGGCGAGCTGCCGCTCGAAGCCCAGGCCCGGCTGCTGCGGGTGCTGCAGGAAGGCGAAATTCGCCGGGTCGGTTCGGTGCAGTCGCAAAAGGTCGATGTGCGCCTGATCGCCGCGACTCACCGAGACCTGAAGAACCTGGCCAAGGCCGGGCAATTCCGCGAAGACCTTTATTACCGCCTGCACGTGATCGCCCTGAAGTTGCCTGCCTTGCGTGAACGTGGCAGCGACGTCAACGAGATCGCCAGCGCCTTCCTTGCCCGCCAGAGCGCGCGCATTGGCCGTGACGATCTGCACTTCTCGACCGAAGCGGAGCAGGCCATCCGTCACTACAGCTGGCCAGGCAACGTGCGGGAATTGGAGAACGCTGTAGAGCGTGCGGTGATTCTCAGCGAGAGCGCGGAAATTTCCGCCGACCTGCTGGGCATCGATATCGAGCTGGGCGACCTGGACGACGATGACCTGCTCGACAACGCCCTGGTTGCGGCCAGCGCCAACAGCGCCAGCCATGAGCCGACCGAAGACTTGTCGCTGGAGGATTACTTCCAGCACTTCGTGCTCGAGCATCAGGACCACATGACCGAGACCGAGCTGGCGCGCAAGCTCGGTGTCAGCCGCAAGTGCCTGTGGGAACGCCGCCAGCGCCTGGGCATTCCACGGCGCAAGAGCAACGCTACCAGCGATAACTGAGTATGCCGCGACATTGTCGTTGCCCTTGAGATCGAGCGCCGCCCGCGCGGCGCATCGCGAGCAACGCTCGCTCCTACGTTTATTTCGGGCCAGTAACGTCTGTGCCAGACCCGCGCGGCCGCCTTGTTGGTACGACGCGATATCGCGTCATGCGACAAAGCGTTCGCGCGCAAATGCCTTAGACAAAATTGGCCCGAAACAAACGTAGGAGCGAGCGTTGCTCGCGATGCGCCGCGCGGGCGGCGCTCGATCTCAGAGGCGCTGAACACCTCAAGGCGAACACCCAGGTAACACATCAGTTCCCGCAAAAATCTGTTACCCACACCGCTCAGGCGTAACAGTTGCCGAGGCGTACGGTAACGAAATCTCCACATTTGCGACCGCGCCGCCACCACTGATTCTCCGCAACCCCCCGGTTTTACTGGGTTTCGAAAAGTTGGCACGCCATCTGCTATATGCTTAGTACAAGAACAATAACAAGCACTGCAACTCAGAATAAGAACAAGACGAAACGGCTCACGCACAATAAAAACAAGACGGCGGAGGCGCAGCTAACTGATTCTTTTGGAGAGGATGCGTGTTTGGGGCTTGCCCCACGACCAGGCAGAGAACAACAAAAACTGCACTAAAAAGCAGCGCCTGAACTGGTTGGACCGAAAGGTCAGCGTGACATCAGCGGCCAAAGCAATCCGTTTGCTCTTTACCCCTGGATTGGGGGTCGTCCACAAGCTTCGAGATTTGTGGGCAGGGCACTCAACAAAAACAAGAAGCCCGGCAAAAAAACAATAAGAGCACGCAACGACTTCTTGGGGAGCTTAGGCTCCCCTTGTCGTTTCTCCCTTCCAGCAGGCGATCCTGCTACCGCCTACACCATTCCCCGAGTAAATGCTAGAATCCCCGCCCATCATGCGGCCATTCTCCTATTCTTGGCCGAACATTCCTTCACACAGTGCATCCCATGCTGAAGAAGCTGTTCCAGTCTTTCCGCCCCCCCGTAGCGGGCCAGCACCACAAGCGCACCACGCCTGAGGTGATCAACAAGAGCCAACATTCGCTGCAGCGCCACCAATTCAGCCGCCATGCGGTGAACATTGTCGAGCGCCTGCAAAGCGCGGGCTATCAGGCCTACCTGGTCGGCGGCTGTGTCCGCGACCTGATGCTGGGCATCACGCCCAAGGACTTCGACGTGGCCACCAGCGCCACGCCCGAACAGGTGCGAGCGGAGTTTCGCAATGCGCGCATCATCGGCCGCCGTTTCAAGCTGGTCCACGTGCATTTCGGCCGTGAGATCATCGAAGTCGCGACCTTCCGCGCCCCTCACTCCGACGACGATCAGGGCGACAGCCACCGTTCGTCGCACAATGCCAGTGGCCGCATCCTGCGCGACAACGTATACGGCACCCTGGAAGAAGACGCGCAACGCCGCGACTTCACCATCAATGCGCTGTACTACGACCCGGTCAGCGAGCGCATCCTCGATTACGCCAATGGCGTACACGACATCCGCAACCGCCTGCTGCGCCTGATCGGTGACCCGACCCATCGCTACCAGGAAGACCCTGTGCGCATGCTGCGTGCGGTGCGTTTTGCCGCCAAGCTCGACTTCGGCATCGAGAAGCACACCTTCCAGCCGATCCGTGGCCTGGCCCCGCTGCTGCGCGAAATCCCGCCAGCGCGCCTGTTCGAGGAATGCCTCAAGCTGTTCCTCAGCGGCCAGGGCGCCATCGCCTTCGAGATGCTGGTCGACCTGGAGCTGTTCGAGCCGCTGTTCCCCGCCAGTGCGCATGCCCTGGAAGAGCGCCCGACCTACACCCACACCCTGATCAGCCAGGCGCTGAGCAACACCGACCTGCGCGTCAAGCAGGGCAAGCCGGTGACCCCGGCCTTCCTCTTCGCCGCCCTGCTCTGGCCAGCCCTGCCAAGCCGCGTGCTGCACCTGCAGAACCAAGGCGTGCCGCCGATCCCGGCCATGAATGGCGCGGCCCACGACCTGATCGCCGAACAGTGCGCGCGCATCGCCATTCCCAAGCGTTTCACCCTGCCGATCCGCGAGATCTGGGACATGCAGGAGCGCCTGCCGCGCCGCAGCGGCAAACGCGCCGACATGCTGCTCGACAACCCGCGCTTCCGTGCTGGCTACGACTTCCTGCTGCTGCGCGAGAGCGCCGGCGAAGAGACCGACGACCTCGGCCAGTGGTGGACCGACTACCAGGACGCCAACGACAGCCAGCGACGCGAGATGATCCGCGAACTGGGCAGCCGTGATGAAGGGACCGGTGCCGGCCCGCGCAAACGCAAGCGCAGCCCCAACAAGCGCAAACGCAGCGGTGACGAGGCGTTCGAGTGACCACCCGCGCCTATATCGGCCTGGGCAGTAATCTGGATGCACCCGCCGAGCAACTGAGCAGCGCCCTGGAGGCGCTGGATCAGGTCGCCGGCACGCGCCTAGCGGCGGCTTCGGCGCTGTACACCAGTGATTCCCTGTTGCCGGGCCAACCGCGTTACACCAACGCGGTCGCCGCGCTGGACACATCGCTCGCCCCCCTGGCCCTGCTCGACGCCCTGCAAGCCATCGAGAATGACCAGGGCCGCGTGCGCAAAGAGCGCTGGGGCCCGCGCACGCTCGACCTGGATATCCTGCTGTTCGGCGACCAGGTCATCGATGTGCCGCGCCTGCAGGTACCGCATTACCACATGCATGCCCGCGCTTTCGTGCTGTATCCCCTGGCTGAGCTAGTGGCAGACGACTTCCAGCTGGCTGATGGGCGCGCCCTCGCCGAACTGCTCGCAGCCTGCCCGTTCGTCGGCCTGGAACGCCTGTAATACGGGCGTTTCGGCTCAAGGTAACGCCAGTAACACCCTGTTAGTAACAATGCGGTAACAGGTCATTGACTTCCCCCCCCTCGCTCACGACTATAGGCGTCCCGTGTGGCACCGTGCCGCACACCCGTATTTAGGCCGGACGGACCTGTGCCCGAACATCACGCGCGATGATGTGCCGCTCCGGAAGATGACTACACGCGTTGTTTGCAGTCGTTTTTCACAGCGCCTGAACGAGGATATTCCTACATGCCTGAAGTAACCCTGACCACCCTTCACGGCCTCAAGGCCAAGGGTGAAAAGATCACCATGCTGACCTGCTACGACGCGACCTTCGCCAAGGCCGCCAGCCAGGCCGGTGTCGACGTGTTGCTGGTGGGCGATTCGCTGGGCATGGTCCTGCAGGGCCATGACAGCACCCTGCCCGTCACCACCGCGGAAATGGCCTACCACACGGCCTGCGTCAAGCGCGGCAACGATGGCGCGCTGATTCTCGCCGACCTGCCGTTCATGGCCCACGCCACACCCGAGCAGGCCTTCGCCAACTGCGCCACACTGATGCAGGCCGGCGCCCACATGATCAAGCTCGAAGGCGCCGCCTGGCTGGCCGAGACCATCCGCCTGCTGGCCGAACGCGGCGTGCCGGTGTGCGCGCACATGGGCCTGACCCCGCAGACCGTCAACGTGCTCGGCGGCTATAAGGTGCAAGGGCGCCAGGAAGCGCAGGCGCGGCAGATGCGCGCCGACGCCATTGCCCTGGAGCAAGCCGGCGCGGCCATGCTGCTGCTGGAGTGCGTGCCCAGCGAACTGGCGGCCGAAATCACCCAGGCCGTCAGCATCCCGGTCATCGGTATTGGTGCAGGAAGTGCTACCGACGGCCAAGTGCTGGTGCTGCATGACATGCTGGGTCTGTCATTGAGCGGGCGAGTACCTAAGTTCGTGAAGAACTTCATGGCTGGCCAACCTGATATCCAGAGCGCCCTCGTTGCCTACGTCAAGGCAGTCAAGGACGTCACTTTCCCAGCGATTGAACACGGATTCAGCGCATGAACACCGTCAAGACCGTCCGCGAACTGCGCGCCGCCGTCGCCCGAGCGCGCAGCGAAGGCAAGCGTATCGGCTTCGTGCCGACCATGGGCAACCTGCACAGCGGCCATGCGGCACTGGTAACCAAAGCGGCCCAGCGGGCCGACTTCGTGGTTGCCAGCATCTTCGTCAACCCGTTGCAGTTCGGCGCCAACGAAGACCTCGACAAATACCCACGCACCCTTGCCGCCGACCAGGAGCGCCTGCTCGAGGCGGGTTGCAACCTGCTGTTCGCACCCACTGTCGAGGAAATGTACCCGGACGGCATGGCGGTACAGACCCGCGTCAGTGTGCCAAACCTTTCCGAAGGCCTGTGTGGCGCCAGCCGCCCGGGGCACTTCGAGGGCGTGGCGACCGTGGTCAACAAGCTGTTCAACATGGTGCAGCCGGATCTGGCGGTGTTTGGTGAAAAGGACTACCAGCAACTGGCGGTGATTCGCGCCATGGTGCGTGACCTGAACATGCCGATCCAGATCATTGGCGAGCCCACCGTGCGCGCTGAAGATGGCTTGGCGCTGTCGTCGCGCAACGGGTACCTGAGCGCCGAACAGCGTGCTACCGCGCCTGTGGTTTATCAGACCTTGAAACAGATTGGCGCAGCGATTGCTCGAGGTCGAGTCGACTTCTCGGCCCTGGTCGAGGACGGCAGACAAGCCCTGAAAGCAGCGGGCCTGCGCCCGGACTATCTGGAAGTTCGCCATGCGGTGAGTTTGCGCCCCGCAACGTTCGGCGACCGTGACTTGGTGATCCTCGTTGCCGCCTACCTCGGTAACACCCGCCTGATCGACAACCTCTACCTGCATGTGGAAGAACAGACGGCATGACAACTCGGGGGCTGCCTTGCGGCCCCCAAAATCCATTCCCCGCCCCATTCCCAGCTGCAAACCATTGCCTATAATGATGGCCAGCCTGAACCCGGCAATCGCTGCCCTGTCCAAGCACCACCACGCAATAAGGAATTCTGCGCAATGGCGTATTACCGTACACCCCACGATGTTACGGCCCTGCCTGCCTGGCAGGCACTTCAGCAACACCGCGACGCCATGCAAGATTTCAGCATGCGCGAAGCTTTCGCCGCCGACGCCAAGCGCTTCGATCAGTTTTCGTTGAGCAGCTGCGGCCTGTTCCTCGACTACTCGAAAAACCTCATCAACGAAGAAACCCGTGACCTGCTGGTGAACCTGGCCGAACAAGTCGGCCTGCAGGATGCGATCCAGTCGATGTTCAGCGGTGAGATCATCAACGCCTCCGAAGGTCGCCCTGTGCTGCACACCGCCCTGCGCCGCCCGGTAGGCGACAAGCTGAGCGTCAACGGCGTCAACGTGATGCCGGAAGTGCACAAGGTGCTGAACCAGATCACCGAACTGGTCGGGCGCATCCACGACGGCCTGTGGCGCGGTTACAGCGAAAAGCCGATCACCGACGTGGTCAATATCGGCATCGGCGGATCGTTCCTCGGCCCCGAACTGGTCTCCGAAGCCCTGCTGCCCTACGCCCAACGTGGCGTGCGCTGCCATTACCTGGCGAACATCGACGGCAGTGAATTCCACGAACTGTCGGCCAGCCTGCGCGCCGAAACCACGCTGTTCATCGTTTCGTCGAAGTCGTTCAACACCCTCGAAACGCTGAAGAACGCCATGGCCGCGCGTACCTGGTACCTGGCCCAGGGCGGTTCGGAAGCCGAGCTGTATCGCCACTTCATTGCTGTTTCCAGCAACAAGGCCGCCGCCGTGGCGTTCGGCATCCGCGAAGAGAACATCTTCCCGATGTGGGACTGGGTGGGTGGGCGCTATTCGCTGTGGTCGGCGATCGGCCTGCCGATCGCTCTGGCCATCGGTACCGCCAACTTCAAGGAGCTGCTGTCGGGCGCCTACACCATGGACCAGCATTTCCAGACCGCGCCGTTCGACAAGAACATGCCGGTGCTGCTGGCGCTGCTGGGCGTGTGGTATGGCAACTTCTGGGGTGCGCGCAGCCACGCGATCCTGCCGTACGACCATTATCTGCGCAACATCACCAAACACCTGCAGCAGCTGGACATGGAGTCCAACGGCAAGAGCGTGCTGACCGACGGCACCCCGGTGAAGACCGATACCGGCCCGGTGATCTGGGGTGGCGTGGGCTGCAACGGCCAGCATGCCTACCACCAGTTGCTGCACCAGGGCACCCAGCTGATTCCGGCTGATTTCATCGTCCCGGTGGTGAGCTTCAACCCGGTCGCCGACCACCACCAGTGGCTGTACGCCAACTGCTTGTCGCAGAGCCAGGCACTGATGCTGGGTAAAACCCGCGATGAAGCCGAAGCCGAACTGCGCCAGAAGGGCCTGAACGAAGCGGACATCGAAAAACTCGCGCCGCACAAGGTGATCCCGGGCAACCGCCCGAGCAACACCCTGGTGGTCGAGCGCATCAGCCCCCGTCGCCTCGGCGCGCTGGTGGCGATGTACGAGCACAAGGTCTTCGTGCAAAGCGTCGTCTGGGGCATCAACGCCTTCGACCAGTGGGGCGTGGAGCTGGGCAAGGAGCTGGGTAAAGGCGTTTACCAACGTATCGTCGGTAGCCTCGAAGACAGCGCCGAAGATGGCTCGACCCAGGGCCTGATCAACTACTTCCGCGGCCGTCACCGCGGGTGACCTAATGCTCTAGTCGGCCACTTCGCGGGACAAGCCCGCTCCCACAAGTTATGTGAACAATGCAAAACTTTGTGGGAGCGGGCTTGCCCCGCGAAGTGGCCGGCACAGCTTGAACACCTCTCCCAGCTACACTGTCTTATCGAATAGCCGCCGCAGTCCCTCGCCCCTCACAAGAGCAGGACCACCCGCCATGTTCGATATCAAGCAGTATCCTCAGGCTCTGGCAGTCAGCCAGTCCGCCATCCTCTCAGCCGACGATTATCAGCGCCTCTACCGCCAGTCGGTCGACGACCCTGACACCTTCTGGGCCGAACAGGCCAAGCGCCTGGACTGGATCAAACCCTGGTCCAGCGTGCAACAATGCGACCTCAAGACCGGCGCGGCGCGCTGGTTCGACGGCGCCCAGCTCAACGTCAGCTACAACTGCATCGACCGCCACCTGGCCCAACGGGGCGAGCAAACCGCCCTGCTATGGGAAGGCGACGACCCCAATGACTCCAAGGCCATCACCTATCGCGAGCTGCACCGTCAGGTCTGCCGTTTGGCCAACGCCCTGAAGGCACGCGGCGTCAAGAAAGGCGACCGGGTGTGCATCTACATGCCGATGATCCCCGAAGCGGCCTACGCCATGCTCGCCTGCACGCGCATCGGTGCTGTGCACTCGGTGGTGTTCGGCGGCTTCTCCCCGGATGCCCTGCGCGACCGCATCCTCGACGCCGACTGTCGCACCGTGATCACCGCCGATGAGGGCGTACGCGGCGGCAAGCGCGTTCCGCTCAAGCAGAACGTCGACAAGGCGCTGGTCAGTTGCCCGAACGTCAGCAGTGTCTTGGTGGTGCGCCGCACCGGTGGTGATGTCGTCTGGGACGAGGGCCGCGACCTCTGGTATCACGAAGTCACCGAAAAGGCAGGCGAAGATTGCCCGCCCGAAGCGATGGACGCCGAAGACCCGCTGTTCATCCTCTACACCTCCGGCAGCACCGGCAAACCCAAAGGCGTGCTGCACACCACCGCCGGCTACCTGCTGCAGGCCGCCATGACCTTCAAGGTGGTGTTCGACTACCGCGACGGCGAGGTGTTCTGGTGCACCGCCGACGTCGGCTGGGTCACTGGCCACAGCTATATCGTCTACGGCCCGCTGGCCAATGGCGCCATTTCGCTGATGTTCGAGGGCGTGCCCAACTACCCGGACACCTCGCGCTTCTGGCAAGTGGTCGACAAGCACAAGGTGAACATCTTCTACACCGCCCCCACTGCCCTGCGGGCATTGATGCGCGAGGGCTCGGGGCCGCTAAAGAGCACCTCGCGCGAAAGCTTGCGCCTGCTCGGCAGCGTCGGCGAGCCGATCAACCCTGAAGCCTGGGAATGGTACTTCGAGGAAGTCGGGCAAAAACGCTGCCCCATCGTCGACACCTGGTGGCAGACCGAAACCGGCGGCATCATGCTCACCCCGCTGCCCGGCACACAGAAGCTCAAACCCGGCTGCGCGACCCAGCCCATGTTCGGTGTGCAGCCAGTGCTGCTGGATGAAAAAGGCAAGCTGATCGAAGGCCCCGGTGCCGGCCTGCTGGCGATCAAGGCGAGCTGGCCGGGGCAGATCCGCAGCGTCTACGGCGACCACCAACGCATGGTCGACACCTACTTCAAACCCATGCCAGGCTACTACTTCACCGGCGACGGCGCCCGCCGCGATGCCGATGGCGACTATTGGATCACCGGGCGCATCGATGATGTGATCAACGTCTCCGGCCACCGCATCGGCACCGCCGAAGTGGAAAGCGCGCTGGTGCTGCACGACAGCGTCGCCGAAGCTGCCGTGGTCGGTTACCCCCATGACCTCAAGGGCCAGGGAGTCTACGCCTTCGTCACCACCATGAACGGCGTGACTCCGGACGATGCGCTCAAGGCCGAGTTGCTGGCACTGGTCAGCAAAGAGATCGGCAGCTTCGCCAAGCCCGAACTGATCCAGTGGGCGCCCGCCCTGCCCAAGACCCGCTCGGGCAAGATCATGCGGCGTATACTGCGCAAGATCGCCTGCAACGAGCTCGACAACCTGGGCGATACCTCGACCCTGGCCGACCCGAGCGTGGTGCAGGGCTTGATAGACAAACGCCTCAATCAATAGCCGGCGGCCTGCGTGGTCGCCCTGAACTGCAGGTCGCCATGGAAGCCTTACGCCGCCGCATCGAAACCCAGGTCATGAGCCTCACCGGGCTGGCCCTCGGCCAGCTCGACCTGGAATCTCCCAAAGGTGACCCGGGCCTGTTCGGCCCCCAGAGTATCAGCTGGCGCGTGCATGGCGACTTCCCCAGCATGCTGGTCGGCGGTATCAGCGCGCTGATGCTGCAGGTGCTGCACCCGCTGGCGCTGGCGGGCGTGTGGGACCATTCCAACTTCCGCCAGGACCTGCTTGGCCGCCTGCGGCGCACCAGCCAGTTCATCTCCGGGACCACCTTCGGTTCGACCCGCGACGCCGAGTGGCTGATCGAAAAAGTCCGCACCATTCACCTGCAGGTGACCGGGATTGGGCCGGACGGCCGCCCTTATGCCGCCAGCGACCCTGATCTGCTGACCTGGGTGCACGTGGCCGAAGTCAGCAGTTTCCTGGCAGCCCACCTGCGCTATCGCGACCCACTGCTGCCTCGCGCCGATCAGGACGCCTACTACGACGAGATCGCCCTGATCGCCGAACGCCTCGGTGCCCGTGACGTACCGCGCTCATGCCAGCAGGTCGAGGACTACCTGCAACGCATGCGCCCACAATTGCACTGCGATGCACGCAGCCTGGAGGTGGTGCAGATCCTGCTCCAAGCCCCTGCCCCGAGCCGCCTCGCCGAACCAGTCGGCAAGCTGATGCTCAACGCGGGCATCGACCTGTTGCCCGCTTGGGCTCAGGCCATGCTCGGCCTGCACCAGAGCCCGCTGCAGCAGCGCATGATCCGCATGGGCCTCAAACGCACGGCGCCGGTGTTGCGCTGGGCCATGCGCGACGGTTCGGCACATCGGGCCAAGCGGCGCATGGGCATCGAGTGAAGGCAAATCATCGCAACGGCGGAACCGATTTAACCTGCCATACTCCAAGGACTCCGGCTTAGACAGACGAAGCGACACATGTACAAAGGATTGACTCGCGCCCTCGGCGCCCTGCTGGCTCTCGTGGCCCTCTACAGCCTGCTTGGCTTCCTCATTCTTCCCGGTGTCGGCTTGCGCATCGCCAACCAGCAGCTGGCGCAATACGCCAGCGTGCCGGCGCACCTGCAGCGTATCGAACTCAACCCGTTCAGCCTCGAACTGACCCTGTGGGGCCTGCAGATTGGAGAACCGGGCAAGGAGCAGGTCGGCTTCGAGCGGCTGTACGCCAATCTGGCGCTGGACAGCCTGTGGACCCGGGCGCTGCACCTGACCGCCGTGGAGCTCGACAAACCGCGCAACGAGGTGCTGTTCGCCAAGGACGGCACGCTCAACCTCACCCAGCTGTTCAAGCTGCCGCCCAGCGAAGCCAAACCCGACGAGCCGCCCAGCGACCCGTTCCCATTGCGCATCGGCAGCATCAAGCTCAATGGCGGCTACCTGCACTTCGAGGACCAGCGCCCGAGCGAACCGATCGTCTTCCTCTACGACGACATGAACCTGGAGCTGAAGAACCTCAGCACCCTGCCGGATGACAATGCCGACATGACGCTGGTGGCCAACGGCCCCAACGGCGGGCGCATCGACTGGAGCGGCACGCTGAGCTTGTCGCCCATCGCTTCCGAGGGCACGCTGAAAGTCACCGACGGCAAGATGAAGTTGTTCTGGCCCTATGTGCGCGACGCCGTGCCGTTGGTACTGGAAGATGGCGTGTTCAACCTCGATACCCACTACAAGTTGAACCTGTCCAAAGCCACCGAGTTGTTGCTGGACAACACCTCGCTACGCGTCGCGCCGTTCGCCATCAAGGCGCCGGATGGTCGCCAACTGGCGCGCCTGGCCAGCCTGGATGTCAGCGAAACCAGCATCGACTTGACCAAGCAGCTGGTCACCGTCGGCAAGATCCGCAGCGAGAAGCTGGAGACCTGGGCGGCGCTGGAACAGGACGGCCAGCTCGATTGGCAGAAGCTGTTCGCCAGCCAGCCGGCCAAGGCCACGCCGAAAGAGATACAGGAACCCGCAGCTGCCGAGTCTACCCCCGAAGAACAGGCCGCCAAGGAGCCAAGCAAACCCTGGCAAGTGCTGCTCAAGGACGTGCAACTGCGCAACTATCTGGTGCATCTGGCCGACCGTAGCCAGAAAGAGCCAGTAGCGCTGGACGTCGGCCCGTTGAACCTGGATATGCAGGGCTTCGACAGCCTCAACCAGTCGCCTTTCACGCTCAAGCTCGACACCGGCGTTGGCAAGCAGGGCAAGCTGCAGGCGGCCGGAGAGGTCAACCTGGCGCCGGTCACCGCCAAGCTCGATGTCAGCACGCGCGACATCGACCTGCGTGTCGCCCAGGCCTACATCAGCCCTTTTATCCGCCTTGAACTGCGCAGCGGCATGCTTGCCAGCGACCTCAAGGTCGACTTGAAGAGCACCGAGCCACTGGCCTTCACCGTGGGCGGAAAAGCCCAAGTCAACCAATTGCACACCCTGGACACCATCAAGGACCGCGATTTCGTCAAATGGCAGCAGGTGAATGTGGATGGCCTTTCATACGTGCACGGCGACGCCTTGTCGATCGACAAGGTGACCCTGCTGCAGCCCTATGCCCGTTTCATCATCAACGAAGACCGCACCACCAACGTCGATGACCTGCTGATCCCGCAGCCCGCCGACGCGCCCGCTGCGAGCCAGGCGAAACCGGCCAGCGCCGCCGGCAGCAAGCCGCTGGGCATCCGCATTGGCCAGATCAGCATCAATGACGGCTCGGCCAACTTCGCCGACCTCACCCTGACCCCCAATTTCGCCACAGCGGTGCAGCAGCTCAACGGCCAGATCGGCACCATCGACAACCGCAAGCCAGCGCCGGCCAAGGTGGATATCAAGGGCAAGGTCGACCGTTACGCGCCGGTCACCATCAAAGGCGCGCTCAACCCGTTCAACCCGATGGCCAGCCTGGATATCGCCACCAGCTTCAAGCGCGTCGAACTGACCACGTTGACGCCCTACTCCGGCAAGTTCGCCGGTTACCGCATCCGCAAGGGCCGCCTCAATCTTGACCTGCATTACCTGATCACCAATGGTCAGCTGAAGGCCGAGAACAAACTGGTGGTCGAGCAGCTGCAGTTAGGTGAAAAGGTCGACAGCCCGGATGCCGTCGACCTGCCGATCCGTCTGGCGGTGGCGCTGCTCAAGGATACCGAAGGCAAGATTTCCATCGAGCTGCCGGTGACTGGCGACCTCAACAACCCGCAATTCAGCGTCATGCCGATCGTCTGGCAAACCCTGCGCAACCTGGTGCTGCGCGCCGCACAGGCGCCGTTCAAGTTCATCGGCGGCCTGATCGCCGGGGGCGGCTCGGAAGATCTGGGCAACGTCTCGTTCGCTGCGGGCTCCAGCGAGCTCAGCGGCGATGCGCAGTCGGCCCTGGACAAGCTCGCCTCGGCCCTCAAGAAACGCCCTGAATTGCGCCTGGAAATCGAAGGCACCAGCGCCCAGAGCAGCGATGGGCCACTGATCGCCCAGCAGCGCCTGGAGCGTGAATACCAGGCGACCTGGTACAAGATCCTGCAGCGTCGTGGTGACAAGGTGCCGGCCAATGCCTCGATGCTAGTGGTCGACGACAGTGATAAACCGGCCATGCTCGAAGGTATCTACCGGACTCGCCTGAAGCAGCAGCCGCCGGCTGAGTGGAAAGAGCTGAGCGACGAAGAGCGCGCCGGCAAGCTACGCGATGCGGTCATCAAATCGTGGGCCGAGAGTGCGCCGTTGCTGCGCACCTTGGGGCAGGAGCGGGCCAGTAGTATCAAGGATTATCTGGTCGACAAGGGTAAGCTTGAAGATGACCGGGTTTATTTCATTGATACGACGCTGGGGCAGGCGGAGAAAGATGGTCGGGTGATTACGCCTATGCATTTGGATGCTGAGTAATCTCGGTAAGCAGGGCCGGCCCTTCGCGGCTGAAGCCGCTCCTACGGGTACCCCGCAGGCCTGTAGGAGCGGCTTCAGCCGCGAAGGGCCGGTGCAGGTTCACCCCAATCGCTGCCCCGAAACCGCCGGGTGATACAGCGGCTGCACCTTGTTCCCCGCCGGGTCCAGCAAATGGAAACTCCGCGCTCCATCACCATGGTTGAACGGCCGATCGAGCAGCGTCACCCCACGCGCCTTGAAGTACTGATACCAGGCCTCCAGCTCTTCCACCGTATCCACGATGAACCCATAGTGGTCCAACGTCTGCAGCCCATTGGCAGCCCCAGCCCCGCGGCCCAGCGACAGGTTGTCGTTGCCACAGGTCAGGTAGACCAGATCTTCATTGGCCCGGTTCAGCACTTCCATTCCCATCACATCGACATAGAAGCGCTCGCACTCTTCCAGGTTCGGCACCAACAGGGCGATATGGCGCAGGCCGTTCAGGCGACCGGGACGTGCAGGTAATTCAGACATAGGCGCGGCTCCATTTTTGTATACAATTCAAATTAGAATTTAAAACAAAAGGATCGCTTTGTGTACAGTCTCTTCATCAAGACCCGCGTCAAGCCAGGCTGCGCGGAAGCTTTTCTCACCGCCATCAAGGTCAATGCCGCAGCTTCCGTGGCCACCGAGCCGGGCTGCCTGGTGTTCGATGTGGCCCAGGACCGGGCCGATCCGGAGGTCATTTATCTGTATGAGATCTACCGTGACGATGAAGCTTATGAAGCGCACACCCGCACGGCGCACTTTCGCGACAGCCGCCCGCTCGTGGAACCACTGATTGCGCAACAGGAATACTTCGAAAGCGACGTGATAGCCCGCAATCCGTTGTTTTGAGCGCCCATGAAAAAGCCCTGGCCGAAGCCAGGGCTCTTGTAGAAAAGTGGCCAAATCCGTTTGGCCGACGGGACAATCCTTATTCGGCTTTCAGGCCGTCAGCCGATACGGCTTTCACGCCTTTGATCTTCTTGGTGATGGCAACGGCCATCTCTTTCTGGGAATCGGTCACAGCGGTAGTCGACGACAGCGACACCACGCCTTTGTTGGTTTCTACTTTGATATCAGAGCCTGGGATGCCTTTTTCGGTCAGCAGGTCTGCTTTGACCTTGGTGGTGATCCAGGTATCGGAAGTAGCTTCTTTGGCTTCAGTCACTTCACCGGCAGCCAGCGTCATTGGGGCCTGGGTGGACTGCTGGGCGAGAGCCGCGTTAGCCATGGTCAGGGTCAGAGCGGTAGCAGTAGCGGCAGCAATGGCGAACTTCTTCATGTGGGTCACTCCTGTTTATTCGAAAGGTCTGCGCCGTTAGTCCTGGCGGCAGGTATGAAGGTAGTTGCAGGGGCTGTGCCAGCTTTTCCGCTTCGCTTGATTCCTTATAAATCAATGACTTAGATCAACTCCGTGCGTTCATCGATCGTGCAATTTGCAAGTCTTGAGAGAAAACTGCGTGCAAGATGCAAGTACGCAAATGGTTCCCTACAGCCAATAAAAAAGGGCCCCTCGAAGGAGCCCTTTTGTTACCGCCTCAGCAGTCGCTTACACGCCCGAGGCCTTGGCCGCAGCTACGTCCTTGATCGACAGCTTGATACGGCCGCGGTTATCCACGTCCAGTACCAGTACTTCGACTTCCTGACCTTCTTTCAGAATGTCGGTGACCTTCTCTACGCGCGCATCGCTGAGCATGGAGATGTGCACCAGACCGTCTTTGCCCGGCAGGATGTTGACGAAGGCGCCGAAGTCGACGATACGCTCGACCTTGCCCACGTAGATCTTGCCGATCTCGGCCTCGGCAGTGATACCCAGAACGCGCTGGCGAGCTGCCTCTGCCGCTTCCTTGGTTTCGCCGAAGATCTTGATCGAGCCGTCGTCTTCGATGTCGATCGAAGCCTTGGTTTCTTCGCAGATGGCGCGGATGGTGGCGCCGCCTTTGCCGATGACGTCACGGATCTTGTCGGTGTCGATCTTCATCGCGATCATGGTCGGTGCGTTGGCCGACAGCTCGGTACGCGATTGACCGATGATCTGGTTCATCTGGCCGAGGATGTTCAGGCGCGCTTCCAGGGCCTGGCCCAGGGCGATTTCCATGATCTCTTCGGTGATGCCGTTGATCTTGATGTCCATCTGCAGTGCGGTAACGCCTTTGGCGGTACCGGCAACCTTGAAGTCCATGTCGCCCAGGTGGTCTTCGTCACCGAGGATGTCGGTCAGGATGGCGAACTTCTCGCCTTCTTTGACCAGGCCCATGGCGATACCGGCAACCGGTGCCTTCATCGGTACACCGGCGTCCATCAGGGCCAGGGAAGCACCGCAGACCGAAGCCATGGAGCTGGAGCCGTTGGACTCGGTGATTTCCGAAACCACACGAATGGTGTACGGGAACACGTCAGCGGCAGGCAGCATGGCCTGGACCGAACGGCGGGCCAGACGGCCGTGGCCGATTTCGCGACGGCCTGCACCGCCCATGCGGCCACACTCGCCTACCGAGAACGGTGGGAAGTTGTAGTGCAGCATGAAGGGGTCTTTCTTCTCGCCTTCGAGAGTGTCCAGCAGCTGTGCGTCACGCGCAGTACCCAGGGTCGCGACGACCAGGGCCTGGGTTTCGCCACGGGTGAACAGGGCCGAACCATGAGTTTTCGGCAGTACGCCGACTTCGATGTTCAGCGGGCGCACGGTCTTGGTGTCACGACCATCGATACGCGGCTTGCCGTTGACGATGTTTTCGCGAACGGTGCGGTATTCGATCTCGCCGAAGATTTCTTTCACTTCGCCGGCCGATGGCTGGCCTTCCTCACCGGAGAACTTGGCGATCGCCTGATCGCGCAGCTCGCCCAGGCGCGCGTAGCGGTCGGCCTTGACGGTGATGGTGTAGCCCTGGGAAACAGCCTCGCCGAATTCAGCGCGGATGGCGTTGAACAGCTCGGTGTTGGCAGCGGCGGGTTTCCAGTCCCAGGTCGGCTTGGCAGCTTCGGCAGCCAGCTCTTTGACAGCCTGGATAACGGCCTGGAATTCATCGTGGGCGAACAGTACGGCGCCCAGCATCTGGTCTTCGGTCAGCTCTTTGGCTTCCGACTCAACCATCAGCACGGCGTCGGCGGTACCGGCAACGACCATGTCCAGGCTCGAGGCAGCCAGTTGCTCGTAAGTCGGGTTCAGCAGGTAACCGGTGCTTTCGTGGAAAGCAACGCGGGCAGCGCCGATCGGGCCTTCGAACGGAATGCCGGAGATCGCCAGGGCAGCCGAGGTACCGATCATCGCAGCGATGTCAGGATCGGTCTTCTTGCTGGTGGAAACGACGGTGCAGACGACCTGCACTTCGTTCATGAAACCTTCAGGGAACAGCGGGCGGATCGGACGGTCGATCAGGCGCGAAGTCAGGGTTTCTTTTTCGGATGGGCGGCCTTCACGCTTGAAGAAGCCACCTGGAATCTTGCCTGCGGCGTAGGTCTTTTCCTGGTAGTGCACGGACAGCGGGAAGAAGCCTTTGCTCGGGTCGGCATGCTTGGCACCGACCACGGTCACCAGCACGGTGACATCGTTGTCGACGGTGACCAGCACGGCGCCGGAGGCCTGACGGGCGATGCGGCCCGTTTCGAGCGTAACGGTCGATTGACCGAACTGGAATTTCTTGATTACCGGGTTCACGGTTTCCTACCTTCTTCAGTGGCTCTGGGGGAACTGGTTTCTTGCGAATTCTTGGGCAGAACAGGGAATCGGCCCCGTTGACCGTCCAGATACAACACGAGGCTGGGAGCCTGGCGCCAAGCGGAAAATCCGCTCAACATTGCCAGGCTGCCAACCTCGAAGATACGCGTGGCGTGTCCGACACAAGTGCTGCAAAGCAGCCCCTGCGAAGCCTGCGACACGCCATGCACACCACTGACCAGGCCGCTATTAGCGACGCAGGCCCAGGCGACCGATCAGGGCGCTGTAACGAGTGGTGTCTTTGCCCTTCAGGTAGTCCAGCAGCTTACGACGCTGGTTAACCATGCGGATCAGGCCACGACGCGAGTGGTGGTCTTTACCGTTGGCCTTGAAGTGGCCTTGCAGCTTGTTGATGTTCGCGGTCAGCAGAGCGACCTGAACTTCCGGGCTACCAGTGTCGCCAGCAGCTTGCTGGAAGTCGGTAACGATTTGAGCTTTTTCTTCAACGCTGAGGGCCATGAGGCTTCTCCTGATAACGGAACCCGCGAACGGGTCCAATAGGCCAGGGACAAATCCCTGTATTAATAAAAAAGGTGTGACCGTGCCTACTGACAGCCACCCTTGTATCCACAGGCTCGGGCACAAACCCTGACCTGCGGTTTCGATCATTCCGACCGAATCAGTCGACGCGGCGCAATGCGCCCGTCTTCGCTCACTTCACCGATACCGATGAAGCGACCGTTGTGATCCTGTACCCGGACCATGCCGAACTGCGGCGCATCCGGGGCGCGTACCGCCTGGCCATGCAGCCAGTAGAACGCACTGTGCTCGGAGAGGCCAACCAACGGCCAATCCTGCAGGCCACTGTCGGAGGGCATCAGGAAGCGATCGAGCGCTTCGTTGCCGCCTTCGGCGTGGGCCTGTTCGAGTTCTTCGAGGGTTACGGTCTGGGCCAGCTCGAAGGGGCCGGCGTGGGTCCTGCGCAGCTCGGCAACATAGGCGCCGCAGCCAAGGGCCTCGCCGATATCCTCCACCAGGGTGCGGATATAGGTGCCTTTGCTGCAACCTACGCTCAACCGTGCACGGGTGCCTTCGCACTCGAGCAACTCCAAGCGGCCAATAGTAACAGAACGCGGCTCGCGCTCCACTACCTCTCCTGCACGTGCCAGTTTGTAAAGCGGCTGGCCATCACGCTTGAGCGCCGAGTACATCGGCGGTATCTGGCTGATCGGGCCGCGAAAACGTGGCAGCAGCGCCTCGATGTCGGCACGACCAACGGTCACCTCGCGGGTCTGCAAAACCTCGCCTTCAGCGTCGGCAGTATTGGTAGTCTGCCCCAGTTGCATGACGGTTTCGTAGCCCTTGTCGGAATCGAGCAGGTACTGCGAGAACTTGGTCGCCTCACCGAAGCACAGCGGCAGCACGCCGGTGGCCAGTGGGTCGAGGCTGCCGGTGTGGCCGGCCTTTTCTGCGTTGAGCAACCAGCGGACTTTCTGCAGGGCGGCGTTGGAGGTGAACCCCAGCGGCTTGTCGAGCAGGATGATGCCGCTGACGTTGCGGCGGATACTTTTGACCTGGGCCACCGCTTACTCCTTGGTGTCCTGCTCGTCGGCATCCTTGTGCAGGCGGTCTTCGGCCACTGCACGCTCGATCAGCGCCGACAGGTGAACACCACGGCTGACGCTTTCATCGAAGTGGAAGTGCAGCTGCGGCACGCTGCGCAGCTGCATCGAGCGGCCCAGGTGCAGGCGCAGGAAGCTGGCAGCGCTGTTCAGCGCCTTGAGCGACTGCTGCACGGCGTCCGGGGTTTCTTCGCCCATGACGGTGATGAAGACCTTGGCATGGCCCAGGTCGCGGCTGACGTCCACGGCGGTGATGGTCACCAGGCCGACGCGGGGGTCTTTGACTTCACGGCGGATCAGCTCTGCCAGCTCGCGCTGCATCTGATCTCCGATACGTTGGGTACGGCTGTATTCTTTGGCCATTCTTGCTACCTGTAACTTAAAGCGGCAAACGCCCGGTCAGGCTGAAGCCTGACCGGGCGCTACCTACTGAGGCGCTGCCCACCGCCCTGCGGCGGGGGCTGGCGCCATGCCCGCCCTTAAAGGGTACGAGCAACCTGGACTTTCTCGAAGACTTCGATCTTGTCGCCGACCTTGACGTCGTTGTAGCTCTTGACGCCAATACCGCACTCCATGCCCGAACGCACTTCGGAAGCGTCGTCCTTGAAGCGACGCAGCGATTCCAGCTCGCCTTCGAAGATCACAACGTCGTCGCGCAGTACGCGGATCGGACGGTTGCGGTACACGGTACCCTCGATGACCATACAGCCAGCGATGGCGCCGAACTTCGGCGAACGGAACACGTCACGCACTTCGGCGACACCCAGGATGTTCTCGCGAACATCGCTGCCGAGCATGCCGGTCAGGGCTTTCTTGACGTCTTCGATGATGTCGTAGATCACGTTGTAGTAACGCATATCCAGACCTTCCTGCTCGACGATCTTGCGCGCACCGGCATCGGCACGCACGTTGAAGCCGAACAGCACCGCGTTGGACGCCAGCGCCAGGTTGGCATCGCTCTCGGTGATACCACCGACGCCGCCACCGATGACGCGCACCTGAACTTCGTCGTTGCCCAGGCCACCGAGCGAACCCTGCAGTGCTTCCAGGGAACCGCGCACGTCGGTCTTGAGGACGATGTTGAGGGTCTTCTTCTCTTCCTGACCCATGGTCTCGAAGATGTTTTCCAGCTTGCCGGCGTGAGCACGGGCCAGCTTGACCTCGCGGTACTTGCCTTGACGGAACAGGGCAACTTCGCGAGCTTTCTTCTCGTCGGCAACCACGGACAGCTCGTCACCGGCTTCCGGAGTACCGTCGAGGCCGAGGATCTCGACCGGGATCGACGGGCCGGCTTCCTTCACAGGCTTGCCGTTCTCGTCGAGCATGGCACGCACGCGGCCATAGTTGGAACCACACAGGACCATGTCGCCCTGGCGCAGGGTACCGTCCTGAACCAGGATGGTCGCCACTGGGCCACGGCCCTTGTCCAGGCGCGATTCGACGACCACACCACGACCTGGAGCGGTCGGCGTGGCGGTCAGCTCGAGGACTTCGGCCTGCAGCAGTACGGCTTCAAGCAGTTCGTCGACACCGGTACCCATCTTCGCCGAAACCTTGACGAACGGCGTGTCACCACCCCATTCCTCGGAGGTCACGCCTTCGACGGACAGCTCGTTACGGATGCGATCGAGGTCGGCACCCGGTTTGTCGATCTTGTTCACTGCAACGACCAGCGGAACGCCAGCTGCCTTGGCATGCTGAACAGCTTCACGGGTCTGCGGCATCACGCCGTCGTCCGCCGCCACCACCAGGATGACGATGTCGGTCGCCTTGGCACCACGGGCACGCATCTGGGTAAACGCAGCGTGGCCCGGGGTATCGAGGAAGGTGACCATGCCGCGGTCGGTTTCCACGTGGTAGGCACCGATGTGCTGGGTGATACCACCGGCTTCGCCAGCGGCAACCTTGGCACGACGGATGTAGTCGAGCAGCGAGGTCTTGCCATGGTCAACGTGACCCATGACGGTGACGACCGGGGCCCGCGATTCGGCCTTGCCTTCGAACTTCAGCGATTCGGCCAGGGAGTCTTCCAGGGCGGTGTCGCTGATCAGGGTGACCTTGTGGCCCAGCTCTTCGGCGATCAGCTGAGCGGTTTCCTGGTCGAGCACCTGGTTGATGGTGACCGGAGTACCCATCTTGAACATGAACTTGACCACTTCAGCGCCCTTGACGGACATCTGGTTGGCAAGCTCCGAAACGGTGATGGTCTCGCCGATGGTCACGTCACGGATGACGGGGCCAGTCGGGTTCTGGAAGCCATGCTGATTACGCTTCTTCAGCTTGCTCTTGCCACCACGACCACGACGACCGCCATCGCTCTCTTCGTCGGTAGTGCGCGGAGCGGCACGTGGAGTCGGCGCTTTTTCCTTCTCCTTGACCTTGACCTTGATCGACACACGCGGCGCCTCGCCGCGACGACGGTCGTCATCGCGAGTGCGGCTTTCGTTGCGACGGGTCTCGTCCTTCTTGCGCTCTGCGGCACGGGCAGCGGCGTCTTCCGACGCAGGTGCGTCGGCGACTACTGGAGCCGGGGCAGCGGCAGGGGCCGGAGCAGCCTTGGCAGCCGGCGCCGGTGCAGCGGCAGCTGCTTCGGCCGACTGGCGACGGGCCTGTTCTTCGTTGCGCTGGCGAACTTCGGCCTCGACCTTGTCGCGAGCGGCATTTTCAGCCGCGCGGCGCTCGTCCTGCTCACGCTTCTGCTCAGCCTGGATTTCTTCCGGGCTGCGCTGAACGAATACTTTCTTCTTGCGTACTTCTACGCTGATGCTCTTGCTACCGGCGACACGCAGGGTGCTGGTGGTCTTGCGCTGCAAGGTAATCTTGCGCGGCTCTTCCGCCTTGCTCTTGTGGCTGCTCTTCAAATGAGTCAGCAGGGTCTGCTTCTCATTGTCGGTCACTACCTGACCGGCGTCGGTGTGCGGCAGACCTGCCTCACGCATCTGCTGCAGCAGGCGCTCAACCGGTGCCTCGACCTCTTGGGCCAGTTCTTTCACCGTGACTTGCGTCATGCACTTCTCTCCTCAGGCCGCGCCTAATTACTCGAACCAGTGGGCTCGGGCGGCCATGATCAACTTGCCGGCACGCTCTTCGTCGATGCCGTCGATGTCGAGCAGGTCGTCAATCGACTGCTCGGCCAGGTCTTCGCGGTTAACCACGCCGCGCACCGCCAGTTCCGCCGCCAGGTCCTTGTCCATGCCCTCGAGGGAGAGCAGGTCTTCGGCCGGATGGGCGTCTGCCAGTTTTTCTTCGGTAGCGATGGCCTTGGTCAACAAACGGTCCTTGGCTCGAGCGCGGAGCTCATTGACGATTTCCTCGTCAAAGCCATCGATGTTGAGCATTTCTTCCAACGGTACGTAGGCAATTTCTTCGAGGCTGGTAAAGCCTTCGTCGACCAGCACTTGGGCCAGCTCCTCGTCGACTTCCAGTTCATCGATGAAATTGCGCAGGATGTCACCGGTTTCTGCCTGCTGCTTGGCCTGGATGTCCTTCTCGGTCATCACGTTCAGGGTCCAGGCAGTCAGTTGACTGGCCAGACGAACGTTCTGACCGCCACGGCCAATGGCCTGGGCCAGGTTGTCCTCGGCGACGGCGATGTCCATTGCATGGGCATCTTCATCAACGATGATCGCCGCGACTTCGGCCGGCGACATGGCGTTGATGACAAATTGCGCCGGGTTATCGTCCCACAGGACGATATCCACACGCTCACCACCCAACTCTCCGGATACGGCCTGGACGCGCGAACCACGCATGCCGATACAGGCACCTTGCGGATCGATACGCTTGTCCTTGGAGCGGACGGCTATCTTGGCACGCGACCCCGGATCACGGGAGGCGGCCATGACTTCGATGAGGCCTTCGGCGATTTCCGGCACTTCGATGCGGAACAGCTCGATCAGCATCTGCGGCGCGGTGCGCGACAGGATCAGCTGTGGACCACGGTTCTCGGTGCGGATCTCCTTGAGCAGCGCACGCAGGCGCACGCCAACCCGGAAGGTCTCACGTGGAATGATGTCTTCGCGGGCCAGCAGCGCCTCGGCGTTGTTGCCCAGGTCGACGATGACGTTGTCGCGGGTGACCTTTTTCACGGTGCCGGAGATGATCTCGCCAACGCGTTCGCGGTAGGCGTCGACCACCTGGGCGCGCTCGGCCTCACGGACCTTCTGCACGATGACCTGCTTGGCGGTCTGGGCGGCGATACGACCGAATTCGATGGACTCGATCTTTTCTTCGATCACATCACCGACTTTCGCTTCCGGGTGAGTGTCCTTGATCTTGTCCAGCCAGGTTTCGATCGCTGGATCGTCCAGGTCGTTCTCGTCGACCACGGTCCAGCGACGGAACGTCTCGTAGCTACCGGTGTGGCGGTTGATTTCCACACGCAGATCGACTTCGTCTTCAAAACGTTTTTTGGTTGCAGTAGCCAGGGCCACTTCCAGCGCTTCGAAAATGACGCCGGGCGGTACACCTTTTTCGTTGGATACCGATTCAACAACCAGCAGTACTTCTTTGCTCATCGTACGCCTCGCCTTGCGCAAGCCATTGGGCCCGGATAGTCCGCCGGGCCCGGCACGTCTCAGTCAAAACTGGGAATAATATTGGCCTTGTCGATCGAGTCGATCGGCAACAGGAACTCGTGATTGTCCACCTGGACCACCACATCCTGCTCCTCCACACCGCGGAGAAGGCCCTGGAAGTTACGACGACCCTCGAAGGGCGTACGCAGCTTGATCTTCACTTGTTCGCCGGCATGCGAGGCAAACTGTTCCAGTGTGAACAGCGGGCGATCCATGCCAGGAGAGGACACCTCAAGGGTGTATTCACTGCTGATCGGATCTTCCACATCAAGAATGGCGCTGGCCTGACGGCTGACCGCTTCGCAGTCCTCCACCAGGATGCCGCCTTCCTTGTCGATGTAGATGCGCAATACCGAATGCTTACCCTGGGAAACGTACTCGATCCCCCAGCACTGATAGCCCAGACCCTCGACAACCGGGGCCAACAAGGCCTGCAACTGTTCTAGCTTGCTCGACACCTGAACCCCCTCGTGCATGCTGTGCAAATAAAAAATGGGCGAAGCGCCCATCCCTGAAAGCGCCGTTGGACAACGACGCCGAAAACTGTTCGGCTAGCAAAAAGCCCCTGAAAAGGGGCTCCGCTGAAGCTGGTTGCGGGGGCTGGATTTGAACCAACGACCTTCGGGTTATGAGCCCGACGAGCTACCAAGCTGCTCCACCCCGCGACAAAGCTGGGGCGAAAGTATAAGACCGAACCCGTTGCTGGGTCAATCCAACTTCCACCTGCAAGAAAGCCCGCTAAAGCGGGCTCTCAAGCTTCAATTGGTACCGAGAAGGGGACTCGAACCCCTACACCCTATGGGCACAACCACCTCAAGGTTGCGTGTCTACCAATTCCACCACCTCGGCAATACTACATTTGAAACCCGTTACTTCTGCTCTTCTGCCGGAGGAGGTACATCACCAGAGTTGGTGGTTTCACTCTTCTGCTGCTGGAGCACCGGTACATCATCATTGACTGCCGGCTTCTGCTCTTTCACTTCCAATACTGCGGGATCTGGAAGACCTGCTTGGCTAAGCTGGTGAGCTTGTTGCTTCGCGAAGTATCCTAACCCAAGTGCTGTCAAAAAGAAAGTGGCAGCGAGTATTGCAGTGAATTTACTTAGGAACGTTGCCGAGCCTTGACTCCCGAACACAGTATTAGAAGCACCTGCGCCGAAAGATGCACCTGCTTCCGCACCTTTACCCTGTTGCAACAGTACCAGCACTACAAGCGACAGCGCTGCCAACAGATGAAAAACAACGATGACTGTTTCCAGCATTTGTTCAGTTTCCTGCGGCGCGACAAATTGCACCGAATTCGTCTGCGTTCAGGGATGCTCCACCAATGAGCCCCCCATCGATATCCGGCATGCCGAACAGTTCGGCCGCATTGGCCGCCTTCACGCTACCGCCGTAGAGAAGCTGCACGTTTTCTGCAACTTCGGCGTCTTCGGCCGCCAACTGCGCCCGGATGGCAGCATGCACATCCTGAGCCTGTTGAGGCGAAGCCGTCAAACCTGTGCCAATGGCCCAAACCGGCTCATAAGCAATAACCGCACTGGCAAAAGCCTTAACACCGAACGCGTCGATGATACTGCTTAGTTGACGCCCGACAACTTCGAGCGTCTTGCCCGCTTCGCGCTCTTCAAGGGTTTCCCCTACACAGAGCACCGGCATTAAACCACTAAGTTGAGCGGCTGCAAACTTGTCTTTCAGCACCTCTTCACTTTCACCAATAATCTGGCGGCGTTCGGAGTGGCCAATCAGCACCAACTTGCAACCTGCTTCAACCAGCTGACTCGGTGCAACTTCACCGGTCAACGCACCCTGTTCGGGCTTTACTGCAGAATTCTGTGCTCCGACAGTGATCCCCTTGCCGTGCAGGCCATCAACAACCTGGTTGATGAACAGCGACGGCGGAAACACCGCGACTTCAACACCGTGTGGCACGGGCATATTGCCCAAACCCTGGATCAGCTCAGCGACGCTGGCGCGGGTACCGTGCATCTTCCAGTTACCAGCTACCATGGGGCGACGCATGCTTTACCTCGTCGGTCAAAGTGGGCGCAGATCTTACCCAACCCGATCTGCGCTGGCAAGCCCAATTCAGACACAAACTTCAGCGACCAGCTTGGCCAGGGCTTCGGCGTGTCCGCGCACCTGGTTTTCGTCATCGCCTTCGACCATCACTCGCACCAGTGGCTCGGTCCCGGACTTGCGCAACAGTACACGCCCCCGCCCCGCCATGTCCTCGGTCGCCTTGGCACTGGCCTCCTTGACCGCAGGGTGCTCCAGCGGGTCTACCTTGCTCGCACCGAAGCGCACGTTGATCAGCACCTGCGGGCACTTGCGCAGCGCCTGACGGGCTTGTGCCAGGGTTTCACCCCGGCGTTTCAGCGATAGCAGCACCTGAAGCGCAGCGATGATCGCATCGCCAGTGGTGGTGTGGTTGCAGCACACGACATGCCCGGAGTTCTCGCCACCCACCAGCCAGTTGCGCTCAAGCAGCTCAGCCATGACGTAACGGTCGCCGACCTTGGCCCGCACGAACGGGATATCCAGGTCTTTGAGGGCCAGCTCCAGGCCCAGGTTGCTCATCAGGGTGCCAACCACACCGCCCTGCAGTTTGCCGCGCTCGTGCAGGTCTCGGGCAATGATGAACAGCAACTCGTCACCGTCGACGATGGTGCCGGTATGGTCGACCATCAGCACCCGGTCGCCATCGCCATCGAACGCGATGCCCAGATCAGCGTGCCCTACCAGCACGGCAGCCTGCAGCGACTCGATATGGGTCGAACCGCAGTTTTCATTGATGTTGAGACCATCTGGCTGCGCATGCAGCACCGTGACGTCAGCACCCAGCTCGCGGAATACGCTCGGCGCAACCTTGTAGGTCGCGCCATGGGCGCAATCGACCACCAGCTTGAGGCCCTCGAAGCTGGTGCTGGTCGGTACGCTGCTCTTGCAGAATTCGATGTAGCGGCCTGCGGCATCGTTGATGCGCGAAACCTTGCCCAGCTTGCTCGAATCGACCACCGTCATCGGCTGGTCAAGCAGCTCCTCGATCATCAACTCGATTTCGTCCGGCAGCTTGGTGCCCTGGCCGGAGAAGAATTTGATGCCGTTGTCATCGTGCGGGTTGTGCGACGCACTGATGACGATGCCTGCTTCGGCATGGAAGGTGCGGGTCAGGTAGGCGATGGCTGGCGTCGGCATGGGCCCGAGCAGCATCACGTCGGCACCTGCGGCGGACAAGCCGGCTTCGAGCGCGGACTCGAACATGTAACCGGAAATGCGCGTGTCCTTGCCCACCAGTACGCGGCAGTTACCCTGCTTGCGGAAAGCCATGCCTGCCGCCCATCCCAGCTTCAACATGAAGTCTGGCGTGATCGGGTATTCGCCGACGCGGCCACGGATGCCGTCGGTACCAAAATATTTTCTGCTCATAGGAACTCCAATGCTCTTATTCGGCATTCTGGACTGCGGCAATCATGCGCACGATATCAACGGTCTCGGCCACATCATGGACGCGCAGAATACTTGCGCCCTTGGTCATGGCCAACGCCGCCAGCGCCAGGCTGCCGTACAGCCGCTCATCGACTGGGCGATTCAACGTCAGGCCGATCATGCTCTTGCGTGAAACGCCCACCAGCAGAGGGCGCCCAAGGCGATAAAGCGCTTCCAGGTGTTTGAACAGGCTAAGGTTGTGCGCCAAGGTCTTGGCGAACCCGAAGCCCGGGTCGAGAACGATCCGTTCGGCACCGATGCCCGCCGCTGCACAAGCGGCCATACGCTGTTCAAGATAGCGCGTTACATCAGCGGTTACATCTTCGTAGTGCGGATCGTCCTGCATATTTCCCGGCTCGCCACGCATGTGCATCAGGCACACCGGCAAGCCGGTATCCGCTGCGGCGTCGAGGGCGCCATCGCGCTCCAGGGCGCGCACATCGTTGATCAGGCCGGCACCTAGCCGAGCCGATTCGCGCATGACTGCTGGCGTAGAAGTATCGACCGAGATCACCACATCGAGGCGGCTGTTGATGGCCTCGACCATCGGCGCCACCCGCTCGAGCTCTTCGGTTACCGACACTGCCCGCGCACCGGGGCGTGTCGACTCACCACCGATGTCGATCAGGGTAGCACCCGCCGCAACCATCGCTTCGGCATGGCGCAGCGCCTCGTCGCGCTGGCTGAAGCGACCACCGTCGGAGAAGGAGTCAGGGGTGATGTTGAGGATGCCCATGACATGGGTTCGGGACAAATCAAGAACCCGGTTGCCGCAAGGCAACCGGGTCGGGTACAGCTTGGAGCTCATAGACGCCCTTAGTGTTGAGCCGCTGGGCCGCCAATCGGCGATTCCGGACGATCGTTCTGGGCAGCAGGCGTGCCCGAATCTTTGTCGTCATCCCAATCACGCGGTTCGCGTGGCGTACGACCGGCCATGATGTCGTCGATCTGATCGGCATCGATGGTCTCGTACTTCATCAGCGCTTCGGTCATCGCTTCGAGTTTGTCGCGGTTGTCGATCAGCAGTTGCTTGGCCGTGGCGTAGCACTGGTCGATGATGCTGCGCACTTCGGAATCGATCAGCTTGGCCGTCTCACCGGAGACGCTGGCATGCTGGCTGCCCGCGCTGCGACCGAGGAATACCTCACCCTCTTCTTCTGCGTACATCAGCGGGCCGAGCTTCTCGGACAGGCCCCACTTGGTGACCATGTTCCGGGCCAGCTGGCTGGCGCGCATGATGTCGTTGGAAGCACCCGTGGTGACACCATCGAAGCCCAGGGTCATTTCTTCGGCGATACGGCCACCATACAGCGAACAGATCTGGCTGATCAGCGCGCGCTTGGAGAGGCTATAGCGGTCTTCCTCGGGCAGGAACATGGTCACACCCAGGGCGCGACCACGAGGAATGATCGAAACCTTGTAGACCGGGTCGTGCTCTGGCACCAGGCGACCGACGATGGCGTGACCGGCCTCGTGATAGGCAGTGTTTTTCTTTTCTTTCTCGGACATGACCATGGTCTTGCGCTCGGCGCCCATCATGATCTTGTCTTTTGCCAGTTCGAACTCTTTCATCTCGACCAGGCGCTTGTTGGAACGCGCGGCAAACAGCGAAGCCTCGTTGACCAGGTTGGCCAGGTCGGCACCGGAGAAGCCAGGGGTACCACGGGCAATGACCGCCGGGTTGACGTTCTCGCCAACCGGTACCTTGCGCATGTGCACCTTGAGGATCTGCTCGCGGCCACGGATGTCCGGCAGGCCAACCACAACCTGACGGTCGAAGCGACCAGGACGAAGCAGTGCCGGGTCCAGAACGTCCGGACGGTTGGTGGCAGCGATAACGATGATGCCGTCGTTCATTTCGAAGCCGTCCATCTCAACCAGCAATTGGTTGAGGGTCTGCTCACGCTCGTCATGACCGCCGCCCATGCCGGCGCCACGGTGGCGACCGACGGCGTCGATTTCGTCGATGAAGATGATGCACGGCGCGTGCTTCTTGGCCTGCTCGAACATGTCGCGGACGCGGCTTGCACCGACACCCACGAACATTTCGACGAAGTCAGAACCGGAAATGGTGAAGAACGGCACCTTGGCTTCACCGGCGATGGCCTTGGCCAGCAAGGTCTTACCGGTACCGGGCGGGCCGACCATCAGCACGCCGCGCGGGATGCGGCCACCCAGGCGCTGGAACTTGCCCGGATCGCGCAGGAATTCGACCAGCTCGCCGACCTCTTCCTTGGCTTCGTCGCAGCCTGCGACGTCGGCCAGGGTGGTCTTGACCTGGTCTTCGGACAGCAGGCGCGCCTTGCTCTTGCCAAAGCTCATCGGCCCGCCCTTGCCGCCTGCACCGCCTTGCATCTGGCGCATGAAGAACATGAACACGGCGATGATCACCAGGATCGGGAAGCTCGCTACCAGCAGCTGAGTCCAGATGCTCTGCTGTTCTGGCTGCTTGCCTTCGACGACCACGTGGTTGTCGACCAGATCGCCGATCAGGCCGTTGTCGGTAATGGCCGGGCGAACGGTCTTGAAGTTGTCGCCGTCGGCGCGCTTGCCGGTAATGATGTAGCCGTCGACGGTCACACGCTCGACCTTGCCATCCTTGACCTGCTGGATGAAGTCGGAGTAGTTGAGGGTCTGCGGCTCGTTAGGGCTGGAGAAGTTGTTCATCACTGTCACCAGGACAGCTGCGATGATCAACCACAGGATCAGATTCTTTGCCATGTCGTTCAATTCGCTACCCTCTGAGGCCGGCGCACGACGCAGCCGTGCCTCGCATGATATTCATCGCCCTAACTTACTACATTACCTACGCATCCGCAGGCACCGTCTGTAACCCTTTGTGAAACCTAGACTACACGAAGTTCGGACGATCCAGACGGGAGGGCCGATTGGAAATAACTATCGGCCACCCCGCAGCACGCCTTTCATACGCCTTTGAAGCCCTTGCCCAGCAGGTACTGTTCACGCGAACGGTCACGCGAAGAGGACGGTTTGCGCATCTGTACCTTGTCGAACTTGGTACGCACGTCCTTCAGGTACATGTCGAAGCCTTCGCCCTGGAAAATCTTGATGAGGAAATCACCACCCGGCTTGAGCACACGGGTTGCCAGGTCAAGCGCCAACTCACAGAGGAACATGGCGCGCGGCATGTCCACTTCAGGCGTACCACTCATATTGGGGGCCATGTCGGAAATCACAAGGTCTACGTGCGAATCACCGACGGCTTCGAGGATCTGCTGCAGCACTTCGTCCGTGGTGAAGTCGCCCTGGATGAAGGTCACGTCGGGAATCGAGTCCATTTCCAGGATGTCGGAGGCGATCAGGCGGCCCTGACCACCAATCAGACGACTGGTCACCTGCGACCACCCGCCTGGGGCCGCGCCCAGGTCGATCACGCTCATGCCAGGGCGGATCAGGCGGTCTTTCTCCTGGATCTCAAGCAGCTTGTAGCTCGCGCGCGAGCGGTAGCCGTCCTTCTGCGCCTGTTTTACAAAAGGGTCATTGAAATGCTCGCGCAACCAGTTTGCGCTGCTTTTGGAACGTTGTACCACGGGGCACCTCGATGATATGCGTCGTGATTGACTGGGCGGAGCCGGTGGCCCTCGGGTAAAATGCCGGTCAATTTTACAGAATCAGACGGAAAGGGTCAGATTATGCCGCTCAATAACGAGCAGAAGAAGCAATACAAGTCCATTGGTCATGACCTGAAGCCGGTCCTGATCGTTGCGGGCAACGGTTTGAATGAAGGCGTGATCGCTGAACTGGAGCGCGCACTGGTCGACCATGAGCTGATCAAGGTCGAAATTCGTTCGGAAGATCGCGAAGAGCGCGCCGAAACCATCGCAGAATTGTGCAAGGCTGGCCGCGCCGAGCTGGTGCAGACCATCGGCAAGAAAGCGCTGATTTACCGCAAGAACCCACAGCCTAACAAGCAGCTGTCCAACATCCACCGCTACAAGTAAGGGTGGCGCCGATCAGTGGCGCGCCTTGCGCGCCCTGACCGGAACCGGCTGGGCCACCAGCACGATGCCGGAAAAACCCAGCACCAGGAAGCAGAACATCTGCCAGCGTTCGCCGACCGAGATACCGTAGCGCAAGGTGTAGTACCCCACACAGGCTGCAAACCCCAGCAACAACATCTGGCCGCGAAATTGCCGCCACCAGGCCGCCAGGCCATCCACCCTCGCCAGAACGGCAAGCTGGGTCAGTAACCCCAACAGCGCCACGCCAATCAACCAGCGGTCGATCTGCCCGGCGATGTCCTGCACCAGCAAAGGTGCCAGGCCACTGACCTTGAGCGCCGGCACCAGCCCTACATGGAACACCCACAGGCCGCCGACCCAGAAAACCTGGGCCAGTTGCCAGAGGATCCCCTCGAGGGATGGCGCCCGCAGGCGCCGGTCAGATGTGCTGGACTTCGACAATCTCGTACTCGACCGTGCCACTTGGCGTCTTGATGACGACGACGTCGCCTTCTTCCTTGCCGATGATCGCACGGGCGATAGGGGCGCTGCTCGAAAGCTTGCCCTTTTTCACGTCAGCTTCATCTTCGCCAACGATCTGGTATTTCACCCGCTCGTCAGTCTCGGTATTGGCCAGCTCCACAGTGGTACCGAAGATGACCTTGCCGGTATGGGCAATGGTGGTCACGTCGATCACCACCGCGTTCTGCAGGCGGCCTTCGATATCACGGATACGCGCCTCGACCATGCCCTGCTCTTCACGAGCGGCATGGTATTCGGCGTTTTCCTTGAGGTCGCCCAGCTCACGCGCTTCACCGATGGCCTGGCTCAGGCGCGGGCGCTCGGTCTTGCTCAGGAACAGGTGCTCCTCTTCCAGGGCGCGAGCGCCCTGGACGGTCATCGGGTACTTGGTAATGCTCATGCTTTGAGTCCTGCATGCAGATCCTGCAAGCGACGAACGGTCTTTTCAGGGCCGAATTTCAACGCTTCGCAGATGGCTTCACCGGCCGCAATGGTAGTGGTGCAGTAGATCTTGTGCTGCAGCGCATTGCGACGAATCGAGTAGGAATCGGCGATCGACTGGCGACCTTCGGTGGTGTTGATGATCAGCGACACTTCGTCGTTCTTGATCATGTCGACCACGTGCGGGCGGCCCTCGGTCACCTTGTTCACGCGGCGCACTTTCAGGCCGGCCGCTTCGATCACCTTGGCGGTACCTGCAGTGGCAACCACTTCGAAGCCCAGGGCGATCAGGTCGCGGGCAACGCCAGCCACTTGTGGCTTGTCGTCGTCACGCACGCTGATGAACGCGGTACCGCCAGTTGGCAGCACTTCGCTGGCACCCATCTGAGCCTTGGCGAACGCTTCACCGAAGCTGTCGCCGACACCCATGACTTCACCGGTCGATTTCATCTCAGGGCCGAGGATCGGGTCAACCCCTGGGAACTTGGCGAACGGGAAGACGGCTTCCTTGACGCTGTAGAAGTTCGGGATGATTTCCTGGGTGAAGCCCAGCTCTTTCAGGGTTTTACCCGCCATTACACGGGCAGCGATCATCGCCAGCGAGGTACCGATGCACTTGGAAACGAACGGTACGGTACGCGAGGCACGTGGGTTGACTTCGATCACGTAGATCTTGTCGCCCTGCAGGGCCAGCTGCACGTTCATCAGGCCGACAACGCCCAGCTCCAGGGCCATTTTCTTGACCTGCTCGCGAACCTGGTCCTGGACTTCCTTGCTCAGCGAGTACGGCGGCAGCGAGCACGCCGAGTCACCGGAGTGAACACCGGCCTGTTCGATGTGCTGCATGATCGCGCCGATCACCACATCAGTGCCGTCGCAGACCGCATCCACGTCCATCTCGATGGCGCAGTTGAGGAAGTGGTCGAGCAGTACCGGGCTGTCGTTGGACACTTGTACGGCTTCACGCAGGTAGCGCTTGAGTTCGTCCAGCTCGTAGACGATCTCCATGGCACGGCCGCCCAGTACGTAGGACGGGCGAACCACCAGCGGGTAACCGATGCCGCCGGCAGCGCGGATGGCTTCGTCTTCGCTGCGCACGGTAGCGTTTGGCGGCTGCAGCAGGTTCAGGCGCTGAACCATCTGCTGGAAGCGCTCACGGTCTTCGGCACGGTCGATGGCGTCCGGGCTGGTACCGATGATCGGTACGCCGGCTTCTTCCAGGGCGCGCGCCAGTTTCAGCGGGGTCTGGCCGCCGTAGTGGACGATCACGCCCTTCGGCTTCTCGACGCGGCAGACTTCCAGCACGTCTTCCAGGGTCAGCGGCTCGAAGTACAGGCGGTCGGAGGTGTCGTAGTCGGTGGAGACGGTTTCCGGGTTGCAGTTGACCATGATGGTCTCGTAACCGTCTTCACGCAGCGCAAGGGCTGCGTGTACGCAGCAGTAGTCGAACTCGATGCCTTGGCCGATACGGTTGGGGCCGCCACCCAGGATCATGATCTTGTCGCGGGTCGACGGGTTGGCCTCGCACTCTTCCTCATAGGTGGAGTACAGGTAGGCGGTGTCGGTGGCGAACTCGGCGGCGCAGGTGTCGACGCGCTTGTAGACCGGGAACACTTCCAGTTTGTGGCGATGACGGCGCAGGTTCTTGTCGGTGATGCCGAGCAGAACGGCCAGGCGCTGGTCAGAGAAGCCCTTGCGCTTGAGGCGCAGCATCATGGCCTTGTCGATGGCCGACAGGGCCAGGGTCTTGACCTTCTCTTCTTCCTTGATCAGATCTTCCATCTGCACCAGGAACCACATGTCGATGCCGGTCAGGGCGAAGATTTCTTCGCAGGTCATGCCCGAACGCATGGCGTCGGCCACGTACCAGATACGCTCGGCACCCGGCACGGTCAGCTCGCGCTTGAGGATGCTGGCAGCCTCTGGGCTGGCCAGGTCGACTTTCGGGTCCAGACCGCAGGCACCGACTTCCAGGCCGCGCAGGGCTTTCTGCAGGGATTCCTGGAAGGTACGGCCGATGGCCATGACTTCACCGACAGATTTCATCTGGGTGGTCAGGCGGGCGTCGGCTTTCGGGAATTTCTCGAAGGCGAAGCGCGGCAGCTTGGTGACGACGTAGTCGATCGACGGCTCGAAGGACGCCGGGGTGCGGCCGCCGGTGATGTCGTTCTGCAGCTCATCCAGGGTGTAACCGATGGCAAGCTTCGCGGCGATCTTGGCGATCGGGAAGCCGGTGGCCTTCGACGCCAGGGCGGACGAACGCGATACCCGCGGGTTCATCTCGATGACGACCATGCGGCCAGTGTTCGGGCAGATACCGAACTGCACGTTGGAGCCGCCGGTTTCGACGCCGATTTCACGCAGCACCGCCAGCGAGGCGTTGCGCATGATCTGGTATTCCTTGTCGGTCAAGGTCTGCGCTGGAGCAACGGTGATCGAGTCGCCGGTGTGCACGCCCATCGGGTCGAAGTTCTCGATCGAGCAGACGATGATGCAGTTGTCCTTTTTGTCGCGGACCACTTCCATCTCGTACTCTTTCCAGCCGATCAGCGATTCGTCGATCAGCAGCTCCTTGGTCGGCGACAGGTCCAGACCACGGGTGCAGATTTCTTCGAATTCTTCACGGTTGTAGGCGATACCGCCGCCAGTGCCGCCCATGGTGAACGATGGGCGAATGATGCATGGGAAGCCGAGCTTCTCGAGGACCGCATTGGCCTCTTCCATGCTGTGGGCGATACCGGAGCGCGGGCACTCAAGGCCAATGTCCTTCATCGCCTTGTCGAAGCGCGAACGGTCTTCGGCCTTGTCGATGGTGTCGGCGTTGGCACCGATCATCTCGACGCCGAACTTCTCCAGAACGCCGTGGCGCTCCAGGTCCAGGGCGCAGTTCAGTGCGGTCTGGCCACCCATGGTCGGCAGCACGGCGTCCGGGCGCTCTTTCTCGATGATCTTGGCCACCGACTGCCACTTGATCGGCTCGATGTAGGTGGCGTCGGCCATGGCCGGGTCGGTCATGATGGTGGCCGGGTTGGAGTTCACCAGGATGACGCGGAAACCTTCCTCACGCAGGGCTTTGCAAGCCTGGGCGCCGGAGTAGTCGAATTCGCAGGCCTGGCCGATCACGATCGGGCCAGCGCCGAGAATCAGGATGCTTTTGATGTCTGTACGTTTTGGCATGGTTGTCACTCAAATCCGCGGGTCAGTCGGCAAGCCGTCTTGAACAATCTGGGTCAGGCGCGGCCGGGCGCGGCAGATGCCGCCCCGGGGCCTTGATGCAGGATGCTCAGCGGCGCTTGGCCATGGCATCGGTGAAACGATCGAACAGTGGCGCGACGTCGGTCGGGCCTGGGCTCGCTTCAGGGTGGCCCTGGAAGCTGAACGCGCTCTTGTCGGTACGCTCGATACCCTGCAGGGTGCCGTCGAACAGCGACTTGTGAATGGCGCGGACGTTGCCCGGCAGGGTGGCTTCGTCGACGGCGAAACCGTGGTTCTGGCTGGTGATCATGACCACGCCGGTGTCCAGGTCCTGGACCGGGTGGTTGGCACCGTGGTGGCCGTGGCCCATCTTCACGGTCTTGGCACCGGAGGCCAGGGCCAGCAGCTGGTGGCCGAGGCAGATGCCGAACACCGGGATCTCGGTTTCGAGGATCTCTTTGATCGCCTGGATGGCGTAGTCGCAAGGCTCCGGATCACCAGGGCCGTTGGACAGGAACACGCCATCGGGGTTGAGCGCGAGCACTTCGCTGGCCGGGGTCTGGGCAGGCACCACGGTCACGCGGCAGCCACGGGCGACCAGCATGCGCAGGATGTTCAGCTTGACGCCGTAGTCGAAAGCGACCACGTGGTACGGCAGCTCGGAAGCGTCGATGGTCGGGTGGCTGTCGGTTTTCAGCTCCCACACGCTGGAGCGCCACTCGTAACGCTCCTTGGTGGAAACGACCTTGGCCAGGTCCATGCCCTTCAGGCCTGGGAAGGCGCGGGCAGCGGCGATGGCGGCTTCTTCGCTGATGTCGTCACCGGCGAGGATGCAACCGTTCTGAGCGCCCTTTTCACGCAGGATACGGGTCAGGCGGCGGGTGTCGATGCCAGCGATGGCGACGACATTGTTGGCCTTCAGGTAGTCAGGCAGCGACTGGGTGTTACGCCAGTTGCTGGCCAGCAGCGGCAGGTCACGGATGACCAGGCCAGCGGACCAGACACGGTTCGATTCGGCGTCTTCCGGGGTGGTCCCGGTGTTGCCGATGTGCGGATAGGTCAGGGTAACGATTTGCTGCGAGTAGGAAGGGTCTGTAAGGATTTCCTGGTAGCCGGTCATAGCGGTGTTGAATACCACCTCACCAACGGTCTGACCGTCGGCACCAATGGCTTCACCGCGAAAAATACTGCCGTCGGCAAGGGCGAGTATGGCTGGCTTTGTCAAGAAGACCTCCCGTAAATCAAGCATGAAAGGGCGATCGCAGGTTGCAAAAAAGCGGAGTGACGTATGGACACGTCACCCCGCTTTCATGTGCTGAATTCAATTCGCTGCGCGCTTTTAGTGGACACACTAAAGCTGTAGCTTACAGAAAAGTGCTTTTTGGGTCTACCGTAAATGTGCCTCTAAAACACATGATTGCGACAGAGGCGATGAACCGTGATGTCCCCTCGCGGATGAATCCGCTCCTACAGGTATATCGAAAAACCGTGTAGGAGCGGATTCATCCGCGAAAAGAACCCCGCCGATCTGAAGGATCAACGCAGCTCCAGCACATCCTGCATGTCGTACAGACCCGCCTCACGCCCATCCAGCCACAGCGCGGCACGCACCGCACCCTTGGCAAAGGTCATGCGGCTGGAGGCCTTGTGAGTGATCTCCAGACGCTCACCTTCAGCAGCGAACAACACAGTGTGATCACCAACCACATCACCGGCACGCACGGTTGCGAAACCAATGGTCTTGCGATCACGCGCGCCGGTCTGCCCTTCACGGCCATACACCGCCACTTCCTGCAGGTCCCGCCCAAGCGCATTGGCAACCACTTCACCCATGCGCAGCGCGGTCCCCGACGGTGCATCGACCTTGTGCCGGTGATGCGCCTCGATGATCTCGATGTCGACATCGTCGCCCAGCACCCGCGCCGCCATGTCCAGCAGCTTGAGGCTGAGGTTGACGCCGACGCTGAAGTTGGCAGCGAACACAATTGGGATGTCCTTGCCCGCCTCGGCCAGCAACTGCTTCTCCTCGACAGAGAAACCGGTGGTACCGATGATCATCGCCTTGCCGTGCTTGCGGCAGAACGCCAGGTTCTTCAGGGTCACCGAAGGGTGGGTGAAGTCGATCAGCACGTCGAATTCGTCGGCGACCTTGGCCAGGTCATCGGACAGCAGCACGCCGATCCGGCCCAGGGCCGCCAGCTCACCAGCATCAGCCCCCACCAGCGAGCTGTCCGGGCGGTCGATCGCCGCCGTCAGCCCGGCACCCGGGGTTTGCTGCACGGCCTCGATGAGGGTCTTGCCCATCCGCCCTGCCGCGCCCATCACTGCAATACGTCGCATAGCTTTGTCCTTGTCAGAGATCGCCGAAGAAGCGCTTCACGCCATCGAACCAGCCACTGGCTTTTGGCGAGTGGGAGCTGTCGCCTTCGAGCGAGTCACGCAACTCTTCAAGCAGCTCGCGCTGGCGACGGCTGAGGTTGACCGGGGTTTCCACCGCCACACGGCACAGCAGGTCGCCCGCGCCACCGCCACGTACCGGCGCGACGCCCTTGCCACGCAAGCGGAACTGCTTGCCGGTCTGGGTGCCTTCCGGGATCTTCAGCTTCACGCGACCATCGAGGGTCGGCACTTCCAGCTCGCCACCCAAGGCAGCATCGGTGTAGCTGATCGGCACTTCGCAGTACAGGTGCTTGCCGTCACGCTGGAAGATCTCGTGCTCGCGCACGTTGATGACCACATACAGGTCGCCAGTCGGGCCACCATGGGTACCCGCCTCGCCTTCGCCGGACAGGCGAATGCGGTCGCCGGTATCGACGCCAGCCGGCACCTTGACCGACAGGGTCTTGTATTCCTCGACACGGCCTTCGCCGTGGCACGAGCTGCAAGGGTCGGTGATGATCTTGCCCTGGCCATGGCAGCGCGGGCAGGTCTGCTGCACCGAGAAGAAGCCCTGCTGCATGCGCACTTGGCCGATGCCGCCGCAGGTTGGGCAGGTGGACGGGGTCGAGCCCTTTTTCGCACCGCTGCCGTCACAAGGCTGGCAGTTGACCAGTGTCGGTACGCGGATGCTGACCGTGGTGCCGCGCACGGCTTCTTCCAGGTTCAGCTCCAGGGTGTAGCGCAGGTCGCTGCCGCGCGCGGCGCCACCACGGCCACCGCCACGGCCACCGCCGAAGAAGTCGCTGAATACGTCGCCGAAGATGTCGGAGAAGTTGGCGCCACCGAAGCCCGCACCGCCGCCACCCATGCTTGGGTCGACGCCGGCATGGCCGTACTGATCGAACGCGGCGCGCTTGCTGGCGTCGGACAGCACTTCGTAGGCCTCGTTGGCCTCCTTGAACTTGTCTTCCGACTCTTTATCGCCCGGGTTGCGGTCCGGGTGATACTTCATCGCCAGGCGGCGATAGGCCTTTTTCAGGTCACCTTCACTGGCGCCGCGCTCGACACCCAGGACCTCATAATAATCACGCTTGGACATAGGTCATTTGCACCTTGTTGGGCGTTCGGCATCCGCGCCGCGCCATCAGCACCTGCCCGCGAACCACGCGAGGCAGCAGACAAATACTGTAAAAATTCTCGAATTCCAGATACGCCAACGCGGGAGCAAGCCCCCGCGCGGCGACATCCTACCAGCTCACCGACAAACGCCGGTGAGCTGGCCGACAACATGCAACGATTACTTCTTGTCGTCGCCTTTGACTTCTTCGAACTCGGCGTCAACCACGTCATCGTGCTTGGCTTCCGGCTCGGCCTGCTGAGCGCCGCCCTGAGGCTGCTCGGCCGACTGCTCGGCGTACATCTTCTGGGCTACCGGGGCAGAGACCTTGGACAGCTCTTCGACCTTGGCGTCGATGGCAGCCTTGTCGTCGCCTTTGACAGCGGCTTCCAGGGCAACCACGGCCGCTTCGATGGCAGTCTTCTCTTCGGCAGTGACCTTGTCACCGGCGTCAGCGACCATCTTGCGGGTCGAGTGAACCAGCGCGTCACCCTGGTTACGGGCAGCGGCCAGCTCTTCGAACTTGCGGTCTTCCTCGGCGTTGGCCTCGGCGTCACGCACCATGCGCTCGATTTCTTCGTCGGACAGGCCGGAGTTGGCCTTGATCACGATCGACTGAGCCTTGCCGGTGGCCTTGTCTTTGGCGCCGACATGCAGGATGCCGTTGGCGTCGATGTCGAAGGTCACTTCGATCTGCGGAACACCACGCGGTGCTGGCGGGATGTCAGCCAGGTCGAACTTGCCCAGCGATTTGTTCTGTGCAGCCTGCTTACGCTCACCCTGCAGCACGTGAATGGTCACGGCGCCTTGGTTGTCGTCGGCAGTCGAGAACACCTGCGACTTCTTGGTCGGGATGGTGGTGTTCTTCTCGATCAGCGGAGTCATCACGCCGCCCATGGTTTCGATACCCAGGGTCAGCGGGCTGACGTCCAGCAGCAGCACGTCCTTCACGTCACCGGCCAGAACGGCGCCCTGGATCGCAGCACCCATTGCAACGGCTTCGTCCGGGTTGACGTCCTTGCGCGCTTCTTTACCGAAGAAGTCGGCAACGGCCTTCTGCACCATCGGCATACGGGTCTGGCCACCGACCAGGATCACGTCGTCGATCTTGCTGGCGTCGATGCCGGCGTCTTTCAGGGCGATGCGGCAAGGCTCGATGGTACGGTTGACCAGGTCTTCTACCAGCGACTCCAGCTTGGCACGGGAGATCTTCACGTTCAGGTGCTTAGGACCGGTGGCGTCTGCAGTGATGTACGGCAGGTTGACATCGGTCGACTGCGCCGAGGACAGCTCGATCTTGGCTTTTTCAGCAGCTTCTTTCAGACGCTGCAGGGCCAGTGGATCGTTCTTCAGGTCCATGCCGGACTCTTTCTTGAACTCGTCGACGAGGTAGTCGATCAGGCGCATGTCGAAGTCTTCGCCACCCAGGAAGGTGTCGCCGTTGGTAGCCAGTACTTCGAACTGATGCTCACCGTCGACTTCGGCGATTTCGATGACCGAAACGTCGAAGGTACCACCACCGAGGTCATAAACGATGACAGTGTGGTCGCCCTTGGCCTTGTCCATGCCGTAAGCCAGTGCAGCGGCGGTCGGCTCGTTGATGATGCGCTTGACGTCCAGACCTGCGATGCGGCCGGCGTCTTTGGTGGCCTGGCGCTGGCTGTCGTTGAAGTAGGCCGGAACGGTGATGACCGCTTCGGTGACTGGCTCGCCGAGGTAGTCTTCGGCGGTCTTCTTCATCTTTTTCAGCACTTCGGCGCTGATCTGTGGTGGCGCCATGTCCTTGCCGGCGGCTTGTACCCAAGCGTCGCCGTTACCGCCTTTAACGATCTTGTATGGCACCAGCTTGATGTCTTTCTGCACGACATCTTCTTCGAAGCGGCGGCCGATCAGGCGCTTCACTGCGAACAGCGTGTTGTGCGGGTTGGTAACGGCCTGGCGCTTGGCCGACTGGCCAACCAGGATCTCGCCGTCGTTGGCGTAGGCCACGATCGAAGGGGTGGTACGCGCGCCTTCGGCGTTTTCGATGACCTTGACGTTACCGTTTTCCAGAATGGAGACGCACGAGTTGGTGGTCCCCAGGTCGATACCGATGATTTTGCCCATGTTATCTCTCCCGAAACTTGAATTAGGTGGCAGCGGCTACATTGGCCAACTGCGGTAATACTTGAATGCTTGACACCTAGATGGGGTTGCCCAAACGGATTTCAAGCCTTCTCATCGATAGAAGGTTGCGCCGCGGCTGGCGCCTTGCTGACCACCACCATGGCGGGGCGCAGCAGGCGGCCGTTGAGCAGGTAGCCCTTCTGGAACACGTTCAGCACGCTGTTCGGCTCGACCTCGGCGTTTTCCTGCATGGCCATCGCCTGGTGGTGCTCAGGGTTGAATGGCTGGCCGTGCGGGTCGATGGCTTCGAGGTTGTAGCGCTTGAGGGTGTCCTGGAACATCTTCAGGGTCAGCTCGACGCCTTCGCGAGTTTTCTTGGCCTGCTCGTCCTCAGGGTTGAGGTGAGTCAGGGCCATTTCCAGGCTGTCGATCACCGGCAGCAGGTCGCCCGAGAACTTCTCGAGGGCAAACTTGCGGGCCTTGTCGACTTCCTGTTCGGCGCGGCGAATGCTGTTCTGCGCTTCGGCGGCGACACGCAGGGATTGATCCTTGGCGGCGGCCAGCTGCTCCTCGAGCTCCTGAACGCGGGCGCCGTTATCCACTGCACCAGTCTCTTCGGGGTTAAGGTCTTGATCTTTCAGCTGTTCGTCAGCCATGAGGTCTCTCCTGCGCAATTTCTGTGGTACGAGCAAAGCTCGCCGTGTCTGCCGGCTATATGGGGCCGGAAAAACCAGCTTCAAGGGGCAAGCGGCTTTAAAGGGCAGGCAAACAATCTGCCGGAGGGCATTGGCAGAGCCGAAAAAAGTACTGTATAAATAACCAGACTTGATCTTCGGGAGCCGCCCCAATGCTGGTGCACCTGTCCATTCATAACTACGCCATCGTCGAGCACCTCGACCTCGAACTTGCCCGCGGCATGTCCGTCATCACCGGCGAGACCGGCGCCGGCAAGTCGATCATGCTCGACGCCCTCGGCCTGGCCCTGGGCGACCGCGCCGACAGCGGCGTGGTGCGCCCCGGCGCGGACAAGGCGGATATCCTGGCCACCTTCGACCTGGTGGACATCCCCGAAGCCCATACCTGGCTGGCCGAGCGCGACCTGGCCAACGAAGGCCTGTGCATCCTGCGCCGGGTCATCACCGCCGAAGGCCGCAGCCGCGGCTATATCAATGGCACGCCCTGCCCGCTGGGCGATCTCAAGGCGCTCGGCGAGCTGCTGATTGACATCCACAGCCAGCACGAACACCAGTCGCTGCTCAAGACCGACACCCACCGCCGCCTGCTCGACGAGTACGCCGGCGCCATCGACCTGGCGCGCCAGGTGCAGCTGGCCGCCAAGCGCTGGAATCAAACCCGCCTGGAGCTGGAGCGCCTGTCCAATTCCGGCGACGAGCAACGCGCCCGCCACCAGTTGCTCAGCTATCAGCTCGAAGAACTGGACAACCTCGGCCTGGGTGAAAACGAACTGGAGCAGCTGGAGCAAGAGCACAAGAACCTGACCAACGCCGAGGCCCTGTTCGGCATCTGCCGCCAGGTCATCGACCAGTGCAGCGAGAGCGACTCGGGCAATGTGCTCGCCGCCCTCACCACCAGCCTCAACCGCCTGGGCGCCGCCGCCAACACGCCAAAAGCCCTGGGCGAGGCCTCTAACCTGATCGCCAGTGCGCAGATCCAGATCGAGGAAGCGATCGGCGAACTCAACCGCTTCCTCGACAACTTCGACGCCGACCCCATGCGCCTGCAAGCCCTGGAAGAGCGCCTCGACACCATCTACACCCTGGCGCGCAAACACCGCGTGCACCCGACCGAGCTGCCCCACCTGCAGCAACAGTTGATGGATGAGCTGGAAGGCCTGAATGCCAGCGACGAGTCAGTCGAGCGCCTTGGCGAGGAGCTGACCGCCTTTGCCCAGCATTATCAGGAACGAGCCACTGAGCTGAGCGCCTTGCGCCAGCAGGCGGCGCAGCAGCTGGCCATTGCGGTGGAGCAGGAAATCCAGCGCCTGGGCATGCCGGGCGGTCGCTTCTGCATCGAACTGACGCCAAATGAAGGCAACGACCCTTCGCCACATGGCCTTGAGCAGATCGAACTGCTGGTCAGCGCCAACCCCGGGCAGCCGCTCAAAGGCTTGGCCAAGGTCGCTTCGGGCGGTGAGCTATCACGCATCAGCCTGGCGATTCAGGTGATCACCGCGCAGACCTCGCGCATTCCAACGCTGGTGTTCGACGAGGTCGATGTGGGCATCGGCGGCCCTACCGCAGAGATCGTCGGCCAATTGCTGCGCCGGCTGGGTGAACGCGGCCAGGTGCTGACCGTCACGCATCTTCCACAGGTCGCGGCGCAGGGGCATCACCATCTGTTCGTGCACAAAGTGCGCAACAGCGATACCACCCACACCGCCGTGGCCAATCTGGGCAAGCGGGAGCGGGTAGAAGAAGTGGCGCGAATGCTGGGCGGCATCGACCTGACCAAGGAATCGCTGGCGCATGCGCGCAAGATGGTGGTCAGCGGCAAGGCTTGAAGCCCCACTGGAGTACATATCCTGTGGGAGCGGCTTCAGCCGCGAAGCAATCGACATGGTGGATGGCACCGGCTCTGCCGGTGTTCGCGACTGAAGTCGCTCCTACAGCAGTCCTCCGAAGGGTCCATTGCAGCCAGCAGAAAGCACAAAGGCGACCCTAGGGTCGCCTTTGTTGTTGGTAACGATCGAAATCGTTACTTTTTCTTACGCACGTAGAGGACCAGGTTATGGTCCACCAGCTCGTAGCCATGCTCGGCCACGATTTCCTTTTGGCGGCGCTCGATTTCAGCGTCCATGAACTCGATGACTTCGCTGGTATCCACGTTGACCATATGGTCGTGGTGGCCGCCGTCCGCCAGCTCGAATACCGCGTGGCCGCCATCGAAGTTGTGGCGTACCACCAGGCCAGCAGCCTCGAACTGGGTCAGTACGCGATAAACGGTTGCCAGACCGACGTCCTCGCCAGCCTCCATCAGCGCCTTGTAGACATCCTCGGCGCTCATGTGACGTTGCTCGGTCGAATCGAGCATCTGAAGGATCTTGACTCGAGGCAGTGTCACCTTGAGACCGGCTTTGCGCAATTCGCTATTTTCAACCATGGTCAGCTTTCTCGCCGATGCTGCTTCGCAGCTTCTCTTAATACGGGTATGATCGGGGTTTACGTTGTCCAGCCAAGATAGTGGAAGTCGCCCACCGATGCAAAACAACACCAAGCACTTGCTAACCAGCCTCACCTTCGTGGGACTGCTCGCACTCGCCGGTTGCTCGTTTCCCGGGGTTTACAAAATCGACATCCAGCAGGGCAATGTCGTCACGCAGGACATGATAGACCAATTACGCCCCGGAATGACCCGCCGGCAAGTAAGGTTTATCATGGGCAACCCTCTGCTCCAGGATACGTTCAACACCAATCGTTGGGACTACCTGTACAGCTTGCAGCCTGGTGGCGGCCAACGCCAGCAGGAGCGCATGAGCATCTTCTTCAACGACAGCGACCAGCTGGTCAGCCTGTCGGGCGATTTCATGCCAGGTGTGAGCCGCGACCAGGAAATCCTCGGTGGCAGCGGCGACACCACGGTCAGCCCAGGCACTCAGCCCGAGCAGCCAGCGTCGCAGCCGGCAGAAAAACCGGCCAAACCTGGTTCGGTGGAAGAGTCCATCCAGCGCGAAATCGACACCATCGAGACTACGCCGGTCCCGACCCCAGCACCACTGGAAACTTCGCCGCGGTAATTGCCGGCGACATGAAAAAGCCCGGATCAATGTCCGGGCTTTTTTGTGGGCGGGCGAAACGTCAGCTGTAGAGTTCTTTAGCCCGCTGGCAGAAGGCATCCACCAAGGTGTTGGCGGCCTGATTGAACAGCGGGCCGAGGGTGGCGCGGACGATCGACCCGGCATAATCGAACGACAAGTCCAGGCTGATCTTGCAGGCCTTCTCACCCAGCGGCTTGAACACCCACACACCATGCAGCTGGGTGAACGGCCCTTCCTCCAGGTTCATCTCGATCGACTGCCCCGGCACCAGCACGTTACGTGTAACGAAATGCTGGCTCATGCCACCCTTCGCCACATCCAGCTTGGCGCGCATGTGCGTGTCGCTGGCTTCGATCACCGTCGAACCCGAGCACCAGGGCAGAAATTTGGGATAGCTGGCAACATCATTGACCAGATCGTAAAGCGCCTGGGCAGGGTACGGCAGCAGGGCGGAGCGTTGAATATGGGTAGTCATCCAGGCGTCACTTCCAAGGCTGGGTGGCGGCGCTTCGCAGCGTGCCGAAAACAGGTTCTGTGCGTATGACAGGGCCTGTATTGTCCGGTATTCATTGCGGTGGCTCAAGCGCGCCTAAATCCCGTAGCCGACGACGCAATGACTTGCCTATAATGCCGCCCCTATGGCTAAACAAAAGAAACATCCGACCGGGACCATCGCGCAAAACAAGAAGGCGCGACACGATTACTTCATCGAACACAAGTTCGAGGCCGGGCTGGTCCTGTCCGGTTGGGAAGTAAAGAGCCTGCGGGCCGGCAAGGCGCACCTGACCGACAGCTACGTGCTGCTCAAGGATGGCGAAGCCTGGCTGTTCGGCAGCCACATCACCCCGCTGACCACCGCCAGCACCCACGTCATCGCCGACCCCATCCGCACGCGCAAGCTGCTGCTGAACAAGCGCGAGCTCGAGCGTGTGGAGGCTGCGGTGGCGCAGAAGGGCTACACCTGTGTGGCCCTGGCGCTGTACTGGAGCAAGCACCTGATCAAGTGCGAGATCGCGCTGGGCAAGGGCAAGAAGGAATACGACAAGCGCGATACCGTGCGCGAGCGTGATTCCAACCGCGAGCTGCAGCGGGCGGTGCGCAACAAGGGCAAGGAAGACTAAGTCTTTCTGTTGCTCATGCGGGCCTCTTCGCGGGGCAAGCCCGCTCCCACAGTGACAGCGTCGAGCTCAAGAACTGTGGGAGCGGGCTTGCCCCGCGAAGAGGCCGGCACTGCCAAAAAAATCTCAGCGCCCGCTGCGCCGCTCTGCCCGCGCCACCCGCTGCGCTTCATGCTGCGCCTCTTCCAGCACCTCCTGCACATACAGAATGTGCCGGCTGGACACCTCACGCGCCTCCTCCGCCCTACCCTCGACAATCGCCTGATACAACTCACGGTGCTGACTGATCAGCATGTCGCGCGTTTCCGTGCGCTGCTGGTACATGCCACCAATGTTGGTCACCACGTTGCGCTTGAGCAGGTCGAACAGCCCGCGGATGGTATGCAGCAAAACCGCATTGTGGCTCGCCTCGGCAATCGCCAGATGAAACTGCGCATCCGCCGTCCCCTCCTCCGCACGCGTCACCTCGTCAGCCCGCGCATAGCAGTCCTGCAGCCTGTCGAACGCGGCCTTGAGGCGGAGCCGATCAGGTTCCGTGGCCCGTTGCGCCGCGTAATACGCGCACGAGGCTTCCAGCGTATGGCGAAACTCCAGCAGGTCGCGCTGCGCCTCGGCACTGTGTTCGAGCAACTGCAGCAACGGGTCGCTGAAGGTCGAGCCCAGTGACTCAGCCACGTAATTGCCGCCACCCTGGCGACTGACCAGCAGCCCCTTGGCCACCAGCTTCTGAATGGCCTCACGCAGTGACGGCCGCGACACGCCGAACTGTTCGGCCAGGGCGCGCTCGGCCGGCAGCCGCTGGCCCGAGGTCAGCGTGCCTTCCAGGATCATCCCTTCCAACCGATCGACGATGTCGTCGGACAGGCGCCGTTGGCGGACCTGATCAAAAACCATCACTCACTCTCCACAAACCCCCGGCAAATTTCAGGGGGCGTCCATTCTCGCCGATCCGCGCCACGCCAGCACCCATCAGCTGACGATTTTCCCAGGCCATCAACCGCCCGCTCATCGGCACACGACCAAAGTTTTGCACAGGACAAATTGACACACCCACAACTGCGCTTTTAACCTAGCGACCAGCCATTGTAAATTGGTCTTACCAATTATCCAATGCCAGTGCTGACCAACAACAATTAGGGGTTACCCCATATGCAAACCTGGCAACAACTCTATTCCCCGCTTGGTAGTCTTGGCCTGTCCGCACTGGCGGCGGTCATCCCCATCGTGTTCTTCTTCCTGGCCCTGGCCGTGTTCCGCCTCAAAGGCCACGTCGCCGGCAGCATCACCCTGGCACTGTCGATCCTGGTGGCGATCTTCGCCTTCCAGATGCCTGTCGACATGGCCCTGGCTGCCGCAGGGTACGGCTTCCTTTACGGCCTCTGGCCAATCGCATGGATCATCGTTGCCGCGGTGTTCCTGTACAAACTCACGGTCAAGAGCGGCCAGTTCGAGGTGATCCGCAGCTCGGTGCTGTCGATCACTGACGACCAGCGCCTGCAAGTGCTGCTGATCGGCTTCTGCTTCGGCGCCTTCCTCGAAGGTGCGGCCGGCTTCGGCGCCCCGGTGGCCATCACCGCCGCACTGCTGGTGGGCCTGGGCTTCAACCCGCTGTACGCCGCCGGCCTGTGCCTGATTGCCAACACCGCACCGGTAGCCTTCGGCGCCCTGGGCATCCCGATCATCGTCGCTGGGCAAGTGACCGGCATCGACGCCTTCCACATCGGCGCCATGACCGGCCGCCAACTGCCGTTGCTGTCGCTGTTCGTGCCGTTCTGGCTGGTGTTCATGATGGACGGCCTGCGCGGTGTGAAAGAAACCTGGCCTGCGGCCCTGGTCGCCGGCCTGAGCTTCGCCGTGACCCAGTACTTCACCTCCAACTTCATCGGCCCAGAACTGCCGGACATCACCTCGGCCCTGGCCAGCCTGATCAGCCTGACCCTGTTCCTGAAAGTGTGGCAGCCCAAGCGCGCGTTCGCCGAAGCCAAGGGCAGCGTCGGCGCCGCCGTGGTACAACCGAGCGGCAGCCAGCCAAGCCCCTACAGCTTCGGCGAAATCTTCAAAGCCTGGTCGCCGTTCCTGATCCTCACCGTGCTGGTCACCATCTGGACCCTGAAACCATTCAAGGCCGCCTTCGCCCCAGGCGGCGCGATGTACAACTTCGTGTTCAACTTCGCCATCCCGCACCTCGACCAGTTGGTGGTCAAGACCGCCCCGATCGTCACCGCGCCGACCGCAATGCCAGCCGTATTCAAGCTGGACCCGATCTCCGCCACCGGCACGGCGATCTTCCTCTCCGCGCTGATCTCCATGGCGGTGCTGAAGATCAACCTCAAAACTGGTCTGACCACTTTCAAAGAGACCTTCTGGGAACTGCGCTGGCCAATCCTGTCGATCGGCATGGTGCTGGCCTTCGCCTTCGTCACCAACTACTCGGGCATGTCCTCGACCATGGCCCTGGTCCTGGCCGGCACCGGCGCCGCGTTCCCGTTCTTCTCGCCGTTCCTCGGCTGGCTGGGCGTGTTCCTGACCGGCTCCGACACCTCGTCCAACGCCCTGTTCAGCTCGCTGCAGGCCACCACCGCGCACCAGATCGGGGTCAACGACACCCTGCTGGTGGCGGCCAACACCAGCGGCGGCGTGACCGGCAAGATGATTTCGCCACAGTCGATCGCCGTGGCCTGCGCCGCCACCGGCCTGGTCGGCAAGGAATCCGACCTGTTCCGCTTCACCGTCAAGCACAGCCTGTTCTTCGCCACCATCGTCGGCCTGATCACCCTGGTCCAGGCCTATTGGCTGACCGGCATGCTGGTTCATCACTAAAGTGAAAGGGGCCGGGCGCCCAGGCGCGCCCGGCATCTCCTTCAACCCACGCTGCGAGAATCCATGATCATTTCCGCCTCCACCGACTATCGCGCCGCAGCACAACGCAAGCTGCCACCCTTCCTGTTCCACTACGCCGATGGCGGCGCGTATGCCGAGCACACCCTGCGCCACAACGTCTCGGACCTGGCCAGCATCGCCCTGCGCCAGCGCGTGCTGAAGAACATGTCCGAGCTCAGCCTCGAAACCAAGCTGTTCGACGAGACCCTGAGCATGCCCGTTGCCCTGGCCCCGGTCGGCCTCACTGGCATGTACGCCCGCCGCGGCGAAGTGCAGGCGGCACGCGCAGCTGCCGCGCATGGCATCCCGTTCACCATGTCCACCGTGTCGGTGTGCCCGATCGAAGAAGTCGCCCCGGCCATCGACCGGCCGATGTGGTTCCAGCTGTACGTCCTCAAAGACCGCGGCTTCATGCGCAACGCCCTGGAGCGGGCCAAGGCCGCCGGGGTGAAAACCCTGGTATTCACCGTCGACATGCCCGTCCCCGGCGCCCGCTACCGCGATGCCCACTCCGGCATGAGCGGCGCCAACGGCCCGATGCGCCGCGTGCTGCAAGCCATGACCCGCCCCGAGTGGGCCTGGGACGTGGGTGTGATGGGCCGCCCGCACGACCTGGGCAACATCTCCAAATACCGCGGCAACCCCACGGGCCTTGCCGACTACATCGGCTGGCTGGGCAATAACTTCGACCCGTCGATCTCGTGGAAAGACCTGGAGTGGATCCGCGAATTCTGGGACGGCCCGATGATCATCAAAGGCATCCTCGACGCCGACGACGCCCGTGACGCAGTCAAGTTCGGCGCCGACGGCATCGTCGTCTCCAACCACGGCGGCCGCCAGCTCGACGGCGTGCTGTCCAGCGCCCGCGCCTTGCCGGCGATTGCCGATGCAGTGAAAGGCGACCTGAAAATCCTCGCCGACTCCGGCATCCGCAGCGGCCTCGACGTGGTGCGCATGATCGCCCTCGGCGCCGACACCGTCTTGATCGGCCGCGCCTTCCTCTGGGCCCTCGCCGTGCATGGCCAGGCCGGAGTGAAAAAACTGCTCGAACTGTTCGAGAAAGAGATGCGCGTTGCCATGGTGCTGACCGGCGCCAAGACCATCAGCGAGATCAGCCGCGATTCGCTGGTCCGCGAACTGGGCGCTTGAACGCCTGCAACAACACCGCCTGAATGACCGGGGCACACCGCGCACCAGACGCCGTGGCCCCGCGAGGAGACTGCATGAGCCTGCCCGCCGCGTTCCTGCGTGATGCCGAGCGCCTGATACCCGCCGAACGCCGCTTCGACGACCCCACCTCGACCCTGGCCTTCGGCACCGACGCCAGTTTCTACCGGCTGATTCCCAAGCTGGTGGTGCGCGTCGAGTCCGAAGACGAAGTGGTCGGGCTGCTGCACTTGGCCCAGCGCGAGCGCGTGCCGGTGACCTTCCGCGCCGCCGGGACCAGCCTGTCCGGCCAGGCCATCAGCGACTCGGTGCTGATCGTGCTCAGCGATAACTGGAACGGCCGGGAAATCCGTGGCCAAGGCGAGCAGATCCGCCTGCAACCCGGCGTCATCGGCGCCCAGGCCAACGTCTGGCTGGCCCCCTTCGGACGCAAGATCGGCCCAGACCCGGCCTCGATCAACGCCTGCAAGATCGGCGGCATCGTCGCCAACAACGCCAGCGGCATGTGTTGCGGCACCGCGCAGAACACCTACCACACCCTGGCCGGCCTGCGCCTGGTGCTGGCCGACGGCACCCGCCTGGACAGCGAAGACCCGGCCAGCGTCGCCGCTTTCGAAACGTCCCACGCCCAGCTGCTCGAATCCCTCGCCCGCCTCGGCCGCGAAACCCGCGCCAACACCGAACTGGCCGACCGCATCCGGCACAAATACCGGCTCAAGAACACCACAGGCCTGTCACTCAACGCCCTGGTGGACTACGACCAGCCGCTGGATATCCTGCAGCACCTGCTGGTCGGTTCCGAAGGCACGCTGGGCTTCATCAGCGCCGTCACCTACGACACCGTGCCCGACCACCCACACAAGGCCAGCGCCCTGCTGGTGTTCCCCAGCGTGGAAAGCTGCTGCCGCGCAGTCACCGTGCTCAAGCGCCAGCCGGTGTCCGCCGTCGAGCTGCTCGACCGCCGCAGCCTACGCTCGGTGCAGAACATGCCGGGCATGCCGCTGTGGGTAAAAGGCCTGTCGGACAACGCCTGCGCCCTGCTGATCGAGTCCCGCGCCGCCAGCCAGACGCTGCTGCACGAACAGCTACAACAAACCATGGCCGCCATCGCCGACTATCCGCTGGAGCAAAAGGTCGACTTCAGCGAAGACCCGGCGGTGTACAACCAGCTGTGGAAAATCCGCAAAGACACCTTCCCCGCCGTCGGCGCCGTGCGCCAGACCGGCACCACGGTGATCATCGAAGACGTGACCTTCCCCATCGAGCAACTGGCCGAAGGCGTCAACCGCCTGATCCAGCTGTTCGACAAACACCACTACGACGAAGCGATCATTTTCGGCCACGCCTTGGAAGGCAACCTGCACTTCGTCTTCACCCAAGGCTTCAACAGCGCCGAAGAAGTCGCCCGCTACCAAGCCTTCATGGACGACGTGGCGCAGCTGGTGGCGGTCGAGTTCGGCGGCTCGCTCAAAGCCGAGCACGGCACCGGCCGCAACATGGCGCCATTCGTGGAGCTGGAGTGGGGCCACGACGCCTATCAGCTGATGTGGACGCTCAAGCGCCTGCTCGACCCCAATGGCATCCTCAACCCCGACGTGGTGCTCAGCGAAGACCCCGACATCCACCTGAAAAACCTCAAGCCACTGCCCGCCGCCGACGAGATCGTCGACAAATGCATCGAGTGCGGCTTCTGCGAACCGGTGTGCCCGTCCAAAGGCCTGACCCTCAGCCCCCGCCAGCGCATCGTCATGTGGCGCGACATCCAGGCAAAAAAACGCGCCGGCATCGACACCCGCGAACTGCTGCAAACCTACCAGTACCAAGGCCTCGACACCTGCGCCGCCACCGGCCTGTGCGCCCAGCGCTGCCCGGTCGGCATCAACACCGGCGAGTTGGTGAAGAAGCTGCGCAGCCAGGCCGCCGACCACGCCAAAACCGCCCACTGGCTGGCCGACCATTTCAACACCGCCCTGGCCGGCGCCCGCCTCACCCTCAGCGCCGCCAACACCGCCCGCAAGCTGCTCGGCGCCCCGCGCCTGGCCCGCCTGAGCGCCACGCTCAGCAAGGCCAGCAAAGGCCGCCTGCCGCAATGGTCCCCAGCCATGCCGCAGCCCCTGCGCAGCATCGCCTTCGGCCCCGCCAGCAACGACGCCCGCCCCCGCGTGGTGTACCTGGCCGCCTGCGTCTCACGGGTGATGGGCCCAGCCTTCGCCGACCGCGAACAAAGCTCGCTGCTCGACAAGACCCGCGCCCTGCTGGAAAAAGCCGGTTACCAAGTCGTCTTTCCCGACAACCCCGACAGCCTCTGCTGCGGCCAGCCGTTCGCCTCCAAAGGCTACCCCGAACAGGCCGAACACAAACGCCAGGAGCTGATCAACGCCCTGCTGCACGCCAGCCGCGGCGGCCTCGACCCGATCTACTGCGACACCAGCCCCTGCACCCTGCGCCTGGTGCAAGACCTGGGCGACACCCGCCTCGACCTGTACGACCCGGTGCGCTTCATCCGCACCCATCTGATGGACAAGCTGGAGTTCACCCCGCAGGAAGACCCCGTGGCCGTGCACGTGACCTGCAGCACCCAGCACCTGGGTGAAAGCCAGGCACTGATCGACCTGGTGCGGCGCTGCAGCAAGCAGGTGGTGATACCGGAGGGGATTCATTGTTGCGGGTTTGCCGGTGACAAAGGCTTCACCACGCCGGAGCTGAATGCGCACTCGCTGCGTGGCCTGAAGGACGCCGTGCAGTATTGCAGTGAAGGGATTTCCACCAGCCGGACCTGTGAGATTGGATTGTCCAACCATAGCGGGATTGATTATCACGGGTTGGTTTATCTGGTGGACCGCGTTACCCGGCCCATGCGCCCGCCGGGAGATTTGCAGCGATGTTGAGATCGAGCGCCGCCCGCGCGGCGCATCGCGAGCAACGTCGGGGCGCCGAACCGTCGCTCCTACGTTTGTTTTCGACCAGTTAGGTCAGTGACATACGCGCGCGGCCGCCTTGTTTGTACGCCTCGATATCGAGACATGCACCAAGGCGTTCGCGCGCCTGACCCGCAGGCAAAATTGGCCCGAAACAAACGTAGGAGCGACGGTTCGGCGCCCCGACGTTGCTCGCGATGCGCCGCGCGGGCGGCGCTCGATCTCCCACGCGCAAAAAATCTCCCGACAGGCACCCGGCCCACACGTCAGATCATTCCGAACCTGCAACCAAATGCTTCTGGTTTGAATGCTTTGGGAATTATCCTACGACCCACGCTGCCGTTTCGCTGTTGTTGCTCACACCCATCAGGGCTAATTTCCCAGAGTCGTCAATTTTGGCGATTTGGGTGTGAGAGCCCGCAAATTTCGGCAGTACTGCTATGGCAGCCGCAACGCGGGCAGGCTTCGTCCTGGCCGGTTTGTGCCGATCTTTGCCGGTCTCTCACCCCGCGTTCGGCTGCCACCCTATTCTGTGAGAGGAAGACGAAGGGCAGCTTTTATTTAGCCTTGATCGGATCTTCACCATGAAAAAAATCGTCCCCGACCCACCCCGCCTCAAACTCATCGCCAACCCCTACTTCTCCATCCACACCGACATGCCCACCCCAGACGCCCTCGCCCACGCCAGCGAGCTGTTACGCGGCGTCATCGAAACCATCGACGAACACTGCCGCACCTACGACGGCGAACCCGGCGTCAACATGCTCAGCAACGCCGCCCACGCCTCCGAAACCTCCCGAGCGCTGATCGAGCACGCCTTGACCGACCTCTACAATGCGCAAAGGCAAAGGTGACCCTATGAATGACGAACTGAAAAAGATCACCACCGCCGGTAAAGAATCATTCGACCTCTTCCGCCTGCAACCCGGCGTCCCCTTCGAACACGCCTTCAGCCAGCTGTCCGTCCTGCTCGGCTGCATCCGCCACCTCACCACCGAAGCCGAAATGGAAAACGACCGCCAGGCCGGCAGCGCCGCACGGATCCTCAGCGAGATGGCCAAAGCACTGATCGATGACATGGAACGCAGCCTGACCAAACCGCACTAAACCCCACCCACTCCCACAGCCCAGCACAATTCCCTGTGGGAGCGGGCTTGCCCGCGAATCGAGGGCAAAGCCCTCGCCCGCAACATCCCGCATCACCCATCATGCCGCCTAGCCACTATCTCAATGGAACCCTGGCCAACCCCCAACAGTCCACCCTTACAGGCCCACCTTCCAGAGGCCTTCAAGGAGACACCCATGAAAGGTACCGCGCTTTCGGCCCTCTTCGCGGCCGCCACCCTCCTGGCTTCCCCGGTGTTCGCCGCCGAAGACCTGTGCACCATCAACCTGCAGAAAATCGACGATAGCATGGCCACCGCCGGCGCCACCTCCGAAGGCCTGGACAAAGCCATGACCGAACAAGTCGACAAAGCCAAGGCCGCCCAAGCCTCGGGCGACACCAAAGAATGCATCGCCATCACCAGCAAGGTGCTGGAACGCCTGGAGAAAACCGAGAAAGGCAGCGGCTCGGCCGGCGGCAGCGGTGCCTGACCTGGAGCGGGCGGCCGAACCCGCAGTCGACGCCGCCCGCTTTAGCGCGTATACTCCACCCCACGTGCCGAAAGGTACGGTCAGCTAGAGCTGAGTGTGGGGCCGATTAGGATTCGACGCCGGTAGCGAAACTCTAGGTGCATGCCGAGTTGGTAACAGAACTCGTAAATCCACTGTTGCAACTTTCTATAGTTGCCAATGACGAAAACTACGAGGGCTACGCTCTCGCTGCGTAAGCAGCTGAGCCCGCTCTCCTGGTAGCTTCGGCTCCAGCAATCATCAGGGGATGCCTGTAAACCCGAAATGATTGTCATACAGAACAGGATCGTCGTGTAGCACGTTGGGGGCAAAGCGACTAAAACTTACCCAACTCATCCAAAGCACCCTGCCCGTCGGGCGGCTGCGGATTAAATCAGTAGACACGGCTAAGCATGTAGTACCGACAGCGGAGTACTGGCGGACGGGGGTTCAAATCCCCCCGGCTCCACCAAATGATCAAAAAACGACGTCCACGGACGTCTTTTTTTGTGCCTGCGATCCAGTAAATACGCGGCTTCCAGCGCTTTTGCGGTCTTTTGAGAGTTTTTGAGTTCCAGCCACTCAGGTATTCCAGACGGTATTCCACCTCATCCGGTGCTAATCTTTGGAATACCGAATCAGTGCCTGAGGACAATCTCATGCCTGCTCAAAACCTCCGCCTCTCCGATCGACAGCTCAAGGGAGTCAAACCCGCGTCCAAGGATTACGTCCTCACGGACGGTGACGGTTTGCAGCTCCGAGTACGCAGCAATGGCTCGTTGCTGTGGAATTTCAACTACCGCGAACCTGTGACCAAGAAGCGTATCAACATCGGCTTCGGGACCTATCCCGAACTGTCACTGGCGAACGCACGAAAGAAGGCAGTCGAAGCCCGCGAGCTGCTCGCTCAAGGCATTGATCCGAAGGTGCAGCGCAACACGCTGAATGAAGCCAAGCGTGCAGAAACGGAACACACCTTTGAGAACGTGGCCACCGCCTGGTTCGAGCTCAAGAAAGACTCGGTGACCCCGGCCTATGCCGAGGACATTTGGCGGTCGCTCACGCTGCACGTGTTCCCCGACTTGAGGACGACACCACTGGTGAAAATCACCGCGCCGATGGTGATCGCATTGCTTCGTCCAATCGAAGCGAAAGGCAGCTTGGAAACGGTCAAGCGACTTAGCCAGCGACTAAACGAGATCATGACCTACGGCGTAAATTCCGGCCTGATCTTCGCCAACCCGCTCACCGGCATTCGGGCAGTATTCAAGAAGCCCAAGAAAGAGAACATGGCCGCGCTTCCACCCGAAGAGCTCCCCGAGCTCATGCTGGAGATCGCGAACGCCAGCATCAAACGCACGACCCGCTGCCTGATCGAATGGCAGTTGCACACGATGACTCGCCCCGCCGAGGCGGCGACCACACGCTGGGCAGACATCGACTTTGAAAGGCGTGTCTGGACTATCCCACCGGAGCGGATGAAGAAGCGCCGCCCACACAGCATCCCGCTGAGTGATCATGCTGTCGCACTGTTGGAGTCATTGAAGACACACAGCGGACATCGCGAATACGTCTTCACGGCCGATAGAAATCCACGCACCCATGCCAATAGCCAGACGGCCAACATGGCGTTGAAACGTATGGGGTTCCAGGATCGGTTGGTCAGCCATGGCATGCGCTCGATGGCTAGCACCATATTGAATGAACATGGCTGGGATCCTGAGCTCATCGAGGTAGCCCTGGCGCATGTCGACAAGGATGAGGTGCGCAGCGCCTACAACCGAGCCGACTACATCGAGCGCCGGCGCCCGATGATGGCCTGGTGGAGTGAGTACATCCAGAAAGCCGCCACCGGCAGCCTGCTCGCCTCAGCGTACGGCCAAGTCAGAGACAAGAACGTGGTGCCGATCCGCTAGCTCTGTACGGCGCAAGAATTGCGGAAACAACTGAGCGTCCAAGATTCGGGGCAAGCAGCCTCGCTTATCTGCTTCTCAGCGCGGGTCCATCCGAACAGGGCTGCAAAGCCGCCCTGTTTGGATGGACCTCATTTTGAAGAGCTAAAAGCCACGACGTTGTCCGGGATTTACCAAGTAATTCCACCGATGGATAACCGCTTTTCACGTCCTCAAGGGCGCTTAATTTCGGCCCTTGACCGGGTTTATCCATAGGCGTAGAACTGGCCGTGCAAAGGCTGTCGATGACAGCACCCCAGGTGACCCGAGCCTTATAGGTCACGCCGCTCCCGCGGTGGTTCACCCGCAAGTACGATTCGCGTCCGGCAGCTCGTACGGTCACTACCCATGTGATGGACGCCCACTCAATATCGTTGCCCCTGCGGCAACCACCCTACCCATCTGCTCAGCAGCAACCTATCCGCTTGGCCATTTCGCGTGCGCCAACCTGCGCCCGTCTCTTTCACTGGAAAGAGACGGGCGCTCCTGACACTGCTGCAGCCCTGATCGCACATGGCTCAGCGGCAATTCCCCTCGTGACAATTGGCGTGACAAACGCCGATGTCACCAGCAACAGCCATGCAGATGATGGTGCCGCAGACCAGGGAATGGACTGCACCTGACTGACAGTCAGGCATGCCCCGGTCATCGCATTGCTGCGTTCACCCGGCTCAGGATCTTTCAGGCGCTGGTCTCGTCAGCCAGCGCGGCCTCCACCCGCCCACCGGTAACGGTGCTCAGGAGGCCAGATCATGAGATGCCCTTGCTCCCGGACGTAAGGAGTCGCCAGTCCCGCGAAGAGGACATTCCCCACAGGTCGCAGGGGCCTTGATCCCTGATAACACTCAACATTCTTGGCGGGATGACGTGGGGCGAGGATCGAAGAGCGGACGATGAGGTGACCGACATGGCATTGGTGAGTAAACGAGATGGCCGTAATTTCGGCTACGGCAGGCAATTGAGCTACGCAGGTCCGCAAGCGCTGAAAGACATGTTCGGCGGCGGCCACTACGGCACGGTGAAGGCACACTGTGATCGGTGGCAGGCATTCGTGAAATGGTGCCGCTCCGAACAGGGGCCCGGCATCAATGATGCGCGGCAGATTGATCGCAAAGTGTTGGCCGACTACGCGGCGTATCTACTTGAAGTGGTAAGGCGCGGTGACCTCGCCGTCAGCACCGCACAAAACCGGCTATCCAGTGTTAACAGGACCATGGCGGCGCTTCGCGGTGATCAGTACGTCAAATTGCTAAGTCCGAGCAAGGCGTTGGTTATGCAGCGCACCAGGGTTCGTCATTCGGTGCCGCAGGGCCAAGACCGCGAACAGATACACCAAATCGTCGATGCGCTTTGCGGCCAACATTATGCACGGGCCGCCGCGATTGTTCTGTTAGCGCGAGCCACCGGCATGCGCTTGCGGGAGGCCATCTTGGCCGACCTGCCACGCTTGAGCCGTGAAGCCAATGAGCTAGGTAGGATTAATATTCAGGATGGTACCAAAGGCGGTCGCGCCGGTGTTTCGGCGCCGCGTTGGATTGCGGTGGACGGCCATGTTCGAAATGCACTTAAGTTTGCACGGCGGGTTTCACCTGCGAGTAGCCGCAACCTGATTGAGCCACGCGAAAGCTACATGAACCTTCTGCAAGAAGTCATTCGCCCAGCGCGGGACATCCTCCATAGCCACAACCTCAAAGGCTTCCATGAGCTACGGGCGGCATACGCTTGTGAGCGCTATGAGCAAATCACCCAACACCGCGCGCCTATCAACGGCGGCCAATGTTACCTGGTTGATAGGAGACTTGATCGTGAGGCCCGGAGGAAAATCAGCCATGAACTGGGGCATGGTCGAATTGACGTGGTCGCGGCTTACATTGGTGGGCGGGCATGAGTAAGCCATTCGATATGGAGCTGTTCTTGGCTGGCGTGCTGACCGGGTCGCAAGCAACACGGCAACGCCATTTACGACAGGCGAAAATTATCCAAGCTGACATCGCAGAACGCTGGAAGCGAGAGACGCCCTGGGTTTGGCGGCGAAAGCATGTGACCTGGTTTCTCGAACATCGCCTAAATCGACGCAGCAATGCAACACGGTATTACTATTTGCTGACCGTGCGGCTGCTCGCTCGTCGATTACAAAAAACATGGGATTTCAATCTCTGAGTGAGACCCGCTGCTATCGCCCCCATAGAGACCCTTCGGTCAGGACCGCAAGACTGCGCGCCTAAGCTGCCAAGCTCGACGCCACTGTTAACTACGCCCTCCCGAATCTCGCCGTCATCGCTAGGAGCCAAGGCAGTCACCCGCGCCAAGCTGCTATTCTTCGAAGTCCCCAACAGGTCTGTGAAGACGAATAGGGGACTCGCGGCAGCCTACGAGCCGCTAGTAGGCCGTGTTATGACAGTCATTCCAGCACTCCAAATATTAGGCATGGGAACGCAAACAGGTCGCCCATTAAATTTGCCCTCCAACACCCTTGAACTTATCGACAAAAAAAGCAATTTTGTGAAAGACGCTTTGTTTTTTTGCCAAGTAAGCCGGATTAAGTGGGCTCATCTTAGGTAAAACGGAACTGAGCTCAGTTCCATGATCACTAGCAAACTCCCGCTTTAGTGAAATGGCAATGTAGTGTTTCGCTGCCACTTCATTCAGCTCCTCATCGCTGATCAGTTCATGCGCCTCGCGCCGCTGTTCTGACTGGGCGAAAGTGTAAAAAGCATCGAACACGCTAGCCTTGTCATCAATCCGGTCCAGATCGGTCTGGTTGATGAAGTCCACCACCAGACTTTCTTTGGCGCGATTGCCCAGGCTCGCGCGAATCACCCGGCGCATCTCCTCGACCAGTACCGCCTTGTCATTGACCTTCTTGTTCTTCTCGAAGATCAGCTCAAGGATGTAATCTAGATTGATTTCCTGGGACTTGAGCAGGTCCACCTCGAACACCACATCGTCCCAGTCGATAGCGGACTCTCTTACTTCGTTGCCCGCTTTCTCGCGCCTCAGCCAATCCCGGATGTCATTGTAGGTGGAGCGATAGTCCTGCACCTTGCGCTCGGCAGGCAGGCGGATGGTCTGCAGCTCGGCAAGCTTCTCGTTATCCAGGTGGTGTTCGAGCTTAAATGCTTCCACGGCCTGCGGGTCGCTGATATCGACTGTTTGCAACGCCTTCAGCGCCGCAAACTCGTCGTAGTTCTGCAACACGTTTTCTACGCGTAGGTACTCGCCGAATAACTTGGCGAAATCTTTCTTCTCCGATTCCTTGATGATGTTGGCAGGGTCGGGAAAACGTTGCTCCAGCTCCGTCACCACATCCATGAACCCACGCCGCGCCTCACCGGTCAGCGCGTCAGTGAAGCCCTCCATGTACTGTTTGTAACTTTTTTCCAACACCACGTTGCGCGTGTTCTTGTCACCGAACAGCGTGATGGCGTCGACCGTAGCCTGCTCGAGATCGCGGAAGGTGACGATATTGCCGAAAGTCTTGGTGGCATCGAAGATGCGGTTGGTGCGTGAATAGGCCTGGATCAGACCGTGATAGCGCAGGTTTTTGTCGACGAACAGCGTGTTCAGCGTTGGCGCATCGAAGCCGGTCAAGAACATGCCGACCACGATCAGCAGGTCGATGTCCTGACCCTTCACGCGCTTCGCCAGGTCGCGGTAGTAGTTCTGGAAGCCCTTGCTGTCCACGCCGAAATTGCTTTTGAACAGCGCGTTGTAATCAGCAATCACCGCGCTCAGGAACTCTTTAGCGGTGCTATCCATCGCCGACACTTCGAAGCTCTCATCGACGATGTCGCCAACGGCGTCCTGTTCTTCATTGGGGGCGAAGGAGAAGATGGTAGCGATGCGCAGCGGCTTGTCGCTGTCTTCCTGCAGCTTCTGCAGCGTCTCATAGTACGACTTGGCGGCATCGACACTGCTAACCGCGAACATGGCATTGAAGCCCTTGTTTGCTCCCTGTAAACGATGGGTCTTCTGGCGAAAATGCGTGAGCAGATACTGCGAAATTTCCCGGATGCGCGTGGGGTGGAGCAACGCCTGGCGGTTCTCCGCGGCGCTGAGCTTCTTCTCGTCCTGCTCGGTTTCCAGAGCCTTGAACTGTGGACGGACATCGTTGTAGTCCACCTTGAACTTGAGCACCTTCTCGTCACGGATAGCATCGGTGATTACATAGGAATGCAGCTCGCGCCCAAACACGCTGGCGGTTGTATCGGCGCCCAGCGCATTTTTCAGGAAGATCGGCGTACCGGTGAAGCCGAACTGATAGAAGCGCTTGAACTTCTTCTCTAGATTCTTCTGCGCCTCGCCAAACTGGCTGCGGTGGCACTCGTCGAAGATGAAAACCACCTGCTGGTGGAACACCGGCAGGTCGCCTTCGCTCTTCATTAGGTTGTTGAGCTTCTGGATGGTGGTGACGATGATCTTGTTGTCGTTCTTGTCCAGGTTGCGCTTGAGGCCCGCCGTGCTCTCCGAGCCATTAACGCTGTCGGGTGAAAAACGCTGGTACTCCTTCATGGTCTGGTAATCCAGATCCTTGCGGTCCACCACAAAGAATACTTTGTCGATGAACTCCAGCTCGGTGGCTAAGCGCGCAGCCTTGAAGCTGGTCAGCGTCTTGCCCGATCCGGTAGTGTGCCAGATATAACCGCCGCCCTCGGTGCTATTCCAACGCTTGGCCTGCCAGGAACTGCGGATCTTCCACAAGATGCGCTCGGTGGCGGCAATCTGGTATGGGCGCATCACCAGAAGGGTGTTGCTGACGTCGAACACCGAATAGGTGAGCAGTACATCGAGCAGAGTGCGCTTCTGGAAGAAGGTCGCGGTAAAGTCCTTCAGATCCTTGATCGGGCTGTTGTCGGCCTGCGCCCAGTTCATGGTGAAGTCGAAACTGTGCTTGTTGCGTTGCGTGGTGTTGGCGAAGTAGCGCGTATCGGTGCCATTGGAGATCACGAACAGCTGCAGATACCTGAACAGCGAATGCTCGATATTGAAGCTCTCCTTGCTGTAGCGGTGCACCTGATTGAAGGCTTCGCGTATCGCCACGCCACGTTTTTTCAACTCCACCTGCACCAGCGGCAGACCATTGACCAGAATCGTCACGTCATAACGGTTGGCGTGGCTGCCTGCCTGCTCGAACTGCTTGATGACCTGCATCTTGTTGCGTGCCAGGTTCTTCTTGTCCAGCAGGTAAATATTCTGGATGCGCCCGTCATCGAACACGAAATCATGCACATGGTCGTCGTGGACTTTGCGGGTCTTGTCGAGGATGCTTTCGCTGGGCTTGTCCAACCAGCTTTCCACGAAGCGCGCCCACTCGGCGTCGGAAAATTCGACGCTGTTCAACGCCTGCAACTGCGTGCGCACATTGGCCAGTAGCGCCGGCATCGTCTTCAACCCGGTGGAATGCTCATAGCCTTGATTGACCAGATCCTGGATGAACTCGCGCTCCAGATCGCCTTCGCTCTGGTAACTCTCTGCAACTTTCCATTCTCTGGCGTACCTGTCGAGCACGATGAAGGTGTTGGACTCGGCGATGGTCTTGTAATCAGTCATTGCTTGAGGTCTCCCCATATCCCTGTGCGAGTTCGCTTTCAACTTCCTCCACTGTGGGCAATTGCGAATGCACGGCCAGCGGAATGTCCCTGGTGATGAATGAGCTGACGCCCATGCACTCAGACACCTGACGCCTCTTCTTCCTGCCAGTAGCCATAGTTGGCCAGCAGATGGTCCAGCAGCAACTTGACCGTCTGCTTTTCCTGCGGGGTTGGCTCAGTGACGCTCTCATTGGACAGCGTGCTGTGGCTGGTGAACTGCATAATGCGGTTCAGGTAAGCCTGCTTGTCGCCAGGCAAAAGCGCGGACCATTGCGGATAACCCAGAAAGCTGGCGGTTTTTTCGTAGAGGTTGCGCAGCAGGGTGAAGTGGTAGCGCTGTACCAGGCCAGCTGCAATCGCCTGCTCAAGGGTCTGCCGCAAGTGGAGATGGTAAGAAAAACTCTTGTTGGAGTCGCCGTATTTGACGCACAGATCAAAGCTGCCGTCCTCGAGACGGCCCAGTAAATAGCAACCCTCTTTTTTGCCACCCTTGTTGAGGCCAAGCTCATTGTGCAGCACGTTGTAGAAAAGCGGGCTGTGGGTGGTGATGACGAATTTCAGGTCCGAAGGACTGGCCTTGATCAGCCCTGCAAGATTGACCGCCAGCTCGATAAGATGGTTTTCGTCCAGTGAACTCACCGGGTCATCGATGAACACGTACTCCAACTGATCGAACTCCCGCGTCTCACGGTCCTCCGGCTCAGGCACATTGAGTGTGCTGACGACCTGTTCAAGCAACGTGTAAAAAATACTCCATATGAAATTGCTTTCTTCACCCTTGGAAATCTTGAGATTCCCCGAGCCTTCGTCATCACCGCGCTCCAGCGAAAAAGTGACTTCCGAAAAGTCTGCACTAAAATGCGGGGTCAGTTTGTCGCTTGTGTGATGTTGGAAGTACCTAACAATGTTGCCGTCCTGCCCTAGGTCACGAAGCATCGCGAGCAGCCAGTCCGTGAATGAGTTGGGCTGAATCCGCAGCTTGGGCTCGGCATCCAGCGCCAAGTCGTTATCCCAATAGAACAGGTCTTCGGTAAAAGCATTGAAGTAGATGACTTTGTGGCGCGACGCCGCCGGTGGATCAAACGCCTCTTCACCGTCGCCCTTAGCGACCAACTGCTTGAACTCGCGCGACAGGCGCGTCTTGCCCGTGCCGTTGAAGGCATAGATCAGCTGCACCTTCTTATTGGCGTTTTTTAACTGCTCGGCGATCTCGGTCAACGTCTTGCTCATTTCAGGCCACCGTCTCTTCCGGCTTGGGGAAGCTCAGCAGCAGATCGCGATAATACTCGTATTGCTTCTGGCGCAGTTCGATCTCCCGGGGCAAGCCACCGCTGATGGAGTTGATGAACGTGTCAAACTTGTCAAGAGTAGCTACGATACGAGACTGTTCTGCAAGCGATTTTTCATGATCATCGGGGTATGGAACAGGAATACGAACTTCTTTTTTAAAACCCTCAATGAGTATGCGTTTAACTTTCCCGCTAGACACATGCTTAGTCTTCTGAGAATTGAATGAAGCCGTTTGCATCGCATAGGAAACATACTTAGGATTCATTGAGTGGCGAAAAGCATAACTATCGTCGTGAATGGCCACGCTCTGAGTTCCTAGCCACGCAACAGCCTTGCCAACATCTTCCACCGTTTCGCCGACGCCGGCCAAGATAACATCACCCGGCTCCGCATAGCGCAGCGAACTAGCCATGTCATCTCGAACCTTTGAAAATGCGTGGTCCGCCCATACACCATATCGGGTGTAAATTTCACCGTAGTGGATGACACGAATGCCTTCTTCGACGTAATCAGCCTTTGTAAATCGCTTACCGCGAATGAACTCGCCAATATCTCCCAACGCCTTCCAACTTACCTCCCCGCCTTCAAAACTCAACAACTGATCGCGGTAGTAGTTATATTGCTTTTTGCGGGCGGTAAGCTCGGCAGTAAGCTCGGCGGTAAGCTCGGTAAAGGCATCCAATTTCCGGACAATTTCGGCTTGTATTTCCAAAGATTTTTTAGGATCACTTGGCGAAAGCAATGGAATTTTAAATTTCCTAAAGCCGTCCATATCCACCGAGGAAAAACTAGACGTCGTCGTATTTTTTTTGCACCAAGCAGCAAGCAAGAAGCAGTAATAAAAAATAAACTTCATGTCGAGATCATTAACAAACTCAGATCTCAACTCCAAACAAGTAAACCTTTGGTTGGCCAAGTGCGGGACAGTAACAAGTGCGTGCTCACCGATCGTTGCAGAAGTTGCAATGACAATTGAATTGGCCGGGAACAGCCTTCCTCCTTTTACAGCTTCTTTTGAAATTTTTTGAAGTGCGTCACCAAGTATCCGACCGTTCTGACGGATATCTTCCATTCTAAACCAAGGAATAGTACCACTCTTCCAGTAGTCGCTATTGGATTTTGACGGCGTATAGCCGTTTCTCAAGTGGAATACCTCTGCAACTGACTTCCACTCCACTGCTACTCCATCCAGCAGCTTATCCAAAAAATCCACGCCACTCATGCCTCCAGCTCCTCGCCTTCGATCTGCGCCACGATGGCTTCGATCTCAGTGCGCAGCTGCGCAATCCGGGCGACGGTGGCTTTCAGCTCCGCATTGAGCTGGACGATATCCACCACCTCGCGGGTTTCTCTGGCTTCAACATAACTGCTGACCGACAGGTTGTAGTCATTACCGGCCACCTTTTCCAGCGACACCGATTGCGCGAAGTGTTCGACGCTCGCTTTGCTGTCAAACACCTGCATGATCTGCGCAATATGCGCGTCTTCTAGCAGGTTGTTGTTGGTACCTTTCCTGAACAGCGCGCTGGCGTCGATGAACTGAATGGTGGTGTCCAGCTTGTGTTTGGACAGCACCAGAATATTCACGGCGATGGTAGTACCGAAGAACAGGTTGGGCGCTAGCGAGATAACCGTCTCCACATAATTGTTGTCCACCAGGTATTGGCGGATCTTCTGTTCGGCGCCACTGCGGTAAAAGATGCCGGGGAAGCAGACGATAGCCGCGCGGCCCTTGCTTGAAAGGTAGCTCAGTGCATGCAACACGAATGCAAAGTCCGCCTTGGACTTGGGCGCCAGCACGCCGGCCGGGGCAAAGCGGTCGTCGTTGATCAGCGTGGGGTCGTCGCTGCCGATCCACTTCACCGAATACGGCGGATTGGAGACGATGGCGTCGAAGGGTTTGTCGTCCCCGAAGTGCGGGGCGCGCAGCGTGTCGCCAAGCTGAATGTTGAACTTGTCATAGTTAATGTTGTGCAGAAACATGTTCATCCGCGCCAGGTTGTAGGTGGTATGGTTCACCTCTTGGCCGAAGAACCCATCTTCGATGACATGGGCGTCGAAATGCTTTTTCGCCTGCAGTAGCAGCGAGCCGGAGCCGCAAGCTGGGTCGTAGATCTTGTTGACGCTGGTCTGCTTGTGCATCGCCAACTGGGCGATCAACTTCGACACATGCTGCGGGGTAAAGAATTCGCCGCCGGATTTACCGGCATTGGCCGCGTAGTTGGATATAAGAAACTCGTAGGCGTCGCCGAACAAGTCGATGTGACTGGCATCGAAAGTGCCAAGCTCCAGCTTGCTCACACCCTTGAGTACATCCGCCAAACGCTTGTTTTTGTCGGCAACGGTATTGCCCAGGCGGTTGCTGGTGGTGTCGAAGTCAGCGAACAGACCCTTGATGTCCTGCTCGGAAGCGTAGCCGCTGGCCGAGCTCTCAATAGCGGCAAAGATTCGCGCCAGATCGGTATTCAGGCTGTCGTTGCTGCTCGCCTTGGCGACCACGTTGCTGAACAATTGGCTGGGGGCAATGAAATAGCCCTTAGTCCTGATGGCGTCATCTTTGGCGGCGGCGATTAGCGGATCATCATCCTCCATCGCCGCGTAATTAACCGCGCTGTCGCCGCCGGTGATGTAGTCGATGAAGTTCTCGCTGATGAAACGGTAGAACAGGGTGCCAAGCACGTACTGCTTGAAATCCCAGCCATCGACGGCGCCACGCACGTCATTGGCGATGGCCCAGATCTGACGGTGCAGGGTGTAACGCTGTTGGGCACTGGTCATACTGCTTATCCTGTTTCAATGCGGTTTACATGGTCATTCCGTAGCATTCGGACCTGACCTGGATCGTGTTATGTGCGTGTCGAGTCGACGTTGGCACACAGATGCTCATTCTATGTGCTCTCTTCAATCAGATATACTGCCGTGGGCTTTCTTTGTACCCTACAATCAATAACATACCCACCAAAACACGTTGACTTTTACGACTTGATGGCGTAGGGAAACCACCTGCCGTGTGGATGAATGCCGATACCGTTTCTCTTGCTTTTCCCTGCCAGCGTAAGGATCTGCCCTCTAAGGGTGGGCGGAGGGTAGCCCGAGTTTTCTTGCTCAGCTCCACGCTTGTGCACGTCGCAAACTTGGGCGAGTTTATCCAGATGAGACGGTCTCGAAAGATCATTTTCGGTACCGGTCTTCGTTTTGAAGACATCTTTTGAGACGTGACCGACACCACACATCTGAAGGCACTTGGGAATAAGCGGCTCCCCGTCTGCGTTGCCGCTGACCGAAGCTGACCCGGTAAAGGCGCCTGCTGATCAAGCGTGGGGACTGATCGCAGAGATGGGCCTATGTATCGCAATAGTGAATGTGCCTGCGAGTGGGGACATAGTACGCGTAGGGGTAACAATCAACAGCGCGACCATTTCCTAGAGAGATTCGATCCCGATTCGTTTCTGAGGGCGGAGCTCAAAAAGTTCCGTCCATCGGAATCCAGACCACGCAGCGTTCCAACTGGTATTCCAAGCTAGCTGACCAATAAATTGTTAACCAGAAAAAACAAATAGATACCGAGTTGTTTCAAATTACCCCGGCCCACCAAATCCGAAAAAGAAAAAGACGCTCTCGGGCGTCTTTTTTTGTGCCTGCAATCTACGCCATCTCACGCAATGCCCACCGCACAGCGGGCATCACGCTCCCCCCAGTCCTACCAGCTATAACTAACCTTAGCCGTAACCTCCCGCCCCGGGTTGTAGTAATTCGCCGTCCCCGACCCCACCACATGCTGCTCATCAAACAAATTACTCACATTCAGCGCCAGGTCCGTCCCCTTGGCAATCCGATAATTCAGCGCCGCATCAAACAACGTAGTCCCATCACTCTTCTTGGTATTGGCCGCATCCATGTAGTAAGCCCCCACATACCGCGCCCCCAGTCCAACGCTCACGTCAGTCCCCGGCACGTCGTAGTAGCTCCACAACGAAGCCGTATGCTTCGGCGCCGTCGTAAACTCATTCCCCTTGAGCGAAGCACCACTGCGCAACGTCCCACGCACCACCTCGGACTCCATATAGGAATACGCCCCGATCAGGCTGATCTCCTGAGTCAGCTGCGCCTTGGCTTCCAGATCCAGCCCCCGCACGCGGGACTCACCCACGGTCTGCTGTTCGATGATGCCGCTCGGCAACACCACGGCGATGGTGACGTTCTCCTGGGTCAGGTCATAAACAGCGGCAGAGAACAGTGCATCCATGCCCATGGGCGAGTACTTCACGCCCACTTCATACTGCTTGCCGGTCTGTGGTGTCACGCCAACCTGTGGCGGCGAGACGGACTCGACCATGCTCACGTAGGTCGACACCTCATCGTTGACGATGTAAGTCAGCGCCGCGCGGTAGGAGGTTTCGGAGAAGTTGTCTTTCTCAGTCCCCGCAGCGCCGATGTATTCCTTGCTGGACAGGTCCATCGAGTCGTTACGCACACCGGCGGTGGCGATCACGCGGTCGTAGAACGACAGGTTCTGCTGCAGGAAAACGGCCTTGGTGGTGGCGTCGTTCTTCTTGCGGGTGTAGGGCGTTGCCCCGCCTGGCACGCCGGTGAATACGGGGTTGGCGATGTCGATGGAGGGCGCCAGGCCGTAGACGGAGCTTTGGGTGGTGGTCGAATCCAGGTACTCGACACCCACCAGCGTGCTGCTGTCGATGTGCTCGAACTGAGCGTCGTACTGCAGCATCAGGTTGCCGTTGAGCTGGTCGGCGTCGCTGTCGGTGCCGAAGATGTAGCGTGGGATGGTGGTGCCAACGCGCGTCGGGCTGTCGCTCAGGTAGGCGTAGCCGAAATCGTCGGTCAGCTCGCTGTAGCGCAGGTTGCTGCGCAGGACGAAGCCGTTGTCGAAGTCGTGGGTGATGTTGCCGCTGAGGCTGGTGCGTTCGACGTCGTGGAAGTTGTAGCTGGGCTCTCCGAAGAAGTCGCTGCGGTCGTATTCCTTGTCCAGCGGGTAGCCGCCGCTGTTGGGGGAGCTGTTGGTCTTGAGGTAGTCCAGCACCATGGTGGCGGAGGTGTAGTCGGTCGGGGCCCAGGTCAGGCCGCCCATGATGAAGCGGTTGTCGTCCTGGGAGTGGTCGTACTCGCGGTCGCTGTTCTGCATCTTGGCGGTGAAGCGGCCGGCCAGGGTTTGATCGTCGTTCAGGGCGTCGCCGACGTCGATGCCGGTTTCGGCGTGGTCGTAGGAGCCGTAGGTGACGTAGCCTTGGCCGAACTTCTCGAAGCGCGGTTGCTTGGTCACGAAGTTCACCGAGCCGCCGGGGTCTGCCGGGCCGAACAGGGTGGAGTTGGCGCCGCGCAGGATTTCGATGCGCTCGTAGGCGTATGGGTCTTCGCGCACACCGCGCATGGAGCTGAGGGTCAGGCCGTCACGGTAGGTGGTGGCCTGGAAGCCGCGGATCAGGAAGTAATCGTTGCGGTCGTCGGAGCCGTAGTAGTCGCTGACCACGCCGGGGGTGTATTGCAGGGCTTCTTCGGTGGTGCTGACGCTGCGCTGTTCCATTTCCTTGCGGGTCACCACAGACACCGACGCTGGGGTGTTGAGGATGCTGGTTGCGACTTTGCCGCCTACCCACAGCTCCTTGGCGACGACCGAGTTGATGTCATCGTCGGCACTGGCCTTGACCTTGGCATTGATGATGACCGGGGCCAGACGGTAGTCCTCGGTCGCACCCAATTCGAGGGGGCCGTTAGGTTTGGTTTGCGGAATCACCAGATAGGCATTCGGGCCTTGCGGTTCGAGCTGCAGCTCGGTGCCCTGCAGCAGCGACGACAACGCAGCCGAGGTGTCCAGCGCGCCGTGCACGCCCTGGGTGCTGCGGTTGGCGACGTTTTGCGCATCGAACGACAGGCTGATGCCCGCCTCGCGGGCAAAGCGGTCAAGCGCGGGAGCCAGCGGGCCGGCCGGGATGTTCCACTGCTTGAGCGGGTTGTTGCGGTCCGCTGCCTGGGGTTGGGCAAGCGATGGCATTGCATAGCCGCTGACCATCAAACCAAAGAGCGCAGCGTGCAGGGCACGATTCAAAGGATGGCGCTGTGAAACCGGGGTAGAACTCATTCTCTCGCTCCGTGGAGGGTGTCGGCGGACTGGCCTGTATTCCGGCCTTTTGTAGAGGTCGGACGAGAATGAGAAAGCACCTCATTTATTTTCAGTTAATTTGTGGTTTGCGTCGCATCCTTCGCGGCTGAAGCCGCTCCCACTGGGATGGGACTACACTTAGGCACTCCACGCCGTTAGCACCAGCACAGCAATTGTCTCACCGGTGATGAGACAATTGCTGTGCTGGCAAAACCCAATCACCCCAACGACCGCACCCCCACCCCCTGCGCATGCCCCCGCGAAGTGACGATCCCAAGGAATGAAATCACGATCGCCAACCCCAACGTCGCACTCACTTCCGCACGATGCTCCGGCGTATACATCATCACCGCCAGCGCCCCGGCAATGAACAGGATCACCGCCCAGGTCAGCCACGGGAACAGCCACATGCGGAACTTCAGCTCGGCATTCTCGCGCTCCAGGCGGCGGCGCATGCGCAGCTGCGAGATGGCGATGACCAGGTACACCAGCAACGCGATGGCGCCAGAGCTGGCCAGGAGGAACTCGAACACGCCCTTGGGCGCGAAGTAATTGAGGATGGCGATGGCCGCACCAATCAGGGTGCTGCCGAACACGGCGGCGCGGGGCACGCCGACCTTGGAGGTCTTGTTGAGGAAGGCCGGGGCGTCGCCGCGCTTGGCCAGCGAATACATCATCCGCGAAGCGATGTAGATCGACGAGTTCATGCAGCTGGTCACCGCCACCAGCACCACCAGGTCGACCATGAAGGCCGCATTGGGGATGTTCATGATTTCCAGCGCGCGCTGGTACGAACCCACCACCGCCAGCTGCGGATCGTTCCACGGCACGATCGAGATGATCACGAAGATCGACAGGATGTAGAAGGTGCTGATGCGCCAGATCACCGAGCGCGTGGCCTTGGCGATGTTGCGCGATGGGTCGCTGGATTCCGAGGCGGCGATGGTCACCGCTTCGGTGCCGATGAAGCTGAACATCACGGTGATGAACGCCCCGATCACGGCCGACCAGCCGTTCGGGGTGAAGCCGCCGTAGTCTTTCATCAGCCCGCTCAACCCGCTGACTTCGCGGTTGGGCAGCCAGCCCATCAGCGCGGCGAAGCCCAAACCGATGAAGGCCAGGATTGCCGTGACCTTGAGAATGGCGAACCAGAACTCGAACTCGCCGTACTTGGCCACGCTGAACAGGTTGGTGCAGGCCAGCAGCAGCACTGAGGCCAGGGCGAAGATCCAGCTGTCCACCTGGGGGAACCAAGCGTTGAGCACATGCCCGGCGGCCAATGCCTCAATGGGGATTACCAATACCCAGAACCACCAATACAACCAGCCGATGGTGTAGCCGGCCCAGCGGCCGATGGCCTGGTCGGCGTAGGTGGAGAACGAGCCGGTGTCAGGGTGCGCCACGGCCATTTCGCCGAGCATGCGCATGACCAGCACCACCAGGGTGCCAGCGACGAAATACGAAACGATGGTGGCTGGCCCGGCCGCCGCGATGGCGTGCCCGGAGCCGACGAAAAGTCCGGCACCGATGATGCCCGCGATGGACAGCATCGTTACATGACGTGGCTTGAAACCTTGCGCAAGGTTGCCATCAGATCCCACGGTGTTCATTGATGTTGTTCTCTTTTTGCTGACACAAGGAAGGACGGGCAGGCGTAGGCGAAAATATCTCCTTTGAAATCAATAAGTCGACACCTTGTTTGCGCGCTGTTGTTGATCCTTGGCACGCGTCACAGCGCAAGGCGCCAATGCGGTTCGGGGTTCATTTAAGCCTCGTGAGGCTGTGGGAAATTACACGAGAACGCCTCGGAACTGTTCGATCACGACAGCGCTTTTCCAGAAACGCCAGATGTCGTGATTGGCATATCCAAACGCGCCTGCTGGCCGTTTGGAGGTTTCGTTTTTCAACCGGATATGCGTTGTGCGGGCCGGCCTCTTCGCGGGGCAAGCCCGCTCCCACAAGGGTTGTGGCGATTCCTGTGGGAGCGGGCTTGCCCCGCGAAGAGGCCGGCCCAGCCAACGCAAATTTCACCACCCACAAAAAAGCCCCGGTCTCCCGGGGCCTCTGTTGCCAAGGCGTCTGCCTACGCCTGCCCGGTACGCTCGAAGCGCCGGGCCAGCAACAGGTAAGCGATGATCCCCAGCACGCCATGGGCGGCCACGAACCAGAGTGCGTTGTGGAACGAGCCGGTGCTGGCTACCACATAGCCGATCACCAGCGGGGTGACGATGCCGGCGACGTTGCCGATGCCGTTGAACACGCCACCGCACAGGCCGACCATTTTCTTCGGCGCCACATCCGACAGCACCGCCCAGCCCACCGCCGCCAGGCCCTTGCCGAAGAAGGCCAGGGTCATCATGGCGATCACGGCGGCGTTGCTGTCGACGTAGTTGGCCAGCACCAGGCTGGTGGACAACGCCATGCCGATCACAAAGGGGGTCTTGCGCGCCTTGGACGGGTGCACGCCACGGCGGATCAGCCAGTCTGAGACGAAGCCGCCGAGGATGCCGCCGGTGAAGCCGCAGATGGCCGGCAGCGCGGCGACCCAGCCGGCTTCCATGATGGTCATGCCGCGGCCCTTGATCAGGTAGATCGGGAACCAGGTGATGAAGAAGTAGGTGAGCGCGGTGATGCAGTACTGGCCCAGGTACACCGCCCACAGGTTGCGGCTGGTGAACAGCTGCGCGATCTCGGCGCGGGTCGGCTTGCTCTTGGCCGTCTTGCGTTCCTGTTCCAGGTCGACCAGGGCGCCGCCTTCGCGCATGTAGTCGAGCTCTTCACGGCTGAGGCCTGGTGCGCTGTGCGGCTCGTGATAAAGGCGAAACCACACCACGCTGAGCAGCAGGCCGAGCACGCCCATCCAGACGAACACCTGCTCCCAGCTCAGAGTGTGGGTCATCCACGCCATCAGCGGCGCGAACACCACCACCGCCATGTACTGCGCCGAGTTGAACAGCGCCGAAGCGGTGCCGCGTTCGCGGGTGGGGAACCAGCAACTGACGATGCGCGAGTTGGCCGGGAACGCCGGGGCCTCCACGAGGCCGAGCATAAAGCGCATGGAGAACAGCGCCACCGCAGCCGACACGCCGGCCAGGCCCATCCAACCCACCGTGCCCTGCAGCAGGGTGAACAGCGACCAGAGGATCAAGCTGATGCCATACACCCGGCGCGCACCGAAGCGGTCCAGCAGCCAGCCACCGGGTACCTGGCCGAGCGCGTAGGCCCAGGCGAACGCGGAGAAGATCATGCCGAGCATGACCGGGTCGAGGCCGAGGTCGGCGAGCACCTGGGTGCCGGTGATCGACAGGGTGGCGCGGTCGGCGTAGTTGATCACGGTGATGACGAAGATCAGCGCCAGGATCATGAAACGATGGCGGCCGATCCCGGCCACGGCCTGCGGAGCGGCGACGGCGGATTTGCTGTTCATGTGGACCCTCTTTGCTCCTCATGGGGAGCGATTGTTTTTGTGCAGAGAAGGTGTGGCCTTGGGGCCTTGTGGTGCTGGTGCCGGCCTCTTCGCGGGGCAAGCCCGCTCCCACAAGGTCAGTGCAATTTACTGTGGGAGCGGGCTCGCCCCGCGAAGAGGCCCTAAAGGCCGATCACCCGATTCGGCGGCACCTCACCACGGAAACAGGCCGCCAGGTTGACCACCACCATCTGCCCCATCTCCAGCCGGGTCTGCAGGGTGGCGCTGCCACGGTGCGGTTGCAGGCTGACCTGGTTGAGGTCAAGCAACGCGGGCGGCACATGGGGTTCATCGACGAATACATCCAGGCCGGCGCCAGCAATGCGCTGCTCGCGCAACGCCTCGACCAGTGCCTGCTCATCCACCAACTTGCCGCGCGCCACGTTGATCAAGTACCCCTGAGGCCCCAGCGCATCGAGCACCTCGGCAGTCACCAGCACCTGGCCGCCATCAGCCGAAGCGGCGACCACCAGTACATCCACCGAACGCGCCAGTGCCACCAGGTCAGCCTCGAAGCGGTAGCCACAGCCGGGTTGTTCGCGCCGGCCGTTGTAGGCGATGCGCATGTCGAAAGCAGAAGCGCGACGGGCAATCGCCTTTCCGACTCGCCCGAGGCCCACGATACCCAGCGCGATACCGCTGACCTTGCGCGCCAGTGGCAAGTTGACCGTGCCCCACAAGCCATCGCGCACCAGCCGCTCGCCCTCGCCCAGGCGGCGGAGGGTACTGAGGATCAGCCCCATGGCCATGTCGGCCACATCAGCCGTGAGCACGCCCGGAGTAGTGGTCACATGAATGCCTCGGCTGGCAGCGTGACGCAGGTCCACGGCGTCGGTGCCGATGCCACTGATGGCGATGATCTGCAGCGCAGGCAGCTGATCCATCAGAGCGTTGCTCAGGCCCTTGGCGCCACCGGTGACCACGCCGCGAATGCGCGGGCCAACTTCATCGAGCAGCTGTTGCGGGTTGTCATGCTGGTACAGGCGGTGCACTCGATAGGCATTGACCAACTGCGCATCGATGGCCTCCGGGACAGGTTGAGTGAGCAACAGTTCGACGGTGTCGTGGTTCATCGTTGGCATCCGGCAGTTCCTAAGTCGTCACTCGATGCTAGGCCGGCATTTGATACAGGTCTAATATAGATACTGGATCGAATAATTCAGGAATTGAATCATGGAGCTGCATCAGTTGCGCTGCTTCGTGGCCGTTGCCGAAGAGCTGCATTTCGGCCGCGCCGCCACCCGCCTGCACATGACCCAGCCGCCACTGAGCCGGCAGATCCAGCTGCTGGAACATTCGCTCGGGGTACTGCTGCTCGAACGCAACAACCGCCAGGCGCGGCTCACCTTGGCCGGTCAGAGCTTTCTGGAGGATGCGCGGCGGGTGCTGCAGATCGCCGAATCGGCCAGCCAGTCGGCGCGGCGCATTGCCCACGGCGAGGCTGGGCGGTTGACGTTGGGCTTCACTGCGGTAGGCGCCTACAGCATGATTCCGCGCCTGCTGGTGCATGCGGGGCAGACGGTGCCCGACATCGAACTGGTGCTCAGCGAGCGCATCTCTTCCACTCAGGTGCATGACCTGGAAGCCGGCCTGATCGATGTCGGCCTGGTGCGTCAGGTGCTGCCCAGTGCCCGCGTGGAATACCTGCCGATCCACCGCGAGCCCTTCGTCGCCGCCCTCCCCGCCGGGCATGCGCTGACGGCGCGCGAGCGGCTCAGGCCGAGCGATTTCGATGACCAGCCGTTCGTGATGTACAGCGCCAGCGAAGGGCGTTACTTCCATGACCGCATCGCCAACCTGTTTGCCCGGCACGAGGTGCAGCCGCGGTATCTTCATCAACTGGGGCAGACGCATTCGATTTTGGGGTTGGTGAATGTGGGGTTGGGCTGTGCGGTGGTGCCGGCTTCGGCGCAGGCGTTGCGGCTGGAGCAGGTGGTGTTCAGGCCGCTGGTGGGGACGGATCAGCAGGCGGAGATCTTTTTGGCGTATTGCCGGGATAACCCCAATCCGGTGTTGGGGGCGTTCGTGGCGATGGCGCGGGCTTTTTTTGAAGCGGGGTGAGTCAGGGCCGGCCCTTTCGCGGGCAAGCCCGCTCCCACAAGTTCTCCACAAGCCTTGAAACCTGTGTTTGACCTGTGGGAGCGGGCTTGCCCGCGAAGAGGCCCTTAGCTTCAGCGCACCAGGCAAGGCCGTTTGTTATCGAACGTCCACCCCGGAATCAAGAACTGCATCGCCACCCCATCATCCCGCGCCCCCAGCCCCATGTTGCGGTAGCACTCATGGGCCTTGGCCAGCTGGTCTTCATCCAGCTCAACCCCCAGCCCCGGCCGCTCCGGCACACGTACATGCCCATCGACGATACGCAGCGGCTCGCGGGTCAGGCGCTGGCCGTCCTGCCAGATCCAGTGGGTGTCGATGGCGGTGATCTCGCCCGGCGCCGCTGCCGCCACCTGGGTGAACATCGCCAACGAGATATCGAAGTGGTTGTTGGAATGCGAGCCCCAGGTCAGGCCCCAGTCGTTGCACATCTGCGCCACCCGCACCGAACCCTGCATGGTCCAGAAATGCGGGTCGGCCAGGGGGATGTCGACCGACTGCAGCTGAATCGCATGGCCCATCTGCCGCCAGTCGGTGGCGATCATGTTGGTGGCAGTCGGCAGCCCGGTGGCGCGGCGGAATTCGGCCATCACTTCACGGCCCGAATAGCCGTTCTCGGCGCCGCACGGGTCCTCGGCGTAAGCCAGCACATCGTGCTTGTCGCGGCACAGGGCGATGGCTTCCTTCAGTGACCAGGCGCCGTTGGGGTCGAGGGTGATGCGCGCTTCGGGGAAGCGTTCGGCCAGGGCCGTGACCGCTTCCATTTCCTCTTCACCGCGCAGCACGCCGCCCTTGAGCTTGAAGTCGCTGAAGCCATAACGCTGCTCGGCCGCCTCGGCCAGGCGTACCACGGCCTCGGGTGTCAGGGCCTTTTCGTGGCGCACGCGGAACCAGTCGTCATCGGCATCGGCTTCGTTGCGGTAGGCCAGGTCGGTCTGCTGGCGGTCGCCGATGTAGAACAGGTAGCCGAGCATCTTCACCGCGTCGCGCTGCTGACCTTCGCCGAGCAACGCTGCGACCGGCACGTTGAGGTGCTGGCCGAGCAGGTCGAGCAGTGCCGATTCAATGGCCGTCACCGCGTGCACGGTGATACGCAGGTCGAAGGTCTGCAGGCCGCGGCCCGCGACGTCGCGGTTGGCGAAGGTCTGGCGCATGGCATTGAGCACGCGCTGGTAATGGCCGATCGGCTGGCCGACCACCAGGCTGCGGGCGTCTTCCAAGGTCTGGCGGATCTTCTCGCCACCGGGCACTTCGCCAAGGCCCGTGTTGCCAGCGCTGTCACGCAGCACCACGACGTTGCGGGTGAAGAACGGGCCGTGAGCACCACTGAGGTTGAGCAGCATGCTGTCATGGCCGGCCACCGGGATCACGCGCAGGTCGGTGACTACGGGCGTGCTGGTGTGGAGTGCGGGAGTCGTCTGCATATTCATGGTTGTTATCTCGCAGTCATCAGTGGTTCTGGCTCAGCGCCGTGGGCGCCTTGAGCTCATTGGAAGGGGCGCCCTTGGGGCGAAGGCGGACGAAGAACACGGCGATGGCGGCCAGCACCGAAGTCACGGCCAGGCCATACAGCCCGCCCTGGATCGACCCGGTCTGCTGCTCCAGCAGGCCGAAGGTAGTGGGTGCGACGAAGCCGCCGAGGTTGCCGACCGAGTTGATCAGGGCGATCACCGCTGCGGCGATGCGTGCATCCAGATAGCCCTGGGGGATCGGCCAGAACAGCGACGAAGCCGACTTGAAACCGATGGCGGCAAAGCACACCGCGACGAAGGCGAACACCGGGCCGCCGGTGGTCGACATGAACATACCGATGGCCGCGATCACCAGGGCGCCGGCCACCCAGGCCTGCTGGAATTTCCAGCGCACGGAGCCTGCGGCGAAGGCATACATGGCCAGGATCGAGATCAGCCACGGGATCGAGTTGAAGAAGCCGACCTGCAGGTCGCTGAGGTCGCCCATGCGCTTGATGATGCTCGGCAGCCAGAAGGTCGCGGCATAGATGGTCAGCTGGATGCAGAAGTAGATCAGGCAGAACAGCACGATCTGGCGATCCTTGAGCAGGCTCCAGGACGACGGTTTGACCGTGCCGATGGCCTCGCGCTCACGCTGCTCGCGGTCGATGGTATCGACCAGCGCGTCTTGTTCGGCTTTGCTCAACCACTTGGCATCATGCGGTTTGGAGTCGAGCCAGAAGAACACGAAGAAGCACAGGATGACCGAAGCCATGCCTTCGATGAACAGCATCCACTGCCAGCCGTGCATGCCCAGCCCCTGGATCTGCATCAGCGCCCCGGCCAGCGGGCCGGAAATCAGCGAAGCCAGCGCCGAACCACTGAGGAAGATGGCAATCGCCTTGCCGCGCTCGGCGGCCGGCAGCCAGCGGGTGAAGTAGTAGATCACTCCGGGGAAGAAGCCGGCTTCGGCGACGCCGAGCAGAAAGCGCAGCACGTAGAACTGGGTTTCGGTCTGGACGAAGGCCATGGCCGTGGCCACCAGCCCCCAGGTGAACATGATGCGGGTCAGCCACAAACGGGCACCGACACGTTGCAGCAGCATGTTGGAGGGCACTTCGAACAGCGCATAGCCGATGAAGAACAGCCCGGCGCCGAAGCCATAGGCAGCGGCGCTGATGCCCAGGTCGCTTTCCAGGTGCGGGCGGACGAAGCCGATGTTGACGCGGTCGAGGTAGTTGACGATGAACATGATGACGAACAGCGGCAGGACGTGGCGTTTGACCTTGGCCACGGCACTGGCCAGCACGTCGCCTTCATTCCGGGCAGACGGAGCGAGGGTGTCGTTCACTGGGGGATCTCCCACTAATTGTTTTTGTGCGGGTCGTTGTCTGACATGACAGTGGGGTGGAGCATATGCGCGCTGAAGTTGTACGACAAGATGTCGAATGTCGCCTAATTAACAAAATACAAGCTGATAAATAGCAATATTGACGCGATAACGCAGATAACGTGATAGACAGATCAACAGCCAGCAGGGAAAAACAAGGCAAGAAATATTTTTATGGATTAACTTGTCGTACAAGCACTCACGGAGCAGGCCCATGACTCAAGCAACCACCAAACGCAGCCACAGCCGCGCGCATGACTTGGTGTCGAGCCTGACCCAGCAGATCCTGCTGGGCACTTTCAAACCGGGGGACAAGCTGCCGTCGGAAAACACTCTCGTGCGTGAGCATGGCGTCAGCCGCACCGTGGTTCGTGAGGCGCTGTCGAAATTGCAGGCCTCGGGCCTGGTCGAACCGCGCCACGGCATTGGCACCTTCGTGATCGAGCGCCAGGGCCAGGCGCGCTTACGGGTGGGGGCGGAGAATGCCGCGAGCGTGCGCGATCTGCTCGAATTGCGCATCGGCCTGGAAGGCCAGGCCGCCGCGCTCGCCGCCGTGCGCCGCAGCGACCAGCAGCTGGCCCGCATGCGCCAGGCGCTGGACGACTACCAGGACCTGGCCGCCGCCGGTGACAGCTGCATCGAAGCCGACCGACGCTTTCATCTGCTGATCGCCGAGGCCACTGGCAACCTGTATTTCAGCGAGATGATGGCGCAGCTGGGCAATGGCCTGATCCCGCGCAACCGCATGGCCATCGCCGAACGCGCGGGGTCAAACCTGGCCCGGCATGCGTACCTGGCCAATCTGGAGCATGAGGCGATTCTCAATGCCATCCGCCGGCAAGACCCGGATGCGGCGCGGGCGGCGATCTGCATTCACCTGTCCAATAGCCGGGATCGGTTGTTGCCGGACTAGGGGCTGCTTTGCAGCCCATTTGAGGATTACCAGGTCAGGCAGATCTTGCCGAAATGCCGGTTGCTCTCCTGGTAGCGGAACGCTTCGACGATCTGCTCCAACTCGAAATGTTTGTCCACCACCGGCCGCAAGCCGTTGGCATCGATCGCTCGGACCATTGCCTGCTGCTGCGCGCGGCTGCCCACCAGCACGCCCTGCAGGCGGATCTGCCGCACCAGCGCCTGCACCAGCGGCAATTGCCCGGCAACACCCGTTAGGATGCCGATCAGCGAAATATGCCCACCGATCCTGGCGGCAATCATCGACTGTTCCAGGGTCGCCGGGCCGCCCACTTCGATCACATGATCGACGCCGCGGTTGTCAGTAAGCTCACGCACCTTCTCGCCCCAGGCGGGAGTGCGCTTGTAATTGATCAGGTGATCGGCGCCAAGGGCTTTGAGGCGTTCGAGCTTGGCATCGCTGGATGAGGTGGCGATCACGGTGGCCCCTGCCAGCTTGGCGAACTGCAACGCGAAGATCGACACGCCACCCGTGCCTTGCACCAGCACGGTATCGCCGGGCTTGAGGTGGTCGTCGCTCATCAGCGCGCGCCAGGCGGTAAGGCCAGCGGTGGTCAGGGTCGCGGCTTCGGCATGGCTGTAACCTTTGGGCGCCAGGGTGAAGGCGGTGGCGCGGGCGGTTACCTGCTCGCGGGCGTAGCCGTCGATGCCGTCGCCGGGCACGCTGGCGAAGCCTTCGACCAGCGCTTGGCCATCGAGCCAGCTTGGGAAGAAGGTACTGACCACGTGATCGCCGACCTTGAATTCACTGACGCCCGCGCCGATCGCGAGCACTTCACCGGCGCCATCGGCCATGGGAATACGCCGCTCACTCGGCCCCCACATACCGCTGACCACAGCGAAGTCGTGGTAGTTGAGGGAGCTGGCGTGCAGGCGCACGGTGATCTCGCCGGCCTGCGGTGCTGCGGCCTCGCAGGTGCCGACTTCGACCTTGTCGTAGCCGCCACCGGGTTTTACATAGATGGCCTTATGGGTCATGGCTGGTACTCCATTCGGGAAAGATTGGGGTTCAGCATAGACAGTACCGGCCTCTTCGCGGGCAAGCCCGCTCCCACAGGGTTTCACCCATCTTGCTGATGGAGTTTGACCTGTGGGAGCGGGCTTGCCCGCGAAGAGGCCGGTACTGACTACCTGAGATTCAGCCCAGCAACACCCGCAATGCCCGGCAATCCGCCGCATGCCAGTCCACCAGTTCCGGCCACGGATTATCCGGCAAATTCACCAGCACTGTCCGCGCCCCCGCCGCTCGCCCGCAATCGAGATCGAACCGGTAATCACCGACCATCACCAGCTCGCTCGGCGCCACGCCCCAGGCGCTGGCGATCTTCAGCAGGCCATCGGGGCTGGGCTTGGGCGCCGCTTCGTCACGCCCAAGGATGTGCTCGACGGCAAAGCAGTCCGCCAGGCCGATCGCCTCCAGGGTGACATGCGCCAACTCCCGCGCATTGCGGGTCAGGATGCCCAGCCGGCAACCGCGTTCGGCCAGCTCGCGCACCAGCTCCACCGCGCCGGTGGCTGCGGTCGAGGCCACAGCTAAATCGCGTTCGTGCTCCAGCAGCCAGGCATGCTTGGCGGCCGCCTCCGCCGCCGGCAGCGCTGCCAGGTGGGTGAGGATGTCATCCTCCTGCGGAATATCCAGCGCCTCGCGGATGGCAGCGAAATCATGCACCGCCACGGTCAGGGTGCCGTCCATGTCGAACACCCAGTTGCGGATATCGGCCAGGCTCATGCCCAGTCCTTGCGGTGGCGGATCAAGCCTTCCTGAGTGGAGGACGCCACCAGTTGCCCGGCGCGGTTGTAGATGCTGCCGCGGCAGAAGCCACGGGCATTACCGGCCCAGGGGCTGTCGGTGGCGTACAGCAGCCAGTCGTCGGCGCGCAGGTTGGCATGGAACCACAGCGAATGGTCGAGGCTGGCAATCTGCATGTCGCGCTGCCACACCGACTTGCCATGGGGCTGCAGCGAGGTGGTCAGCAGGCCGAAGTCGGAGGCGTAGGCCAGCAGGTATTTGTGCAGGGCCGGGATGTCCGGCAGGTTGCCGTCGGCGCGGAACCAGGCGTATTTCACCGGGTCGCCGGGCTTGGGGTTGAACGGGTCGCGCTCGGTCACCGGGCGGATCTCGATCGGCTTGGCGCACAGCACCTTGTCACGGATGCGCTCGGGCAGCTGGTCGGCCATGGCGCGAGCCAGCTCGACCTCGGTGGGCAGGTTTTCCGGGCCGACCACGTCAGGCATCTGCGCCTGATGCTCGAAACCTTCCTCGTCGTATTGGAACGACGCGCTGCAGGTGAAGATCGGCTGGCCCTTCTGGATGGCCGTCACGCGCCGGGTGCTGAAACTGCCGCCATCGCGCACGCGGTCGACGGAGTAGACCACCGGCAGGCTGGCATCGCCGGGGCGCAGGAAGTAGCCGTGCAGCGAATGCACATGGCGCGCGTCTTCGACCGTCTGGCTGGCGGCCGACAGTGACTGGCCCAGCACCTGGCCACCGTACAGCTGGCGGAAGCCCAGGTCCTGGCTGCGCCCACGGAACAGGTTCTCCTCGATCGATTCGAGGCTCAACAGGTCGACCAGGTCGTCCAACACATGACTCATCGGGGTTCTCCGTAGGAGCGAGCCTTGCTCGCGATGCGCCGCCTCGCGGCGCTCGATTTCACAGGCGCTGAACATTTTTCGCTGAGCACCTGGCAGGGGTAGGCGAATGATACAGGGTTTGTCATTGGCGCCGCGCATGGCCGCTCATTCAGTGCGTAAGGTCTGCTCCCAGTGGGCGCGGTCGATGCGGTACAGCACGTGGGGGCGCAGCGGGTGGCCAGTGGGCAGGCGCGGGTGTTCGAAACTGCCTTGCAGGTCCTGGACCATGCCGATGGCCTGCATGACTTTCTGCGACGGCAGGTTACTTTCGCTAGTGAACGACACCACCTCTTCCAGGCGCAATTGGGCGAAAGCACACCGCAAACAGGTCCACGCCGCCTCGCTGGCAAACCCCAGCCCCCAGTGGCGCCGAGCCAGGCGCCAGCCGATTTCCACGGCAGGGGCGAACGGCGCCGCGAAGTTGACATTGAGCAGGCCGGTCATGCCAATGAAGGCGCCGCTGTCCTTGCGTTCCAGGGCCCACAGGCCAAAGCCGTATTCGTTGAAATGCCCGCGGACCCTGCCAATCAGCGCCGCCGCCTCCACGCGGGTCATGGGTGCCGGGAAGTAGCGCATGACATGCGGATCAGCACACATGGCGGCGAATTCGCGCAAGTCGTCGTCGTGCCATTGGCGCAGCACCAGGCGGGCGCTTTCCAGTTCGCGGATAAGAGTCATGAGATGTGCTCCGGTTTCACTGTGCTGCAGTTTAAAGCGTAGGCGCGGCGCAAACTTTTACCCACACGCCAACTGCTGGCAAGATCAGCGCTGGCCTTGAATGCGAACTCACCATGCCGTTGCCGCTGATCTACCACGATGACTACAGCCCGGAATTCCCGCCGGAGCATCGCTTCCCGATGGACAAGTTCCGCCTGCTGCGCGACCACCTGGTCGACAGCGGGCTGACCACCGACCAGGCCCTGTTGCGGCCGGACATCTGCCCCAACGACATCCTCGCCCTCGCCCATGACCGCAGCTACATCGAGCGCTACATGAACGGCGACCTGTCACGCGAGGACCAGCGCCGCCTGGGCCTGCCCTGGAGCGAGGCACTGGCCCGGCGCACCGTGCGCGCGGTGGGCGGCTCGTTGCTGACCGCCGAAATGGCCCTGCAGCATGGCCTGGCCTGCCATCTGGCCGGCGGCACCCACCACGCCCACTATGACCATCCGGCCGGCTTCTGCATCTTCAACGACCTGGCGGTGATCAGCCGCTACCTGCTGGAAGCCGGCCGCGTGCATCGGGTGCTGATCTTCGACTGCGACGTGCACCAGGGCGACGGCACCGCGCGCATCCTGCAGGACACTCCGGACGCCATTACCGTGTCGTTGCACTGCGAGCAGAACTTCCCGGCCCGCAAGGCCCACAGTGACTGGGACATTCCCTTGCCGCGCGGCATGGGCGACGCGGCCTACCTGAAGGTGGTGGAAGATGCGCTCAATTACCTGCTGCCGCTGTACCAACCCGATCTGGTGCTGTACGACGCCGGTGTCGATGTGCACAAGGACGATGCCCTGGGCTACCTGCAACTGACCGATGCCGGCCTGGCTGCGCGCGACGAACTTGTCATGCGCCATTGCCTGGGCCGGGATATTCCGGTGGTCGGCGTGATCGGTGGGGGCTATAGCAAGGACCGCGAAGCCCTGGCCCGGCGCCACGGCATCCTCCACCACAGCGCGGCGAAGGTCATCAGTTGTTCACAATGACTGTGGAACCGCTTGTGGATAACCTGAGTGAAAGCTTCTGTAGACCACAGCACCCGTGGCCTACAGAGTACTGATCATTTTTTGTTCAGTGCTTCTGCAGGCCCGGCTGCGCTAGAATGCGTCACTTTTCCACAGCCTGTCGCCCGCCATGTCCGATCTGCACCCCGCATCCCCTCCCCTCGCCGTCGTCATCGGCGGCGGCCCCGCTGGTTTGATGGCGGCCGAAGCACTGGCCCAGCGAGGCTTGGCCGTTCAAGTGTTCGACGCCATGCCTTCGGTGGGCCGCAAGTTCCTGCTGGCGGGTGTTGGCGGCATGAACATCACCCACTCGGAAGCTTATCCACAGTTCGTGGGGCGCTATGCCGAGCGCCAAGGCGAAATCGACGGGTTGCTGCGCGATTTCGATGCCGACGCCCTGCGCCAATGGATCCACGGCCTGGGTATCGAAACCTTCGTCGGCACCTCGGGCCGTGTATTCCCTACCGACATGAAAGCCGCGCCCTTGCTGCGCGCCTGGCTCAAGCGCCTGCGCGACAGCGGCGTAGTTATCCACACCCGGCACCGCTGGCTTGGATGGGATGCCGATAGCACCTTGCGGATCGCTTATCCACAGGGCGAGATGCAAGTGAAGGCTGACGTTGTCGTGCTCGCCCTGGGCGGTGGCAGCTGGGCCAGACTGGGCTCCGACGGCGCCTGGCAGCCGTTGCTGGCTGGGCGGGCTGTGGATATCTCACCGTTGCAAGCGAGCAACTGTGGGTTTGAAGTGGCGGGCTGGAGTGCGCTGCTCAAGGACAAGTTCGCCGGTGCACCGCTGAAGAATATCGCCCTCAGCGTGCCTGGCAGCGCGCCGCGTAAAGGTGAATTCATTCTCACCGCCCAGGGTGTCGAAGGCAGCCTGGTGTATGCCTGGTCGGCGCAGTTGCGCGAAGCGATCAACCGCGACGGGAAGGCCACGCTGCTGCTCGACCTGCTGCCGGACAAGCCTGTGGACAAGATTGCACAGGCTTTGGCCAAGCCACGTGGTTCGCGGTCGATGGCCAAGCATCTGCACAGCCAGTTGGGTATCGATGGGGTGAAGGCGGCGTTGTTGCGTGAGCTGACGGATCAGGCGACCTTTGCCGACGTTGATTCACTGGCGAGGGCTATCAAGGCGTTGCCAATCACGCTGGTGCGCACCCGGCCGCTGGATGAGGCGATCAGCAGTGCGGGGGGCGTGCGGTTCGAGGGGCTGGATGAAGGGTTGATGATCAAGGGCATGCCGGGGGTGTTCTGTGCCGGCGAGATGCTGGATTGGGAGGCGCCGACTGGGGGCTATCTGTTGACGGCGTGCTTTGCCAGCGGGCTTCGCGCTGGGCGGGCGGCGGCGGATTGGCTGGCGCGGTCTGCGTGACGGAACGCTGGGGCTGCTTCGCAGCCCATTCGCGGGGCAAGCCCGCTCCCACAAGTACAGCGCAAGCCTTCCCAATGTGGGAGCGGGCTTGCCCCGCGAATGGGCCGCAAAGCGGCCCCAACAATCTCAGGGCTTACGCTTTTTCGGCCCAGTATTGAAACTCGGCACTTTGCGCACCGCCTTGACCGGCGCCTCGTCGCCACTGTCCATCCAGCGCCCCAACCCACGCTTGGCGCTGTTCTCTTTCGGCTTCTTGGGCTTTTTCGGCTTCTTGATCACCTGGCCACTGGCATCTGTCATCGGCACCCGGTGATCGGGAATGAAGTCCGGCTCTTCATGGCGCGGCAAGGTCTGGCGGATCAGCGTCTCGATTGCCGAAAGCATCTGCACCTCATCCGCACACACCAGTGAGATCGCCTCACCCTTGTTGCCGGCACGGCCGGTGCGGCCGATACGGTGCACGTAATCCTCGGCAACGATCGGCAGGTCGAGGTTGACCACCAACGGCAGGTCGTCGATATCCAGGCCGCGAGCGGCTACATCGGTGGCCACCAGCACCTGGATCTCACGGGCCTTGAAGCTGTCCAGCGCCCGCTGGCGCGTGGCCTGCGGACGGTCACCGTGAATGCCATCGGCATTCACGCCCTCGCCCAACAGCCGTTCCACCAACTGGTCGACGCCGTTGCGGGTCTTGGCGAACACCAGTACCTGCGACCAGCGCTGCTTGCGCAGCAAGTGGCAGAACAGGTCGGCCTTGCGCTTCTTGTCCACCGGCACCAGCCACTGCTTGACCGTGGTGGCGGCAGCATTGCGCGGGCTGACTTCGATGCTCAGCGGGTCGTTCAGCGCCAGCCCGGCGAGCATGCGGATCTGCTCGGAAAAGGTGGCCGAGAACAGCAGCGTCTGCCGTTTGCGCGGCAGCGCCGCGTACACCGATTGCAGCTCTTCGGCAAAGCCCAGGTCGAGCATGCGGTCGGCTTCGTCGAGCACCAGCGTTTGTACCTGGTTGAACTTCACCGCGTTCTGGCGGAACAGGTCGAGCAACCGGCCCGGGGTGGCCACCAGCAGGTCGACACCCCGGCGCAGGCGCATCATCTGCGGGTTGATGCTGACGCCGCCGTACACCGCGTAAGTGCTCAACGGCAAATTCTCGGCGTACTCGCGCACGTTGTTGTGCACCTGCTCGGCCAGTTCGCGGGTCGGCACCAGCACCAGCGCGCGGATCGAGTTGCTGGCCACTTTTTCCCCCTCCAGGGCCAGGCGCTGCAGCACCGGCAGGGCGAAGCCGGCGGTCTTGCCGGTGCCGGTCTGGGCGGCGGCCATCAGGTCGCGGCCGGCCAGCACCGCGGGAATGGCCTGGGCCTGGACCGGGGTCGGGGTGGTGTAGTCCAGCTGCTGCAAGGTGCGCAGCAAGGGTTCGATCAGGCCGAGTTTGGCGAAATTCATGGCAATACCGTCAGGGGGTTCAGCGAAGGCGGCAAGTTTACCGCAACACCCCAGCCTACTTGCAGATTTCGCCCTCGAGCGGTTGCGCGGGCGCTGCCGGCCTGCGCCATTGCGGCAGGCCGATCAGCACCACCGCACCGATGATCACCGCCATCGCCAGGCATTCCTCCGCTCCAATCTGCTCACCGGCAAAGACGATGCCCAGTAAAACCGCAACAGCCGGGTTGACGTAGGCATAGCTGGTGGCTGCGGCCGGGCGCACATTTTTCAGCAGGTACATGTAGGCACTGAAGGCCAGGATCGAGCCAAACAACACCAGATAAGCCAGCGCGCCCCAGCCTGCCGCGGTCGGCATCTGCGTCATGCGCTCGCCCGACAGCGCGCTGCCCAGCAGCAATACCGCACCGCCCACCAGCATTTCGGCAGCGCTGGCCATGGGGCCTTGAGGTAAAGGCAGGCTCTTGCTCCAGACCGAGCCAAAAGCCCACGCCGCAGCGGCAAACAGAATCAGCGCGGCGCCGATTGGGCTGGCCTGCAGGTTCGAGCCGAGGTTGAGCAGGCCGATGCCGATCAGGCCAAGCAGGATGCCTGCCCACTCCAGTCGCGAATTGCGATGGCCGAACAACAGCCCGAAGACCAGGGTGAACAGCGGCACCGTGGCCACCGCCAGCGCCGCGACTCCGGAGGCCACGCCGGCATGCTCGGCCACCGTCACACCGCCGTTGCCGCAACTGAGCAACAGAAAGCCGATCGCCCCCGCCGCACGCCATTGCGGCCAGGTCGGCGCCGGCACGCCACGCCAGCGCAGGAACCCGTAGAGCAGACCGCCGGCGATGACGAAGCGCACCCCGGCCATCAGCATTGGCGGCCAGGACTCGACGCCGATGCGAATGAACAGATAGGTGGAGCCCCAGACCAGATACAGGGCCAGGAAGGCGCCAATCAACAATAACGGGAAGCGACGAGAAGCGGGCATGGCAGAACACTCGAAATCCATTTACGGTCGACGGATTCTAGCGAGAACGCCCTGTAAACATCAGTTACAAAACAGGATTAAATGAGCGGCACAATTTGCACGACTTGTGAGAGCAACTGTCTTGCTCAAAATTTAACAAGTTGCGCGATATTTGTGGGAGCGGCTTCAGCCGCGATGCGCCGCGCAGGCGGCGCTCGATCTCAGCGTCAAAACAGAACCCAACGACAAGCGCTCAATGCTTGAGCAACAACCGCCCCTCAATCGGCACATACCGGCTCGCCGCCCGGATCAGCGACATGGCAGTCAACCCAGGCACGCCATACACCACGGCCTCGGCGCCATGACGCTGGATCACCCGCTCCAGCAGCAGGTCGAAATCACCATCCCCGGAAGCCAGCACCACCTGATCGACCCGGCTGGCAGCGTCGATCACATCAAGGGTGATGCCCACGTCCCAATCCCCTTTGGCCGAGCCATCGCTGCGCTGAATGTAGGGTTTGAGGCGCACCTCGAAACCGAGGTTGCGCAGGATCTGCTGAAACTGCTGCTGCTTGCTGTCACCCCGGTCGATGGCGTAAGCCACCGCTTCGACGATCTCGCCTTCGCGGCTGACCTCATTCCACAGGGCTGAGTAGTTGAAATGGCAGCCGTGGGCCTGGCGCACCGTGTAGTAGAGGTTCTGCACATCGGCGAACAGCGCGATTTTCTTCACTACATACCCTCGGCTGAAAAGGGGCGCATGGGCGCCCCTGTAAATGCCTGCAGTATGCCAGAGCGATCAGACGAAGGTGTCGTCGTCCGAGAAGAAGCCGCCGTCATCGTTGCCGTAGTCGGTGTCGGCGAAACCGCCCTGATCATCGCTCCAGCCACCGTTGTCAGCCACGTGCTCCTGCCCGCCCTGGTCGTTCCAGCCACCCGTGTCGCTGGCCGGCGCCGGCTCTTCCTTGGCCACCTCGGCGACTTCTTCAGGCGGCGAATCGTGGTTGAACATACTGCTGATGCCTTGCGCCAGCAGCACGCCACCCGCCACACCGGCAGCGGTCTGCATCGCCCCACCGAGGAAGCTGCTGGCGCCGCCACGGGCCGGCGCGGCGCCGAAACCAGGCTGTTGCTGCTGCATCTGCGCCTGCGGCCGGGAGAAGCCCGGGGCGCTTGGCTCACGCCAGCCGCCGCCGGAAGCCACCGGCGTGTTCGAGCGCTGCGGTTGCGCAGCCGGTTCCGGGGTGCGCGAACCCCCGCCAAAGATGCTCGACAAGAAGCCACCCCCGCTGTTGCCACTGCTGGCCGGGGCCGCTTGCGCCTGGGCGCGAGCCTGCTTGAGTTCGGCCTCCAGCTGCTTGTTCTGCTCGTCCAGCTGTTTGAGCGCAGCTTCCTGCACCAGAATGGCCTGGGCCATGTAGTAAGGCGCGGCCGGCTGCTGGCGCAGATGCTCCTCGATCCGTGCCTGTGCCTGCGCATCGCGTGGCTGGCTTGGGTCTTCGGCTTGCTTGATGCGGCCGAACAGGCCATCGATCAGGGTTTGTTCATCGGTGTTCATTTGGGCTACCTCGTAGGCAAGCGGGACATCGGACCAGCCAAAGATGGGGCGCGCGCGCGGCGGATTCAATCACCGCCGTGGTGAAACTTTTTTCAGCAAGTTACCGCTCTAGGCTAAAGTTAGGCCCCTGCTTTTACTGCCATGCGATGTTGACTGATGAATCCGCTGAGCGTTCTGCGCGACTCCTTTTACTTCTTCCGCCGCCACCTGGTGAGCATCATCCCACTGTGCCTGCCATTGGTGGTGCTCGAAGCTCTGGTCACCCAACTGCTGTACGGGCAGATTGGCGATCAAGCCTCCGCCGCCTACAGCATGCTGGTCAGCTTGCTGTTCTACCCCCTCTACAGCGCGGCGCTGATCCTCTACCTCGACACCCGCAGCAGAGGTCAGGACACCCCTCGGCGCGACCTGCTCGCCCGCGCCGTGCAGCTGTGGCCACAACTGGCCCTGCTGATTCTGATCAGCTCGCTGCTGATCGTGTTCGGCCTGACCCTGCTGGTGTTTCCTGGCATATGGATCATGATCAACCTGGTGTTCGCCGAATATCTGCTGGTGCTGCGCGGCCTGCCAGTGGTGCAATCGATGCGCGAAAGCGCACGCATGACCACCGGGCACTTCATGCGCATCATGATCTGCGTGTTCAGCGTGCTGGCACCGCTTTGGCTGATTGACGGGCTGCTGATGATGGCTTTCCCCGAGCCGACGCCAGCGGTTGATCTGGCCTTGGCCAGCCTGAGCGGCTTCCTGCAGCTGTTCAGCACGGTGGTGCTGTACCGCCTGTTCATGCTGCTGGAAGGCGAAGCTGGCAACGCCACGCAGGCTGACTGAAACTTCAGGTGCCGCGCGGTTTGGCCCGCGCCGTGGCTTCGGCCACGAGCGGGTCGTCCGGCCAGTAATGCTTCGGATAGCGCCCCTTAAGATCCTTCTTCACCTCGGCATAGGTAGTGCGCCAGAAGTTGGCCAGATCCTGGGTCACCTGTACTGGCCGGCGTGCTGGCGACAACAGGTGCAACTTGACCTGCTGACGACCCTGAGCAATGCGCGGCGTATCGGCCAGGCCAAACAACTCCTGCAAGCGCACGGCGAGAATCGGTGGGGTTTCGCTGTAGTCCAGACGGATATTCGAGCCGGACGGCACGGCCAGGTGCGCAGGCGCCCATTCATCCAGGCGCTGGGGTAGCGGCCAGGGCAGCAGGTTGCGCAGTATCGAGGACAGGTCGAGGGCGGCGAAGTGGCTCAGGCGCGACACCTTGCCAAGGTACGGCTGCAACCAGTCTTCGAGGCTGGCCAGCAGCGCCTCGTCCCCTAGATCAGGCCATTCGCTCTGCCCATCTTTAACCAGATCCAAGTGACGCAGCAGCGCCACCCTCGCCTGCCATTGCCGCAGTTCTGGCGTCCAGGTCAGCAGGTTCAGGCCTTTGCGCCGCACCAGGCCGATCAGCGCCTTGGCGCGAGCCTCATCATCCAGGTCAGGCAGCGGTTCGCGGCTGAGCACCAGTTCGCCGACCTTGATCTGGCGCTCGGCCCGCAACACCTGCTCACGCTCGTCCCAATCGAGGATGTCGACCCGCTCGACTTGCTCGGCCAGTACATCGTCAAGCAACGCTGGATCAAACTCGGCCGCCAGGTAGATACGCTCTTCGCGCTGGCCCTGGCGGCTGCCCAGGTCGGCGATGACCAGCCATGGGCATTTCATCAGCGCATCGACCTCGGCGAACAAGGCGGCGCGGCCATTGGCCAGACGGTATTCGGCGCTGCCCTCGCGACGCTGTTGGGCAACCCGGTCGGGATAGGCCAGCGCCAGCAAAGCACCGAGCCAGCGTGGGTGATCGGGGTCGGCCACCGCTGCCCCCGCTTTGCCACGCAGCAGGCCACGGTATTGGCGGGCCAGTTGCCGAGCACGCTGCACACCGCCCTGGCCGCCACGGCTGGCCTTGCTCTCACCACTGAGCAATGCCAGCCGGCTATGCAAATCGGCGCCGCCACCGCGCCGAAGATCACGCTCGCCGAGCAAGGCGGCGACATCACAGGCCATCGCGGCCAGGCCCAGGTCCTGGCCGCGCAGCAGCAGATGGGCGATGCGAGGATGTGCGGGCAGCTCGGCCATGGCCTGGCCGTGCTCGCTGAGATTGTCGCGGCTACCCGGTTTGAACGCACCGAGCCGCGCCAGCAGGTCCTGGGCCTGGGAGAACGCGGCGGCGGGCGGTTGGTCCAGCCAGCGCAGCTGATCCGGCGTCACGCCCCAACGGCCAAGCTGCAGGGCCAGGCCGGCGAGGTCGGCTTGAAGGACTTCGGCGCTGCCATGTGCGGCCAGCTGGTCGTGCTGGGCCTCGGACCACAGGCGGTAGCACACGCCAGGCTCCAGCCGGCCGGCACGGCCTGCGCGCTGGGTGGCGCTGGCGCGGGAGATACGCTGGGTATCCAGGCGCGTCATGCCACTGCCGGGGTCGAAGCGCGGCACCCGGGCAAGGCCGGCATCGATCACCACGCGCACGCCGTCGATGGTCAGGCTGGTTTCGGCGATGTTGGTCGCCAGCACCACTTTGCGCAGGCCTTTGGGCGCCGGGTCGATGGCGGCGCGCTGGGCATTGAGGTCGAGCTCGCCGTGCAATGGGCACAGCAGGATGTCGGGGCGTTCACCCAGCGCTTCCTGCAGGCTTTGATTGACCCTGCGGATCTCGGCCTGGCCTGGCAGGAACACCAGTACGCTGCCGGGCTGATCGGCCAAGGCCTGGAGCACGCTGTCCACGACCCGTGGCTCGATGAACTCGCCGGGCTGGAAAGGCCGGCCCCATTGAATGTCCACCGGGTGCATGCGGCCTTCACTGCTGACCACTGGGGCGTCGTCGAGCAGGCGCGACAGACGCTCGCCTTCGAGGGTGGCAGACATCAGCAGGATTTTCAGCGGCGGATCGTCGCGCAGCAGTTCACGGCCATTGAGGCTCAGCGCCAGCGCCAGGTCGGCGTCGAGGCTACGCTCGTGATACTCATCGAAGATCAGCAAGCCCACGCCTTCGAGCGCGGGGTCAGCTTGCAGGCGGCGGGTGAGGATGCCTTCGGTGACCACTTCGATGCGGGTCCTGGGTCCTACCTTACTTTCCAGGCGAATGCGATAGCCCACGGTTTCGCCGACCTTTTCACCCAGCTCGCTAGCCAGCCGTTCAGCTGCCGCCCGCGCGGCCAGCCGTCGCGGTTCGAGCATCAGGATGGTCTGCCCGGCGAGCCACGGTTCATTCAGCAGCGCCAGCGGCACGCGGGTGGTCTTGCCGGCACCGGGCGGTGCTTCGAGCACGGCCTCGTCATGGTTTTCCAGGGCCTGGCGCAAGGCCGGCAAAACGGCATCGATTGGTAAAGAAATCATGGTGGTCCTCGAACAGTGAGGCGAGTATAACGGCGAACCCAGCCTGCTCTATCATGGTCTTAGCATCAGGTGCTGGCGTTTCGCCCACCCTGCGGTACACCTTTTTCGGAGATTCACATGCGCATCCCATCCCGCGTCATCGGTGGCGCCCTCATCGCCACCCTGCTGACCCAGCTGACGGCCTGTGGCACGCTGTTCTACCCTGACCGCCGTGGGCAGATCGAAGGCAAGGTCGACCCGGTCATCGTCGCCCTCGACGCCATCGGCATTCTGTTCTACGTGATCCCCGGTTTGATCGCCTTTGGCGTCGACTTCGCCACCGGTGCCATTTACTACCCCGGCGGCACCACCGCGCAGGTTGCGCCGGAAAAACTGCGCGAAGCCGTCACACCCGACGGCAAGGTCGACAACCTCAAGCTGCAGGCTATTCTCGAAAGCGAATTGGGCCAGCGTCTGCCGCTGGACGACCCGCGCCTGATCCAGCATCGCGGCAGCGTGGAGCAGCTGGCGTCGTTCGGCATGATTCCGGCGGCCTGATCGTCATAAGGAAACCTCCTCAAGGATGACCACCTCAGCTGAGCATCAACGCCTGTTACGGCTGGCCACGCGCGCCTCATTGGCGGTCGCCAGTATTCTGGTGCTCAGCAAGGCCGTGGGCTGGTGGCTCAGCGGCTCGGTCAGCCTGCTGGCCGGGCTGACCGACTCGGCGCTGGATGCGGTCGCATCGTTTCTCAACCTGCTCGCGGTGCACTATGCGTTGCGCCCCGCCGACGACGACCATCGCTTCGGCCACGGCAAAGCCGAGGCATTGGCGGGCATGGCGCAGGCGTTGTTCATCGGGGTGAGCGCTGTACTGATCGGGGTACAGGCAGCCGAGCGTCTGCAATCGCCACAGCCGCTGGGGGATACCGCCATCGGCATCGGCGTGATGCTGCTGTCGCTGGTGCTGACCCTCGCCCTGCTGGCGCTGCAACGCAAGGTCATCCGCGCGACCGGTTCAACCGCGGTACGCGCCGACTCGCTGCACTACCGCTCCGACCTGCTGCTCAATGCCAGCATCCTGCTGGCCCTGCTGCTGGCCCGTTTTGGCTGGCCGCAGCTGGATGCGCTGTTCGGCCTGGGCATCGCCCTGTACATCCTCTGGAGCGCATTGCAGATCGCCCGGGAAAGCACGGCGATCCTGATGGACAAGGAATTGCCCGGCGAGATTGGCGAGGGCATGGCCGAGCTGGTGCTCGGCATTCCTGGGGTGAAGGGCGTGCATGACTTGCGCACGAGGGTATCGGGCAACCAGTGGTTCGTTCAGCTGCACCTGGAACTGCCTGGTCAGTTGCCACTGCATGATGCACACGCCCTGTGTGTGCAGGCTTCCCAGGTGATCCGCCAGCGTTATCCACAGGCGGATGTGATGGTGCATGCCGACCCGGTCTAACACTGCACACATCCCCGTGGGAGCGGCTTCAGCCGCGAAGCGAGCGACGCGGTGGATGGCACCGGCTTAGCCGGTGTTCGCGGCTGAAGCCGCTCCCACAGTGAACGACCTATTCGAATTTCCGCATCAGTTGATGCTGTAACCGCGGCCACTGAAACAGGCCCCAAGGGCTCGGCGGTAAGTATCTGCCACGTTGCCAGGCGGGGCATAGGGCGCGGTCGCCGGGTCGAACCCGGATTGGCTGACCGCCCAGCGGTGGCACTGATACCTGTCTTGATCCTGCTGTTGCTGCCCCTGCCCATTCATTGGGTAGGCCACCACATCGTAAGCATTGCTTGTCGGTGCGGGTGCGACCGGGGGCGGGCTGACCACCACGTATTGCCGGCTGTCAGCCAGGTACTGGTAGTAGGTGTCTGCAACCAGGAAGAACAATGCGCCACCTACCCACATCTCACGTGCGTAAGACGGCAGATAGTCGACCCGCACGCCATAGGGCGGGGTCACGACGATATAGCTGCCGCCATGGGGGCGGTACCAGTAACCACCGGAATAAAAGTAGTCTTCACCCCGGTACGGCACCTTCCAATAGCGCTCAGGGAAGTGATCAACGCTGTGCCCTGGCCGATACTGCGGCCCCGGCCCCCAACCATTGCCATGGCCATCCGGGCGCCCCTGCCAATCGCCGTTGCGCCGGGGGATGTCCTGGTAATAGCCCTGGCGCGCGGGCTCGGTCTGGCGCACCTCATCGCGCGAATTGAGCGGGCGGCCGCCATGCCCTTCGTCCGGGCCCTGGGCAAGGGCACTCAGGCTGACGCCCAGCAAACAGACACCTGCCAACTGCCAGATGCGCGACTTCATGATGTTCCTCACGATAAAGAAAATGGCACGCCGCCAGTCTACCGCGCCCGTGGCGGCTAGCCAGATGAAATCGCGGACATGAAAAAAGGGAGGCCGTCGGGCCTCCCTTTAAGAATTGTCGTCCGTGCTCGGCACTTGTGGCGCCGGCTCACCTCACACCGTCTTCTGGAAGGTGTGTAGCCCGGGGGCCTGGCGCATCCCTGTTGGATGGTTGGCCGCGACCGCCCGCCTAGGGCGCGTCGCCGTGGACTGATGTCCGAGCAGTGATTCTGTGGATAAAGATACCGGTGCGGCGCCAGCAGAGGATTGCGAAGATTGCTCAGATAAATAGAGCTTGCGCAATTTTTAACCCTGGATTGATAATTCACCGCAATCTGAACAGAAAAGGCCTTTTCCATGAGCAAGCTTGACCGCTACGACCTGAGCATCCTCGCCGAATTGCAGCGCGATGCGCGCATCTCCAACCAGGAGCTGGCCGAACGCATCGGCCTGTCGCCGTCGCCGTGCTCGCGTCGGGTCAAGCAACTGGAGGACGACGGCTATATCTCGCGCCAGGTCGCCCTGCTCGATCGGAAAAAACTGGGCCTGAGCCTGACCGCTTATGTGTTGATCGGCATGGACCGGCACACGCCCGAGCGCTTCGAGACCTTCGAGGCGGCCATCCGCAACCTGCCGCAAGTGCTCGAATGCAGCCTGGTGACGGGCATGGATGCCGACTACCAGCTGAAAGTGGTGGTGCCGGACATGGACCACTACCAGAAATTGCTGCTAGGCAGCCTGACCCGTATCGACGGCGTCACCAGCGTGCGTTCGAGCTTCGTGCTCAACCAGGTGCTGGCGAGTACCGAGTTGCCGTTGACCCACCTTCGCTGAGCCAGCCTGGAGAACACCGATGGATCCTGCCGTATTCGAAGAATGGATGATGATCGTCCTGGTCACCGTGTTGATCGGTTTCATGGGCTTCATCGTCTGGGACCTGGCGAAAAAGTCCAAGGCCGGGCGCTTCGGCACGATGATCCTGTTCTTCGTGCTGGGGCTCGGGGTGCTGGCTTTCATCATCAAGAGCGTGGTGGTGGGGTTTCTTGAAGGGGTTTGATCCTTCAGAGTTTCGCCGCCACCTCGCGCCAGCACCCCTGCTCCAGGCCATCCAGCGCCCAATCGCCAATCTTCACCCGCACCAGGCGCAAGGTCGGCAGCCCCACTGCCGCCGTCATGCGTCGCACCTGGCGGTTACGCCCTTCGCGAATCACCAGTTCGAGCCAGCTCGTAGGCACGCTCTTGCGAAAGCGTACCGGCGGGTTGCGTGGCCATAGCGCCGGCTCATCGAGACGCCGCGCTTCGGCCGGCAGCGTCGGGCCGTCATTGAGTTCGACGCCCTCACGCAGCCGCTGCAACTGCTCATCGCTCGGTTCGCCCTCCACCTGCACCCAATAGGTTTTCGCCAACTTGTGCTTGGGGTCGGCAATGCGCGCCTGCAAACTCCCGTCATTGGTCAGCAGCAGCAACCCTTCGCTGTCACGGTCCAACCGCCCGGCCGGGTAGATACCAGGGATGTCGATGTAGTCCTTGAGCGTCGCGCGCCCCTCGCCGTCGCTGAACTGGGTCAGCACATCGAACGGTTTGTTGAACAGGATCAGGCGCGGCTCGGCCGGCGGCGCCTTGGGCTGGCGACGGGGGCCGGAGGCAGGCCGCGCCTGGGGGCGGCGCGGCTTGGAGCGGGGTGGCAGTGGCATGGATCCTCAGCGGAACGGCGGCTCATCGAAGCTGCGCAGTTTACGCGAGTGCAGCGAATTGAGCTCGGTGCGCAGCAGGTCGAGAGCGGCAATGCCGATGTTCAGGTGCTGGCTGACCGCACGGTTGTAGAAGGCGTTGGCCGAGCCCGGCAGCTTGATCTCGCTGTGCAGCGGCTTGTCGGACACGCACAGCAAGGTGCCGTACGGCACCCGCAGGCGATAGCCCTGGGCGGCGATGGTGCCGCTTTCCATGTCCACCGCCACGGCGCGCGACAGGTTGATCAACGGACGCTCCTGGGCCCAGCGCAGCTCCCAGTTGCGGTCGTCGTAGGTCAGCACGGTGCCGGTGCGCAGGCGCTTTTTCAGCTCCTCGCCACGTTCGCCGGTAACCTGCGCCGCCGCCTCTTGCAGCGCCAGCTGCACTTCGGCCAGCGCCGGGATAGGGATGTTGGGCGGCACCACGCGGTCGAGGATGCCGTCCCGGCGCATGTAGGCGTGGGCCAGCACGTAGTCACCGATGGTCTGCGACTGACGCAGGCCGCCACAGTGGCCGATCATCAGCCAGCAGTGCGGGCGCAGCACGGCCAGGTGGTCGGTGATGTTCTTGGCGTTGGACGGGCCGACACCGATGTTGACCAGGGTAACCCCGTCGCCATCGGCGGCGATCAGGTGGTAGGCCGGCATCTGGTAGCGGTGCCAGACCACGCTGGCGACCAAAGCCTGCGCTTCGCCGTGGTCCATGCCTTTTTCGATCGACACGTTGCCCGGCAGCACCATGCGCACGAAGCGCGGGTCTTCACGCAGCATCTCTAGGCCGTGGCTGATGAACTGGTCAACGTACCGGTGGTAGTTGGTCAGCAGAATCCATGGCTGAACATGGCGCCAGTCGCTGCCGGTGTAGTGCACCAGGCGGCGCAGCGAGAAGTCCACGCGGGCGGCATCGAACAGCGCCAGCGGCAGGGTTTCGGCGCTGCCCCAGTCGCACAGGCCGTCGGCGATGTCGTCGGTGGCGGCCGACAGGTCGGTGCTGGGGAACACCCGCGCCAGCTCGGCGGCGGTGATGCCGCTGCCGGCCAGCTCATCGCCCTGGTCAACGACGTAGGGATACGGAATGTTCTGTTCGCTGACGCCGACTTCGACGGTCACCGTGTAGTCGTGCATCAACGGGCGCAACTGCTCGAGCAGGTAGCCACGAAATGCCGCCGGTTGGGTAACGGTGACGCTGTAGGTGCCGGCCACCTGCACCTTGGCGTAGGCGCGGGTAGTGGCTGCGACTTCGCCGTGGCTGTAGTAGGTCAGGCGCAATGCCGGGTAGCGGTACACGGCGCGCTCGTCGGCGTCCGGTTCGGTACGGTCTTTCAAGTACCGCTTGAGGGCCTGGCTGAGGGCGCCAGTGGCCTGTTCATGCAAGGCCGCCAGACGGTCGACGGCCTGTTCGGGAGTATCAACGACTACAAAGGCGTGGCTCACACTGTGCTTCCTGTCTGGACATGCATGTCAGCCATCTTGCCTGCCTTCGCCGCTAAAAACACCTCCATCGATCAGCGCTGACTCTGTGGGAGCGGGCTTGCCCCGCGAAAAGGGCAACTCAGGACGGCCAGGCAGGTGTCGCTCTCGACATCAACGCCGCGACGTCGGCGCCACGTGGCAACGCACCGTACACACGCCCGCCGCCTGCCAGGCGGCTGCCGATGAACGCGTCGCTGACCGCAGCGTTACCCGCTTCGAGCAGCAGTTTGGCCTGCAGGGCCAAGGCGATGTCTTCGGTCAGCTGACGGGCGCGGTATTGGATGTCGCTGGTGTCGGCGAACGCCCCCTTGAGATTGCCGATGTGCGCGGCCAGGCGAGGATCGCCGTGGCCATCGCCCAGTTCGGTGAACAGCGCATCGAGCACGCCCGGCTCCTTGGACAGGGCCCGCAGCACATCCAGGCACTGCACGTTGCCTGAGCCTTCCCAGGTAGAGTTGACCGGCGCCTCGCGGTACAGCCGCGGCAGGATGCTGTCTTCGACATACCCGGCGCCGCCCAGGCACTCGGCGGCCTCGTTGATCATGGCCGGGGCACGCTTGCAGATCCAGTACTTGCCCACCGCCGTGACCAGCCGGGCGAAGTGCGCCTGTTGCGGGTCGTCGAGTTGCTCCAGGGCCTGGCCCATGCGCAGGCTCAAGGCCAGCGCCGCCTCGCTTTCCAGGGCCAGGTCGGCCAGCACGTTCTGCATCAGCGGCTGTTCGTTCAGCACCCGGCCACCGACCTTGCGATATGCGCAGTGGTGGGCGGCCTGGGTCAACGCCTGGCGCATCAAGGCGCTGGAGCCAACCATGCAGTCGAAACGGGTCATCGCCACCATCTCGATGATGGTCGGCACGCCCCGGCCCTCCTCACCGACCATCCAGGCCAGGGCGCCGCGGAACTCTACTTCGCTGGACGCGTTGGAGCTGTTGCCGAGCTTGTTTTTCAGGCGCTGGATATAGAACTGGTTGCGGTTGTCATCCGGACGATGGCGCGGCAGCAGGAAGCAGCTCAGGCCCTTTTCGGTCTGCGCCAGGGTGAGGAAGGCATCGCACATCGGCGCCGAGCAGAACCACTTGTGCCCGACCAGCTCATAGGCCTCGCCTGGCCCGGGGCTGCCTACCGGATAGGCGCGGGTAGTGTTGGCGCGCACGTCGGTGCCGCCCTGTTTTTCGGTCATGGCCATGCCGATGGTGACCCCAGCCTTGTGCCGGTCGCCGACATTGCGCGGGTCGTACTCGCGGGCGAGGATCTTCGGCAGCCAGTATTCGGCCAGGTCGGGCTGGAGCCTGAGCGCAGGGACGGCGGCAAAGGTCATGGTCAGTGGGCAGCCGGTGCCGGCTTCGGCCTGGCTGTGCAGGTAGGTCATCGACGCCCGGGCCACGTGTGCGCCAGGGCGTGGCTCGGCCCAGGGCAACGAGGGCAGGCCGTGTTCGACGGCCGTGCGCATCAGTTCGTGGTAAGCGGGGTGGAATTCAACCAGGTCGATGCGGTGGCCGTAACGGTCGTGGCTGCTGAATTCGGGCTTGTGCGCGTTGGCGAGAAAACCCGCGGCCATCAGCGGCCCACCGGCCAGGGCACCATAAGCGTCGATCCGCGACTCGGCCCAACCGGCCCCGAAACGCCGTGACCATTCCTGTAAAGGCAGATCGAGGCGGTACAGGTTGGCGCCGTCGAGTGACGGCGGCTGGTTGGTGACTTCGTGGGTTTCAGCGTACTGGTGCAGGTTCATCGGGAGCTCCTGGGGGCCGGGTAGGGCTGAGAGGTCCAGTGAAGCACCATCTATGGATAGCGCAAAGTGACGAAAGTGACTAAAGGTGTGGGTGGGATTGGGGGCGCATGTCTTGAGTTTGATGGTGGTGCGCATATCGAGCGCCGCCCGCACGGCGCATCGCGGATGAATCCGCTCCTACATTTGTTGCAACGTACCGTTCCAGTCAGGCCATGGTTGATCACCTTGGTGCCAGCCAAAAAACCGCGTCGTACACATAAGGCTGACAACTATGGCCTATCAGGCCATGGCACGTTGCAATAGATGTAGGAGCGGATTCATCCGCGATGCGCCGCGCGGGCGGCGCTCGATCTCAATGCCACCACACCCCTCAAGCCTGGCACCCTGGGTTCACCTCAAAACCTCACATCCCCCGACACCGCCCTTCCCGCCGGCATCTGCACCTGCGCTATCGCCACTTCAAGGCTCAACTCGAACCGGCTACCCAACCCCCGCGTCGACTCATGCACCAGCTTGCCGCCCAGCACCTCGCCCATCTGCCGACAAATCGACAGGCCAATCCCCAACCCGCCATAACGCCGGGTCATCGAGCCATCGACCTGGAAGAAGCGCTGGTACAGGATCGCCTGGTCCAGGTCATCGAAACCAATCCCGCTGTCACTGACGGTGAAAGTCAACGCCAGGCTGTCCGGCCCCAGCCGGCGACCGCGCACCTGCACCATCACCCCGCCCTGGTGGGTGAACTTGAGGCCGTTGTCCACCAGGCAGCCCAGGCAGCGCGCCAGCTTGTGCGTATCGCCCAGCAGTTCGTCGGGCAGCTCGGCGGGCACGTCCAGGCTCAGGTACAGCCCCTTGCCCAACGCCGTACCGGCATAACTGGCACGCAGGTCCTGGAGCATGCGCCGCAAGCTGAATGGCGCGGCTTGCAGGCGCATGCGACCGGCCTGCAGTTCGGTGAGGGTGAGGATATCGTCGACCATGGCCATCATGTTCTGCGCAGAACCCACCGCCGTGCGCTGGTACTGGGCCATCTCGGCGCTCATCGGCAAGGTCTGCATCAGCTCCAGTGAACCGATCACGCCATTCATCGGCGTGCGCAACTCATGGGTCACGGTAGCGAGGAATTCGTCCTTGAGGTGGTTGCTGCGGGCCAGCTGCTGGTTCAGGTGTTCCAAGGTCCGGCCGGTCTCACGCAGGGTCTGCGCCTGCTGTTCGCGCATGCTGTTGATGCGGTCGGCCAGGGCCAGAGACAGCAACGCCACTTCCAACGCCGAACCGAGCTGGCTGGCATACATGGTCAAGAACACGTTCGGCAGGTAACCCAGCACCATCAAGGTATTGACCAGCCCACCGAGCAGGAACGCCGTCCAGGCGATGATGAACCAACGGGCCACCCGCAAACCACGCAACCAGGCGTACAAGCCCGCCGTGAATATGCTCACGGTAAACAACAGGGCCAGCACCGTCGCCGTGCGCAGTGCGATGCCGTAGGGCATGCTCACCGCCAGCAGCATCACCAGCGCACCACCCAGCATCAACAGCTGGAGCAGGCGGTCCAGGCCCCGACTGATCTTGCCCAGACGCAGGAAATGACGGGCGAACTGGCAGCCGAACAAGCCCGCCGCGCCGATGAACAGTGGCGTCGCGGCATTTGCCCACCATGGGCTGTCTGGCCAGAAGTACGCTACCCCGGCGCCATTGACCGAGACCTGATAGAGGCCGAACGAGGCGATGTAGAGGATGTAGTAGAGGTAACTGACATCGCGCACGCTGAGGTAAATGAACAGGTTGTACACCAGCATCACCAGCAAGACGCCGTAGATCATCCCCAGTACATAAAGGCGGGTCGGTTGCTCTTCCATATAGGCTTCGGCGGACCACAGCGCCAGCGGCGCCTGTACCGAGCCCTCGCTGTGCAGCCGCAGGTAGACGGTGGTGGCCTGGCCAGGTTGCAGGGGCAATTCGAACAGGTAGTTGTTCTGGCGGATCTGCCGGCTGTCGTAGGGCAAGGCGTCGCCGGTGCGCTGGGCCAGGCGGTAGCGACCATCGGTGCCCGGCAAATACAATTCGAGGTGATCCAGCGGAGGATACGCCAGCTCCAGCAACCACTGGCGAGGCATGGCGTCTGCCGAAGCCTGGTAGCGCAGATCGATCTTCAACCAGAACACCGAGGTCGAATAGCCGGCGTTCAGCACGTCCTGGTGGTGCGCACGGAAGCGGCTGGCGAACGCGGGGGCGGTGACCTGGGCAATGCTGGCGCTGCCATCGCGGTCTTCATAGACCTGCATGGCCTTGCCCAGCGCAAGGTGCCGGGTGCTGGCGTCGAAATCGACCGCAGCGGCCAGCGCGGGCAAGCAGCCCAGAAGCAAAATCAGGAGATAGCGCATACAGCCCCAGCATGGCCTGCACGGTCGCGTCGCGATGGCCCCCTATCCCTATGAGACGACGAAATCCGGCACTGCCCGTTTATCGAGTTATCCGAGCACTCTAGCATAGCTTTCCACGCTGGCCACCGGCCATCTAAATTTTGGAAGAAACGGCTCTAACTCAATGCTTTCAAGCCAACAGAACGCTTGATTCTGACCTATCGCTCAACAAAAGCCGTTTGTAGGACGATCCGTACAAATGGGTTTGGTGGTAAGCTCGCCGACCATGAATACCTACAGCTCCCGCCCCGTTGTCCTCTGTCTCTCCGGCCACGACCCAAGTGGCGGTGCCGGCTTGCAGGCAGACATTGAAGCCCTGATCGCCCAAGGCTGTCACGCCGCTCCCGCAGTGACCGCCCTGACCGTGCAGGATACCGTCAACGTTTCCGACTTCCGCGTGCTCGACCGCGAGTGGGTGCTGGCCCAGGCCAACGCCGTGCTGGCCGACTCCACGGTGGCCGCGGTCAAGCTGGGCATGCTCGGTTCGATCGAAATGGTCGACACCGTCGCCGAACTGCTCAGCGCCCACCCGCACCTGCCAGTAGTATGCGACCCGGTGCTGCGCGCTGGCGGCGGTGGCCGGCTGGGCAAGGACGAAGTCGGTTATGCGGTGCGCGAGCGCCTGTTGCCACTGGCTGCCATCGCCACGCCGAACTTGCCCGAGGCGCGCATCCTCGCCGAACTGCCCGAGGGCAGCGCCGACGAGTGTGCGGAAAAATTGTTGCCGTTCTGCAAGCACCTGCTGATCACTGGCGGCCACGGCGACGAAGACGAAATCCACAACCGCCTGTACAGCCGCGACGGCCAGCGCCACACCTGGACCTGCCAGCGCCTGCCGGGCAGCTATCATGGCTCGGGCTGCACCCTGGCCAGCACCCTGGCGGGTCGCCTGGCCCTGGGCGAGAATCTGCAAAGCGCCGTGCGCAGTGCACTCGACTACACCTGGCGCACCCTGCGTGACGCCGAGCAGCTGGGCAAGGGCCAGTTCGTGCCACGCCGCCTGCCCCTGGACTTCTGCTCCTGATACGAGGCTTTCCGATGTCGCTACGCGGTCTGTATGCAATCACCGACAGCCAGCTGCTCGCCGGCCGTTTCCTGTCCCATGTCGAGGCGGCACTGGAAGGCGGCGTGTGCCTGCTGCAGTACCGCGACAAAAGCGATGACGCCGCCCGCCGCCTGCGCGAAGCCGAAGCGCTGATGAAGCTCTGCGAGCGCTACAGCACCCAGCTGCTGATCAACGACGACGCCGAACTGGCCGCGCGCCTGGGCGTCGGCGTGCACCTGGGCCAGACCGACGGCCCGCTGACCCCGGCCCGCGCCCTGCTGGGCCGCCAGGCGATCATCGGCTCGACCTGCCACGCCAGCCTCGAACTGGCTGCGCAGGCTGCCAGCGAAGGCGCCAGCTACGTCGCCTTTGGCCGCTTCTTCAATTCCGTGACCAAGCCCGGTGCACCCGCTGCCAATGTCGAGCTGCTGGAACAGGCCCGCGCCCAGGTCAAGCTGCCGATCGCGGTGATCGGCGGCATCACCCTCGACAACGCCGCCCCGCTGGTCGCCCACGGCGCCGACCTGCTGGCGGTGATCCATGGCCTGTTCGGTGCCGACAGCGCGCAGGAAGTCACCCGCCGCGCACGCGCCTTCAACGCCCTGTTCGCTTCCTGATTTCGAGAGAAGATCCCATGTCCCGTTCCGAATCCCTGTTCGCCCAAGCCCAGAAGCACATCCCAGGTGGCGTCAACTCGCCGGTCCGTGCCTTCAAGAGCGTCGGTGGCACCCCGCTGTTCTTCAAACATGCCGAAGGCGCCTATGTGGTCGACGAAGACGACAAGCGCTACGTCGACTACGTGGGTTCCTGGGGCCCGATGATCCTCGGTCACGGCCACCCTGAAGTGCTCGACGCAGTGCGCAACCAGTTGCAGCACGGCCTGTCCTACGGCGCCCCGACCGCGATGGAAACCGAGATGGCCGACCTGGTCTGCTCGCTGGTGCCGTCGATGGAGATGGTGCGCATGGTCAGCTCCGGCACAGAAGCCACCATGAGCGCCATCCGCCTGGCCCGTGGCTACACCGGCCGCGACGCCATCATCAAGTTCGAAGGCTGCTACCACGGCCACTCCGACAGCCTGCTGGTCAAGGCCGGCTCCGGTCTGCTGACCCAGGGTGTACCGAGCTCGGCAGGCGTGCCGGCGGACTTCGCCAAACACACCCTGACCCTGCCATTCAACGACATCGCCGCGGTCGAGAAGACCCTGGCCGACGTCGGCCAGACCGTGGCCTGCATCATCGTCGAGCCCGTCGCTGGCAACATGAACTGCGTACCCCCTGCGCCAGGCTTCCTCGAAGGCCTGCGCGAGCAGTGCGACAAGCACGGCGTGGTGCTGATCTTCGACGAAGTGATGACCGGTTTCCGCGTTTCGCTCGGCGGCGCCCAGGGCCACTACGGCATCACCCCGGACCTGTCGACCTTCGGCAAGATCGTCGGCGGTGGCATGCCGGTCGGCTGCTTCGGCGGCAAGCGCGAAATCATGGGCTGCATCGCCCCGTTGGGCCCGGTGTACCAGGCCGGCACCCTGTCGGGTAACCCGCTGGCCATGGCCGCTGGCCTGACCACCCTGAAGCTGATCAGCCGCCCGGGCTTCCACGCCGAGCTGACCGATTTCACCAGCCGCATGCTCGACGGCCTGCAGCAGCGTGCCGATGCCGCTGGCGTGCCGTTCGTCACCACGCAGGCCGGTGCCATGTTCGGCCTCTACTTCAGCGGCGCCGACGACATCGTCACCTTCGAGGACGTGATGGCCAGCGATGCCGAGCGCTTCAAGCGCTTCTTCCACCTGATGCTCGACGGTGGCGTGTATCTGGCCCCGAGCGCGTTCGAGGCGGGCTTCACCTCTATCGCCCATGGTGAGAAAGAGCTGCAGATCACGCTGGATGCGGCTGAGCGGGCGTTTGCGGCGCTGAAGTAAGCGATAAACTGCGCTGGCCCCATCGCGGATGAATCCGCTCCTACACCGATCGTAGGAGCGGATTCATCCGCGATGGGGCCGGTGCAGACAATTAAAGTCAGTAACTTTCCCCACCCGCACAGAAATTCGAGTAAAACTTTGTAAGGTTGGCGCTGCTTATCCCATAATGTGCCACCAGAGACATTGGCCGTAGTTCCGCAGAGGTAAGTCGATCCCCATGAACCGCACCGGCCGCGCCCTGACCCTGGGCTGCCTGTTGCTTCTTCAGCCCCTGCTGGCACTGGCGGAGGGCGGTAACTCGTTGCTGATTCCGGCAACGGGGCGCTGCACGTTCGATGTCCAGCCGCAGGACCTGGAAAACGCACTGAAGGCTTGCGAGCAGACGGCGACGAGCGGGGACGCCCAGGCGCAGTATGAACTGGGTGAGTACTACTACACGCAAACGCCGAAAGACCTGAAAAAGGCCCTGGACTGGTTCGGCAAAGCCTCGCTGCAAGGCCATGCCGACGCCCAGTATCGCCTTGGCGCCATGTTCTTCCATGGCGAAGGGGTCAAGGCCAACAATGTACAGGCCTATATCCTGCTGAAGATGGCCGCGGTCAACGGCGCCGAAGACGCACTGGACATGGCCGACGAAGTGACCGAGCAGATGCCACGCGACGAACTGGAACACGCCACCCAGGTGCTCGGCCAGATCTTCCGCAAGTACCTGCTGGAGCTGCAGAACGCCGAAGGGCGCTCGCCCTTCTCGCCCCTGCCCTGATTCGCCTTACTTCTCCGGCATCGGCATGGGGAATGGCATCACATTGCCGCTCACCTTCGCCTCGCTGATCTTGGCCGTGCCCAGGCGCTCCACCTCGTCGATACGCACGATCGAGTGCATCGGCACAAAGCTGCGGATCACACCCTCGAACTGGTTCTTGAGTTTCTCTTCGCTCGGGTCGACGACGATCTGCGCACGCTCGCCGAAAACGAATTCCTCGATTTCCAGAAAACCCCACAGGTCGCTCTGGAAAATCTGTTTGGCATACATCTCGAAGACCTGCCCCTGGTTGAGGAAGATCACTTTGTAGATGGCGGGTTCGCGTTTGCTCATGTTTGGCGGGTTAACACATGCGTAAGAAAAGGCGCGCATCATAACAGTGCCCGCAGGCACTCCATACCCTTGATCGTTTCAGTGCTTTCGCCCCTGCCCTTCAAGGGTTATTCTTGAGTTCACCCTTATTGCCGTCGAGCGGCTAAAAACGACCTTGAACGCACCCATACAACCTCATCGTTTCATCCTCGAACCCTTCGAGGCCCACCGTTTCGCCAACCTGTGCGGCCAGTTCGACGAGCACCTGCGCCTGATCGAACAACGCCTGGCCATCGAGATCCGCAACCGCGGCAATCAATTCGAGCTGATCGGCGAACCCAAGACCACCTCCGCTGCCGAGCAACTGCTGCGCCGCCTCTACCGCGAGGCCAAGGCCACCGAGCTGTCGCCGGAGACCGTGCACCTGTACCTGCAGGAGTCGACCGTCGAGACCCTCGACAACCCGGCGGTCAACGAGGTCAGCGTCTCGTTGCGCACGCGCAAGGGCAACATTCGCCCGCGCGGCGTCAATCAGCAGCGCTACGTGAAGGAAATCCTGGCCAACGACATCAACTTCGGGGTTGGCCCGGCCGGTACCGGCAAGACCTACCTGGCCGTGGCCTGCGCCGTGGATGCCCTGGAGCGCGAACAAGTGCGCCGCATCCTGCTGGTGCGCCCGGCAGTCGAGGCCGGCGAAAAGCTCGGCTTCCTGCCCGGCGACCTGGCCCAGAAGATCGACCCGTACCTGCGCCCGCTGTACGACGCCCTGTACGAAATGCTCGGCTTCGAGCACGTGGCCAAGCTGATCGAGCGCCAAGTGATCGAAATCGCCCCGCTGGCCTACATGCGTGGCCGCACCCTGAACAACAGCTTCATCATCCTCGACGAGAGCCAGAACACCACGCTCGAACAGATGAAGATGTTCCTCACCCGCATCGGCTTCGGCTCGACTGCGGTGATCACCGGTGACATCACCCAGGTCGACCTGCCACGCGGCACCAAGTCGGGCCTGACCCACGTGATCGAGGTGCTCAAGGACGTTCCGGGGATCAGCTTTACCCACTTCCAACCCAAAGATGTGGTTCGTCACCCACTGGTGCAGCGTATCGTCGAAGCCTACGACCGCTTCGAAGCTCGCCAGGCCAAGCCCGAGGCAGCTAGCAAAGATGCTTGAACTTGACCTGCAACGGGCCACGGACGCCGCCGCCCCTGACGATGCCGCCTTCCATCGCTGGTGCGAGCTGGCCTTGCGCCAGCGCACAGCCGACTCGGAAATGACCATCCGCCTGGTGGATGAAGCTGAAGGCCGCGAGCTGAACCACACCTACCGGCACAAGGACTACGCGACCAATGTGCTGTCGTTCCCGGCCGACGTACCCGACGAACTGCTCGACATCCCGCTGCTTGGCGACCTGGTGATCTGCGTGCCGGTGGTCGAGCGCGAGGCTGCCGAACAGGGCAAATCGCTCGAAGCACACTGGGCGCACCTGGTCATCCACGGCTGCCTGCACCTGCTCGGCTACGACCACATCGAAGACGATGAGGCCGAGGAGATGGAAGCACTGGAACGGGATTTGCTGGCAGAACTGGGTCACCCCGACCCGTATGCCGATGATGAAAACGAACCTCTCACACACTGATACACGAAGGATCACGAGAACCGCCATGAGCGAAGATCGATCGAGCAACGGGCAAAAGTCCTGGCTGGGTAAACTGACCCAGGCTTTTGCCCATGAGCCGAAAAACCGCCAGGAGCTCCTTGAGCTACTGCGCGAAGCCCATCAGAACAAGCTGCTCGACAGCGAAGCGCTGACCATCGTCGAAGGCGCCATCCAGGTCGCCGACCTGCAGGTGCGCGACATCATGGTCCCGCGCTCGCAGATGATCAGCATCAAGGCCACCCAGTCACCCCGCGAGTTCCTGCCGGCCATCATCGAAGCCGCGCACTCGCGCTACCCGGTGATCGGCGAAAGCCATGACGATGTGCTCGGGATCCTGCTGGCCAAGGACCTGCTGCCGCTGATCCTCAAGGAGAACGGCGACAGCTTCAACATCAAGGACCTGCTGCGCCCGGCCACCTTCGTGCCGGAGTCCAAGCGCCTGAACGTTTTGCTCCGCGAGTTCCGCGCCAACCACAACCACATGGCCATCGTCATCGACGAGTACGGCGGCGTGGCGGGCCTGGTGACCATCGAGGACGTGCTCGAACAGATCGTCGGCGACATCGAAGACGAGCATGACGTCGAGGAGGACAGCTACATCAAGCCATTGCCCAGCGGCGATTTCCTGGTCAAGGCACTGACGCCGATCGACAACTTCAACGAGTTCTTCGACAGCGAGTTCTCGGACGATGAGTTCGATACCGTAGGCGGCCTGGTGATGAGCGCCTTCGGCCACCTGCCCAAGCGCAACGAAACCACTGAGATCGGTGCCTACAAGTTCCGTATTCTCAACGCCGACAGCCGGCGGATACACTTGCTGCGCCTGACCCCGATCAGCCGTTAAGGACGAACATGCGTTGGATCACCCGCCCCGGCTGGCCCGGTAATCTGCTGGCCTTGGCGGCCGGCGCCTCGACCCTTCTGGCCCTGGCGCCATTCGACATCTGGCCGCTGGCCTTGCTGTCGATCGCCGTGCTCTACCTCGGCTTGCGCGAGCTTACCCCGCGCCAGGCCATGTGGCGCGGCTGGTGCTTCGGTTTCGGCCTGTACGGCGCCGGCACCTGGTGGATCTACGTCAGCATGAACACCTACGGCGGCGCATCGCCGCTGCTGGCGATCGTACTGCTGCTGGCATTCTTCGCTGCCCTTGCCTGGTTCTTCGCCTTGCCCACCTGGCTGTGGGCGCGCTGGCTGCGGCGCAATGAAGCGCCACTGGCCGACGCGTTGTGCTTTGCCGCGCTGTGGCTTCTACAGGAAGCCTTCCGTGGCTGGTTCCTGACCGGTTTCCCATGGCTGTATGCCGGTTACAGTCAGCTGGACGGCCCACTGGCCGGCCTGGCCCCCCTGGGCGGCGTGTGGCTGATTTCCTTTGCTTTGGCGTTGAGCGCCGCGTTGCTGTGCAACCTTCACCGGCTGCGCGCACGCCCGTCGTTCCTCGCCATTGGCGCCCTGCTGCTGGTGGCCCCGTGGGTGGTCGGCATGGCCCTCAAAGACCACGCCTGGACCAAGCCGGCTGGCGAGCCGCTCAAGGTCGCGGCCCTGCAGGGCAATGTCGAGCAGGAGCTGAAGTGGGACCCGGCGCACATCGATGCGCAACTGGCGCTGTACCGCGACATGAGCTTCAGCTCCAAGCCGGTGGATCTGCTGATCTGGCCAGAAACTGCAGTGCCGATTCTCAAGGACCAGGCCCAGGGCTACATCGACGTGATGGGCCGTTTTGCCGCCGAGCGGCATTCGGCGCTGATCACCGGCGTACCGGTGCGCGAGGTGGTGCAGCAACAGCGCCGTTACTACAACGGCGTGACCGTCACCGGCGAAGGCGATGGCACCTACCTCAAGCAGAAGCTGGTGCCCTTCGGCGAATACGTGCCGTTGCAGGACATGCTGCGTGGCCTGATCGAGTTCTTCAATCTCCCGATGTCGGACTTCGCCCGCGGCCCTGAAGACCAGCCACTGCTGCAGGCCAAGGGTTACCAGATCGCCCCGTATATCTGCTACGAAGTGGTCTACCCCGAGTTCGCCGCTGGCCTCGCGGCACGCAGCGACCTGCTGCTGACGATCAGCAACGATACCTGGTTCGGTACTTCGATCGGGCCGCTGCAACACCTGCAGATGGCGCAGATGCGCGCACTGGAAGCCGGCCGCTGGATGATCCGCGCCACCAACAACGGCGTGACCGCGCTGATCGACCCGTTTGGCCGGATTACCGCCGAGGTGCCGCAGTTCCAGCGTGCGGTGCTGTATGGCGAAGTGGTGCCGATGCAGCAGTTGACGCCGTATTTGCAGTGGCGGTCGTGGCCGCTGGCGATTGTCTGTGTACTGTTGTTTGGGTGGGCGCTGGCGGCTGGGCGGATTGCCAAGACTGTTTGATGTGGGCTTACCGGCCTCTTCGCGGGGCAAGCCCGCTCCCACAAAGTCCGCACCGCAGCAAAATCTGTGGGAGCGGGCTTGCCCCGCGAAGAGGCCAGTGCTGACAGCCAATCATTCAGTAGAACACCCGATACCCCAACAACCCCACCGCTTCATTGAGCAACTGCCCGCTCTGCCACATCGCCCGGCTTTCGGGCAGCAACCCGGCAAACGGCCGGGCATGGTCACGCCCGAGGAACCCCACCGGCGCCGGCACCACCTCGAACCCCGCCTGCTCGAAACTCCAGCGCGAGCGCTGCATGTGCCAGGCCTGAGTCACCACCACCACCCGGCGAATCCCCAACGGCTGCAGCACCTGAGCAGTAAGCTGAGCATTTTCCCAGGTAGTGCGGCTGGCGCCTTCTTGCCACTTCACCTCGACAGCAAAGTCCTCGCGCAGGCGGTCGGCCATCAACCGCGCCTCGCTCGGCGGCGTGCCGTAGTGCAAGCCACCGCTGGTCAGCACCGGCAAGCCCGAAGCCTTGGCCAGCCGCGCGGCAAAGCGCATGCGCTCCAGGGCGGTTGCGGCAGGCTGATCCTCACCCCCCCAGGACGGGTCACCGCGCTCGCGCCCCGCGCCCAACACGACGATGGCATCCGCCCTGCCGGCCAGGCCCGCCCATTGGCTGACGGCCAGGGGCGGCTCGGTTTCCAGCAACCGTGCGCCGTGCTGCACCACCAGCGGCAGGCTCATCAGCCACAAGCCGCCCAATCCCAGCGCGAAACACACCGCCGCCAGCCGTGGGCGTCGCTTGCGCAGCCACCAGGCCGCGAGCAACAGCAGAAACAGGACGCCCGGCGGCATCAACCATTGTTTGATAAAGAATCGAAGCGGCATCGGCCACACCTCCTTGGCAGGCGTGCAGCCTAAGAGGATCGGCACCGGTCAACAAGTGTGCAGCCGGCGCCGATCTTGAGAAGTGAGAATTTGTGTGTTGAAGAACCGGCGCGCGATGGCCTGCGCCCGGCGGCCTGAACGGCTAGCGATATGGCAGCGTCCTGGATCTCGCCGTCGTGGCGGGGCGTTTCTTGTCCTTGAGCCAGATGATCTTGGCCGATGTCGGTTCCGCTTGTGGGTATGTACCGGCACAGGCATTGCGGCGTTCCGGGAGGGTATCCAGGTAAGCCTTTATCACTTCGAACTCTGCGTGGCTCAGGCCGCGCAACTCCAGCTCGGCTGGCATCTCGTCGCGCAATCGCACCGAGGTTCTGGCGACTTCCAGTGCCAGGCCAAGACGGTCGATCAGGCGTTCGTAAAGCTCCGGTTTGCTTGCGGGTAGCTGCGTCTCTCCCATCCGTTCACCTCATTGAAGATAAAGATTATCTCCCCCCACACCTGAGCTTAGCGGCGCTATGAAAAGCAGCCGGATGCAGCGACCAGCGGGCATTCGCAATCAGGGTTTCCCACGATGCGCGGCGCTGCTGTATGCTACGACGTTCACGCTCACGACACCGGAGTGCCGGACGCAGCGAGGTTCCGCTGCCTGGAACAAGGTCTCTTCTCTCTCAGCCAAAAGTAGCCATGCACGAACAATACACGCCCCGTGATATCGAAGCCGCCGCCCAGAACTTCTGGGACGAGCAACAATCGTTCGCTGTTACCGAACAGCCAGGCAAAGACACCTACTATTGCCTATCGATGTTCCCGTACCCGAGCGGCAAGCTACACATGGGCCACGTGCGCAACTACACCATCGGTGACGTGATTGCCCGCTACCAGCGCATGCTGGGCAAGAACGTCCTGCAGCCGATGGGCTGGGACGCTTTCGGCATGCCCGCGGAAAACGCGGCGATGAAAAACAACGTCGCCCCGGCCAAGTGGACCTACGAAAACATCGACTACATGAAGACCCAGCTCAAGAGCCTGGGCCTGGCCATCGACTGGGCACGTGAAGTCACCACCTGCAAGCCCGACTATTACCGTTGGGAGCAGTGGCTGTTCACCCGCCTGTTCGAAAAAGGCATCATCTACCGCAAGAACGGGACCGTGAACTGGGACCCGGCCGACCAGACCGTGCTCGCCAACGAGCAGGTCATCGACGGCCGCGGCTGGCGTTCCGGCGCGCTGATCGAGAAGCGCGAAATCCCGATGTACTACTTCCGCATCACCGATTACGCCGACGAGCTGCTGGAAAGCCTCGACGAGCTGCCGGGCTGGCCTGAGCAGGTCAAGACCATGCAGCGCAACTGGATCGGCAAGTCGCGCGGCATGGAAGTGCAGTTCCCGTTCGATCAGGCGAGCATTGGCCACGAAGGCACCCTGAAGGTCTTCACCACCCGTCCGGACACCCTGATGGGCGCGACCTACGTCGCCGTCGCCGCCGAGCACCCGCTGGCCACCCAGGCCGCCCAGGGCAACCCGGCGCTGCAGGCGTTCATCGACGAATGCAAGAGCGGCAGCGTCGCCGAAGCCGACATGGCCACCCAGGAAAAGAAGGGCATGGCCACTTCCCTGCAGGTGCTGCACCCGCTGACCGGCGAGAAGCTGCCGGTGTGGGTCGCCAACTACGTATTGATGCACTACGGCGACGGCGCGGTGATGGCCGTGCCAGCCCACGACGAGCGCGACTTCGAATTCGCCCACAAGTACGACCTGCCGGTAAAAGCCGTGGTGCGCACCAGCGCGGGCGATGAAGTCGGCAGCGAGTGGCAGGCCGCCTATGGCGAGCATGGCCAGCTGATCAACTCCGGCGAGTTCGACGGCCTGGACTTCGCCGGCGCCTTCGACGCCATCGAAGCCGCCCTGATCCGCAAGGAGCTGGGCAAATCGCGCACGCAGTTCCGCCTGCGCGACTGGGGCATCAGCCGCCAGCGCTACTGGGGCTGCCCGATCCCTATCATCCACTGCCCGTCCTGCGGCGACGTACCGGTGCCTGAAGACCAGCTGCCGGTCACCCTGCCCGAGAACGTGGTGCCGGACGGCGCCGGCTCGCCACTGGCACGCATGCCCGAGTTCTATGAGTGCACCTGCCCGAAATGCGGCACTGCGGCCAAGCGTGAAACCGACACCATGGACACCTTCGTCGAGTCGTCCTGGTACTTCGCCCGCTACGCCTCGCCGAACTACGACAAAGGCCTGGTCGACCCGAAAGCGGCCAACCACTGGCTGCCGGTCGATCAGTACATTGGCGGTATCGAACACGCGATCCTGCACCTGCTGTACGCGCGCTTCTTCCACAAGCTGATGCGCGACGAAGGCCTGGTCACCTCCAACGAGCCGTTCAAGAACCTGCTGACCCAAGGCATGGTGGTCGCCGAGACCTATTACCGCGTTGCCAGCAATGGTGGCAAGGACTGGTTCAACCCGGCCGACGTCGAAATCGAGCGTGATGCCAAGGCCAAGATCATTGGCGCGCGCCTGAAGACCGACGGCCTGCCGGTGGAAATCGGCGGCACCGAGAAGATGTCGAAGTCGAAGAACAACGGCGTCGATCCGCAATCGATGATCGAAGCCTACGGCGCCGACACCTGCCGCCTGTTCATGATGTTCGCCTCGCCGCCCGACATGAGCCTGGAATGGTCCGACTCCGGCGTCGAAGGTGCCAGCCGCTTCCTGCGCCGGGTCTGGCGCCTGGCTCAGGGCCACGTCAGCCAAGGCTTGCCGGGTAAACTGGACATCGCCGCGCTGAGCGACGAGCAGAAGGTCATCCGCCGCGCGATTCATGCCGCGATCAAGCAGGCCAGCACCGATGTCGGCCAGTACCACAAGTTCAACACCGCCATCGCCCAGGTGATGACCGTGATGAACGTGCTGGAAAAAGCCCCGCAGGCCACCGAGCAAGACCGTGCCCTGCTGCAGGAAGGCCTGGAGGCCGTTACCCTGCTGCTGGCGCCGATCACCCCGCACATCAGCCATGAGCTGTGGCAGCGACTGGGCCACGCCGAGTCGGTGATCGATGCCGCCTGGCCAAGCGTCGACGAGCAAGCGCTGGTGCAGGACACCATTACCCTGGTGGTGCAGGTCAACGGTAAACTGCGTGGCCAGGTCGAGATGCCCGCCGCTGCCAGCCGCGAGGAAGTCGAAGCCGCCGCCCGCAGCAACGAAAATGTCCTGCGCTTCATCGATGGCCTGACTATCCGCAAGGTCATCGTGGTACCGGGCAAGCTGGTCAACATCGTCGCCAACTGATGGCAACGCCCACCTGCAGCCAGTGCGGGTGGGCGGTATCGGCCCACAAGGGAGCAACAACATGATCAAACGCAATCTGCTGGTAATGGGCCTGGCCGTCATGCTCAGCGCCTGCGGTTTCCAGCTGCGCGGCACCGGCACCAACGAACTGAGCGTCAAGGAAATGGACGTCGGCGCACGCAACGCCTACGGCCAGACCGTGGTCCAACTGCGCCAGGCACTGGAGCGTAGCGGTGTCAACGTACACACCGGCGCCCCCTACCGCCTGGAGCTGACCAACGAGCAGGAAGGCCAGCGCTCGGCCAGCTACAGCGGCGGCAGCCGTACCGCCGAATACGAACTCACCACCACCCTCAACTACAGCATCCTGGGCCTGAACAACCTGGAGCTGCTGAGCGACAAGGTTCAAGTGCGCAAGATCTACGTGCGCGACGGTGGCAACGTCACCGGCTCCGACCAGGAAGCCACCCAGGCCCGCGTGGAAATGCGCCGCGAGCTGGTGCAGTCGATGATGGCACGCCTGCAGAACCTGACCCCGGCGCAGCTCGACGAGCTGCAGCGCAAGGCCGACGAACGCGCCAAGGCCGAAGCCGACGCGCTGGAAGCCGCGCGCCGTCAGCAGGCGGAAACGCCGCAGCAGTCGCCGTTGGAAATCCCGGGCAACTGAGCCCACGCGGGGCACTCCGGTGCCCCGCCCGTTTCCCATGAAACTCGCCCCCGCCCAGCTCAACAAGCACCTGCAAGGCGCCTTGGCCCCGGTCTACGTGGTCAGCGGCGACGACCCTCTGCTGTGCCAGGAAGCCGCCGACGCCATCCGCACCATGGCCCGTCAGCAAGGTTTCGACGAGCGCCAGGTGTTCAGCGCCGACGCCAACTTCGACTGGGGCACTCTGCTCCAGGCCGGTGCCAGCCTGTCGTTGTTCGCCCAGCGCCGCCTGCTGGAATTGCGCCTGCCGTCCGGCAAACCCGGTGACAAGGGCGCCGCGGCCCTGATCGAATACTGCGCCAGGCCCGCCGAAGACACCCTGCTGCTGATCAGCCTGCCCAAGCTCGACGGCAGCGCGCAGAAGACCAAATGGGGCAAGGCCTTGATCGAAGGCGCCCATTGCCAGTTCATCCAGATCTGGCCGGTGGATGCCCACCAGCTACCGCAATGGATCAACCAGCGATTGTCCCAGGCGGGGCTTTCGGCCCAGCGCGACGCGGTCGACCTCATTGCGGCACGGGTCGAAGGCAACCTGCTGGCCGCCGCGCAGGAAATCGAAAAGCTCAAGCTGTTGGCTGAAGGCAATCAGATTACCGTCGAAACGGTGCAATCGGCCGTGGCCGACAGCGCGCGCTTCGATGTCTTCGGCCTGGTCGATGCCATCCTCAACGGCGAAGCCGCGCATGCCCTGCGCATGCTTGAAGGCTTGCGCGGTGAAGGCGTGGAACCACCGGTGATTCTCTGGGCGCTGGCCCGTGAACTGCGCCTGTTGGCGGGGCTTGCCCAGCAGTTCAGCCAGGGTGTGCCGCTGGACAAGGCTTTCAGCCAGGCGCGCCCACCGGTGTGGGACAAGCGCCGGCCTTTGGTCAGCAAAGCCCTGCAGCGCCTCTCGGCGCAGCGCTGGGCGCAGCTGCTGCAGGATGCTCAGCGCATCGACGCGCAGATCAAAGGCCAGGCCGAGGGTTCGCCGTGGACTGGGCTTTCGCGCCTGTCGCTGCTGATGGCCGGGCAGAGATTGAGTCTTCCTCCAGAATAAACTCCGTTCGCGAGGGCTCGCACGATCCCTGTAGGAGCGGATTTATCCGCGAAGCAGGCGCTGCGGTGCATGGCACCGGCTTCGCCGGTGTTCGCGGGACAAGCCCGCTCCCACAGGCATCCTGGTTGCACACAAGCCAGGGGCCATACACACAATCAATTGGCCCTACACTCCCTACAGGCCTAAAGTCCGCCCGCAATCCACCCCAACCGGGAACCTCGCCATGAGCAAAAAGCCGAAGAAACACGGCCCGAACAAGGCCAGATCCATCGTCGCCCAGCCCCTGTTCCGCTGCCGCCAGGAACAACCGGAGAAGGGCAAAGGCAGCTACCGCCGCGAAGCCTTCCAATCGAGAGATTGGGAGGCTTCTTACTTTTTGGCCGCATGAAAGCATCGCAAGCGCAGGCATGGTATGGTCGGCACCTGACCTGAAATTCTGGATCTGTGCATGCCCTTGAGTCTTCTCCCCCGTTGGAAATCCCGCCAGTTACTCGCGGCCTCCAGCTTCATCCTGCTCGTCGCCTGCGCGGAAAAACCCACCGCCGCCGACGCCCTGCCGCTGGCCCCTGCCCAGCCCGCGCCGGCAGTCACCCTGCCCAGCGCCACGCCCGACGTCAGTATGGAAATTCAACCACTGCAAACCTTTGCCCAGTGGCAAGCCGGTTTCCGCGAGCAAGCGCTGCAAGCCGGTATTTCGGCCAGCACCTTCGACCGTGCATTCCTCGGCGTCACGCCAGACATGGACGTGATCAAGGCCGATCGCAGCCAGCCTGAATTCACCCGCCCGGTGTGGGAATACCTCGAAGGCGCGTTGTCGCCACTGCGCGTGCGCAACGGCAAGAAACTGCTGGAGCAGAATGCCGAGTTGCTGACCCGCCTGGAGCAGCGCTATGGCGTTGATCGTCAGGTGCTGGTGTCGGTATGGGGCATGGAGAGCAACTTCGGCCAGTTCCAGGGCAGCAAGTCGGTGATCCGCTCGCTGGCCACCCTGGCCTACGAAGGCCGCCGCCCGCAGTTCGCCCAGGACCAGCTGATTGCCGCCCTGCAGATCATTCAGCACGGCGATATCCAGCCTGAAGCCATGCGTGGCTCGTGGGCCGGCGCCATGGGCCAGACCCAGTTCATCCCAACCACCTACAACACCCACGCGGTGGACTTCGACGGCGACGGCCGCCGGGATATCTGGAACAGCACGCCGGATGCCCTGGCCTCGACCGCGCACTACCTGCAAAGCTCCGGCTGGAAGCGTGGCCAACCTTGGGGCTTCGAGGTGCAGGTGCCGGCAGGCTTCGACTACTGGCTGGCCGATGGCGCACAGCGCAAGCCAGTCAGCGAATGGCTGCAGCTGGGCGTGAAGCTGCCTGCAGGCACCCAACTGCCCGCCAACAGCAACCAGCTGTCCGCCGCCCTGCTGCTGCCGGCCGGTGCTCGTGGGCCGGCGTTCCTGGTGCTGGACAACTTCCGTGCGATTCTCAAGTACAACAATTCATCGTCCTATGCGCTGGCGGTGAGCCTGCTGGGGGATCGCTTCTCGGGTTGGGGCTTCATTGCTGGCAGCTGGCCGAAGGAAGATCTGCCCCTGAGCCGCAGCGAGCGCATGGAGCTGCAGAATTTGCTCAATGCCAGCGGGCATGAGGCGGGTAATCCGGATGGCATCATCGGGGCCAATACCCGCAAGGCTATTCGCAACGCCCAGCAGGCGCTGGGGTGGCCGGCGGATGGGTACCCGACGCATAAGCTGCTCGATAGCCTGCGTTCGCGCTGAGGCAATGGGGGCCGCTTTGCGGCCCATTCGCGGGGCAAGCCCGCTCCCACAAGTACAGCGCAAGCCTCGGCGTCTGTGGGAGCGGGCTTGCCCCGCGAATGGGCTGCGCAGCAGCCCCAACCACCTTAAGCCTTGAACAAATCCTGCGCCAACACCAGGCGCTGCTGCTCGCTGTCCAGCACCACCTCAGCCCCCAGCGGCAAGCACACATTCGGATCACAATGCCCACTGCGCCACCCGGCCAACACCGGCACACCCAACGGCGCAAAAATGTCCTGCAGCAACGGCGTCAGCGCCGCCAAGGTAATCCCGGCAAAATCCCCCACCAACACCCCCTTCACGCCCTCCAGCTTGCCGGCCAGGCGCAATTGGGTCAGCAACCGGTCCACCCGATACAACGGCTCATTGACGTCCTCGATGAACAGGATGCTGCCCTTCGTTTCGACCTCCGCCAGCGTGCCCAGGGTAGCGCCGAGTATCGACAGATTGCCGCCCAGCAAACGGCCGCGGGCAGAGCCCGACAGCACGGTGCTCAAGGGGATCTCGGCCGGGTGCAATATTTCGTCCCCCTCGCCCAGCGTGCCGCTCAATTGCGCCAGTAACGAAGACTCGGTAGGTGCACGCTTGGCGCCGAGCAGATCGGCATTGAGCATCGCCCCATGGAAGGTAATCAAGCCGGCATGGCGGTAAATCGCGTTGAGCAGCGCGGTAATGTCGCTATAGCCGATCAGCGGCTTGGGGTTACGCCGAATCAACTCGAAATCGAGCTGGTCGAGCAGGCGCATGCTGCCATAGCCGCCGCGCATGCACAGGATCGCGTCGATGGCGGGGTCGGCGAAGGCATCGTGCAGGTCCTGCAAGCGCTGCTGATCGGAACCTGCGAGGTAACCCTGAGCCTGCTCCACACCTGGATAAATACGGCAACGGTAACCCCGCTCGGCGAACCATTGCGTGGCTTTCTGTGTATCCAGCCGCGCCGGGCCCGCCGGCGCAACGATGGCGAAGCAGGCATTGCGCGGCAGCGCCTTAGGCAAACGGGATTCGTAGGTGTCAGCACAATTCATTGCAGCTCCTTTAAAACAAAAATGCCGATGCCGCCCTTCGGCGCGCATCGGCATTGATGGCTCACAGCAGAATCAGAGCTTGATCTTGGCTTCGTGCGCCTGCTGGTCAGCATGGTAGGACGAGCGCACCAGCGGGCCGGATGCGACATTCTTGAAGCCCATCTTGTAGCCTTCTTCGGCGAACCAGGCGAAGGTGTCCGGGTGCACGAATCGCTGCACCGGCAAGTGGCTGCGCGAAGGCTGCAGGTACTGGCCGAGGGTCAGCATGTCGATGTCATGCTCGCGCATGCGGTGCATCACTTCGATCACTTCTTCGTCGGTTTCGCCCAGGCCCAGCATCAAGCCCGACTTGGTCGGCACATGCGGGACCATCTGCTTGAACTTCTGCAGCAGGTCCAGCGACCAGTCGTAGTCCGAACCCGGACGCGCGGCCTTGTACAGACGCGGTACGGTTTCGAGGTTGTGGTTGAACACATCCGGCGGCTCTTGCGCGGTGATCTCCAGGGCCACGTCCATACGGCCGCGGTAGTCCGGCACCAGGGTTTCCAGCTGCACGCCCGGCGACAGCTTGCGGATCTCGCGGATGCAGTCGGCGAAGTGCTGGGCACCGCCGTCACGCAGGTCGTCGCGGTCCACCGAGGTGATCACCACGTACTTCAGGCGCAGGTCGGCGATGGCCACGGCCAGGTTCATCGGCTCGTCGACATCCAGCGGCTTCGGCCGGCCGTGGCCGACGTCGCAGAACGGGCAGCGACGGGTGCAGATGTCGCCCATGATCATGAAGGTCGCGGTGCCGCCGGAGAAGCACTCGCCCAGGTTCGGGCAAGAGGCTTCTTCGCACACGCTGTGCAGCTTGTGCTTGCGCAGCAGCTGCTTGATGCGGTCTACCTCGGGGGAAACCGGGATACGCACGCGGATCCAGTCAGGCTTCTTCGGCAGCTCGTCGGTGGGGATGATCTTCACCGGGATGCGCGCGACCTTGTCGGCGCCACGCAGTTTAACGCCAGCTTCCACCTTCTTCGGCGCGGGGCGCGGGGTGACATCCTGGGTTGCTATCAGGTTCGGCACGGCTTCTTGCACAGTTGTCATATTCAGTCGATTCCGCCCGTCAGGGTCGTCTGCTCAGCATAGTCGAGGTGCTTGACCAGCTGTCCGCGCAGCCTTGTCCTGACCTCAATGAGTTCGATCGGGCCTGCCAGGTCACGCAGCTGGGTCATGGCCAGCCCCGCATACCCGCAGGGGTTGATTCGGCGGAATGGCGCAAGGTCCATGTCCACGTTCAGAGCAAGGCCGTGAAAGGAACGGCCGTTGCGGATTCGCAGGCCGAGGGAGGCGATTTTCGCTCCATCGACATAGACACCCGGCGCATCGGGCTTGGCCGTGGCCGTGACGCCGTAGCTGGCGAGCAGCTCGATCAGCGTCTGCTCGATGCGGCTGACCAGCTCGCGCACGCCAAAGCCCAGGCGGCGCACGTCCAGCAGCAGATAGGCCACCAGTTGCCCGGGGCCGTGGTAGGTTACCTGGCCGCCACGGTCGGTCTGCACCACCGGGATGTCGCCCGGCACCAGCAGGTGCTCGGCCTTGCCGGCCTGGCCCTGGGTGAAGACCGCGGGGTGCTCGACCAGCCAGATTTCGTCCTGGCTGTCCGGGCTACGCTGCTCGGTGAAGCGACGCATGGCTTGCAGCACCGGTTCATAGGGCTGCAGGCCAAGATCGCGAACACCGAGACAAAGGGGCATCACAGCACCATTTTCACGATGCCGGTGGCACGCAGGGCACTGTTGATGTCGTGCAGCTGGTTCTCGCTTTCGGCAACGATGTGCAATTGCACCGTGGTGTACTTGCCTTCCTTGCTCTGGCGCTCGGCCAGGGTGGAAAGGTCGACCTTGGCGTGCTTGCTCAGGACTTCGATCACCATGTCCTTGAAGCCGACAACGGTATCGCCGATGACCTTGATCGGGTAATCGGCGCAGGGGAATTCGATTTTGTGCGACTTGACGTCAGGTTCGCTCATGGCGGAAACGGCCTCGTAAGCCGTGGCAACAACAACGCCCCCGCAGAGTCGACGGGGGCGTGGCAGGTCACGTTATCAGTTGAACAACCCGTAGAAGAATAGACGGATGCTATCCCACATACGACGGATGAAACCACCTTCCTCGACGCCGTCGAGGGCGATCAGGTCGGCGCTGTGAACCACGTTCTCGTCCAGTTTGACTTCCACTTTACCGATCACGTCACCTTTGGCGATCGGTGCGGTGATCTGCGGGTTCATGGTCATCGAAGCCTGCAGGCGCTTCAATTGGCCTTTAGGCATAGTCATGGTCAGGTCGTCGGCCAGGCCAGCCTTGACGATGCTGGTGGCGCCTTTCCAGACCGGCGCCTGGGCCAGCTCGGTGCCCTTCTGGTAGAAGGTCTGGGTTTCGAAGAAGCGGAAGCCGTAGGTCAGCAGCTTCTGGGTTTCGGCGGCGCGCGATTGCTCGCTGTTGGTGCCGAACACCACGGCGATCAGGCGCTGGCCGTCACGCACTGCCGAAGCCACCATGCAGTAGCCGGCTTCTTCGGTGTGGCCGGTTTTCAGGCCATCGACGGTCTTGTCACGCCACAGCAGCAGGTTGCGGTTCGGCTGTTTGATGTTGTTCCAGAAGAACTCTTTCTGCGAGTAGATCGCGTAGTGCGCCGGGTCGACGTTGATGATCGCACGGGCCAGCAGGGCCATGTCGTGCGCCGACGAGTAGTGATCCGGATTTGGCAGGCCAGTCGGGTTCATGAAGTGGCTGTTGGCCATACCCAGGTCGGCGGCGGTCTTGTTCATCATGTCGGCAAAGGCGTCTTCGCTGCCGGCGATGTGTTCGGACAGGGCGACCGAGGCATCGTTGCCCGACTGGATGATGATGCCGTGCAGCAGGTCGCTGACGGTCACCTGGCTGCCCACCTTGATGAACATGCGCGAACCGCCGGTACGCCAGGCGTTTTCACTGACGGTGACCGGGTCGTTTTCGCCGATCTGGCCACGACGGATGTCCAGGGTGGCGATGTAGGCGGTCATCAGCTTGGTCAGGCTGGCTGGCGGCAGACGCTCGTCACCGTTGTTCTCGACCAGCACGTTGCCGCTGGACGCGTCCATGAGTACGTAGGACTTGGCTGCCAGTTGTGGGGGTGCCGGCATCATCTGCTCTGCCGCGAAGGCGACAGGCGTGATCAGCAGCAGTACGGGCAGGCAAAGTCGTTTGGCAAGGTTGGTGATGTTCATCCGTCTCTCGAAAATCGCTAATGGTCTGAGATGTTCCCTGGGCCACATCGTGTGCCCAGCGCCAGTCAGTCTAGTTTTGTGGCCATAGGCCTGGCCCACTGAAGTGCGGCGTTATGTCGCTGCGGGCAAAAGCGGACATTGTACATGCCCGCGCCCGGCAATTCATGACAAAACCGACAGGTCAGTCCGCTGTGACCAGCTTGGCCTGCCCAAGGTTCGCCAGGCGAATGCTGTCCTGCGCCTGCTGGATCTCGCCCTGGTTGTTGAACGGCCCCAGGCGCACGCGGTGCAGGGTTTGCTGGTTACGCACGATGGAGCTGATGAACACCGGCGCGCTGACCATGGTGCTCAACTTCGAACGCAGCAGCTCGGCGGCGTCCGGGTTGGCGAAGGCGCCGACCTGAAGCACGTTGCCGCCGTTGCCGGCCGGCACGCTGTTGCCGCCCACCTGCACCGGCACCACCGGTGCCGCGTGCTGCTGCGGCGGCGGGGTCCATTGCTCGACGCGCCCGGTAGTGGCGGCAATCGCCTGGGGTTGGGCGGACTGCGGCTCCTTGAGCATCAAAGGCGGCTGCTGGCCCTTCTGCGCCCACCACTGCTGCGGGTCGATACCTTCGACGCGCACGTGCGCGGTGCCGCTCTCGGCATAGCCGAGTTTTTTCGCCGCGGCGTAGGACAGGTCGATGATGCGGTCGGAATAAAACGGGCCACGGTCATTGACCCGCAGGATCACGCTGCGGCCGTTGGCCAGGTTGGTCACCCGCACGTAGGCCGGCAGCGGCAAGGTCTTGTGCGCCGCGCTCATGCCGTACAGGTCGTAGAGCTCGCCGTTGGCGGTGTTCTGCCCGTGGAACTTGGTGCCGTACCACGATGCGGTGCCTTCGGCGCGGTAGTTGCGCGAGTCCTGCATCGGGTAGTAGGTCTTGCCCAGCACCGTGTATGGGTTGGCCTTGTAGTTGCCGGTGTGCACGGTCGGTGTGGCGTCGGGGATCTTGTTGACGTCCACGTCCCACCACGGCGCACCGTCCTTGTGCGCCCGGTTGATGTCCAGGCCAGGCTGGGCGCGAACGGTGTTGCCGCTGCTTTGCGTGGAGGTCGGGCGGCTGGAGGAGCAGCTGACCAGCAACATGCCGACGGTCATGCAGGTCAGCAGCTTGAAGGTATTGGCAGAGAAAATTGCGCGCATTACTTGACGCCCCGTGCTTGGACCAGCTGTTCCGCAAGCTGATGCACCGCCATGGCATACATCACACTGCGGTTGTAGCGAGTGATCGCGTAGAAGTTCTTCAGGCCCATCCAGTATTCGGGGCCGTTCTCGCCTTCAAGGCGGAAGGCGGTAACCGGCAGATCATCGCGCAGCGCATCATGGCCCGACCAGCCCAGCGCTCGCAACTCCCCGACGGTTTTGACCGGCTCGATACCGCTGGTCAGGCCCTCATCGGCCCGTGCCCCGGCAACCTGGGCGCGGCTGACCACGCCCTCGCCTGCCACCCAGCCATGGCGCTGGAAGTAACTGGCGACGCTGCCGATGGCATCGTCCGGGTTGTTCCAGATATTGATGTGGCCGTCGCCGTCGAAGTCCACCGCGTAATGGCGGAAACTGCTCGGCATGAACTGTGGCAGCCCCATGGCACCGGCGTAGGAACCCTTGAGGGTCAGCGGGTCGAGTTGTTCGTCACGCGCCAGCAACAGGTATTCGCGCAGCTCCTTGCGGAAGAATTCGGCGCGCGGCGGGTAATCGAAGCCCAGGGTCGACAGCGCATCGATCACCCGGTAGTTGCCGGTGTTGCGGCCAAAGAAAGTTTCCACGCCAATGATCGACACGATGTATTGCGCGGGCACGCCGTATTGCTGCTCGGCACGGGCCAGTACCGCTTCGTGCTGGCGCCAGAAGTCCACACCACGGGCGATGCGCGCGTCGGTGATGAACATCGGCCGGTAATCCTTCCACGGCTTGACCCGCTCGGCCGGCCGCGAAATGGCGTCGAGAATCGACTGCTTGCGCTGCACCTCACGGAACACGCCCATCAGCTGTTCGCTGGCAAAGCCGTAGTCGCGACTCATCTGGCCGACGAACTCGGCCACCTGGGGCGAGCTGTCGTAATCCCCGGCGTGTGCCTGCGTGGCAGCGCCGAACAGGCTCACCGCACCGATCCACGGCGCACAACGGGCAGCCCAGTTACGCACTGCTTGCATGAAATTCTTCACCTTATTCAAACCTGTGCGATCCATTTGCGGTGCGTGTGGATCGACATCAAAACGCCAAACGCTGACAGCAGCGTCACCAACGAAGTTCCGCCATAACTAATGAAGGGCAGCGGCACGCCCACAACGGGCAGAAGGCCACTGACCATACCGATATTGACGAACACATATACAAAGAATGTCATGGTCAGGCTGCCCGCCAGCAGCTTCCCGAACAGGGTCTGCGCCTGCGCTGTGATCATCAGGCCTCGGCCGATCAGCAGCAGGTAGACGATCAGCAGCAGGCAGATGCCGACCAGGCCGAATTCCTCGCCAAGTACGGCGATGATGAAGTCGGTGTGACTTTCCGGGAGGAAGTCCAGGTGCGACTGGGTGCCCAGCAGCCAGCCCTTGCCAAATACCCCGCCGGAGCCGATCGCCGCCTTGGACTGGATGATGTTCCAGCCGGTGCCCAGCGGGTCGCTTTCCGGGTCGAGGAAGGTCAGCACGCGCTGCTTCTGGTAGTCGTGCATGACGAAGAACCACATCGCCACCGCCACCGGCACCGCCGCCGTCAGCACGCTGAGAATCCAGCGCCAGCGCAGCCCGCCCATGAACAGCACGAAGGCGCCGGAGGCCAGGATCAGCAACGCCGTCCCCAGGTCCGGCTGGCGGACGATGAGGATGAACGGCACGCCGATCAGCACCAGGCTGATCGCCACGTGCTTGAGCTGCGGCGGCAAGGTGCGCTTGGACAGGTACCAGGCGATGGTCGCCGGCATGATGATCTTCATGAATTCCGAGGGCTGGAAGCGGATTACCCCCGGGATGTTGATCCAGCGCGTGGCACCCATGGCGTTGTGGCCCATGACGTCCACCACCACCAGCAGCAACACCCCGGTCAGGTAGGCCAGCGGCACCCAGCGGGCCATGAAGCGCGGTTCGAGCTGGGCGATGACGAACATCGATACCAGGCCGATGCCGAACGAGGTGGCCTGCTTGAGCAGCAGGTCCCAGTTCTTGCCGCTGGCCGAATAGAGTACGAACAGGCTGCCGGCCGCGAGGGTCAGCAGAATGACCAGCAAGGGGCCGTCGATGTGGATGCGCTGCAGAAAGCTGGCGCGTCGACGCATCACGTCCTCGCTGGAGAGCATGCGATCGAAATTGTTCATCACGGGGCCGTTTCCTGGGCGACGGTGGCAGGAGCGAACTCAGGTTTGAGCCGGCCGCTGTCGTCGAGCAGCCAGGCGTCCATGATCTGCCGCACCACGGGCGCGGCGACGCCAGAGCCGGACTCGCCGTTCTCGACCATCACCGAGACGACGATCTTCGGATCGTCAGCCGGGGCAAAGGCGACGAACAGCGCGTGGTCGCGGTGGCGCTCCTGAAGTTTGTTGCGGTCGTATTTCTCGCCTTGCTTGATCGCTACAACCTGGGCGGTACCGCTCTTGCCGGCGATACGGTATTGCGCGCCAAGCGCGGCCTTGCGCGCCGTCCCGCGAGCGCCGTGCATGACCTGCTCCATGCCGTGGGTGACCTTGGCCCAGTCGGACTTGTCGCGCAGGATGATGTTTTCCATGGGGTTGGGGTCTACCGGCGGCTGGCCTTCGATGGTCTTGGCCAGGTGCGGGCGGTTCCACACGCCCTTGTTGGCGATCAGCGCAGTGGCCTGGGCCAACTGCAACGGCGTGGCCTGCATGTAACCCTGGCCGATGCCGAGAATCAGCGTTTCACCGGGGAACCAGGCCTGGCGGCGGGTGGCGCGCTTCCATTCGCGCGACGGCATCAGCCCGGCCGACTCCTCGAACATGTCGAGGGCAACCTTTTGGCCAATGCCGAACTTGTTCATGTAGCTGGACAGCCGATCGATGCCCATCTTGTGGGCAAGGTCGTAGAAATAGGTGTCATTGGAACGCATGATCGCGGTGTCCAGGTCGACCCAGCCATCACCGCTGCGGTTCCAGTTACGGTACTTGTGATCGTAATTGGGCAGCTGGTAGTAGCCGGGGTCGAACACCCGGCTGCCGGCGTTGACCACGCCGCTGTCCAGGCCGGCGATGGCCACGGCGGGTTTGATGGTCGAGCCCGGCGGGTACAACCCACGCAGCACTCGGTTGAACAGCGGGCGGTCGATCGAATCGCGTAGCTCGGCGTATGCCTTGAAGCTGATGCCGGTGACGAAGAGGTTAGGGTCGAAGCTCGGCTGGCTGACCATCGCCAGCACCTCGCCGGTACGAGGATCGAGCGCCACCACAGCTCCCCGTCGCCCGGCCAGGGCGGCCTCGGCGGCTTCCTGAAGCTTGATGTCGAGGCTCAGCACGATGTCCTTGCCGGGCTTGGGGTCGGTGCGCTTGAGCACGCGCAGCACTCGGCCACGGGCGTTGGTCTCGACTTCCTCGTAACCGACCTGGCCGTGCAGTTCGTCTTCGTAGAAGCGCTCGATACCGGTCTTGCCAATGTGGTGAGTGCCGCTGTAGTTCACCGGGTCCAGGCTTTTCAGCTCTTTCTCGTTGATCCGCCCGACATAGCCGACAGAGTGGGCGAAATGCGCCCCCTGCGGGTAATGCCGGACCAGCTGGGCGACCACTTCAACCCCAGGCAGGCGGAACTGGTTGACCGCCACGCGGGCGATCTGCTCTTCGTTGAGCTCGAACAGGATCGGCACCGGCTCGAACGGCCGGCGCCCCTGACGCATGCGCTTTTCGAAGATTGCCCGATCGTCCGCCGTCAGGCCCAGCACTTCGACGATGGTGTCCAGCACTTCCTGCCAGTTACCCGCACGTTCGCGGGTCATGGACAGGCTGAAACTAGGCCGGTTATCGGCGATGATCACCCCGTTTCGGTCGAAGATCAGCCCGCGCGTCGGCGGAATCGGCTGCACATGCACCCGGTTGTTCTCCGACAGCGTCGAGTGGTAGTCGTACTGGACGATCTGCAAGTAGTACAGCCGCGCGATCAGCACGCAGATAAGCAGCATGATCGCCACCGCGCCGAACACGACGCGGTTACGCACCAGGCGGGCGTCTTTCTCGTGGTCCTTGAGACGGATCGGCTGCGACATCGGACTGCTTACAGGCTCATTTGTGGTAAGGGTGCCCGGACAACACGGTCCAGGCGCGGTAGATCTGCTCGCCGATGAGTATCCTTACCAACGGGTGCGGCAAGGTCAGCGGCGACAGCGACCAGCGTTGCTCGGCGCGCGCACAGACCTCAGGCGCCAGCCCTTCCGGGCCGCCCACCATCAAATTCACCGTGCGCGAATCCAGGCGCCAGCGGTCCAGTTCGGTCGCCAGCTGCTCGGTGCTCCAGGGCTTGCCATGGACCTCAAGCGTGACAATGCGTTCACCAGGCTGAACCTTGCTCAGCATGGCCTCGCCCTCCTGACGAATCAGGCGAGCGACGTCGGCATTCTTGCCACGGGTGTTCAGCGGGATTTCCACCAGCTCGAGCGACAGCTCCTGGGGCAGGCGCTTGGCATATTCATGCCAGCCTTCCTCGACCCACTTGGGCATGCGCGAGCCGACCGCGATCAGGCGCAGACGCACGACGCTTCCTTATTCCCGGTCTTTGAGCTTGTCGGTGAAGTAGTCGCTGGCGTTTTCCGGGCTGTGGTGCTTGGCATCGGCGGCGCGGCTTTGCTCGGCACCCAGCCACAGGCGCTCCAGGTCGTAGAACTGACGGGCCGCGGCGGTCATCATGTGGACGATGACGTCGTTCAGGTCCAGCAGCACCCAGTCGCTGTCGCCCTTGCCTTCTTCGCCCAGCGGCTGTGCGCCTTCTTTCTTGACCGCTTCACGGACCTTTTCCAGCATCGCGTTGATCTGGCGGTTGGAGGTACCGGTGGCAATGATCATGTAGTCGGTCAGGCTGTGCTTTTCGCGCACGTCGATGATCTGGATGTCCTGGGCCTTGACGTCTTCCAGCGCGCTGACGGTCAGTTTGACCAGGTCTTCGCCTTTGATATCTTTGATTTGCTTGCTCATATGAAAACTCGTTCAACTCGTTGAATGAGGTGCCCGCTGGGCACCTTCAGTTAGGCACACGATACAGCTCGTGCGCCTCGATGTAGGCCAGTACGGCGTCCGGCACCAGGAACCTCACCGACTTGCCGCTGGCCAGCAGCTGTCGGATCTGTGTAGCCGACACCGCAAGCGGCGTCTGCCAGACGAACGAAATGTTTCCCGCCGGGCCGGACATGGCGGTGGGATCGCTCTCGGAGCGCGCAGCCAGCAGGTTGCGCAGCTCGTCAGGGGGTTCAACGTCGGCATCCGGGCGTTGCAGCACCAGGATGTGACAGTGTTGCAGCAGTTCTTCCCAGCGGTGCCAGCTGGGCAGGCCGCAGAAGGCGTCCCAGCCCAGCACCAGGAACAGCTGGTCGTTGGCAGCCAGTTCGGCGCGGATCGATTCCAGCGTGTCGAGGGTGTAGGACGGCTTGTCGCGCTCCAGTTCGCGGGCATCCACGCTCAGGCGTTCGACGCCTTGCACGGCCTCGCGCACCATCGCCAGGCGATCTTGCGCCGCTACTTGCGGGGTGTCGCGGTGCGGCGGCCGGGCATTGGGCAACAGGCGCAGCTCATCGAGCGCCATGAACTCGGCCACTTCCAGCGCGCTGCGCAGGTGGCCGATGTGCACGGGGTCGAAGGTACCGCCAAGAATGCCGATGCGCCGGACTGCCTGGGCCTTGCTCAACTCAGCAGGACTCCTGGCCGCGCAGTTGGCCGTCGCCGATCACCACGTATTTCTCGCAGGTAAGGCCTTCCAGGCCGACCGGGCCGCGGGCGTGCAGTTTGTCGGTGGAAATGCCGATTTCCGCACCCAGGCCATATTCGAAACCGTCGGCGAAGCAGGTCGGGGTGTTGAGCATCACCGACGCCGAATCGACTTCAGCCATGAACTGGCGAGCCTGGCCCTGGTGTTCGGTGATGATCGAATCGGTGTGGTGCGAGCCATAGTGGTTGATGTGCTCGATGGCCTGGTCCAGGCCGTCGACCACACGAATCGACAGGATGGCGTCGAGGTACTCGGTGTGCCAGTCGTCTTCGCTGGCCGGTTTGGCATCGATCAGGGCTCGGGTGCGCTCGCAACCGCGCAGCTCGACGCCCTTCTCCTGGAAGCGGCGGGCCATTTCCGGCAAGAAGCCTTCGGCCACGCGCTGATCCACCAGCAGGGTTTCCATGGCGCCGCAGATGCCGTAACGGTAGGTCTTGGCGTTGAAGGCAACGCGCCAGGCCTTGTCCAGGTCGGCGTGTTCAGCCACATAGACATGGCAGATACCGTCCAGGTGCTTGATTACCGGCACGCGGGCATCGCGGCTGATGCGTTCGATCAGGCCACGGCCACCGCGTGGGACGATGACGTCGACGAATTCGGGCATGCTGATCAGCGCGCCGACCGCTTCACGGTCGGTGGTCTCGACCACTTGCACCACCGCTGCCGGCAGGCCGGCTTCGGCCAGGCCACGCTGGATGCAGGCGGCAATGGCGCGGTTGGAGTGAATCGCCTCGGAACCGCCACGCAGGATGGTGGCGTTGCCCGATTTCAGGCACAGGCTGGCGGCATCGATGGTCACGTTCGGGCGCGATTCGTAGATGATCCCGATCACCCCCAGCGGCACGCGCATCTTGCCCACCTGAATGCCCGATGGGCGATAGCTCATGTCGCGGATGGCACCGACCGGGTCCGGCAGGCTGGCCACCTGGCGCAGGCCGGTGACCATGCCGTCGATGCGCGCCGGGGTCAGCGCCAGGCGGTCGAGCAGTGCTGGCTCAAGGCCATTGGCGCGGCCGGCGGCCAGGTCCAGTTCGTTGGCTGCGGCAAGCTCGGCGCGCGCGGCGTCCAGGGCATTGGCGGCAGCCTGCAGGGCGCGGTTCTTCTGCGCGGTGCTGGCGCGAGCGATCACCCGGGATGCCTGGCGAGCGGCGCGACCCAAGCGGGTCATGTAGTCAAGAACGGACTCAGTCATGGGTTCGGTGTCTTGGCGAAGGGGAAATCGGCTGATTATAACTGTCGCGCAGGTATACGCCCAGCGGTGGCTGGCGGATGGTTGAAATTGGTCGACTGGATCTGTAGGAAAGATGTAACCGCGCTTATCGAAATCGCTTGGTTCAGCCTCGCTTAAGCCATTCATTGCTATCATCCGCGCCTTGACCACGACGAACCCTCAGCATGCCAGACACTGCCCTTTGCCCGGCCCGCGCCCTGCCCGACAGCTTTTTCGACCGTGATGCCCAGACCCTGGCCAAGGCACTGCTGGGCAAGATCATCCGTCATCGTCATGGCGACCTGTGGCTGGCCGCACGCATCATCGAGACCGAGGCCTATTACCTGGCCGACAAGGGCAGCCATGCCTCGCTCGGCTACACGGAGAAACGCAAGGCGTTGTTTCTCGATGGCGGGCACATCTACATGTATTACGCCCGCGGTGGCGATTCGCTGAACTTCAGCGCTCACGGGCCGGGTAACGCCGTGTTGATAAAATCCGCCTACCCCTGGGTGGACGCCCTCTCCGACGCCAACAGCCTGGCGCAGATGCAACTGAACAATCCCGATGCCAGTGGCAACCTGCGCCCTGCCGAACGCCTGTGCGCCGGCCAGACCCTGCTGTGCCGTGCCCTGGGCCTCAAGGTGCCACACTGGGATGCGCAGCGTTTCGACCCCGAGCGCTTGTATGTCGAGGATTGCGGTATAGCCGTGCCACGGATTATCCAGGCCGCCCGCCTGGGCATCCCCCATGGCCGCGACGAGCACCTGCCCTACCGCTTCGTCGACGCCGAATATGCCCGCTTTTGCACCCGGAACCCGCTGCGTCGGGGCCAAGTCGAAGGGCAAGACTTCTCAATCATCGAACAAGGAAGCTGAAACATGGGCCAATGGCTCGACAGCCTGACCGGCTGGCTCAGCGCCAACCCGCAGTGGCTTGGCGTGGCAATTTTCCTGGTGGCCTGCATCGAGTGCCTGGCCATCGCCGGCATCATCGTGCCGGGTACCGTGCTGTTGTTCGCCGTGGCGGTACTGGCTGGCAGCGGCGCCTTCACGCTGGGCGAAACCTTGTTGCTGGGCTTTCTCGGCGGCCTGCTCGGCGATGCCCTGTCGTACACGATAGGCAAGTACTTTCACCAGAACATCCGCCGGTTGCCGCTACTGCGCCACCACCCGGAATGGATCGGCAGCGCCGAAACCTACTTCCAGCGTTATGGCATTGCCAGCCTGCTGGTGGGCCGTTTCATCGGCCCGTTGCGGCCAATGCTGCCGATGGTCGCGGGCATGTTCGACATGCCGCTGCCGCGTTTCATCGCCGTCAGCCTGGTGGCGGGTGCCGGCTGGTCGGTCGCCTACCTGCTGCCAGGCTGGGCCACTGGCGCGGCCATGCGCCTGCCGCTGCCGGAAGGGTTCTGGCTGGACGCGGGCATCATCGCCGGTACTCTGGCGGTGCTGATTGGCTTGAGCCTGAACAGCAGCATCCGTGACCAGCGCCATGGCACGCGATTGATCGCCGGCTTGAGCTTCCTGGCCCTAGCAGGTGTATTTCTCGGCTGGCCCTATCTGCACGAGTTCGACCAGGGCGTGATGACCCTGGTGCAGGAGCATCGCAGCCAGGCCGTCGACGGTATCGTGGTGGTGGTGACGCGCCTGGGTGACTTCCGCACTCAGTTGTTCCTGGGCGGATTGCTCACCGGCCTGCTGCTGCTTGCGCGCCAATGGCGGCATGCACTGTTTGCAGGGGGCGCGCTGATGGGCACGGCCATCGCCAATGGTTCGCTGAAGTGGCTGTTCGCCCGGGCGCGACCGGAAGTGCTGAGTGACCCGCTGACCACCTACAGCATGCCCAGTGGGCACAGCTCGGCGTCGTTTGCGTTCTTTCTGGTGATGGCGGTACTGGCCGGGCGCGGGATGCCACCGCGGATGCGCCTGACCTGGATTCTGCTGGGCTGCATTCCGGCGCTGTCGATTGCCTTGTCGCGGGTTTACCTGGGGGCGCACTGGCCGACTGATATTCTGGCGGGCGCATTGCTGGCTTGCTGCGTGTGTGCGCTGAGCCTGACCCTGGTGCAGCATCGCCAGCCGCTCAATGCATTGCCGTTGCGGGTTTGGTGGCTGGTGTTGCCGGCGTGTGTCGCGTTGTTGGCGTTTTTTGCCATGCATGCGTTGCCGCAGGCGTTGTTGCGCTACCAGTATTGAGGGGTGTCAGTATCGGCCTCTTCGCGGGGCAAGCCCGCTCCCACAGACCTAGCACTGTGGGAGCGGGCTTGCCCCGCGAAGAGGCCGGTAAAAACTACAACTATCCATCAGGCAAACAACTCACCCTGAATCCGCTCAAGCAGCTTCTGGATCTCTGCCAACCGCTCCGACGGCGAGTCGATCGCCAGCAGGTCCAGCTTGTCCTCCTCCATGAACGGCAGCAGGTAAGCCAGCTGGTTGGCCAGCGCCTGGCGCCCATCGACGTCGCGCGGCATGTCCAGCGCCTCGACCATCGGGTGCTCGCCCAACGCCACCAACAGCGCCAGCAGGTCATCATCCTGGTCGGTCAGCGGGCTGTCCGCCAGCTCCGCCAACCACTCAACTTCACCCAGCAGCAGCTGGTCCTTCTGCACCTCGGTCTGGCTCACCTCGAAGCGTCGCACCCCTTCAACGCGGATCCCCAGCAGGCCGTTGTCCTGCTGGACAAAGTCGCGGATCAGCGCCTCGCAGCCGATAGAAGCGACCACCGGCGGCGCCTTGCCGACCTGCTCGCCTTCGACGATGCACACCACACCAAAACCGGTACCCTGCTTCATGCAGCGGCCGATCATGTCCAGGTAGCGCGCCTCGAAGATCTGCAAATCCAGCAGGCACCCGGGAAACAGCACGGTATTGAGCGGAAACAACGGTAGCGTCATCACAATTCCTCAAGCCACCAGACTGACTGCCAACGGCAGGAACACCGCCGTCGCTACGCCCATCAAGCTCATCGCCAACGCGGCAAACGCGCCGCACTCGTCACTTTCCTGCAGGGCCACCGACGTGCCCACCGCATGCGCCGTCACCCCCAACGACATGCCGCGCGCCTCGGGGCTGTAGACTCCACACCGGCTCAACAGCGCCGGGCCGAAGATCGCACCGATCACCCCGGTAATCAGCACGAACACCGCCGCCAGCGCCGCCACACCGCCAATCTGCTCGGCAACCAGCATGGCAATCGGCGAAGTCACCGACTTGGGCGCCATGGTCATCAGGATCATGTGCTCGGCGCCGAACCACCAGCCTAGCAGCAGGCAACAGAGCGTGGCGAACAGGCCCCCGATTACCAGCGTAGTAAATGTCGGCCAGAACAGCTGACGGATCCGCCGCAGGTTGAGATAAAGCGGCACGGCCAGGGCTACCGTGGCCGGGCCGAGGAGAATGTTCATGATCTCGGTGCTCTTGCGGTACTCGCGATAGTCGATGCCGCCCAGCAGCAGCACGCCGATCACCAGCAACATCGACACCAGCACCGGTTGCAGGAAAATCCAGCGGGTCTTCTCGTAGGCGGCCAGCACCACCTGGTAAGCGCCCAGGGTGATACCGATGCCGAACAGCGGGTGGTGGACGACGGCATCCAGTGCGCCTTGCCAATCGAACATCATGACTGCTCCTCACGCTTGCCCTGGCGCTGCATGAGTTTCTGCATCAGCACGCCGACGAACACCAGGGTAAGCAGGCAGGAAATCAGCAAGGCTCCGGCGATGGCCCAGAAGTCAGCGGCGATATCCTTGGCATACACCATCACCCCCACCGCCGGTGGCACCAGCAGCAATGGCAGGTAACGCAGCAGGCTGCTGGACGCCTCGTTCAGCGGCTTGCCGACCTCACCCCGTGCCATGAGGAAGAACAGCAACAGCAACAGGCCGATGATCGGCCCCGGCAGTATCGGCACGAACAAATGATTGATCGCCGTACCCAGCAGCTGAAACAACACCAGCCAGGTCAAACCACGCAACAGCATAAGGATCTCCTTCGGGCATGCTGGCCATTATAAGCACGCCTCAAGCTATAAGCGGGTATTCGCCCGAATACTGGCAACTTGACTGCAGCGATGCGCCGTGCTGATCTTGCACCTTCGTACCAAATGACAACTTGGAGAGTCGCGATGCCCTATGTACCGGTTACCGAGCTTGCGCAGTACGTTGGAAAGGAACTGGGACGTTCCGACTGGCTGAAGATCGATCAGCAACGCATCAACCTGTTCGCCGAAGCCACCGGCGATTTTCAGTTCATTCATGTCGACCCGGAAAAGGCGGCGAAAACGCCCTTCGGCAGCACCATCGCCCACGGTTTCCTCACCCTGTCGCTGATCCCCAAGCTGATGGAGGACATTCTGGTCCTGCCACAAGGCCTGAAGATGGTGGTCAACTACGGGCTGGACAGCGTGCGCTTCATTCAGCCGGTGAAAGTCGACAGCAAGGTGCGACTGAAGGTTGACCTGGGCGAAGTGACCGAGAAGAAGCCTGGGCAATGGTTGCTCAAAGCCACGGTGACCCTGGAAATCGAAGGCGAAGAGAAACCGGCCTACATCGCCGAGCCGCTTTCGCTCTGCTTCGTCTGACCCGGTTCGGGGCCGCCGCGCGGCCCCTTGCCATGGCTGTCTCATCCGCCCCATTCTGCGGCATACTCGGCAGACCTTTTGCCCGGATTCCGCCATGCGTGCTCTGCTGCCCCTCGCCCTGACCCTGATGCTCGCCGCCTGTGGCGATGGCGAAGCGCTGTCGCCTCCGGACGCGCGCCTGCCCGATGGCGGCCGCTACCGGGGCCAGGTGATCGATGGCCTGCTGCAGGGCGAGGGGCGCATCGACTACCCCAATGGCAGCTGGTATGCCGGCGGTTTCAAGGATGGCCAGTGGCATGGCCAGGGCGAATGGCACGGCAGCAATGGCGAAGTCTATCGCGGCCAGTTCGCCGCCGGCCTGTTCCAGGGCCTGGGCGACCTGAGCACCCCCGGCAGCCACTATGCTGGCACCTTCAGCCACGGCCGACGCGACGGCGAAGGCACGCTCAAGCAGGCCGACCAGACCTACCGTGGCCAGTTCAAGGACGACCAGTACGAAGGCGCGGGCGAGCTCGAACTGGCCGATGGCAGCCGCTACCAGGGTCTGTTCGCCAAGGGCAAGCCCAACGGTGCCGGCGTGCGCAGCGATGCAAGCGGCAATCAGTTCAGCGGCCGCTTCGTCGATGGCCTGCTGCAGGGCAGCGGCACTTATGACAGCGTCGATGGCGAGCAGTACATCGGCGAGTTCAAGGACAATCGTCTGGAGGGCCGAGGCCGCTACGAGAACGCCGATGGCGATGTGTGGATTGGCGAATTCAAGGACGGTTCGCTGGTCGGCGAAGGCGAGCTGCTGGGTAGCGACGGCAGCCATTACAAGGGCAGCTTCATCGACTGGCGTCTGGCCGGCCAGGGCAGCCTGCAACTGCCCGATGGCAGCAAGTACGTCGGTGGTTTTGCAAACGACGCCTACCAGGGCCAGGGCAAGCTGACCCTGGCCAGCGGCAAGGTCGAAAGCGGTTACTGGGTCAATGGTGTGCGCGTGCGCGACCACAAGGGCAGATTGCTCCCCGACCCACTGGACCTTGCCCTGCTCAACCAGGGCAAGCTGCTGGACGACGCCCTGGCGCGCGTGCCCCACTCCGCGCCGCCGATCCAACTGTATAGCCTGGTAGTGGCCGGTGACGGCCAGCAGAGCGTATTCCTGCGTGAAGCCGACTATGTCAGTAACCTGCTCAAAGTACGCTTCGGCGCGCGCGGCCAGGTGACCCTGGTCAACCACCGCGACCAGATGGCCACCCGGCCCATGGCCACCCGCGAAAGCCTCACTCGCGCCGCCCGCACCCTGGCTGAACGCAGCGGCCCGGAAGACCTGGTGTTCATCTACCTGACCAGCCACGGCAGCCAGGACCACCAACTGGTGTTCGATCAGCCGCGCCTGCAGCTGGCCGACCTGTCCGCCGACGAACTCGCCAGCGCCCTGGCGCCGCTGAAGAACCGCGACAAGGTGATTGTCATCTCCGCCTGCTATTCCGGTGGCTATATAGCCCCGTTGAAAGATGATCGCAGCGTGATCATCACCGCCGCGCGCGCCGACCGGGTGTCCTTCGGCTGTTCTGAAGAAGCTGATTTCACCTACTTCGGCGATGCCCTGTTCGCCCAGGCGCTGAACCAGACCGACGACTTGAAACAGGCGTTTGAACTGGCGCGCACCAGCGTTGCCGAACGGGAAGGAAGAGAAGGTTTCGAAGCCTCCGAGCCACAGATCTGGGCGCCGCCCGCAGTACTGGCACACTGGAAGCAGCTGCGCCAGCAGCAGGCCGAGGAAGCCTTACGTAATGCCGCACAGGCGACTGCGGGGGAGCAGGAAAAAACATCCGCCAGCCACTAAGCTTGTGTGTAACACAGGAGAGACATCATGTACTTGACGCCTCAGCATGTCCTGCTTGCCGGAGCCACTGGCCTGACGGGTGAACACCTGCTGGACCGCCTGCTTAACGAGCCCACCATCAGCCGCGTGCTGGCGCCGACCCGTCGGCCGCTGGCCGAACACCCGCACCTGGAAAACCCGGTCGGCGACCCTGCGGTGTTTCTGCCGCAACTGGCCGGGCGGGTCGATATCGCCTACTGCTGCCTCGGCACCACCCTCAAGCAGGCCGGGTCCGAACAGGCATTTCGCGCCGTCGACCTGGACATGGTGGTGGCCTTCAGCAAGCGCGCGCGGGAAATGGGGGCGCGCCATCTGTTGGTGGTCAGTGCCATCGGCGCCGACCCCAAGTCGTCGATCTTCTACAATCGGGTCAAGGGTGAAATGGAAGAAGCGCTGAAGGCGCAGGACTGGCCGCAGCTGACCATCGTCCGGCCCTCCCTGCTGCTGGGTGAGCGCATTGCGCCGCGCCTGGGCGAGCGGCTGGCGTCGCCGTTTGCCCGGTTGATGCCTGGCAAGTATCGCGGGATCGAGGCCTGCACCCTGGCGCGAGCGCTGTGGCGGCTGGCGCTGGAGGAAGAGGATGGAATTCGGGTGGTCGAATCCGATGAACTGAGAAAATTAGGCAAGAAGTGATGGCCCTTTCGCGGGGCAAGCCCGCTCCCACAAGATCACCACAGTTTCAGAGAATGTGGAGATCCTGTGGGACCGGGCCTGCCCCGCGAAGAGGCTCTAAAGGCCGCCCGTAGCCTGAAAACCAACCCCTGCCGCTGTCAGCAACGACAGCGGCAAGAACAAGGTATCCAGCAGCATGCTCCCCGGCAGATCCAACCTCGGATAAGCCGGCGCCTCAGCACCAAACCGGTCCTTGGGGCAGCACCCGCCATTGATCACATACAAATCCAGCCGGGTCCCGGCATACACCACCGGCGCACCCGGCTTGTTGGCATCCAGCGTGCGCACCGTGGCACAGCCACTGAGCGCCAGCACCGCCAGCACGCCAACCAAGGTACGTTTCAATCATCCGCCCCAAGATGATGCTCGCCCCAACGTGGCAGCATGTCCTGCGGAATGTTCAGCAGATTGAGAATGCGCGCCACGACGAAATCGACCAGGTCGTCGATGGTCTGCGGCTGATGATAGAAACCTGGCGCCGCCGGCAGGATCACTGCGCCCATCTGTGACAGCTTGAGCATGTTTTCCAGGTGAATGGTCGACAACGGCGCCTCGCGCGGCACCAGGATCAACTGGCGACGCTCCTTGAGGGTCACGTCGGCCGCACGCTCGATCAGGTTGTTGCAGGCACCGGTGGCGATGGCCGACAGCGTGCCCGTGGAACAGGGCACAACCACCATGGCCGCCGAGGCGCCGGAGCCAGAAGCCACCGGCGACATCCAGTCTTCCTTGCCGTATACGCGGATCTGCCCATCGGCAGCCCCGGTGTATTCGGTCAGAAACGCCTGCATCGCCTGGGGTTTGGCCGGCAGCACCACGTCGGTTTCGGTCGACATCACCAGCTGCGCGGCCTTGGAGATGAGAAAATGCACCTCGCGATCTTCGCGCACCAGGCAATCGAGCAGGCGCAGGCCATATTGCGCGCCAGAGGCGCCGGTCATCGCCAGGGTGATGCGTTCCGGCCCGCTCACTTCAGGGCCTCGGCCAACTTGCCGTGCAGGCCGCCGAAGCCGCCGTTGCTCATGATCACCACGTGGGTGCCCGGACGCGCCTGGCCCTTGACCCGGTCGATGATCGCTTCGAGGCTGTCTGCTACCACGCTCGGCACCTTGCACTGCGCCGCAGTGGCTGCAAGGTCCCAGCCCAGATTGGCTGGCGCATACCAGATCACCTGATCAGCATCATTGACGCTCTCCGGCAGGCCATCCCGGTGTGCGCCCAGCTTCATGGAGTTGGAGCGCGGCTCGATGATGGCAATCACTGGCGCCTCGCCCACGCGCTTGCGCAAGCCGTCGAGGGTGGTGGCGATAGCGGTCGGGTGGTGGGCGAAGTCATCGTAAATGGTCACACCCTGGACTTCGGCGACCTTTTCCATGCGCCGCTTGACGCTCTTGAAGGCGCTCAGGCCTTCGATCGCCATGGCTGGCACCACCCCGACATGGCGGGCAGCGGCCAAGGTGGCCAGGGCATTGGCGACGTTGTGTTGACCGGTCAGGGCCCAATCCACGACACCTTGCGCCTCACCCTCGAACAGCACTTCAAACCGCGAACCGTCAGCGCTGAGCAGGCGCGCCTGCCACTGGCCGCCCACACCTGTGGTTTGCACCGGGGTCCAGCAACCCATGCCGATCACGCGCTCCAACGCCTGCTCGGTGGTCGGGTGAATGACCAGGCCTTCGCTCGGGATAGTCCGCACCAGATGATGGAACTGCCGTTCGATAGACGCCAGATCCGGGAAGATGTCTGCGTGATCGAACTCGAGGTTATTGAGAATCGCGGTGCGCGGGTGGTAGTGCACGAACTTCGAACGTTTGTCGAAGAAGGCGCTGTCGTATTCGTCGGCTTCGACCACGAAGAACGGCGTATCACCCAGACGCGCCGACACCGAGAAATTCTGCGGCACGCCCCCGATCAGGAAGCCCGGGCTCATGCCCGCATGTTCCAAGACCCAGGCGAGCATGCTGCTGGTGGTGGTCTTGCCGTGCGTACCGGCCACGGCCAGCACCCAGCGGCCCTGCAGCACGTGATCAGCCAGCCACTGCGGGCCGGACACATAAGGCAAGCCCTTGTTCAGCACGTACTCCACCGCCGGGTTGCCCCGCGACATGGCGTTGCCGATCACCACCAGATCCGGCGCCGGCTCCAGTTGGGCTGGGTCGTAGCCCTGGGTCAGCTCGATGCCCTGGGCTTCAAGCTGGGTGCTCATGGGCGGATAAACGTTGGCGTCCGAGCCGGTGACGCGGTGGCCGAGCTCCTTGGCCAGCACGGCCAGCGAACCCATGAAAGTGCCGCAAATACCGAGAATGTGAATATGCATGGAAGACCTCGCAAAACATCGAGGCAGGGTAGCCCAGGGCGCGAAAAATCGCACCCGATGTTTCGCTCAGGCACCCCTGGCGATGCCGTGTTTGCGCAGTTTTCGATACAAGGTATTGCGGCTGATGCCCAAGTGCTCGGCGACACGGGTGAGGTGCCAGCGGTTTGACTCCAGTACAGACATAAGCGCCTGGCGCTCCGCCTCCTCAAGGCATACATGCGCTTCTTTGTGGGGGCGGGCTTGCCCCGCGAAAGGGCCTGCATTAGCACCTCGATTAGCTGATCGGACGCCTTCGCGGGGCAAGCCCGCTCCCACAGAGGCCCCATGAGCCCTGATAATTGCGGGCAGATCCGCAAACGTGACATGGCCATGCTCACAAAGCGCCACCAGCGTACGCAGCACATTACGCATCTGCCGCACATTGCCCGGCCAGGCGAAGTCCAGCAACGCTTGGCGTGCCCTCGGCTCGACTTCGATCACTTGGCCCTGCGCCTCCTGGCGCAACAGGAAATTCAGCAATTGAGCCTTGTCACTGCGCTCACGCACCGCCGGCAGGGCGACTTCCAAACCATTGAGCCGGTAATACAGATCTTCTCGGAAGCTCCCCTGCTCCACTCGTTCCAGCAAGTCCCGGTGGGTCGCACTGACGATGCGCACATCCACCGCCTGTGGATCACCTCCGATCGGCACCACCTGACGTTCTTCCAGCACCCGCAGCAGGCGGGTCTGCAACGCCAGCGGCATGTCTCCGATCTCGTCCAGCAGCGTGCCGCCATCGGCCTGCAGCAGCTTGCCACGCATACCTTCCTTGCGCGCGCCGGTAAAGCTGCCGCCGCGATAACCGAACAACTCGCTCTCGATCAGGCTTTCCGGGATCGACGCACAGTTGACCGCCACGAACGGCTTGCCGCGGCGCTGGCTAGCCTGGTGCACGGCCTGGGCGAAGGCCTCTTTGCCGCAGCCGGTTTCGCCACTCAATAGCAGCGGCACATCCCGTTCGAACACCCGTACGGCTCGGCGGAAGTCATTCTGCAGCGCCGGGTCCAGCAGGCAGATGCCCGGCGCTTCTTCACGCCGGGCCTGAGGCAGGCTGACCGGCACCGACCACACAGGCGCCTTCGCCTGACCCCGCAGGCTGGCGAACACCTGGCGGCCATCGCGGGTGTACAGCGGCCAGGCGGGGCTGCCGTTGGGCATGGCGCGGCTGAACAGTTCGTCGTGGTTGCAGGCGAAAAACCGCTCCAGCGGCTTGCCCAGCACGCCGCCACGTATAGTTCCCAGCAAGTTGAGAGCGCTCTGGTTGGCCGCACAGATGCGACCCTCGCCATCGAACGCCAACAGCCCTTCGCTGAACAACCCCACCGACTCGGCTTGAAGATGGAAGCGCAGCAGCCATTGCTGCTCGAAATGACGCAGGAAATAGCAACTCTCGATCATCTTGGCCGAGAGGTTGACCAGCGCCATGGTGTGGAACTGGCTCTGGCGCGAAACATCCGGCCGCGCCGAGGACACATCGAGCACGCCCAGCAACTCGCCATGCGGGTCGAACACCGGGCTGGCCGAGCAAGTCAGGCCGGTATGGCGACCGCGAAAATGTTCGTTCTGATGGATGGTCAGGGCCTGGCGCTCGACCAGGCAGGTGCCAATGCCATTGGTGCCCTCGCTGGCCTCGCTCCAGTCCGCGCCCAACCACAGCCCGGCGCGCTCGAAGATGCGCCGCTCGCTGGGCGCAGTCACACAATTAAGGATCACGCCGCGGGCGTCGGTCAGCAGCACCGCATGGCCAGCGCCGCTGAGCTGCTGATGCAGGCTGTTCATTTCCGTATCAGCGATCTGCAGTACCTGGCGCAGGCGCTCGCGGCTTTCCAGCAGCCGGCCATGCTCAAGCACCACAGGTGCAGCCTGCATCGAAGGGTCGAGGTGGTAGTCCTCCAGGCAGCGTAGCCAGGAGCGGGCGATGGACGGGTCGCTGCCGGCCTCGCCATGGGCCACGGTATGCACCTGCTGGGCATGGCGGCTGAGGTGGTTGCTCTGCATGGGTTGTTGTTCTCCGCAGATGAAGCCTTCAGCCAGCATCCTCCACCCGCCCACGCTTTGCAATGCACCGCCATGGCGCGTGTCGCAAACGGTACAAAGTGTCACCCCAAGCGTCCCGGCAACGGTACGCAAGCCTTCAGCGTTCTTTGTAGAAGTGAGCTAACCCATTGATCCAACTAGGCACCCCGACGCTGGCCCGACCTTTGCTCTACGCTTCTCAACTCCTCAACAAACACAATTAACCAGGAGACACACCATGCGTTATGCACATCCCGGTACCGAAGGCGCGAAGGTTTCCTTCAAGAGCCGCTACGGCAACTTCATCGGTGGTGAGTTCGTAGCTCCGGTCAAGGGGCAGTATTTCGAAAACACCTCCCCGGTGAATGGCAAGCTGATCGCAGAATTCCCCCGCTCCACTGCCGAAGACATCGACAAGGCGCTCGACGCCGCCCACGCCGCCGCCGACGCCTGGGGGCGCACCTGCGTGCAGGACCGCTCCAACGTGCTGCTGAAGATCGCCGACCGTATCGAGCAGAACCTCGAAGTCCTGGCCATCACCGAAACCTGGGACAACGGCAAGCCAATCCGTGAAACCCTCAACGCCGACATTCCGCTGGCGGTCGACCACTTCCGCTATTTCGCCGGCTGCATCCGCGCCCAGGAAGGCGGCGCCGCAGAAATCAACGAAGGCACCGTGGCCTACCACATCCATGAGCCACTGGGTGTGGTCGGGCAGATCATCCCGTGGAACTTCCCGATCCTGATGGCCGCCTGGAAGCTCGCCCCGGCCCTGGCCGCCGGCAACTGCGTGGTACTCAAACCGGCCGAGCAAACGCCGCTGGGCATCACCGTGCTGGTCGAGCTGATCGGCGACCTGCTGCCACCTGGCGTGCTCAACGTGGTGCAGGGCTATGGCCGCGAGGCCGGTGAAGCGCTGGCCACCAGCAAGCGCATCGCCAAGATCGCCTTCACCGGCTCCACCCCGGTCGGCTCGCACATCATGAAATGCGCCGCCGAGAACATCATCCCATCCACCGTCGAGCTGGGCGGCAAGTCGCCGAACGTGTACTTCGAAGACATCATGCAGGCCGAGCCGAGCTTCATCGAGAAGGCCGCCGAAGGCATGGTGCTGGCGTTCTTCAACCAGGGCGAAGTGTGCACCTGCCCGTCGCGGGCGCTGGTGCAGGAGTCGATCTACCCGCAGTTCATGGAAGTGGTGATGAAGAAGGTGCTGCAGATCAAGCGCGGCGACCCGCTCGACACCGACACCATGGTCGGCGCCCAGGCCTCGCAGCAGCAGTTCGAAAAGATTCTCTCGTACCTGCAGATCGCCCAGGACGAAGGTGCCGAGCTGCTGACCGGCGGCAAGGTCGAGAAGCTCGAAGGCTCGCTGGCCACCGGTTACTACATCCAGCCGACCCTGCTCAAGGGCAACAACAAGATGCGCGTGTTCCAGGAAGAAATCTTCGGCCCGGTGGTCAGCGTCACCACCTTCAAGGACGAAGCCGAAGCCCTGGCCATCGCCAACGACACCGAGTTCGGCCTCGGCGCCGGCGTGTGGACCCGCGACATCAACCGCGCCTACCGCATGGGCCGTGGCATCAAGGCCGGCCGCGTGTGGACCAACTGCTACCACCTGTACCCGGCGCATGCCGCGTTCGGTGGCTACAAGAAGTCCGGCGTGGGGCGTGAAACCCACAAGATGATGCTCGACCACTACCAGCAGACCAAGAACCTGCTGGTGAGCTACGACATCAACCCGCTGGGCTTCTTCTAAGCCCGTCAGCAGAGCGGTTCGCGTGCACGAACCGCTCTGGCTCGCTTTCTGCAGTACTTATCACCATCGGCCCGGAACCCCTCCGGCCACCAAGAAAAACAACAGGTGAATCTATGCCAAGCGATCAATCCGCCGGCACGCCGGCAGGTGCATCCGTCGACTTCGAAAAGGTCGGCTCGGACTATTTCCAGCAACGTGAACTGAAAAAAGGCGCCGCCGGCTGGGTGCTGCTGGTGGGCTTGGGCGTGGCCTACGTGATTTCCGGCGACTACGCCGGCTGGAACTTCGGCCTGGCCCAGGGCGGCTGGGGCGGCATGTTCCTCGCCACCCTGCTGATGGCCACCATGTACCTGTGCATGTGCTTCTCGCTGGCCGAGCTGTCCTCGATGATCCCCACCGCAGGTGGCGGCTACGGCTTCGCCCGCAGCGCCTTCGGGCCTTGGGGCGGGTTTCTCACCGGCACGGCGATCCTCATCGAGTACGCCATCGCCCCGGCGGCCATCGCCGTGTTCATCGGCGCCTATTGCCAGTCACTGTTCGGCATCGGCGGCTGGATGATCTACCTGGCGTTCTACATCGTCTTCATCGGCATCCACATCTTCGGCGTCGGTGAAGCCCTGAAACTGATGTTCATCATCACCGCCGTGGCTGCCATCGCCCTGGCGGTATTCCTGGTGGGCATGGTGCCCCATTTTGATGCAGCGAACCTGTTCGACATCGCCCAGACCGATGCAGTCGGCGCCAGCAGCTTCCTGCCCTTCGGCTACGTCGGCGTGTGGGCGGCCATCCCCTACGCGATCTGGTTCTTCCTGGCCGTCGAAGGTGTGCCGCTGGCCGCTGAAGAAACCAAGAACCCGAAACGCGACCTGCCGCGCGGCTTGATCGGCGCGATGCTGGTGCTGCTGGCCTTCGCGTTGTTGATTCTGGTGGTTGGCCCAGGTGGTGCAGGCTCAGAAGCGCTGAAAGCCTCCGGCAACCCACTGGTCGAGGCGCTTTCCAAGGCATACGGCGGCTCTACCTGGATGGGCAGCTTCGTCAACCTCGTCGGGTTGGCTGGCCTGATCGCCAGCTTCTTCTCGATCATCTATGCCTATTCACGGCAGATCTTCGCGCTGTCCCGCGCGGGTTACCTGCCGCGCAAACTCTCCGAAACCAACAAGAGCAAGGCCCCGGTGCTGGCCCTGATCATTCCCGGCATTATCGGCTTCGCCTTGTCGTTGACCGGCCAGGGCGACCTGTTGATCCTGGTCGCGGTGTTCGGCGCGACGCTGTCCTATGTGCTGATGATGGCCGCGCACATCACCTTGCGCATCCGTCGGCCAAAAATGGAACGCCCCTACCGCACCCCTGGCGGCATCTTCACTTCAGGCGTGGCGCTGGTGCTGGCCTGCATTGCGGTGGTCGCAGGCTTCCTGGTCGACCCACGGGTGGTAATTGGCGCCGCCGTGATCTATGCCGTATTGATCGCCTACTTTGCGTTCTACAGCCGCCACCACCTGGTGGCGGGCACACCGGAAGAGGAATTCGCCGCGATCCAGAAGGCCGAAGAGGCCTTGCACTGATCGCCGACACCCGCCGCAGCCAAGGGCTGCGGCGCTCTGGAGATTCTGTATGGCAAGTTTCGTACACACGGTAGGCCACCTGGTCTACCGCTTCGACAGCCTCAAGGACGTGATGGCCAAGGCCAGCCCGGCACGTTCCGGCGACTACCTGGCGGGCGTCGCCGCGGCCAACGACGGTGAGCGGGTAGCAGCACAGATGGCCCTGGCCAATATCCCGCTCAGCCATTTTCTCACTGAAGCGCTGATCCCCTACGAGCAAGACGAAGTCACCCGCCTGATCATCGATACACACGACGCCCAGGCCTTCTCCCCGGTCAGCCACCTGACCGTGGGCGGCCTGCGTGACTGGCTGCTCGGCGACGCAGCCGACGAGCACAGCCTGCGCGCCCTGGCGCCTGGCCTGACGCCAGAAATGGCCGCCGCCGTGTCGAAGATCATGCGTGTGCAAGACCTGGTGCTGGTGGCGCAGAAGATCCGCGTGGTCACGCAATTTCGCGGCACCATGGGCCTGCGCGGGCGCCTGTCGACCCGCCTGCAGCCCAACCACCCCACCGACGAGCCGGCCGGGATCGCCGCCAGCATCCTCGACGGCCTGCTGTACGGCAACGGCGACGCCATGATCGGCATCAACCCGGCCACCGACAGCATTGCCTCGATCTGCGCCCTGCTGGAAATGCTCGACGCCATCATCCAGCGCTACGACATCCCCACCCAGGCCTGTGTGCTGACCCACGTCACCACCTCGATCGAAGCGATCAACCGGGGGGTGCCGCTGGACCTGGTGTTCCAGTCGATCGCCGGCACCGAGGCGGCCAACGCCGGCTTTGGCATCAACCTGAACGTCTTGCAGGAAGGTTACGAGGCAGGCCTGTCGCTCAAGCGCGGCACGCTGGGGCAAAACCTGATGTATTTCGAAACCGGCCAGGGCAGCGCCCTTTCGGCCAATGCCCACCACGGCGTCGACCAGCAGACCTGCGAAACCCGCGCCTACGCCGTGGCGCGCCATTTCAAACCGTTTCTGGTCAACACCGTGGTCGGCTTCATCGGCCCCGAGTACCTGTACAACGGCAAGCAGATCATCCGTGCCGGCCTCGAAGACCACTTCTGCGGCAAGCTGCTTGGCGTGCCGATGGGCTGCGACATCTGCTACACCAACCACGCCGAAGCCGACCAGGACGACATGGACACCCTGCTGACCCTGCTGGGCGTGGCCGGGATCAACTTCATCATGGGCATCCCCGGCTCCGACGACATCATGCTCAACTACCAGACCACCTCGTTCCATGACGCGCTGTACGCGCGCCAGACCCTGGGCCTCAAGCCGGGGCCGGAGTTCGAGGCCTGGCTGCAGCGCACTGGCATCTTCACCCAGGCCGATGGCCGCGTGCGCTTTGGCGACAACCTGCCGCCGGCGTTTCGCCAGGCGTTGGCGCAGCTTGCATAAGGATGACCATGGCAGACCGTACTCCCACCCCCGACAATCCCTGGCTGGCCCTGCGCAACCTGACCCCCGCGCGCATCGCCCTGGGCCGCAGCGGCACCAGCCTGCCGACCGCGGCGCAGCTGGATTTCCAATTCGCCCACGCCCAGGCGCGTGACGCCGTGCACCTGGGTTTCGACCACCAGACCCTGACCGAGCAGCTCAAAGGCCGTGGCCGCGACAGCCTGGTGCTGCACAGCGCCGCCAGCGACCGCCATCAATACCTGCAACGCCCCGACCTGGGGCGGCGCCTGAATGACGAATCGGCCGAGCGGTTGCGCCAGCATGCCCAGGCCAACCCAGGCGGGTGCGACCTGGCCATCGTAGTCGCGGACGGCCTTTCGGCGCTGGCCGTGCACCGCCATACCCTGCCGTTCCTTGCACGTTTTGAAGAGCAGGCCGCCGCCGATGCCTGGAGCAGCGCACCGGTGATACTGGTGGAGCAAGGCCGCGTGGCGGTGGCCGACGAAGTGGGCCAATTGCTCGGTGCACGCATGACCGTGATGCTGATCGGCGAGCGGCCAGGCTTGAGCTCGCCTGACAGCCTGGGCCTGTACTTCACCTATGCGCCGAAGGTCGGCCTGACCGACGCCTACCGCAACTGCATCTCCAACGTGCGCCTGGAGGGCCTCAGTTACGGCATGGCTGCGCACCGCCTGCTATACCTGATGCGCGAAGCCTGCCGCCGGCAGTTGTCAGGCGTGAACCTCAAGGATGAAGCAGAGGTCCATAGCCTCGACAGTGAAAAACCCCCCAATCAGAAAGGCAACTTCCTGCTCGGCAAAGGGTAAACAACATGTCACGGAAGGCGGATTGCGCTTCTGGCCGGCATTGGGCAGCATGAGTTTCGAAGCTGCTGGCATTCCGCCGTCTCCCCAAATGGACTCTGAGGGCCGCACATGCGCATCATCAAGGCAACCCTGGAACACCTCGACCTGATTACCCCGCTGTTCGTCCGCTACCGCGAGTTCTATGGGCAGCTGCCGTATCCGGACAGCTCGCGCAAGTTCCTGGAAACGCGCCTCAAGCGCGGCGAATCGGTCATTTATCTGGCCCTGCCCGATGAAGATGATGACAAGCTGCTGGGCTTCTGCCAGCTATACCCGAGCTTCTCGTCGTTGTCGCTGAAACGGGTGTGGATTCTCAACGATATCTTCGTGGCCGAAGATTCGCGGCGCATGCTGGTGGCCGACCACCTGATGCGTGAGGCCAGGAAGATGGCCAAGGACACCCAGGCGGTGCGCATGCGGGTATCGACCAGCGCCGACAACGAGGTGGCGCGCAAGACCTATGAATCCATCGGGTTTCGCAAGGACACCGAGTTCGAGAACTACATCCTGCCGATCAGCCAGGACTGATCGATACCGGCCTCTTCGCGGGGCAAGCCCGCTCCCACAGGTACACCACCGCTCTTGAGGGCAGTAGAGTACCTGTGGGAGCGGGCTTGCCCCGCGAAGAGGCCGGCACTGACGCCCCAGTAACCCCCCGCTACAATCTCCCCGGGCATCATTCCTACATAGCCGTATAATGCCCTCTCCTGACATGTGTGAAAAATTACCCTCCCGCAGGTCCGCGTGCCAGTAGCTGCGGGTCAAGAACACAGGTGCTGTACATGGATTTCAACCCGCTGGACCTCATCCTGCATCTCGATGCCTATCTCGATCTGCTGGTCACCAACTACGGCCCCTGGATCTACGCCATCCTGTTCACCGTGATTTTTTGCGAGACCGGCCTTGTCGTAATGCCCTTCCTGCCGGGCGATTCGCTGCTGTTCATCGCCGGCGCCGTGGCTGCCGGTGGCGGCATGGACCCAGTGCTGCTGGCGGGCCTGCTGATGGCTGCGGCAATCATGGGCGACAGCACCAATTACGTGATCGGGCGAACGGCGGGCGAACGGCTGTTCAACAACCCCAACTCGAAAATCTTCCGCCGCGATTACCTGCAGCGCACCCACGAATTCTATGAGCGCCATGGCGGCAAGACCGTCACCCTGGCGCGCTTCCTGCCGATCCTGCGCACCTTCGCGCCGTTCGTCGCCGGTATCGCCCACATGCATTACCCGCGCTTCCTGGGCTTCAGCGTCGCCGGTTCGATCCTGTGGGTCGGTGGCCTGGTCACCCTCGGCTACTTCTTTGGCAATGTGCCTTTCATCAAGCAGCACCTGTCGCTGATGGTGGTCGCGATCATCTTCCTGTCGCTGGTGCCGATGGTCCTTGGCCTGCTGCGTGGCCGCCTGAGCCGCACGGCGAAGGCACACTGACAGCGTCCATGTGGTCCTTCAGCGCCTGGCGGCGCAAGCGCACCCTGGCGCGCTATCCGGTAGACGCGCAGCAATGGCAGGCGGTGCGCGACCGCCTGCCGATGCTCGACGGTATCAGCGACAACGAGAACCGCTGGCTGCGCGAAGCCTGCATCCTGTTTCTGCTCGACAAGCACCTGACCACCCTGCCCGGGGTCGAACTGGACGATGAACAGCGCCTGTTCCTCGCCGCCCAGGCCCAATTGCCACTGCTGCACCTGGGCGAGCTGAACTGGTACCAGGGCTTTCACGAGATCATCCTTTACCCCGACGACTTCAAAAGCCCCCAGCGTCATCGCGACGCCAGCGGCGTGGAGCATGTGTGGGATGCCGAGCACAGCGGCGAGGCGTGGCAGCAAGGCCCGGTGATCATGGCCTGGGCCGGAGTGCTGAGCAGCGGCGGTTGGGAGGCTTACAACCTGGTGATCCACGAACTGGCGCACAAGCTCGACATGCTCAATGGCGATGCCAACGGCCTGCCACCGCTGCACGCAGGCATGCAGGTCGAAGCCTGGGCCACGGCCATGCAGCAGGCCTATGACGACCTCAACCGCCAACTGGACGCCGACCCCGACGCCGAAACCGCCATCGACCCCTACGCCGCCGAAAACCCGGCGGAATTCTTCGCCGTCACCAGCGAGTATTTCTTCAGCGCCCCGGATCTGTTGCAACAGGCGTATCCACAGGTGTACCAGCAGCTCATGCTGTTCTACCGCCAGGACCCGCTGGCACGCCTGACAGGCTTGCAGGCCGAACATCCGGACTACCGCGAAAGCCATGCCTGATGCGCCCGCGCATCCGGTGAAGCGTGGCATGCAGGGGCGGAATATGCCTATAATCGCCGCCACTTTTTCTGATCAGACACGGGGGCACTGCCCAATGAGCTACAGCAATATCAAGCCTGGCCAAGACCCGAACGACATCTATGTCGCCATCGAAATCCCGGCCAACCACGCGCCAATCAAGTACGAAATCGACAAGGACAGCGACACCCTGTTCGTCGACCGTTTCATGGCCACCCCGATGTTCTACCCGGCCAACTACGGTTTCATCCCGAACACCCTGGCCGACGACGGTGATCCGCTGGACGTGCTGGTCGTTACCCCGTACCCAGTTGCTCCAGGCTCGGTCATCCGTGCTCGCCCGGTCGGTATCCTGAACATGACCGACGACGGCGGCGGCGACGCCAAGGTCATCGCTGTTCCACACGACAAGCTGACTCAGCTGTACGTCGATGTGAAGGAATACACCGACCTGCCAGGCCTGCTGCTGGAACAGATCAAGCACTTCTTCGAGAACTACAAGGATCTCGAGAAAGGCAAGTGGGTCAAGATCGAAGGCTGGGAAGGCGCTGACGCCGCCCGCACTGCGATCACCAAATCGATCGCTGCCTACAAAGGCTGATACCGATCGCACGAAGCCCCGCCTCGGCGGGGCTTTTTTGTGGGCGCTCGGCAAGCAGTAACAAATCCTACACAGCCCTAATCCAGCGCCCTACAACAAATCCCTTTTCGCACAGATCAAGTCAACATCCGGTTCATTTCCCTGCTGGCACACCGCCGCTAGACTCGGCCGCATGAACAGATCCGGTGACCGCCTCAAGGCACTGCTTCACGAATGTGGCCTGACCCCCTCCGACTTCGCCGCCCAGCGCCGCGTTACGCCCCAGCACGTCAACAACTGGTTCAAGCGCGGCATTCCCCTGGCACGCCTGGATGAACTGGCCGACCTGTTTTGCGTGCACCGCCGCTGGCTGCGCAGTGGCGAAGGCCCCAAGCACCCCAGCTCGATTCGCCGCAGTTTCGCCGTGCAGCCCGCGGTGGAAGATTCACCCACGTCGCTGCTGACCCCGGCGACGCAGTTCGTGCAGGTACCGTATCAAGAAGTGCGCGAAGGCCGGCTCGTTTCGGTCGACAACCATTACCTGCAGCTACCGGCTCAAGCATTACAGACTTTGAACGTGGCGGTGAAGCATGCGGCCTGCCTGGCCATGCCCAGCAACAACATGGCACCCTGGATCCCCCGCGACGCAATCCTGGCCATCGACCTCAGCCAGACCCAGGTCATAGACGGTGAAACCTACGCCCTGCTGCATAACGGCACCCTCCGGGTGAACAGCCTGAGCCTGGGCCAATGGCACCCTGTGCCTGCACAGCCACGACCGGCGTAACTTCACTGTGGAACGCTTCACCCCAACCCAGCGTCATGCGCAGCATTTGCAGATCCTCGGCTGGGTGTTCCACTGGTCGCATTTCCGTCAATATCGCCCGGACTGAAACACCCTGTGCCATTTTTTGCTGGGCATCCCTCCCCGGCCCTTGTATGCTACGCGGCACATTCAGCCCAGGCCCGCGCAAGCCGCGATCCAGAGGGCTCGGCAGCGTTCCACACGAGCGTTCGCCATCTCTTTCAGGCCCTTGCTGGCCACACAGTTAAGGCGGTTGCGGCTTACCATAAATTAGCCGGAAGCGTCCCCGAGAAGCCGGCCACAAGCCGGCTTTTTAATGCCTGTTTGATGGCATACCCCGGAATTTTTTGCTGCTCTGGCTGGCCTCATCGCGGCTGAAGCCGCTCCTACGGGAACCGCGCAACCCTCTGTAGGAGCGGATTCATCCGCGATGCGCCGCGCGGGCGGCGCTCGATGTATGCCTCCCTCGAAACCCGAGGCAGGCACCTGATACCCCCTACCGAACTCTAGAAATCATACCGCGCCCCCACCATCATGCTCCGCGATGGCCCATAGAAGTTGAACGTCGACGTCGACCCCACCCGCGACAGGTAATCCCGGTCGAACAGGTTGTTGACGTTGAACGTCGCGGTCAGCTTCGAGGTCACCGGATACGACAACATCGCATCCACCGTCGCATACCCCGGCGCATCGATGCGCACGCCGCCGTTCTCGGAGTAGAAGTTGCTCATCGCCGATACCCCGCCACCGATGGCCAGCCCGGTCAGCGGGCCTTGGCTGATGGTGTACTTGCTCCACAGCGAGGCCTGGTTGCGCGGCATGATGAAGAAAGTTGTTTCGGCGTCACCGTCGACGGTTTCGGTCTCCATCCAGGTGTAGCCCGCCAACAGCTCCCAGTTCGGCGTCAGCTTGCCGCTGACTTCCACTTCGGCGCCTTTGACGCGGGTCTTGCCGGAAGCGACGGAGAAGCCGGTGTCCACGCCATCTTCATCGTATTCGGTGCTGGCGCGGTTCTTGTCGGTCAGGCGGAAGACCGAGAAGCGCGTATTGAGGTCGCCACCGAAGTAGCTGCTCTTCAGGCCGAACTCGTACTGCTCGCCCTCACGCGGCTTGAGCACCCGGCCATTGCCGTCGGTGTCCGACTGCGGCTTGAACACCTGCGAATAGCTGGCGTACAGCGCATGGTTTTCGGTCAGGTCATAGACCGCGCCGGCGTATGGCGTGAAGCGGCCATCGACCCGTTTGTCGTCGTCAACCGTCGACCCGCTGCTCAGGGTCGTGGTGTAGAAATCACCGCGATACCAGCTGAAGCGGCCACCAGCGATCAGCGCCAGGCGCTCGATCGGGCGGAAGGTGACCTTGGAGTACAGGCCGTATTCTTCCTCTTGCATGCCGGTTTCGGTGCTGTAGTTCGGTGACGGCTTGGCGAAGCGGGTCGGCGTGTAGGTGTTGACGTTGATGGCACCAAGGTTGGTAGTGCCATTGAGGTACTCGGTGTCGTAGTTCTTGTAGTCGGTGCCGACCACGAACTCGCTGACCTGGCCGAAGGTTTCGAACGGCTGGCTGTAGCTGGCGTCCAGCGAGTAGGTGTCCTGGGTGAAGTCGCGGGCGCTGGCGCGCTCGGAATTGGCTCCAGTGGTGGCGTTGGTTGCGGTGAAGGCATACAGGTAATTGGTGTCGCGGTGCGAGCCACGGGCAGCGATGCGGCCATAGCCGCCGTTGTCGAAGCGGTGCGTCAACTCGGCCACCAGGTCGGTAGTCTTGCCGTCGAAGTAGTTCCAGTCGGCGCCGAGGAAGCGCGAATGGCTGAAGTCAGGGACTTCACCGGACAGCGTGGCCGGATAGCCGTTGTGCGGGGTGATGTTCTTCACTTCGTGGATCAGGCCGAACGACAGCTGGGTGTCGTCGTCCAGGTCGATATCCAGCGCGCCGTAGTAGCTGTTGCTGGTGTTGGCGTTGTAATCGACTTCGCCATTGGTGTCGTCACGCGAGGCGATGAAGCGCCCGCGCACGCGGCCCGCTTCGTCCAGCGGCCCGCTCAGGTCGATTTCTTCGTGGTTGGTGTCCCAGGTGCCGTAGCTGCCCTCGACATGGCCCTGGAATTCGGCGGTCGGGCGCTTGCGCACCATGTTGACGATGCCGCCCAGCTCGCTGGTGCTGCTGAACAGGCCGGCCGGGCCACGCATGATCTCGACCCGGTCGAACGCCGCCAGCGACGGCACGGTGCCGAAGATACTGGCCATCGGCGCCGGCAGGCCGTCGATGTTGAACTCGCTGTATTCGTAGCCACGGGCATAGATCGATGAACGGCCGCTGTCGTTGGTCAGGGTACGCAGACCCGCGGTGTACTTGGCCAGGTCATCGAGGTGCACGAACTGGCGATCCTTGACGTAGTCCTGGGTGTAGACGGTGATGGATTGCGGGATGTCCTTGAGCGCGGCAGGGGTCTTGGTGCCTACGGTGGCGGCGTCGACGCTGTAGCCGCCGGTGGCCTCGGAGGGCAGCATGTCGTACAGGCGGTTGCCTTCGATGGTCAATGCCGGCAGGTCCAACGCATTCTCCGCGACCGCCTGGGTCGCTACCGTTTCAGCCAATGCCGACAACGAAAACGGTGCCAGCAGGCCGACGACCAACCATCCGCGAACCCGTCGCGTGCTCCCCACACTGTTAAAACCGCTCATGACACACCCTTCGCCCAAATGATATTTAATCGCAAACGAAACACGTTGCTTTTTGCGAACGATACCGGACGAAAACCGGGGGTGCAGCAGACTTAACCTTCTTAACACATGCAGCTTGCACGGGATGATTGCCCTCCCCCTGCCTGCAATGGGATGATCGCCAACTGATACGAATTCTCATTCAAGACCCACCATGCCCACCTCACTCCTGCTCGTCGAAGATGACTCACGCCTGCGCGAGGACTTGCACCGCCACTTCCTCAACCGGGGGTTCCAGGTGCACGCCTGCAGCAGCGGGACCAGCGCCATGAGTGCTGTGCAGCAAAACCATTTCGACCTGGTGTTGCTGGACATCATGCTGCCCGGCATCGACGGCCTCAGCCTGCTCGACGAACTGCGCCGGCAACAGGCAGTACCGGTGATGCTGATGTCGGCCCTGGGCGCCGAGCAGGACCGCATCAGTGGCTTTACTCGCGGTGCGGACGATTACCTGCCCAAGCCCTTCAGCCTGGCGGAGCTGGATGCGCGGGTCGATGCCCTGCTGCGGCGCGTGGCCTTCGGTCGGGGAACGGTCGTGCACAGCGAGGCCAGCCAGTTGGTGTTCGATCAGGACCTGCAGGATGTGTTGCACCACGGCAAGGCCGCCGGCCTCACCACGTCCGAGTTCCGCTTGCTGGCAACGCTCAGCGCCCATCCCGGCGAAGCCTTGAGCAAAGCATTCCTCTACCAGACCGTGCTGCACCGGGCGTACACCCGCCTGGACCGTGGCCTCGACGTGCACGTGTGCAACCTGCGCCGCAAGCTTGCCGATATCGCCGCCCAGCATGTGCAAATCCAGGCCGTGCGTGGCCAGGGCTACATTCTGGTCGACGCGGAACAGGCCTGATGCGCCGCCATCCGTTGCTGTGGAAACTCGCGGCCCTGCAGGTCAGCTTCTGCCTGCTGCTGACCTGGCTGATCTGGACTTGGGGCCTGTCGGTGGAGCGCAGCAGCTATTTCCTGTCCCGGGCCGACCAGGATTACCTCGCACGCTACGCGCAGCAGGCTGAAGCGGCCTGGCAACAAGGTGGGGCGACTGGCGCCGAGGCCTACCGTCGTGAACTGGAGCGGGCCGAAGATACCTGGGCGGTGTTGATCGGCCCGCATCTGCAAAGCCTCGGCACCACGCCCCTGACTGCCGAGGAGGCCAGCCACCTGACCTTCATGCGCAAGCTCAGCTGGCCGATGAGCCGGCGGCTGCGCGATGAACTGCCCTACGTCAGCATCGAATTCCCGCAGCACCCCGAAAACGGGCGACTGGTGCTGCAACTCCCCGAACGCCTGTTGCCGACAGGCCTGACACCCTGGACCCACGTCATCACCCACGGCGTTGCCCCCACCCTGCTGGCCCTGCTGTTGGGCCTGGCGATCTACCGACAATTGATCGTGCCGCTGAACCGCCTGCGCGACCGCGCCGATGCCTTGCGCGCGGACGACCTGGACAGCCCGGGCCTGCCCCTGCAAGACCGCCGCGACGAGCTGGGCGAACTGGCGCAGGCCTTCGAACATATGGCCGGGCGCCTGCGCCAGAGCCTGGAGCAGCAGCGCCTGCTGCTGCGCACGTTGTCGCACGAGCTGCGCACGCCCTTGGCGCGGCTGCGCATCGCCCACGACAGCGGCTTGCCGCCTGAGCAATTGCGCGAGCGCCTGGAGCATGAAGTCAACGACATGCAGAAGCTCCTGGAAGACACCCTGGACCTTGCCTGGATGGACACCGAGCAACCGCAACTGCCTACCGAGCCTGTGTTGATCGTGTCGGTCTGGGAAGCGCTGTGCCAGGACGCCTGCTTCGAAAGCGGCTGGGACCGCGCGCGCCTGCCCTGCTCGCTCGGCACCGATTGCCGGGTGCAGGTGCATCTGGACAGCCTGGCCCAGGCGCTGGAAAACCTGATGCGCAACGCCATTCGCCATTCGCCAACCGATGGTCGAGTGTGCCTGGATGGCTGGCGTGAGGGCGATTGCTGGCACCTGCGCCTGAGCGACCAGGGCCCCGGCGTGCCCCAGGCGGACCTCGAACGCATCTTCCAGCCTTACCAACGCCTGCAAGGCAGCGGCGCAGGCTTCGGCCTGGGCCTGGCCATCGCTCGCCGCGCGGTCGAGTTGCAAGGCGGTCGGCTATGGGCCAGCAATGGCCATCCCGGCCTGTGCCTGCACCTGTTGCTGCCGATCGCTCAGGAATGTTTAGAAAGTTAATGCGCTTTACGCTCAATCAGGACTGATTATCATCTCGTTCAACCGCCTTGCGCCCCTCGCAAAGCCCTGAAGAGACGCCTGATGAGCACGATCACCCTGTCCCTGGCCTTGGCGCTGGCCCTTGCCGCCCCGGCTGCCCTCGCGCAGCCCGAACGCGGTCAGAACATGGACACCTCGCTGCTGCAGCGACAAGACCTCGCCTATCGCTTCAGCCAGCTCGACCTGGACTCGGCCGACGGGCAGCGCCACTACCGCCTGTGGATCGGCAAACCCGACCGTCCAGCGCCCGCCGCGGGCTATCCAGTGCTGTGGATGCTCGACGGCAATGCGGCGATGGGCGCACTGGCCAGCGCCCAGTTGGACAAGCTTGCCGCAGGTCAAGCGCCGCTGCTGGTGGCAGTGGGGTATCAGACCGAACAGCGTATCGAACGTGTCGGTCGTACCTACGACTACACGCCACAGGTTCCTGGACTTACAGAACAGCGCGACCCGCTGACCGGCCAGCCGAGCGGTGGCGTCGATGCATTCTTCGACCTGCTGACCCAGCGCATGCGGCCGATGGTGGCTGCAGTCGCGCCAATCGACCTGCAGCGACAGACGCTGTGGGGGCATTCCTACGGCGGCCTGGCCGTGCTGCATGCATTGTTTACCCGGCCTGGCGAGTTCAGTCACTACGCGGCGGCCAGCCCATCGTTGTGGTGGCATGACGGGGCCATCGTCAATGAAGCCCAGGGCCTGCAGCAGCGCCTGGCGGGCAGCCGCCCGTCGCTGCTGCTGATGCGCGGAAGTGAAGAGCCCTCCAACCCACGAGCCCCAGTGAAAGGCGATGTGCAGCGACCGGCGCGCGAGCTGGCGACACAACTGGCCAAGGTACCGGGACTGAGCGTGCGCTTCGACCGCTTCGAGGGATTAGGGCATGGGCCGATGCTGGCCGCCTCGTTGCGCCAGGTGCTCGAGGGTATGTCTACCCCGGCGCAACCGCGCTAAAGGCCAGCCGCTCAAGGCTGAGCGTATTTGAGTACGTACAGGCACAACTCGCGGTAAACGTCGACAGGCAGTTGTGCCAGCAAGCCCTGGGCCCTGCCCAGTGTCTTGCAGTTGAGTTCGGCCATCGCCCGCCGATGGTCCGCACCGAGAATGCCGGCATGTACTACCTGGGCATATTGAAGGTAGGAACAAGGGAAGTTTGAAGTCGGGCTTCGCAGCACTTTGAAGTCGACGTTCAAATGCGCCGCCCGGAAAAAGCCTCGCCCCTGATAGGTATCTTGAGGCGCAAGGACACCCGGTTCGGTACAAATGCTGTGGCAGACCGGCAAACTTTCCTTGTTCGTCTCCAGCCCACGCTGATAAAGGACGATCTGCGCGCCGGGCACCTGGGTGCAGGCATCCTCGAACGCATCGATGATCGACCTGGCGTTCAACTGCGCCTGCTCGATCTGCGCCAGGCTCACCACCCGCTCGAGCTCATGATCACCGACACTGGCGACAACGCGGTTGAGCGTAGACCAGTGGCTGAACTCCTTCTGGCACGCTATCAGATGGACCTCGGCCTGGTAGCCCTGTGCAGCGGCGGCCGGCGGGAAATCCGCGAACAAAGGGCTATCGAGCGCGGTTTCCATGATGAAGTTGTAGCTGTTCTCCATCGCATAAGTCGTGATCATCGAACCCAACTTCCAGATGAAGGCTTCGGTATGCTCATAGACATGCAGCACCCCCTTTTCTTTCATCGCGTCATAGTGCGGGTGCAGTTCTCGAAAGCGAGTTTCGTACAGGCGGACGTAATTGTCATACTTGCCATCCTTGAGCAGCGTGTTTTCCAACAGATACGTCTTACCCGCGCCCTGTGCACCGGCAATGATGAGCATCTTGGGCTGGAGCTTGCCGTCGATGTGGTCACGGCTTTTTTCGAACAACTGATCGGCAAGCGAGCTGAAGGCTGCATGTACATCGGCATCAGTAAAGGAATAACTGTCGGGCATGGTGCAATCGTCCTTAATGGCTGAACTACGAAGGCTTGCAAAGTTAAAGCCGCCAAGCCTCGGCAAGCGGTAGATAACTATTACGCCCCTTCGAAAGTCGTACGCCACAGGGTTGCCACACGGGTGACACACTGCGGTATGCTTGCCCGGTCTTCAGGGCGGGGTGAAAGTCCCCACCGGCGGTAAATCGAAAGATGAGCCCGCGAGCGCCCCGGCCATGCCGGGGGTCAGCAGATCTGGTGCGATTCCAGAGCCGACGGTCATAGTCCGGATGAAAGAAGGCGTCAGCCAAGGGCCGTCAGGGCGCCCTTGCGCGCGCATTTTGTTCGCCCCGAGACGTTCATCGATCAATCACGAGGAGCGTTTCATGTCCCCCAAGCATCACCAGCAATTCCCCAATGTGTCCGCCGCCATTGCCGCCTTCCAGGCCGGCCGCCCCGTGCTGCTGCTCGACGATGACGACCGCGAGGATGAAGCCGACATCGTCGCCGCCGCCGAAAACCTGTCGCTGCAGACCATGGCCATGATGATTCGCGACTGCAGCGGCATCGTCTGCCTGTGCCTGGACGAAGCCTCCGTCGATGCTCTGCAGTTGGCGCCGATGGTGCAGAACAACCAGGCCCGCCACGGCACCGGCTTCACCGTCACCATCGAAGCGGCCGAAGGCGTCAGCACCGGGGTTTCGGCCCAGGACCGCATCACCACCATCGAAGCGGCGCTGCGCTCGACGGCCGAGCAGCGCCATATCGTCAGCCCCGGCCACGTGTTTCCGTTGCGCGCGCGCGACGGTGGCGTGCTGACCCGCCGTGGCCATACCGAGGGTTCGGTGGACCTCGCACGCCTGGCCGGGCTGCGGCCGGCGGCGGTGCTGTGCGAGCTGATGAACCCCGATGGCAGCATGGCCCGGGGCGAGCAGGTGGCGGTGTATGCGCGGCAGTACAATCTGCCGGTGCTGACCATTGCCGAGCTGGCGCGGTGTCGGGAGGCGATGGTGGAGCTGGAAGCCGAATCTGCCTGATGCATTGTATGGGGCCGCTCTGCGGCCCATTCGCGGGCAAGCCCGCTCCCACTGGTTCTGTACAGCTGTCGAAAATTGTGGAGATCCTGTGGGAGCGGGCTTGCCCGCGAAGAGGCCATCAAATGCCACATCACCGTGCCTGCAATTTGCTCCCCCCGCCCCGCTCTGCTAACGTCGCGCCGTTCCGACCCGCTACCGAGACCCGTCGCCATGGCCCGCAAAAAAGCCTCCATCGATTTCGAGCAATCCCTCGCCGACCTGCAAGCCCTGGTCGAGCGCCTGGAGAACGGCGAGTTGTCGCTGGAAGACTCGCTGGCCGCCTTCGAGCAGGGCATCGCCCTGACCCGCGATTGCCAAGGCGCCCTGGCTCAGGCCGAGCAGAAAGTGCAGATCCTGCTGGAGCGTGACGGCGAGCTCGCCGCACAGCCCTTCGATGCGGAGCCAGAAGCATGATCAGCGCTTACCAGGCCAGCTGCCAGGCCCGCGTCGACGCCGCCCTCGAACCCCTGTTCATCGCGCCTTCCAAAGAGCTTGAGCGGCTGTATGCCGCCATGCGCTACAGCGTGATGAACGGCGGCAAGCGCGTGCGCCCGTTGCTCGCCTATGCCGCCTGCCAAGCCCTGGGCGCGCCGGCCGAACAAGCCAACGGCGCCGCCTGCGCGGTGGAGCTGATCCACGCTTACTCGCTGGTGCATGACGACCTGCCGGCCATGGACGATGACGACCTGCGTCGCGGCCAGCCAACCACCCACAAAGCCTTCGACGAAGCCTGCGCGATCCTCGCTGGCGACGGCCTGCAGAGCCTGGCCTTCAGCGCCCTGCTCGACCCACGCCTGAGCCCGCAGCCCGACAGCATTCGCCTGGCCATGGTCCAGGCCCTGGCCAAGGCGGCCGGCCCGGCCGGCATGGTCGGTGGCCAGGCCATCGACCTTGGCTCGGTGGGCCTGAAGCTCGATCAACAGGCACTGGAATTCATGCACCGGCACAAGACCGGTGCGCTGATCGAAGCCAGCGTGCGCCTCGGCGCCCTGGCCAGCGGCCGCGCCGAACAAGCCCAGCTGGACGCCCTGCAGACTTATGCACAGGCCATCGGCCTGGCCTTCCAGGTGCAGGACGATATCCTCGACGTGGAAAGCGACACCGCCACCCTCGGCAAACGCCAGGGCGCTGACATAGCTCGTGACAAACCGACCTACCCGGCCCTGCTGGGCCTGGAGGCAGCCAAGGCCTATGCGATCGAACTGCGCGACCAGGCGCTGGGCGCCCTGCAAGGCCTGGGTGAAAACGCCGAACCGCTGCGGGCGTTGGCGCGCTACATCGTCGAACGCCGCCATTGATCGGGGCCACGCTGCGGCCCAACAGCACACCCGTCTGAATGGGCAGTATTTCCCACAATGGGGTAAACTGCCGCGTCTTAACACCTATAACGACTCGCCTGATGCCCACGACGTTTCAAGAGATCCCCCGCGAACGCCCGGTCACGCCGTTGCTCGACCGCGCTGACACGCCTGCTGGCCTGCGCCGGCTGGCCGAAGCCGACCTGGAGACCCTGGCCGACGAGTTGCGCCAGGAGCTGCTGTACACCGTGGGTCAGACCGGTGGGCACTTTGGTGCCGGCCTGGGCGTGATCGAACTGACGATCGCCCTGCACTACGTCTTCGACACCCCGGACGACCGGCTGGTGTGGGACGTCGGCCACCAGGCCTACCCGCACAAGATCCTCACCGGCCGCCGTAACCGCATGCTGAGCCTGCGCCAGAAGGACGGCATTGCCGCCTTTCCGCGCCGCAGCGAGAGCGAGTACGACACCTTCGGCGTCGGCCACTCCAGCACCTCGATCAGCGCCGCACTGGGCATGGCCATCGCCGCCCGCCTGCAGAACAGCGCGCGCAAGTCGATCGCGGTGATCGGTGACGGCGCGCTGACCGCCGGCATGGCCTTCGAGGCGTTGAACCACGCCCAGGAAGTCAACGCCGATATGCTGGTGATCCTCAACGACAACGACATGTCGATTTCGCGCAACGTCGGCGGCCTGTCCAACTACCTGGCCAAGATCCTTTCCAGCCGCACCTACGCGAGCATGCGCGAAGGCAGCAAAAAGGTGCTGTCGCGCCTGCCCGGCGCGTGGGAAATCGCCCGCCGCACCGAGGAATACGCCAAGGGCATGCTGGTCCCAGGCACCCTGTTCGAAGAGCTGGGCTGGAACTACATCGGCCCGATCGACGGCCACGACCTGCCGACCATGATCGCCACCTTGCGCAACATGCGTGACCTCAAAGGCCCGCAGTTCCTGCACGTGGTGACCAAAAAGGGCAAAGGTTTCGCCCCGGCCGAAATCGACCCGATCGGCTACCACGCCATCACCAAGCTCGAACCCGCCGACAAGCCAGCCGCGCCGAAAAAGGCCAGCGGGCCGAAGTACTCCGCAGTGTTCGGCCAGTGGCTGTGCGACATGGCCGCCGCCGACAATCGCCTGGTGGGCATCACCCCGGCGATGAAGGAAGGCTCCGACCTGGTCGACTTCAGCGAACGCTATCCCGAGCGCTACTTCGACGTGGCCATCGCCGAACAGCACGCAGTGACCCTGGCTGCAGGCATGGCCTGCGAAGGCAGCAAGCCGGTGGTGGCGATCTATTCGACCTTCCTGCAGCGCGCTTACGATCAGCTGATCCACGACGTGGCAGTGCAGAACCTCGACGTGCTGTTCGCCATCGACCGCGCCGGCCTGGTCGGCGAAGACGGCCCGACCCACGCGGGCAGCTACGACCTGTCGTACCTGCGCTGCATCCCGGGCATGCTGGTGATGACGCCGAGCGACGAGAACGAACTGCGCAAGATGCTCAGCACCGGCCACCTCTACAACGGCCCGGCGGCAGTGCGTTACCCGCGCGGTACCGGCCCCAACGCGCCAATCAGCGGCGACCTGGAACCACTGGAAATCGGCAAGGGCGTGATTCGCCGCCAAGGCGAGAAAGTCGCCTTGCTGGTGTTTGGCGTGCAGCTGGCCGAAGCCCTGCAGGTTGCCGAGCAGATCAATGCCACCGTGGTCGACATGCGTTTCGTCAAACCGCTGGATGAGGCGTTGGTGCTTGAGTTGGCCGCCAGTCATGAATTGCTGGTCACCATCGAAGAGAACGCCATCATGGGCGGTGCGGGCGCTGCCGTAGGCGAGTTCCTGGTCAGCCAGGCGGTGATCAAGCCGTTGCTGCACCTGGGGCTGCCGGACATCTATGTCGAACATGCCAAGCCTGCGCAGATGCTGGCTGAGTGTGGGCTGGATGCTGCTGGGATCGAGGCTTCGGTGAAAGCTCGGATGACTAAGCTCGGCCTATAATCCCGGGGCCGCTTTGCGGCCCATTCGCGGGACAAGCCCGCTCCCACAGGATTGCCGCAGTTCTTGAATACTGTGCAGTACCTGTGGGAGCGGGCTTGTCCCGCGAATGCCATGGAACAGCTAATGAAAAAAATCGCTTATACCGCCCTGTTCTGCGCCCCCGCATGCCTCCTGGCCGCCGAGCGCGACGACGCCCTGAAACTCCCCGACGTGCTGATCAGCGCCAACCGCCAGGTCGAATCGCGCACCGCCACCAGCGCCGCCAACACCGTCTTAACCCGCAAAGACATCGACCGCCTGCAACCCACCAGCGTCACCGACCTGCTCGCCCGCGTACCCGGCGTACAAGTCGCGCCCACCGGTGGCCGTGGCAGCCTGCCGGGCATCTTCATCCGCGGCACCAAGGCCGCGCAAAGCCTGGTGCTGGTCGATGGCGTGCGCATTGCCAATGCCACCTCCGGCGACAGCGGCCTGCAGTTTCTCGATGTCGACCAGATCGAACGCGTCGAAGTGCTGCGCGGCTCGCGCTCGGCGGTCTACGGCAGCGATGCCATCGGCGGGGTGATCCAGATCTTCACCCGCCGCAGCAGCGGCCCCGGCCTGCAGCCGCGCCTGCGCCTGGCCGCCGGCAGCAACCAGACCTGGCAACGCAGCCTGGGCCTGTCCGGCGGTGACGGCGCCACGCGCTTCAACCTCGGCGCCAGCCTGGACGAGACCGCCGGCATCGACTCCACCGGCCCGTCTTTCGCCAGTGACGGCGATCACGACGCCTACCGCAACAAGTCATTCAACCTGAGCCTGAGCCACACCTTCGGCGAGCGTTTCGAAGCGGGCCTGAACCTGCTCGACAGCCGTGGCCGCAGCGAGTACGACAACCCGTTCGGCGGCTTCGACCCGGTCACCTTCGAAAGCTTCGGGCAAAAACCCTATACCGACTTCAGCGTCAGCAGCCTGGGCACCTATTTCGACGCCCAGCTGAATGACGTGTGGCATTCGCGCCTGGAGCTCGGCCATAGCGAAAACCGTGACGACAAGCGCGACAAGCTCAGCGACGAACGTTTCGTGTTCAACACTTACCGCGACCAGGTCACCTGGCAGAACGACCTGGCCCTGACCGATCAGCACAGCCTGCTAGTCGGTGGCGACTGGTATGAAGACCGGGTGCACGGCAGCACCGACTTCACCGAGGACAGCCGCTGGAACCGCGCCGCGTTCGTCCAGCATCGCTTCAGCGGCGAGCACTTCTCCACCGAGCTGGGCATGCGCCGCGATCAGAACCAGCAGTTTGGCGGCCAGACCACCTGGAGCGGCAGCCTGACCGTGCCGCTGAATGCGCATAACGACGTGCTGCTGTCCTACAGCGAAGGCTTCCGCGCCCCGACGTTCAACGATCTGTACTATCCGCAGTTCAGCAACCCGGACCTGGACCCGGAGCATTCCAGGAGCTACGAGTTGCAGTGGCGCAGCCAGCTGAGCCGCGACAGCCGCCTGGAAGCCTCGCTGTACCGCACCGACCTGCGCGATGCGATCATCTTCGGCCAGGACTCGATCCCGCGTAACGTCGCTTCGGCGCGCATCAACGGTTTCGAAATGGCCCTGGACCAGCAGTGGGGCGAATGGCGCAGCCAGCTTGGCCTGGCCTTGATCGACCCGCGTGACCGCGACAGCGGCCACACCCTCGCCCGCCGCGCGCGGCGCACGCTGAGCCTGGACCTGGACCGGCAGTTCGAGCGTTTCAGCGTTGGCGGCAGCTGGCAGGCCGTGAGTGCCAGCTATGACGACGCGGCCAACCGCAACCGCCTGGGGGGTTACGGCCTGCTGGGCCTGCGCGGCAGCTGGGCGGCGACCGATGAGGTGAAGCTGGAATTGAAGCTGGATAACCTGTTGGACAAAGGCTACAGCCGCGCGCTTTACAGTTACGAAGGGGCTAGCTACGGCTACCGCGAAGAAGGCCGCACGGCCCTGTTCAGCGTTACCTGGACCCCGGCGCTTTAGCCGCAAGCAGCGTACACAGGCGGGCGGTGGCTTCGATCATCTGCCCGCTGGGCCGCTCCAGACCTTTGTCGGGTACCACCAGCAACCGCGCATTTAGCCGTGGCCAGGCCTTCCAGCTGGCCAGCTGCGCCGTATCACCGGCCAGGATCACTTGCGGATCGCGCAGCAGCACCGATTCGACATTCACCTGCGGCGCTGGCTGGCTCAGGTCGGCAAAGATGTTACGCGCCCCGCACACGGCCAGGGCATCGCTGACCACCTGACGCCCACCCAGGGTATACAACGGCCGGTCCCAGACCTGATAGAACACCCGCAGCGGCTGCTCGCGCCGATACTGCTGGCGCAACTGCTGCAGACGCCCGCGCAGCACCTGAACGTGTTGCCGACCGCGCTCAGCCCGGCCAACACGGACGGCAAGACCCTCGATCTGTTCGAGCAACTGGTCGAGGTTGTGCGGTTCGGCACTGTAGGTTGCGATGCCCAGGCGTTTGAGCTGATCGAGCTGAGCCGCAGCCACGCCCCCTGGCCAGAACAGCAGCAGGTCCGGTTTGAGGCTGAGCAGGCCCTCCATGTCCAGTTGCCCCTGGCGCCCTACCGATGGCAGATCACGCAGCGCCGCCGGCCGCTCGCCGCCATCGAGCACACCCACCAGCAGGTCGTCGGCCTGCAGTTCGAGCATGATCTCGCTCATCGAGGGCGCGAGGCTGACTACACGCAGCGGCTCGCCTGCCTGGGCGGTGCAGGCCAGCAGCGCCAGCAGGCAGAGCAGGATGCGCATCAGCCCAGCTGACGCGGAATGCGGTAGAGGTAAAGAATCACCGCCGTGGACAACGCCAGGAGGATCTGCGGCACTGCCTCAAGCCCCACCAGCACCGACAACGCGGCGACCCACGCGGGAATGCAGGCGAACAGCATGGCCATGCGCCGCACGCGCGCCAGCTCGATCCAGGCGGCAGGCTCTTCGGCCGTACCCAACGCCTTGGAGGTGGCGATAAGGGCACGCTTGTAGGCGCCGAAGCGCGGCAGGCTGAGGAACATGGTCGCCGCACCGGCGATGAACAGCGGCATGGCCAGCACCGGGATCAGCGCATCGCCACCGCCAAAGGCCCAGGCCATCACCGGCAGCGGCACCAGGCCGACCACCAGGTACTGCCACCAGGCCAGCGCCAGGCGCCGCTTCACCTCGCCACGGGTCACGCCTGGGGCACCTCGCCCTGGTGCTCGTTACCCAGCATGTGGCCGAGTTTGTCGGCCTTGGTCGCCAGGTAATAACGGTTGTGCGGGTTGTGCCCGGTGTGCAGCGGCACGCGCTCGGCGACCTTGATGTTCATGTCGGTCAATGCCTTGACCTTGCGCGGGTTGTTGGTCATCAGGCGCAGCGATTTCACGCCCAGATGCTCCAGCATCGGCAGGCAGATCGCATAGTCACGCTGGTCGGCGGCAAAGCCCAGGCGCTCGTTGGCCTCGACGGTGTCGGCGCCGCCGTCCTGCAGCTCGTAGGCGCGGATCTTGTTCAACAGGCCAATGCCACGGCCTTCCTGGCGCAGGTACAGCAGCACGCCACGGCCTTCGCGAGCGATGGCCTGGAGGGCGGCTTCCAGCTGCGAACCGCAGTCACAACGCTGGCTGAACAGGGCATCGCCGGTCAGGCACTCGGAGTGCAGGCGCCCCAGCACCGGCTCACCGTCGGCGATATCACCCAGGCTGAGCACCACGTGCTCACGGCCGGTGGCTTCTTCGAGGAAACCATGCATGGTGAAAGTCGCAAAGGGGGTCGGGAGTTTAGAGGCGGCAACAAAGACGACGGGCACGTTGTGCTCCTGGATAAGTAGGAAATTTCTCGTGAAGCGATTGTATCAGCAGGTCGGCGCCTGTGGGAGCGGGCTGGTCCCGCGAACACCGGCAGGGCCGGTGCCATCCACCGCGGTGCCTGCTTCGCGGGGCAAGCCCGCTCCCACAGTGTTCCGCGTCAGTCTGGCTATTGCGGCTGGCTGTTACTGGCGAATGGATACGGCTGCTTCCAATGCTCGAAAATCGGCCGCAACTCGCCGCTGCGTACCAGTTCGGCCATGCGCTTATCGAACAGGTCGCGCAGGGCCTTGGCCTGGTCGTTGCGGGCGAAGGCCAGGTAAAGCGGCAACTCGGCCACATGGGTACGGCGGAAGCGTTCAGGGTGCGAGCTCTGGCCGAGCACGTAATCGACTTCGGTCTGCGCATCAATGTAGAAGTCCACGCGGTCATGCTCGAGCATCGGCAGAATACCTTCGCGCCTTTGGATTTCGCGGAAGTTCGTCACATTGGGCAGATAGCTGCCGTAGTCATAGCCGCGCACCCAGGCCAGGCGATACTGACCCACAGTTTCCAGGCTCGGCACCGGCTTACTGGCAAGGCCCAGTGCATAGATATGGTCCATGTCGAAGTGCCAGCGCGGGTAGAGGTTGTCGTCGTTCTCGTCCTTGTACGAGCCTACCCAGGCATCGGCCTCGCCACGTTTGACCAACCCCACCGCGCGGCTGTAAGGGGCGCTTTGAATGACGACCTTGACCCCGACCGGCTCGAACACCTTGCGCAAGACGTCCCAGGCCACTCCGCTGCCGTCGGCATTGGTGTAGTCGAGCCACTCTTCGCTGACCAGGTGAACCTGCTTAGGCACGCCTTCGGCCGCCGCCGCCCAAGGGACGAAACTCAGCAAAATTGCCAGCAGCACAGTCCTTATGGCCATCGAAGCGCTCCCTGTTTCAGCCAACCGCCCACACCAGAACCTGCATGCTCAGCCAGGCGAAAACACCCGCCAGGATATCGTCGAGCATGATGCCGACACCGCCGTGCACATGCCGATCGATCCAGCGAATCGGCCACGGCTTGAGGATGTCGAAGAAGCGGAACATCAGGAACCCGGCGAGAATCCACAGCCACCCTTCCGGCACCAGCCACAGGGTAATCCACATGCCGACCATCTCGTCCCAGACAATGCCTTCATGATCGTGCACGCGCAAGTCATTGGCGACTTTACCGCACAGCCAGAAGCCGAACAGCATGGTCACGCCCAACACTAGCCAGTAGCCCCAGTCGGGGAGCATCTGCCACAGCGGGATGAACGGGATCGCCACCATCGAGCCCCAGGTGCCGGGGGCCTTGGGCAAGGTGCCGGAACCGAAGCCAAAGGCGATGAAGTGCCACGGATTGCGCCAGACCGAGGGCGGAACGAACTCCGCAGGCACCTGGTTGGGGTGGTCGGTCACGGTGTCTCCCTAAAGTGTTGATAGCCCCGCTGTACGGGGGTGATGTCATGGCCCTGCGGGTCCAGCAGGGTTACGCCCTGCCCTTCACGGACTCGGCCGATGACATGCACACCGGCGTCGGCCAAGGATGCAAGCGCGTCAGCCGGCAAGGTGAATGCCAGCACGTAGTCGTCGCCGCCGATGAGCGCTGCCTGCACCGCCGCTTCGCGGCCAAGAAAGGCTTCTAATGCAGGAGACACTGGCACCTGTGCCAGGTTCACCTCAAGCGCGACCGCCGACGCCTTGGCGATATGCCCGCAGTCGGCAAGCAGGCCGTCGGAGATGTCCAGCGCCGCCGTGGCCAGGCCACGCAAACGCAGGCCGAGATCGAACTGTGGCTGCGGCGACCAATAGTGCGCCAGCAGCGGCTCGGCCTGCTCGGCCGGCGCTTCACGCTCACCCAGCACCAGCGGCAACGCACCGGCGGCCTTGCCCAGCACGCCGCCGACACACAGCAGGTCGCCCGGCCGCGCGCCGCTACGGCGCAACGCCTGGCCGGCCGGCACGCGGCCAAACACGGTAACGGTGATGCTCAGGGGGCCACGGGTGGTATCGCCGCCAATCAGGCTCATGCGGCAACGCTGGGCCATGCGGCCGAGGCCGTCGGCAAAGGCCGCAAGCCAGTCCGGGCCAACGTTGGGCAGGGTAAGTGCGAGGGTAAAGCCGATGGCGTGGGCGCCCATCGCCGCAAGGTCGCTGGCCGCCACGGCCAATGCGCGCTGGCCAAGCAGCTGCGGGTCGCAGACCGCCGGGAAGTGCACCCCGGCAACCAGGGTGTCGGTGGACACCGCCAGCTGTTCGCCGGGGGGAAGGTCGAGCAGCGCGCAGTCGTCGCCGATGCCCAGGGCCACGCCCTCGCCACCCTGCGCACAAGGCGCGGCGGCGAAGTAATGGTTGATCAGCTCGAACTCACCCATGGCTCGACAACGCCAGGATCAGCGCTTGTTCGCCTTGACTTCTGCTTCGCGCAGCGAAGGCGCCAGCTTGTCCAGCACGCCGTTGACGAACTTGTGGCCGTCAGTGGCGCCGTAGACCTTGGCCAGTTCCACACCTTCGTTGATTACCACGCGGTACGGCACGTCGACGCGCTTGATCAATTCCCAGGTGGACAGGCGCAGCACGGCCAGTTCGACCGGATCGAGCTCTTCCATGGCAATGGTCATGCACGGCTTCAGCGCATTGTCGATTTCGCCCTTGATCGCCGGAACCCCATGCAGGATTTCGCGGAAATAGGCACCGTCGACATCGGTGAAATCGTTATCGACCCGGAACTGCGCTTCGATCTCGTTCAGCGAATGCTGGGCCATGTGCCATTGGTACAGGGCCTGGGTCGCGAGCTTGCGGGCTTCGCGGCGCTTGGCGCTTTTCGATGGCTTGCCGGCATCCGCAGGTTTTGGATCGCGCGGGTTGAAACGATCGCTTTCGTCGCTAATCACTTGGCCTCCAACTGCGCCAGCAGGCTGACCATTTCCAGAGCGGACAGGGCAGCTTCAGCACCTTTGTTACCGGCCTTGGTGCCGGAACGCTCGATGGCTTGCTCGATGGAGTCGACGGTCAGCACGCCGAAGGCCACCGGCACGCCGAACTCCATGGACACCTGGGCCAGGCCCTTGGTGCATTCACCCGCCACGTACTCGAAGTGCGGGGTACCGCCACGGATCACGGCGCCCAGGGCGATGATCGCGTCGTATTCACCCTGCTGGGCGACTTTCTGTGCCACCAGCGGGATTTCGAACGCGCCCGGGGCACGGATGATGGTGATCTCGCTTTCGCTGACACCGTGGCGTACCAGGGCATCAACGGCGCCGCTTACCAGGCTTTCGACGACGAAGCTGTTGAAGCGGCCAACCACCAAAGCATAGCGACCTTTGGGGGCGATGAAGGTACCTTCGATGGTCTTCAGGGTCATTCCGATATTCTCATGTTCAAGAGCGAGGCCGCATACAAGCGGCCTCGGCAGGGGTCTGGACTCGAGCTTAAGGGCGTCAATGCCGCCTCAAGTCACTCGGAGGGCACGTATTCTACAACTTCCAGATCGAATCCGGATATCGCATTGAACTTCATCGGCGAACTCATCAGGCGCATCTTGCGCACACCGAGGTCACGCAGGATCTGCGAACCGGCACCGACGGTGCTGTAGGTGGTCGGGGCTTTGGTCGGCGCATCACCCGCACTTTCGCGGATGTGCGCCAGCAATACGTCGCCGTCCAGCGGGTGGCCCAGCAGCAATACCACGCCGCTGCCGGCCTCGGCCACGGCGCTCATGGCCGCGCGCAGGCTCCAGCGGCCCGGTTGCTTGACCATCAGCAGGTCGCGCAGCGGGTCCATGTTGTGCACGCGCACCAGGGTCGGCTCTTCGGCGCAGATCTTGCCCAGGGTCAGGGCCATGTGCACGTCGCCTTCCACCGCGTCGCGGTAGGTGACCAGGTTGAACTCGCCCAGCTCGCTTTCGATCGGCTGCTCGGACACGCGCTGCACGGTGCGCTCGTGGATCATGCGGTAGTGGATCAGGTCGGCGATGGTGCCGATCTTCAGGCCGTGCTCGGCGGCGAACACTTCCAGTTCGGCGCGGCGCGACATGGTGCCGTCGTCGTTCATCACTTCGCAGATCACGCCGCTCGGCTCGAAGCCGGCCATGCGCGCCAGGTCGCAGGCGGCTTCGGTGTGGCCGGCGCGGGCCAGAGTGCCGCCGGGCTGGGCCATCAGCGGGAAGATGTGGCCGGGGCTGACGATGTCTTCGGCCTTGGCGTCCTTGGCGGCGGCAGCCTGCACGGTGCGGGCGCGGTCGGCGGCAGAGATGCCGGTGGTGACGCCTTCGGCGGCTTCGATCGACACGGTGAACTTGGTGCCGAAGCCCGAGCCGTTGCGCGGCGCCATCAGCGGCAGTTTCAGCGTTTCGCAGCGCTCGCGGGTCATCGGCATGCAGATCAGGCCGCGGGCATGCTTGGCCATGAAGTTGATGTGTTCAGGCAGGCAGCACTCGGCGGCCATGATGATGTCGCCTTCGTTCTCGCGGTCTTCGTCATCCATGAGGATGACCATTTTGCCCTGGCGGATGTCTTCGACCAGTTCTTCGATGCTGTTGAGCGCCACGCGGCACCCCCTTCTCAATCAGGATTTCAAGAAGCCGTTGGCGGCCAGGAAGCTTTCGGTAATGCCACTGCCCTTGCTCGATTCGGCGGCCTTGTCGCCCAGCAGCAGACGCTCCAGGTAACGGGCCAGCAGGTCGACCTCAAGGTTGATCCGACGCCCTGCGCGGTAGTCGGCCATGATGGTTTCGGACAGGGTGTGCGGGACGATGGTCAGCTCGAATTCGGCGCCATCGACCTCATTGACCGTCAGGCTGGTGCCGTCGACGGTGATCGAGCCCTTGTGGGCGATGTACTTGGCCAGCTCCTTGGGCGCGCGTACGCGGAACTGGATGGCGCGGGCGCTATCGCTGCGCGAGATGATTTCGCCGACGCCGTCGACGTGGCCGCTGACCAGATGGCCGCCCAGGCGGGTGGTTGGGGTCAGGGCTTTTTCGAGGTTGACCTTGCTGCCGCTCTTGAGGTCGATGAAGGCGGTGCGTTTGAGGGTTTCAACGCTGACGTCGGCCCAGAAACCATCGCCTGGCAGCTCGACCGCGGTCAGGCAGACGCCGTTGACGGCGATGCTGTCGCCGAGTTTGACGTCGCCCAGGTCGAGCTTGCCGGTCTCGACGTAGACGCGCACGTCACCGCCCTTGGGGGTCAGGCTGCGGATGGTGCCGATGGATTCGATGATGCCGGTGAACATGGGGTCTTCCTCAAAAACGGGTTGCGCGGGGCAAGCCCGGCATTATACGCCGGGCGCCGGCAGAGGGATGGCTGTGACCCGCCAGTCATCGCCCACTGCGCGCATTTCGGTGATTTTCAGCCTTGGCGCTTCGCTCATCTTGCTCAGCGGCCAGTCCAGCAGCGGCCGAGCCTGGGAGCCGAGGAAGGTGCCGGCGACGAACAAATGATACTCATCGACCAGGCCTTGCTGGGCAAAGGCGCCGACCAGGCCAGCGCCGGCTTCCAGGAGGATCTCGTTGACCCCACGGGCGGCCAGGGCGTGCAGCAGGGCCGGCAGATCGACCTGACCGTCGCTGCCGGGCAGGCTTAGCAGTTCGTGGCCGGCCTCGACGTAACGCGGGTCATCGCCCAGGGCGGTCACCACCAACGCTGGGCCGGCCTGGAAGAACGGGGCTTCCAGTGGCAGGCGCAGACGACCATCGATCAGTACCCGAAGGGGTGTGCGGCTCATCGCCAAGGCGGTGGTTGCTTCGTCCAGGCCCAGCTCGGCAGCGCGCACGGTCATCCGCGCGTTGTCGGCCAGCACGCTGGCGGCGCTGGTCAGCACCACACTGGCCCGGGCCCGCAGGCGCTGCACGGCGGAACGGGCGGCGGGGCCGGTGATCCACTGGCTTTCACCACTGGCCATGGCGGTACGGCCGTCCAGGCTCATGGCCAGCTTGGCGCGGACGAACGGCAGGCCGTGTTCCATGCGTTTGAGGAAACCGGGGTTCAGGGCACGGGCCTCGGCTTCGAGCACGCCGCTGGCGACTTCGATGCCGGCATCGGCCAGGCGCTGCAGGCCTTGGCCGGCCACCTGCGGATTGGGGTCCTGCATGGCCGCGACCACGCGCGCAACGCCCGCCTTCACCAGCGCTTCGGCGCATGGGGGGGTGCGGCCATGGTGGCTGCACGGCTCGAGGGTCACGTAGGCACAGGCGCCGCGAGCACGCTCACCGGCCTGGCGCAGGGCATGCACCTCGGCGTGCGGCTCGCCGGCGCGCACGTGCCAGCCCTCACCGACCACCTCGCCATCGCGGACGATCACGCAACCCACACGCGGGTTGGGGTGGGTGGTGTAGACGCCCTTGCGCGCAAGCTCCAGGGCACGGGCCATGTAATGGGCGTCGAGAATCGCGGTCTGGCTCGGCATGCTCATTCTTTGGCCGGCTCGCGGGCCAGGCGGTCGATTTCTTCGCGGAATTCGTCGAGGTCCTGGAAGCGCCGGTACACAGAGGCAAAACGGATGTAGGCGACTTCATCGAGCTTGCGCAGCTCGGCCATCACCAGCTCACCGACCACCAGCGACTTGACCTCGCGCTCGCCGGTGGCGCGCAGGCGGCTCTTGATATGCGCCAGCGCAGCTTCCAGGCGTTCGACGCTGACCGGGCGCTTTTCCAGCGCACGCTGCATGCCAGCACGCAGCTTGTCTTCGTCGAAAGGCTGGCGGGTGCCGTCCTGCTTGATCAGCCGGGGCAATACCAACTCGGCGGTTTCGAAGGTGGTGAAGCGCTCGCCGCAGGCGACGCATTCGCGACGGCGGCGCACTTGCTCGCCCTCGGCGACCAGGCGCGAGTCGATGACCTTGGTGTCGTTGGCACCGCAAAAGGGACAGTGCATGGTGGCAGGCAACAAAAAAAGGGAGGGCCATGGTAGCGCATCCCACTGGCAAGACAAGCCAAAGGGGTTAACATCCATGGAATTCTGTCCGTGAAGGATTACCCCATGCATCTTCGAGCGCTCGCCGTGCTGTGCTGCGCCGCCCTGCTCACCGCCTGTGGCAGTGACCGGCCCAAATCTGAACCAGCCCCCGCGCCCGCACCCGCCAAGGTGGCGACCAAGGCCCAACCGCTCGGGCCTCTGCCGGCCTACCAGCGCGAGCTGAGCGGCACATTGATGAAGATCCCCGCCGGGGCCAACGTGGAGCTGGCCCTGTTGATCATCGACGAGCGCGGCCGACCGCAGCAGCTGTTGGCCAGCAGCACCCTGACCGGTACCGGCCAGGCCCTGCCGTACCAACTGCGATTCAATCCCGAGGCGTTCCCGGCTGGCGCGCGCGTGGAGCTGCGCGGCCGCGCCAGCAGTTCCGGGCAGTTGATCCTGCACCTGCCGCCCGTGCGCATTACCCAGGCCCAGACCCAGGCCACCGGCCCGCTGCAATTCGAAAAGGCGCCGTAAGTGGCGCCGCTTGCCCTGCAACAGGCCCTCAGTGGCCTGATCGGTGAGGCGCGCCTGGTGGTCAGCGAGTTGCCGGAGTGCCCGCTCGAGCTTTGGTTGATCGACGACCAGAACATGGACCGGGCATTCAGCAGCGAAGAAACCCGACGCATTCTTGAAGAGCCGCCGTATTGGAGCTTTTGCTGGGCCAGCGGGTTGGCCCTGGCTCGCTACCTGGCAGCGCACCCCGAGTGGGTGGCGGGCAAGCGGGTGCTCGACTTTGGCGCAGGCTCCGGTATCGCCGGGATTGCTGCGGCAAGGGCCGGCGCTCTTGAAGTGGTGGCCTGCGACCTCGACCCGCTGGCCCTGCAGGCGTGTCAGGCCAATGCCCTGTTGAATGGCGTGGAATTGGGCTACAGCAGTGATTTTTTCGATGAAGCGGACCGATTCGACCTGATCCTGGTGGCCGACGTACTCTACGACCGCGCCAACCTGCCACTGCTCGATGCCTTCCTCGGCCGCGGTCGCCAGGCACTGGTGGCCGACTCGCGGGTGCGTGATTTCAATCATCCGCTGTATCGGCCGTTAGGTGTCCTCGAAGCGCTGACCCTACCCGACCTTGCCGAGCCGCACGAATTCCGCCGGGTCAGCCTGTACCACGCCAGCCGCGAGCCTTTATAGTGGTGCCATTCACCGATTTGCGAGAGTTGTGATGAGTCAGGAAACCCCCTTTATCTTCGACGCCACCGATGCCAACTTCCAGCAGCTGGTGATCGAAAACTCCTTCCACAAGCCGGTACTGGTGGACTTCTGGGCCGAATGGTGCGCGCCGTGCAAGGCGCTGATGCCACTGCTGGCGAAAATCGCCGAGGGTTACCAGGGCGAGCTGCTGCTGGCCAAGATCAACTGCGACGTGGAACAGCAAGTCGTCGCCCAGTTCGGCATTCGCAGCCTGCCGACCGTGGTGCTGTTCAAGGATGGCCAGCCAGTCGATGGTTTTGCCGGTGCGCAGCCAGAGTCGGCGATTCGCGCCCTGCTCGAACCGCACGTGCAGATGCCCCCGCCACCTGCGGCCTCGCCGCTGGAGCAAGCCAAAGGTCTGTTCGCCGAGAGCCGTTTCGGCGAAGCCGAGGCCTTGCTGCAGGCGCTGCTGGGTGAAGACAACAGCAATGCCGAGGCGCTGATCCTGTATGCCCGCTGCCTGGCCGAGCGCAATGAGCTGGGTGAAGCCCAGGTGGTGCTCGACGCGGTCAAGACCGACGAGCACAAGGCAGCGCTGGCCGGTGCCAAGGCCCAGATCACCTTCCTGCGCCAGGCCGCCAGCCTGCCGGAAGTTGCAGAGTTGAAGAGCCGCCTGGCGCAGAACCCGCAGGATGATGAAGCGGCTTACCAGCTGAGCATCCAGCAACTGGCGCGCCAGCAGTACGAGGCGGCGCTGGATGGGCTGTTGAAGCTGTTCCAGCGCAACCGTGGCTATGAGAACGGGTTGCCGCAGAAGGCGATGTTGCAGGTCTTCGAATTGCTGGGAGGTGACCATCCGTTGGTGGGTGTTTATCGCCGTCGCTTGTCTTCAGCCATGTTCTGATCCTTGCGAGGGCTTCGCCCTCGTTCGCGGGCAAGCCCGCTCCCACAGGCACCGCGCCGCTCTCAAAAACAGCGCGAACCTGTGGGAGCGGGCTTGCCCGCGAAGAGGCCTGGTGAATCACCGCACAATCATCCCACCCAGTGATACACCGGCGCATCTGCGCCACTCTCGACCTTCACCTCACTGCTGTGCCGTAACCGCACCAGCAGCCGCTTACCCGCCGCCGTACTGCCCGTCAGCCCCTCCAGCCGATCAAGCAACTCCGGCCCGCTCATCTGCCCCGCCTGGCGTAGCACCTCACGCGCCGCCGACCATTGCCCATCATCCTGGCGCGACACCACAGGCGCAGCCGTTGCCGCCGCCTCGGTCACCACCGGCATTTCGATCTGCCGCCCCAACTGCGCCCACTCCGCCGGCTCCAGGTCGATGGTCAGGTCCACTGGCCAGTCACCAATCTGTCCACGAATTCTCACGATGATTTCCTTGATCGCAGGTCAATAGGGCCATGCTACAGCAACATGAAACCTGCGCCACGCAGGCTGGCGGCGCCGACAAAAGTTGTTATAACATTACCTAATCATCATTAGCCCGTTCCTGGAGTCGTCCATGCGTCGTCTGCTGCTCGCCCTGCCCTTCGCCCTGCTGCCCCTGGCCGTGGCCCATGCCCACGACGATCACGACCATGACCACGCCCATGGCACGCTTGGCGCCCATGAGCATGGCGTGGCCAAACTGAACGTGGTGCTCGACGGCAATACCCTGGAGCTTGAGCTGGACAGCCCGGCAATGAACCTGGTCGGTTTCGAGCACAGCGCCAGCAGCGACGCCGACAAGGCCAAGGTCGCCGCCGTGCGTCAGCAACTCGAACAGCCGCTGAAGCTGTTCGGCCTGGCTGCCGCCGCCGGTTGCAAGGAAGACGCTCAGGAGCTGGAGAGCCCGCTGTTCGGTGATGCGGCAAAGGATGACGACGGTGATGAACACGAACATGGCCACCAACACAGCGACATCGGAGCCCACTACCAGCTGAACTGTTCCGCGCCGGAAAAACTCACCCAGCTTGACCTCAGCCCGCTGTTCAAGACCTTCCCCGCCACGCAAAAGATCAACGTGCAGCTGATCGGCCCGAACGGCCAGAAAGGCCTGGAAACCTCGCCTGCCAAGGCCGTGGTTGCGTTCTGAATGAGCCAGCCACTGATCGACCTGCAGGACCTGGTGTTCGCCTGGCCTGGCCAGGCGCCGCTGCTGGAGATCCCGGCGTTGCGCCTGGACGCCGGCGAGGCATTGTTTCTCAAAGGCCCCAGCGGCAGTGGCAAGACCACTCTGCTGGGCCTGCTTGGCGGTGTGAACCTGCCGGGCCAAGGCCGCATCCAGCTGCTGGGCCAGGACCTCGCCGCGCTGGGCCAGGGCGCCCGCGACCGTTTCAGGGTCGATCACACCGGCTATATCTTCCAGCAGTTCAACCTGCTGCCGTTTCTGTCAGTGCGTGAAAACGTCGAACTGCCCTGCCGCTTTTCGCGTAGCCGTGCCGAACGTGCGCGGCAGCGCCATGGCAGTGTCGACCAGGCCGCCACCGAATTGCTCGCCCACCTGAGCCTGAACGACCCGACGCTGCTCGCCCGCCGTGCCGGCAGCCTGTCGATCGGCCAGCAGCAGCGCGTGGCCGCCGCCCGTGCGCTGATCGGCCAGCCGGAGCTGGTAATCGCCGACGAACCGACCTCGGCACTGGACGCCGATACCCGCGAAGCGTTCACCCGCCTGTTGTTCGACGAGTGCCGGGCGGCCGGTTCCAGCCTGCTGTTCGTCAGCCATGACCAGAGCCTGGCACCGTTGTTCGACCGTCATTTGTCCCTGGCCGAGCTGAACCGCGCGGCCAAGCCCCGGGAGGCCTGATGTACCTGCTTCGCCTTGCCCTGGCCAGCCTGGCCAACCGCCGTTTCACCGCCTTCCTCACCGCCTTCGCCATCGCCTTGTCGGTATGCCTGCTGCTGGCCGTCGAGCGCGTGCGCACTGAAGCCCGCGCCAGTTTCGCCAGCACCATCAGCGGCACCGACCTGATTGTCGGTGCCCGCTCCGGTTCAGTGAACCTGCTGCTGTATTCGGTATTCCGTATCGGCAACGCCACCAACAACATCCGTTGGGATAGCTTCCAGCACTACGCTCAGGACCCACGGGTGAAGTGGGCAATCCCGATCTCGCTTGGCGACTCACACCGTGGCTACCGAGTGATGGGCACCACCGGCGACTACTTCAGCCATTACCAGTACGGGCGCCGGCAACATCTGGAATTAAGCCAGGGCCGTGAGTTTGCCGATGATCCGTTCGAAGTGGTGCTCGGCGCCGAAGTCGCCGACGCCTTGCACTACAAGCTTGGCGACAAGCTGGTGCTGGCCCATGGCGTGGCGGCGATCAGCCTGGTCAAGCACGACGACAAGCCGTTCACTGTGGTGGGCGTACTGAAACGCACCGGCACGCCGGTCGACCGCACGCTGCACATCAGCCTGGCCGGCATGGAGGCCATCCACGTCGACTGGCACAACGGCGTCCCAGCCCGTGGCGCCGGGCGCATCAGCGCCGAGCAGGCACGCGGCATGGATCTGCAGCCAGCGGCGATCACCGCGTTCATGCTCGGCTTGAACAACAAGATCGCCACGTTCAGCCTGCAACGCGAGATCAACGAATACCGCAACGAACCGCTGCTGGCGATCCTGCCCGGGGTGGCGCTGCAGGAACTGTGGAGCCTGATGGGCACGGCCGAACAGGCGCTGTTCGTGGTCTCGCTGTTCGTCGTGCTGACCGGGCTGATCGGCATGCTCACGGCGATCCTCACCAGCCTCAACGAACGCCGCCGGGAAATGGCGATTTTGCGCTCGGTGGGTGCCCGCCCCTGGCACATTGCCGGCTTGCTGGTGCTGGAAGCCTTGGCGCTGGCGACGGCGGGGATCGTCGCCGGCCTCGGCCTTCTGTACGCTGGCATCGCCTTGGCCCAAGGTTATGTGCAGGCCAACTATGGCCTGTACCTGCCGCTGGCCTGGCCCAGCGCGCACGAGTGGACGTTACTGGCTATCATCCTCGGCGCCGCCCTGTTGATGGGCAGCGTGCCGGCCTGGCGCGCTTACCGGCAGTCGCTGGCCGATGGCCTGTCGATCCACCTTTGAGAGGACGCCATGTTTCGCGCGCTGTTGTTATCCCTGCTGATGTGTGCCGCGCCTACCTGGGCGGCGGAGCCCCACGAACTCGACTGGCCAGCACTGATCCCGGAAGGCGCACCGGTCATCCCGCCTCAGCTGGCACCGCTGCACGACATGTCGCAGTTGAGCAACGCGCTGTCCGCCGAGTCGGCCCCCCCGGCGCGCCAGCAGGCGCCCGATGCGCCGGTGGTCAAAAGCCTGGACGGCCAGCAGATCAAGCTGCCGGGCTATATCGTGCCGCTGGAAGTCAGCGAAGAAGGCCGCACCACCGAGTTTCTGCTGGTGCCCTACTACGGCGCGTGCATCCATGTGCCGCCACCGCCGTCCAATCAGATCGTGCATATTTTCAGCGAGATGGGCGTACGCGTCGAAGACCTCTACCAGCCTTACTGGATCGAAGGAAAGATGCAGGTTAGAGCCTCCAGCAGCGAACTGGCCGACGCGGGTTACCAGATGGAAGCCGAGAAAATCTACGCTTACGAGCTGAAGTGAGAACTGTTTCGAATTCGTGAACACAGTTCTTTGAGCTGGGTCAAACAATCGGTTTAGACCGCTCCGTACCATTGGACTACTCGATTAATAACGTCCTTTGGGAGCTTCCATGAACAAGTCCTTGCTCGGTGCCTCGCTTGTGGCCCTTGCGCTCGCCGCCCCTGCCGCCCACGCCTATCAGGCGGGGGACATGATCCTGCGCGCAGGCGCCATCACCACCGCCCCTAACGAAAGCAGCGGCGATCTGAAGTTCGACGGCAACAAGGTGTCGGGCACCAAGGCGACCCTGGACAGCGACACCCAACTGGGCCTGACCTTCGCCTACATGCTCACCGACCACATCGGCGTCGAGCTGCTGGCTGCCACGCCGTTCCAGCACACCGTCGGCGTCAAGGGCCTGGGCGGCGGCCTGGATGGCAAGCTGGCCGACATCAAGCAACTGCCACCGACCCTGTCGCTGCAGTACTACCCGATGGAGCCGAACTCGCGCTTCCAGCCCTACGCTGGCATCGGCATCAACTACACGATGTTCTTCGACGAAGACCTGAGCAGCGAGCGCAAGCAACAGGGCTTCAGCAACCTCAAGCTGCAGGACTCGGTGGGCATTGCCGGCCAGCTGGGCATGGACTACATGCTGACCGACAACCTGCTGGTCAACGCCTCGGTCTGGTACGTCGACATCGACACCAAGGCCAGCGTCGACGGCCCGAGCGCACTGGGCTACAGCAAGACCAAAGTCAACGTGGAAGTCGACCCGTGGGTGTACATGGTCGGCCTTGGCTACAAGTTCTGATCATTGCAGTGAAGGGCGGCCGAGGCCGCCCTTTCTGTTTGCAGCCACAGCCAGTAGACCAGCGCTACCGCGCTGATCGCCATCCCCGACGCGCACACCGCGTGCCAGCCCCAGCGGGCGTACACCCAACTCGCCACTACCGCGCCCAGGCCGCTGCCAATTGAATAGCAGCACATGTAGGCGCCGATCAATCGGCTGGCCATCGCTGCGCGACCGGCCAACAGCAGGCTCTGGTTGGTGACGTGCACCGCCTGCACGGCAAAATCCAGCATCAGCACGCCGAGCGTGAACGCGATCAACGATTGCCCGACGAAGGCCGTGGGCAGCCAGGACAGCGTCAACAGTGCCAGCGCCAGGCCCGTGGTGCGTTCGCCCAACCCTTGATCGGCCCACCGGCCGGCACGCGAAGCGGCCAACGTGCCGGCAATGCCGGCCAGGCCGAACAGGCCGATCTCGGTATGGCTCAACGTTAGAGGGGCACTGCCCAAGGGCAGGACCATGCTGCTCCACAGCACGCTGAACGCCGCGAAGATCAGCAGGCCGAACAGCCCTCGCCGGCGCAGCAGGCGGTCTTCTCGATAGAGGCTGAACAGTGAATTGATCAGTGCCACATAACTCGAGCGATGCGCCGGGCTGGGACCCGTTGGCAAGCAGTAGAACAGCACCAGCGCCATCAGCAGCAGCGACCCCGCTGCCACGAAGTAGACACTGCGCCAGCCGGCCACATCAGCGAGCGCACCCGACACCAGCCGCGCCAGCAGAATACCCAGCACCACACCGCTGGTCACCGTGCCCACGGCCTGGCCCTGCTCGGCGGGCGAGGCAAGGGTCGCGGCATGCGCAACCATTACCTGCACCATCACCGCCATCAACCCGACCAGCGCGAGGGCAGCCAGCAATACGGCCCAATCCTGCGCCAAACCGACAGCGACCAGTGCCAGCGCCGCGACCAGCAACTGGCCGAGCACCAGCCGCTTGCGGTCGAACAAGTCGCCCAACGGCACGATCAGAATCAGCCCCAAGGCATAGCCCGCCTGGGTTGCGCCGACTACCCAGCCGATGCGCGCTTGAGGAACGCCCAGGTCCGCCGCGATCGACTCCAGCAAAGGTTGGGCGAAGTACACCGTGGCCACGGCCATGGCGCAGGTGGCGGCGAGCAAAAGGGTTATCCAGCGTGTCAGCGAGTTCATCGGGTCAGCTCCTGCAAACCTGGTTTCAAATGAAAACCACATACTGGCTATTTAGCAAAAGTGGTTTTAATCTGCAACCAGATAAACACAGCAGGTTAGGCCCGATGCTCGATGAAGTGAATGCGCAATGCCCCGTAGCGCGGGCCCTGGAGACTCTGGGTGACCGGTGGGCGCTGATGATTATGCGCGATGCCTTCGATGGCTTGCGGCGGTTCAGTGAATTCCAGAAGAACCTGGGGTTGGCGAAAAACATCCTCGCTTCGCGGCTGAAGTTATTGGTGGAAAGCGGCTTGCTGCAGTTGCAGCCGGCCTCCGATGGCAGTGCCTACAAGGAATATGTGCTGACGGACAAAGGCCGGTCGGTGTTTCCGGTCGTGGTAGGGCTGCGCCAGTGGGGGGAGCGGTTTCTGTTCGAGACGGGGGAAACGCGCTCGGCGTTACTGGACAGTACCAGTGGGAAACCGGTCGAGACGCTGCAGGTCGTGGCACCGGATGGCCGGATTTTGGGTCCCGAAGACTGCCAGAGACGCCTGATCAAACACGCTTGAGCGGTGGCCTCTTCGCGGGCAAGCCCGCTCCCACAGGTACTCCACAGTTCTTGTGCTCAGTGGGATACCTGTGGGAGCGGGCTTGCCCGCGAAGGGGCCTGTGAGTCAATCTCTGCCGAGCAGGCGAGCCAGGCCATCGACCATCGATGTCGGCTGGGGGAAATCGAAGCGCGCCAGCAATCGCTGGTTATCCGCTCGCGAATGCCGGATATCACCCGAACGCGCTTCACCGTAGCTGATCGCCGGCAAGCTCCCGACCACCGTTTCCAGCGCCTTGAGCAGCTGATTCAAGGAAGTCGCCTGGTTAAGGCCGATGTTCACCGCCCCCTCTTCCACCTGCGGCTGCTCCAGCGCCTGCACCATCACTTGCACCAGGTCGCCTACATAGAGGAAATCCCGGGTCTGCTCGCCATCGCCGAATACCGTGATCGGCAAGCCTTGGGTCGCCCGTTCGCTGAAGATGCTGATCACCCCGGAGTACGGCGAGGAAGGGTCCTGGCGAGGGCCGAAGATGTTGAAGAAGCGGAACACCACCGGCTCCAGGCCGTGCTGGCGGCGGTAGAAGTCCAGATACTGCTCGCTGGCCAGCTTGTCCACCGCATAGGGCGTCAGCGGCGCTTTGGGCGTATCTTCGGCAATCGACTGGCCTTCACCGTTGTTGCCATAAACCGCTGCGCTGGAGGCGAACAGCACGCGACGAACACCGTGCACGCGCATGGCCTCGCAGACATTGAGGGTGCCGATGAAATTGCTCTGATGGGTCTTTACCGGGTCTTCGACCGAGGCCTGTACCGAGGCTACGGCGGCCAGGTGAACCACGGCGCTGCAGCCAGCCGCAGCACGCTGGACCAACGCGGCATCAGCCACATCCCCTTCGATCAGCTCCAGACGCGGGTTGCCCAGTTGCAGGTTGTCGCGCTTGCCGGTGGAAAGATCGTCGAGCACACGTACCGCGTAGCCTTTGGCCAGCAACGCATCGCACAGGTGGGAGCCAATGAAGCCGGCGCCGCCGGTGATCAGGATGGGGGCATCAGCCATGGCGGTAGAATCGGTCCAGTAGTGGCGGCAAACCAGCGCGCCAGGCACGCGGCTTGATGCCGAAGGTATGAAGGATTTTCTTGCAGGCCAGCACCGCATTCTGCGGCTCTTCGCTGGCATCCGGGCGGGCGGCATGCGCCTGCGCGGTCGGCGCCTGCACCGCCAGCTGGCGATGCTGCCCAGCCTCGGTGAGGATCGCCTGGCCCAGCGCCAGCGGCGTGGTCGCCTCGTTGCCCGCGTAGTGGTAGGTACCCCACAAAGGCGCGCTGCAGTCGAGCTGCTTGAGCACCGAGAGGATGACCCTGGCGGCATCGTCGACCGGCGTCGGGTTGCCCCGGCGGTCATCGGCCAGCAGCAGCTCCTGCGGTTGCTCGGCGCGGGTCAGGAAGCGGCCCAGGGCACCGTCGATGCTCTCGTCCAGCAACCATCCGAAGCGCAGCAACACATGCTGCGGGCAAGCCGCGCGCACGCTCTGCTCGATGCGCCACAAGGCCTGGCCACGCAGGCCCAACGGCACCGGCTCGTCCTTTTCGCTGTAGGCCGTGGCCCGCGAGCCATCGAACACCCGATAGCTGGACGGCTGCACCAGGGTGATCTGGTGGTGCTGGCACAGCTCCGCCAGCCGCTCCACCGCCCGCTCCTGCAGCGCCAGGCGCTGTTCGCTGACCGACTCGGCCTGGAACCAGTCGAAGTAATAAGCCAGGTTGACCAGGGCATCGGGGCGGTGATCGTCGAGCAACTGGGTCAGGCTGGCCGGTGCCCAGCCGTCTTCCGGCGGGCGCGGCGCCAGGAATGCGATGTCCTCCTCGGCCCCGAGACGAATCAGCGCTTGCCCGAGGGCATTGCCACCACCCAACAGCATCAGGCGCATACGCATAGAGTCAGCAGATCCGAACAGGTTGATTGAGGAAAGGGGCCATTTTGCGGTTTCCGGGCGGGGAAGTCCAACATAGGGTCCAGGCGAGGCATCGGACGGTCATGATTTCGAAAAATCAAAGTTCTTCGTTGCAACCGGCGAAATCTCCTACGGCATGCCAGGATGGAGCTGACTTCCAATAAACAGCATAACTGCATTGAATTGTCGACTCACCGACTTGCCAGTTGGGGAGTTGGGGAGCTTTGCAAGGTTAACGACAAGGAACGTTCAATGCCTGACTCAGAAGTTGCGTATTTAGATTTCAATCAAGAACAACAACAAGCCATAGCCAGCGCAAGCCAGGCCATCGCGGCATCGGGCGGCCCGGAAACTGCAGGGGTCGCATTTCAGGCTCGTGCGTTTGCCAAACAAATCGAAAGAAGCCTGAGCGATACGCAGCGTGCAATTCTGCTTCGTTTTAGCGAAGGGCAGTTGTCCGCGCTGATGTACCGCCAGATGCCATACCCCTATGCTCCGGCCCCCGAACAATTACCTGGTTTATCCACCCTCGCCGGTAATCCTTGCTGCCAATACCTGGCTTCACGCAATCACCTGCTGCTGGAGCTGGCACGCCATCGCAGTTTTGCCTTCGATATCGACAACGAAGGCAAACAGGTGCGCCTGGTCGGCAACTTCAAAGGGGGTGGCCGCATCCCACGGCTCGGCGAAGATCCCAGCGCAGAAGTCGAAACCAGCTCGCATGCAGGCCTGCGCCTTGGGCCGCACACCGAAGCGCCTTACAATTGTTCGACGATTGCCAGCAACGGTCACTCCCCTGCCCCCTCGGCGCTGATCCTCACTGCATGCTGGAACCCCGCCGATGAACCCACACAGGTGATCGTCCTTCGTGACGTCATCGAACGTTTGGGTAGCTTGAACGCGCTAGCGCTTACTTCCGCCTCATTCGACTTCACACGCAGTGATTGCTTTGCTGACGGGCATGGCAATGCTGGCAAAGCCGTTCCGATGTTGCAATTCGAGGCCAACGGCGGCTTTTCCCTGCGCTACAACAGTTACCGCTTTTCTCTGAATGATCGCGCGTGCAGCGCCGTTGCGTGCGCTTTCAACATCTTTCAGGAGGCACTGAGCGTTGCGAAACCGCTGAGCTTCGTCCTCCAGCCTGATAGCGCATTGTTGATCAACAACAGCCGAGCCTTGCATGGACGCGACATCGTGCAGGACAACCGCCGTTTGCTCATCCGCCAGTTCGGCTACTCCCCCTACGCAATACCGCTGGTAATCGCTGAAGATCCGCTGCTGGTGCGCGGCTGAGGACAGGAAAACACCCAATGATAGAACTCGACTTGACGCTGCTTCTGATTCTCGCTCTGGTTGCACTGATGGCTGGCTTTTTCGATGCCATTGCCGGCGGTGGGGGTCTGATCACACTTCCGGTGTTGTTCATTGCCGGAGTAGAACCTCTTGCGGCAATCGCCACCAACAAGTTTCAGGCGGCTTCGGCTACGGTCTCCGCTACCTTCGCGTTTGCCCGCAAAGGCATGATCGACTGGCGGCGCGGCGGCCCGATGGCGGTCATGTCATTCATCGGAGGGGCCTTGGGCGCCCTGTCGATAAGCTATGTTCCGAAAAACATTCTACAGGCCTGCGTCCCCATACTACTGATACTGGTCGCCGCGTACTTCGCTTTCAGCCCAAAACCGAATGAGCGGGCACGCAAAGCGAAGATATCGACTAGCCTCTTCTGCGTGGCAGTGGCCCCCGTCATCGGCTTCTATGACGGGATCTTCGGCCCGGGTGTCGGCTCGTTCTTCATGGTGGCCTGCGTGGTCTTGCTTGGTCAGCACCTGATACAGGCGGTGTGTAACAGCAAACTGTTGAATGCAGCCTGCAACCTGGGCGCGCTGTCAGTGTTTTCACTCAGCGGCGCGATCATCTGGCCGCTGGCACTGGCGATGGCGTTTGCCGCGTTCGTGGGGGCACAGTTGGGCGCCCGCTGCGCAGTACACTTCGGGCCAAGGCTGATCAAACCGCTGTTGGTGTGTGTCTGCTGCATCATGGCACTCAAGTTGCTGCTCGATCCCGCTAGCCCGCTCGGTCAATGGCTGCACAACCAGTTCCACTAGAGAGCATTTTCAATTGCAACCTGGCACCCCGCAGCGCCTGAAGTGGCAGTTCGACGAACCTGCCCCAGGCCAGGAACAGTTCATCGAAGAAGTGTTCGGAAACTACCGGCAACAGGCCCGTTTGCTGGTACCGGACATTGAACGCGCAGCACCAGCCTTTGTCCTGGGTGGCGCACGCTCGGACTTCACCCGGCTCAACCCCCTGCTGTATCGCCTGCAAGCGGCGGGCATCGGCTCGCTGACGGGTAACCTGTCGGGGCACAGCCTCGCCAGTGAGCCGGGGGCAGCGTCGCCTTCATTGGCCACCAACCTTGAAGAGGCGCAGCGCTTTCACTCACACATCGCGCTCCGCTGCCGGACGCTGATCGGCCATAGCCTGGGCGCGGCCCTCACACTGAAACTGGCCGCGCGGTTGCCAGACGTGGACAGCATCGTGTTGATCTGTCCGGCCGTCTATCCGGATGAAGCTCACCAGGCACCGTTCGGCCCAGCCTTCACTGCCGCCATCAGCAAACCCTTCGGTTTTCTGGACAGCGACAGTTACGCCTTTCTCCGGCAGTTCCAGGGCAGAGTACTGATGGTGATAGGCGAGTACGACGGGCTCAATTCGCAACGCTTCGGCAAGGGGCCAGGCACCAGCGCTGGTAACCTGTGGCTGGCCGGCAGCGAGCGTTACAGCCCGATCCCCGAAGAGGTCACCCACGCCCTGATGCAGGCTGTTTCAGCGGAGCGTTTGCAGTGCCTGTTTCTGACTGACTGCGACCATGGCATCGCCGCCCATCTGCGCAGTACGCCCGCGATTGCCGACCAGGTTGCCGACGCCGTGGCGACCTTCATTCTTGACGGCTCGTGACCCGTGGCGCCTCACTCGATCTCGAACAGCCCATTACTGATCGGCCCCACACTCAAGCGCTCGCGCACATCGTCATCGATGCGTGGGTCGTCCGGCCGATACAGTTTCACCTGGCGGTAGGCATTGATGCGGTTGATCTCTTCCCCCAGATACTCCCACACCACGCGGGTGCAAGCCGGATTGCGCCGGTCGCCGCTGGAAACGCCGGTCTTCAGGCCGTTCAAGCGGGTGATGCGGCTTTTAAAGCTGGGAATGAGGATGGTCTGGCTCATCTCGTTAAGGGTCAGCGACTCGTAATCGATGAGAAACACCCGGTCCTGCAACTGGAACGCCGCGCCCAGGTAGCGGCAACGCACCTCGGCATGCTGGTCGGTGGCGCTGGAGCGTTCTTGCCGCTCCTGGCGCTCGAACAGGAAGCGGCCACGCTCTTCGCGCAGGTGCACCAGCGACACCAGGATGGCGCCCGGCACCGACATGCAATTGGAGTACTCGAAGTAGTAGCCGCAATAGCGTGACAGGTTGCCAGCGTGCTCCTGCAACGGGCGGAACAGTTCGCTGATCGGGTCGCTGGGCTGATCGCTCACCGCCGACACCCGGGCGCCGATCAGGCGGGCGAACTGTTCGGGCGGCACATTCAGCTCGTAATCCTCGACACCGAAGAAATCACCTATGCGCTTGAGGTTGTAAGCCGTCGGGCGGCTCTGCCCGCTCAGGTATTTGTTGAACTGCGCGCGGTTGATCGACAGCTGGCGGCAAACTTCCGAGATAGAGCGGTAGTGGCTGCAGGCCAGTTTGAGATTGGTAGCGAAATGATCGCTCATGGTCAGGATCCAGGATGACGCGAATGGCGCCAGTTTAGCATCAAGTCGCATCAAGTCAGAGCAACCCGCGAAATTGTAACCACTCTTGTCATGGCCAACCATGCGCCCCAACGATAGCGGTGCGCCTGCCGTCCGCTGGTCTTTTCACACGAAGAATAAGAATCGAGGTCATTTTCCAATGCTCGAAGTACTCAACGATTTCCTCTCGGGGAAGCTCCTCATCGTGTTGATCGTCGGTCTCGGCGGTTACTTCACCATTCGCTCGCGCTTCGTCCAGTTCCGCCACTTTGCTCATATGTTCGGTGTGTTCAAGGAATCGCTGCGTGGCCAGGCAGGCCAGCTGAGCTCCTTCCAGGCCCTGATGCTGAGCCTCGCCGGCCGCGTCGGCGCCGGTAACATCGCGGGCGTCGGCATCGCCGTGACCCTGGGCGGCCCAGGCGCGGTGTTCTGGATGTGGGTCACCGCACTGGTGGGCATGTCCAGCAGCTTCTTCGAGTGCACCCTGGCCCAGGTCTACAAGCGCGCCGACGGCGACGGCCTGTACCGTGGCGGCCCGGCCTACTACATCCTGCATGGCCTGAAGCGCAAAAGCATGGCCATCGTGTTCTCGATCCTGCTGCTGGTCACCTACGGCTTCGCCTTCATCGGCCTGCAGTCGTACACCGTGACTCACTCGCTGCAGAACGCCTTCGCCTTCGACCCGAGCCACACCGGTATCGTCCTGGCTGTGCTGCTGGCGATCACCTTCATCGGCGGCATCAAGCGCATCGCCGCCGTGTCGGACCTGCTGGTGCCGGTCAAGACCCTGGCCTACATCGGCGTGACCCTGTACGTGATCGGCACCCAGATCGAACACGTGCCGGCCATGCTGGAAACCATCTTCAAGAGCGCCTTCGGCCTTGACCCAGCATTCGGCGGCCTGCTCGGCAGCGCCATCGTCATGGGCGTGAAGCGTGGTGTGTTCGCCAACGAAGCGGGCCTGGGCAGTGCGCCCAACGTCGCTGCCGTTGCGGCCGTGAAGCACCCGGGCGCGCAAGGCGTGGTTCAGGCCTTCAGCGTGTTCCTCGACACCTTCGTGATCTGCACCTGCACCGCGCTGCTGATCCTGCTGTCGGGCTTCTACACCCCAGGCTTCGAAGGTGACGGCATCGTCCTGACCCAGAACTCGCTGGCCGCCGTGGTCGGTGACTGGGGCCGCCTGTTCGTCAGCGTCGCGCTGTCGCTGTTCGTCTTCACCTGCATCCTCTACAACTACTACCTGGGCGAAAACAGCCTGCAGTTCCTCACCCGCAACCGTACCGTGCTGATGCTGTTCCGTGGCCTGGTGCTGGCGCTGGTGGTGTGGGGCTCGATGCAGGACTTGACCACCGTGTTCGCCTTCGCCGACATCACCATGACCTGCCTGGCCTTCGTCAACCTGATCGCCCTGGCCCTGCTGTTCAAGGTCGGCCTGCGGGTGATGCGCGACTACGACGAGCAGCGCAAGGCGGGCATCAAGCAGCCGGTGTTCGACTCGGCCAAGTTCGCCGACCTGGACCTGGACCGCAATGCCTGGCCTGCCAATCCGCAGGCTGAAACGGCCGCTGACAATAGCGTCGGCCAAGCCCAGCCGCAGCGCTGATATCCTGCCCTGCCCAGCCGCCCCGTCCGTGGGCGGCTGCATACCCTCCGCTCACCGCTACGGATGCTTTCCATGCGTGCAGTCAAGAATCTTCTCGTGCTCTACACCGGGGGCACCATCGGCATGCTCCAGACTACCGAAGGCCTGGCGCCGGCCGGTGGTTTCGACGCGCGCATGCGCGAACACTTCGCCCAGCTGAGCGATGCGCCACAGGTGCATTGGACGCTGCAGGAACTGAACCCGCTGCTCGACAGCGCCAACATGCAGCAGCACAACTGGCTGGCCATGCGCGATGCCATCGTCGCGGCGGTGGAGGTTGGAGGGCATGACGGCGTGCTGGTGCTGCATGGCACCGACTCGCTGGCCTACAGTGCCTCGGCGCTGGCGCTCCTGCTGCTTGGCTTGCCGGTGCCGGTGTTGCTAACCGGCTCGATGCTGCCGGCAGGCGCACCGGGCAGCGATGCCTGGGACAACCTCTGCGGTGCCCTGCGCCAATTCGAGCAGGGCCTGGAAAACGGCGTGCAGCTGTACTTCCACGGCCAGTTGCTGCCGGGCTGCCGCGCATCGAAGCTGCGCAGTGAAGCCTTCGATGCGTTTGCCGCATTGCCGCGCCACCGCGAAGGCGAGCGTGCGAGCGAGGTGCCTGCTGCCTTGGGTTACCGCCAACAGCGCCAGCCAGTCAACCTCGCGGTGATGCCGATCTTCCCCGGTTTGCAGGCCGAGCACCTGCGCGCGCTGATCGACACCGGCGTGCAAGGATTGTTGTTGGAGTGCTATGGCAGTGGTACCGGGCCGTCAGACGATCAAGCCTTGCTCGACGTACTGCGCGCGGCGCGCCAGCGTGGGGTGCTGCTGGTCGCCATCAGCCAGTGCCCAGAGGGTTCGGTGGTGTTCGACACCTATGCGGCGGGTAACCGACTGCGCGCTGCCGGGCTGGTCAGTGGCGGTGGCATGACCCGTGAGGCGGCGCTGGGCAAGATGTTTGCGCTGCTGGGTGCCGGGTTGGATGCCGATGCTGCAGAGCAGTGGTTCGCCCTGGACCTGTGCGGCGAGCGCGCTTGAGAGAAAAATTGGCGGAAGGCAGCGGGAGTCGAACCTGCCCGGGAACGGCTGCCGTCCCCAACCGGGTTTGAAGCCCGGCCGCGCCACCGGGCGCGATTGCCTTCCTTGAACTCAGGGACTGGCCTGTTGCTGGGCCAGCGCGCTGTCGGCGCGGATATGACGCTGATCGGCGACCCTGCGGGTCAGGCCGATACGGTCGAAGTATTCGAGAATCTGCACACTGCGCTTGCGACCGATGCCCAACATATCGCGAAACGCGGCCACCTGCACTACCGGCGTTTCGCTTGATTGCCCAAGCAGCAGCTCTGCCATGCGCTGCAGCGTCGCCTGCGGATAGAACAGGTCACGCACCACCTGATGCACCAACCCTAGCCTGGCGAGCTTGCGCAGTAACAGGCGCACCTCAGCTTCGGCGCATTTTTCTTCGCTGGCCAGCGTCCTGACCCACGGCGGGTCGAATTGCCCTTTCAGCAACCTGGGTTGCAGGCGCGCCCATAAGGCGCTGTCGGCTTCGCTCAACTGAACCTTGTGATCCGGCAGGTGCAGCCATGGCCCGCTGCTGGCGATAGTGCCTTCACCGAGCATTTCATCCAGCAAGCTGACGAACGCTGGGCGTTCGACTGGCAAGGCCGCGAAGCGGCGCAGGCGATCGCGGTCTGGGCCGAGTTGATCAGGCTCCTGCTCGTGGAACAGTGCCAATTGCTCCAGCGCCTGTTGTTTCAGGAATTGCCACTGCGCGCTGGCGAATAACAACTGATCTTGCCTTGTGGTGATCGTTATCACTTCGGCGGGTAAGTGCCAGGTTTCGCGCAAGCGGTTGAACTGACGCTCCAGACGCTGCGGATCGAGGCCACCCGGCGCGGTGTCGAGCAATGCCGCGATAGCCTCTTCCAATCCCTGGGCATCGCTCAGCACCTGCAACTGACGCAAGCGCGCCTCACTGCGGCGCTGACGGCTCGGCGCGAACGGGTCGAGCACCATGCCACCGCCCAATGTGCGCTGGGCACGCTGGTCGCGCAGCACCAGGCGGTCGCCGTGCACGGCTTGCAGCGGCGCATTGAGCAGCAACTGGGCAAACATGCGCTGGCCTGCCAGCAGGCGCTCGCCTTCGAGCAGCGCGACCCGGGCGGTGACATCCTGGGTCCCGAGGTGCACATGCACGGCGCTGAAATGCTCGAAAGGCCGGTTCTCGCTGGCCAGCAGTTGCAGCTCGATATCGATGCGGACGCTGGGCGCATGCAGCCACTCGGGCACCAGCCAGTCACCGCGGTGCACCTGATCCACGGCCAGACGCTCGGCGGCGATGTTCAGCGCCACTCGCTGCCCCGCCTCCGCCACCAGCGCGGCCTGGTTCTGCGCATGCAGGCCACGCACCCGCACCGGCTTACCCGCCTTGCCCAGCAACAGCGTGTCGCCAGCACTGACCCGACCGGCCAACGCGGTGCCGGTGACCACCACACCGGCACCGGTCACGGCGAAAGCGCGGTCGACCGCCAGGCGAAAACCACCTTGCACGCTGCGCTGCCGCACGCGAGCGGCGGCGCCAAGTAGTGCTTGGCGCAGGGCGTCGATCCCTTCACCAGTCACACTCGACAACGGTAACTGTCGCGCGCCGGCATAGGGCCCTGGCGCCAACAGTTCAGCAACTTGCAATTGCACTTCAGCGACCCGCGCAGGCGCTACCCGGTCGCACTTGCTGATCGCCACCAGCGCCTGGGGAATGCCCAGCAACTCGATGATCGCCAGGTGCTCGCGGGTCTGTGGCATGACCCCATCGTCCGCCGCCACCACCAACAACACCAGGTCGATACCATGGGCACCCGCCAGCATGTTGTGGATAAAGCGCTCGTGCCCAGGTACGTCGATGAAGCCCGTCAGGGGCGCGCCCTCGGCCAGGGCGGCATAGCGATAGCCGAGGTCGATGGTCATGCCGCGCTCGCGCTCCTCCTGGCGATGGTCGCCGGCCTGCCCGGTCAGGGCCTGGAGCAATGCGGTCTTGCCGTGGTCGATGTGGCCGGCGGTGCCAACGATCACTGCACTGGCCCCAGTCGCAGGGCGGGCAGTTGCGCCAGCCACTGGGCTTCATCGTCCAGTTGGCGCAGGTCGAGCCACAGCGCGTCGTCGTCGATGCGGCCGAGCACCGGCACCGGTAGCTCACGCAAGGCGCGCTCCAGCACATGCAGGCTGCGCCCGCGCAGCTTCTTCGACACTTGCGGGCGCAGGCACAGCGCGGCGCTCGGCAGCCGCGCCACCGGCTGGCTGCCACTGCCGATCATGCCCAGTGCCGGCTCCACGCTGACGGTCCATTGCGCATCCAAGTGGGCCTTGAGCGCGGGCGCCAGGCGCTCGGCCTGGGCCTGGATCTCGGCCTGGCTGCGGGTCAGCAGGCGCAGGCTGGGCAGGCGCTCGGCCAGGCGGTCCGGGTTGCGGTACAGCGCCAGCACGGCTTCGAGCGCGGCGAGGGTGATCTTGTCGACGCGCAGGGCACGTTTGAGTGGGTTCTTCTTGATCCTGGCGATCAGTTCCTTGCGCCCGACGATAATGCCTGCCTGCGGGCCGCCCAGCAGCTTGTCGCCGCTGAAGGTGACGATATCGGCGCCATCGGCCAGGGCTTGGCGCACGGTTGGCTCGGCGGGCAAGCCCCAGCGGGTCAGGTCGAGCAGGCTACCGCTGCCGAGGTCTTCGAGCAGCGGCAGTTCGTGTTGATGGGCGATGCGCGCCAGCTCGGCTGTGGGTACCTGGGTTGTGAAGCCCTGGATGCTGTAGTTGCTGCAATGCACGCGCATCAACAAACCGGTGCGCGGACCGATGGCGGCTTCGTAATCGCGGGCGTGGGTGCGGTTGGTGGTGCCGATCTCGTGCAGTTTTACCCCGGCCCGCGCCATGATGTCGGGGATGCGGAAGGCACCGCCGATTTCGATCAGCTCGCCCCGGGAGATGATGCCTTCCTTGCGCGCGCCCAGGCTGTTGAGCGCCAGCAGCACGGCCGCGGCGTTGTTGTTGACCACGGTAACCGCTTCGGCGCCGGTCAGCTCACGGATCAGGCCTTCGATCAGATCGTCACGGTCGCCGCGCTTGCCGGTGGCCAGGTCGAATTCCAGGTTGAGCGGGTAGCGGGCGGCGGTCTGCATGGCTTCGACGGCTTCTTCCGGCAACAGCGCGCGGCCGAGGTTGGTGTGCAGCACGGTGCCAGTGAGGTTGAACACGCGGCGAACCTGGCTGCGCTGCTGAATGGCCAGGCGCTCGCCGCTGCGGCCAAGCAGTATCTCGGCGGCCAGTTCGGTGGCGCTGAGTTGGCCCAGGCGAGTGGGTTCGCGCAGGTCGTCGAGCAGTTGGCGCAGGGTGGCGAGCACTGCATCGCGGCCGTGACGGTCGATCAGCGGGAGGCAGGCCGGGTGGCGCAGGAGGGTGTCGATCGAGGGCAGGCGTGGGGTGTCGCTGGCGAGGCTGGAAGACATCAGGTACTACCTTCTCCATTGTCTGTTGGGGCCCTTTCGCGGGGCAAGCCCGCTCCCACAGGCACTGTGAGTTGCCAGCAGCACACTGTGCCTGTGGGAGCGGGCTTGTCCCGCGAAAGGGGCGACTCGGTATTGAAGTGTAGACACTCACCCACTACCCGGGCGCCAGCATCAAGTTAGGCGCCAGACGATCAAAGCCCTCCTCGTCCAAACGCATATCCAGCGCCAGGCTGGCCAAATCATCCGCCAACGGCTCGGCCGCCGCATCGTTCTCCAGGTAGTTCTGCTTCAGGTACGCATTGCACCCCGGACAACACTCCGCCCGCAGCGGCGCCTTGCCCGGCGCATGGCGGTCATCCTCCAGGCTGGTATAGCGCAAATCCTTGCTCGACTCGCAATACACGCACTTGACCCGCACGACGTGCCATTCGCAGGCACACAACGAACACGCCAGATACCGCAGACCATTGTGCTTGCCCCGGTTACGCACCACCCCGGCCATGGCCGGTGAGCCGCAGGCCGGGCACTGGGCCAGGCTGCCTGAGGGCTTGAGTTCGGGTGACGGCAGCGCCAGCAGCCAGCTGGACCAGGCCGCTTGCAGCGCTGCGCCGAGGAACGGCACAAGCGCAGCAGGCACCGCGTCGAACTGCCCAGCGAGCAACGCGATGCCCCACCCCTTGCGCTGGTTGTCATCACTGTCGCGCACGGCCTGTAGTGCATCAGCCAGCGGCCCTTCAATGTCAGCCGAAAAATGCTTGAGTAACGCCTGAAGCCAAACCAACCACGGCCCTTCACGCACCAGACTGTCAGCCGCAAGCGGTGGCAACCCATGACTTATACACAGGCGCTGACGCTCCTCGGCCACAGGCAATCCCGCAGGAGGGTTATCCACAAGCTGCTGCTGAATCCGGCACAACCGGGCAATCAGCCGCAGGTAATCCCTCAGCGCATGCCCTTCGGCCAGCTGCTCCAGGCGCAGGGCGCGCAGTTCGAACAGGTTGGCGGGCGGCAGGTGCAGAAACGGCGGCATCACCGCCGAGGCTTCGATCTGCCCGGGTTCGAGTATCGTGCTCAAGCGCTTATCCTTCTTTACGTCGGTGATTGCTCGGTGTCTTGTCGCCAGTCACTTCGCGGTACCACAGTTCATGGTGCTTGCGCGCCCAGGCGCGGCTGACCCAACCATGCAGCATCGCGCCGATCGAACCCTTGATCCAGATGCCGGCGTAGATGTGCACGATGATGCTGAGGATCAGCACGAAACCGGCCAGCGCATGGGCTAGTGACGCCAGGCGAATCGAGCCAATGTCGAAGAAGTGGCTGAAGTACGCCCGCCAGATCACCACGCCGCTGAGCAACAACACCAGCATGCACAGCAGCAGCGTCCAGAACAGCAGCTTCTGCCCGGCGTTGTACTTGCCGATTGGCGGCACGCCGTCTTCGCGGTTGACCATCACCCGATCGATGCGGCGCAGCCACAAGCGGTCGTTGGCGGTGATGAAGTTGGCGCGCCAGAACCGGATGACCAGGAACAGGAAGAACACGAACATCGCCACGCCCATGAACGGGTGCAGGATGCGTGTCCACGGCCCGCCGCCGAACAGATGGCTGAGCCAGAACAGCGCCGGGTGGAACAGCGCCAGCCCGGACAGCCCGGCCATGAAGAACAGGATGGCGACGATCCAGTGGTTGGTCCGCTCGTTGGCGTTGTAGCGCAGGATGGGTTTGTTGTCGTTCATGGCCGCTGCTCCCCTTGCCCACCGGGCTGCTTCGGATCGTAGACATGCACGGCCGGGTCGACCTGATGCACGCTGTCATCGGCTGACGTTGGGTGCTCGTCTTCCTCGACCCGCTGCGGGCCGACCCGCACATAGTGGAAGAACCCGGCCAACACCGCTGCGCCCATGGCCAGCAGCGCCAGTGGCTTGGTGAAGCCCTTCCACAAGCCCACCAGCGGGCTGATCACGGGTTGGTCCGGCAGCCCCGCATACAGCCGGGGCGTGTCGGCATGGTGCAGCACGTACATCACGTGAGTGCCGCCGACGCCGTCCGGATCATACAACCCGGCGTTGTCGTAGCCGCGCGACTTGAGGTCGACGATACGCTCGGCAGCGTGCACCTTCATCTCGTCCTTGCTGCCGAAGACGATCGCCCCAGTGGGGCAGGTCTTCACACAGGCCGGTTCCAGGCCCACGCTCACGCGGTCGGAACACAGCGTGCACTTGTACGCCTTGTGGTCCTTCTGCGAGATGCGCGGGATGTTGAACGGGCAACCGGTGATGCAGTAGCCGCAGCCGATGCAGTGGTCCTGGTTGAAATCGACGATGCCGTTGGCGTGCTTGATGATCGCCCCCGGGCTTGGGCAGGCCTTCAGGCAACCGGGGTCGGCGCAGTGCATGCAGCCGTCCTTGCGGATCAGCCACTCCAGGTTGCCATCGTCGCGCTCGTGCTCGGTGAAACGCATCAGGGTCCAGGTATCGGCCGTGAGGTCCTGGGGGTTGTCGTAGGTGCCGTGGTTGTGGCCGACCTCGTCACGCAGTTCGTTCCACTCCGAACACGCCACCTGGCAGGCCTTGCAGCCGATGCACTTGGTGGTGTCGATCAGCTTGGCGACTTCCTCCAGCTGGCGTACCGAGGGCGGAACCGTGGTGGTGGCCGAGCGGGCGATGATGTCTTGGCTGGCCATCAGAGTTTCTCCACTTTGACGAGGAACGACTTGGACTCCGGCGTCTGCGTGTTGCCGTCACCGAGGAACGGCACCAGGGTGTTGGTCAGGTAGCCGTGGCGTGTAGCGCCGGTGAAGCCCCAGTGCAACGGGATGCCGATCTGGTGCACGGTCTGGTTGTTGACCTGCAGCGGGCGAATCCGCTTGGTCACCACCGCCACCGCATCGATATGCCCGCGCTTGCTCGACACCCGCACCCAATCCCCAGCCTTGATGCCTTTCTCATTGGCCAGCACCTCGCCAATCTCGACGAACTGCTCGGGCTGGGCGATGGCGTTGAGCCGGCAATGCTTGCTCCAGAAGTGGAAGTGCTCGGTCAGCCGGTAGGTGGTCGCCGCGTAGGGGAACTCGTCGTGCTTGCCCAAGGTGTCCCACACCGAATCGAAGATCCGCCCGGCCGGGTTGCTGGTGGCCTTCTTGTTCTGCGGATGCAGCGGGTTGATGCCGATGGGCGTCTCGAACGGCTCGTAGTGCTCGGGGAACGGGCCTTCGGCCATCTTGTCGATGGCGAAGAACCGCGCCACGCCCTCGGGGTTCATGATGAACGGGTTCATCCCCGCTTCCGGTGGCGAGTCGACCTTGAAGTCCGGCACGTCGGTGCCGGTCCAGGCTTTGCCGTTCCACCACACCAGGCGCTTCTTCTCCGGGTCCCAGGGCTTGCCCTGCGGGTCGCTGGAGGCGCGGTTGTAGAGGATGCGCCGGTTGGCCGGCCAGGCCCAGGCCCAGTTCTGCACCTGGTGCATGCCGAACGGGTCGCTGTTGTCGCGGCGCGCCATCTGGTTGCCCTGCTCGGTCCAGCAGCCGGCGAAGATCCAGCAGCCGGACGCGGTACTGCCATCGTCCTTGAGCTGGCCGAAGCCCGAAAGCTGCTGGCCGGCCTTGAGCAGCGCACCGGTCGGGTCGGTGACGTCGGTTACGGCCCGGCCGTTCATCTCCTTGGCCAGCTCCTCGGGGGAAGGTTCCTCAGGGATCTTGTACGGCCAGTCGATGTTCATCATCGCGTCCGGATAGGCACCGCCCTCTTTGCTGTAGCGCTCGCGCAGGCGGATGAACAGCTCGCTCATGATCTGCACATCGGTACGCGTTTCGCCCGGGCCATCGGCGCCCTTCCAGTGCCACTGCAGCCAGCGACTGCTGTTGACCAGCGAGCCGTCTTCCTCGGCGAAGCAGGTGGTGGGCAGGCGGATCACTTCGGTCTGGATATTGGCCGTGTCGACGTCGTTGAAGGGGCCCGCGTTGCGCCAGAACTCCGAGGTTTCAGTGGCCAGCGGGTCCATGATCACCAGCCACTTGAGCTTGGCCAACGCTGCGGTGACGCGGTTCTTGTCCGGCAGCGCGGCGATCGGGTTGAAACCCTGGCACATGTAGCCGTTGACCTTGCCCTGCCCCATCATCTCGAACATGCGCAGCACGTCATAGGCCGGCACATCGAGCTTGGGCAGCCAGTCGTAGCCCCAGTTGTTTTCCGCCGTGGCGTTGGCGCCGAACCAGGATTTCATCAGGCTGACATGGAACTTGCCGTAGTTCTGCCAGTACGACAGTTGCCCCGGGCGCAACGGTTTGGAGGCGCGCTTGTCGATGTAGGTGGCGTAGTCCTGCTCGGCGTCGCCGGCCAGGGTCAGGTAACCCGGCAGCGAGTTGGACAACAACCCGAGGTCGGTCAGGCCCTGGATGTTGGAGTGCCCGCGCAGGGCGTTGACCCCGCCACCGGGCATGCCGACGTTGCCCAGCAGCAACTGGACCATCGCCGCACTGCGGATGATCTGCGCCCCAATGGAATGCTGCGTCCAGCCGAGTGCGTAGAGAATCGTCATGGTCTTGCCCGGCACCGAGCAGGTGGCGATCTCTTCCCAGACTTTCATCATGGCGTCCTGCGGCATGCCACAGGTCATGCTCGCCAGTTCCGGGGTATAGCGGCTGTAGTGCTGCTTCATCAGCTGGTAGACGCAACGCGGGTGCTGCAGGGTCGGGTCGACCTTGGCGAAGCCGTCCTCGCCCAGCTCGTAGCCCCAGCCGGATTTATCCGCGTAGACGCGCTTGGCCTCGTCATAGCCGCTGAACAGCCCATCCTCGAAGCCATAGTTCTCTTTGACGATGAACGACACGTCGGTGTAGTTGCGCACGTACTCGTGCTGGATCTTGTCGTTGCTCAACAGGTAATTGATCAACCCGCCCATGAAGGCGATGTCGGTTCCGGTGCGAATCGGCGCATAGTAATCCGCCACCGAAGCGGTACGGGTAAACCGCGGGTCGACCACGATCAGCCGCGCCTTGTTGTGCGCCTTGGCCTCGGTCACCCACTTGAAGCCGCACGGATGCGCTTCTGCTGCGTTGCCACCCATCACCAGGACCAGATTCGCGTTGGCGATATCTGACCAGTGGTTGGTCATGGCGCCACGGCCGTACGTCGGGGCAAGACTTGCCACCGTCGGGCCGTGTCAGACACGTGCCTGGTTATCGAACCCCAGCATGCCGGTTGCGCGGATGACCTTGTGGGTCAGGTAGCCCGCCTCGCTTGAGGCGGCGGAGGCAGCGAGAAAACCGGTGGTGAGCCAGCGGTTGACGGTCTGCCCCTGGGCGTTTTTCTCGATGAAGTTGGCGTCGCGGTCCTGCTTCATCAGGTCGGCGACGCGGTCGAGCGCTTCGTCCCAGCTGACCCGCACCCATTCATTGCTGCCTGCCTTGCGCATTTCGGGGTACTTGAGGCGGCTGGGGCTGTGGATGAAGTCGAGCAGGCCCGCGCCTTTCGGGCACAGGGTGCCGCGGTTGACCGGGTGGTCGGCGTCGCCTTCGATATGGATGATGTTCTGTTTGACGTTTTTGCCCGCATCGCCCTGGCTGTACAGGATCAGGCCACAGCCGACCGAACAGTAGGGGCAGGTGTTGCGAGCTTCTTTGGTGTGCGCCAGCTTGAAGTGGCGCACCTGCTCGGCGAAGGCCGGCGTCGGGGCCATGCCCAACGCCGCCAGGCTCGAGCCTCCAAGGCCGACAGCGGCGACCTTGAAGAACTGCCGACGGTTGAGGTCCATCGTGCACTCCTGATCAGGTTTCGGGCGCACGGGACATTGCCGGCACCTCGGGTCATCACGGTAGCGGCAAAGTGATGCCGCCAAACGTTAAGACTAGTCAAGAATGGCGAAAGTGCGATTGACCCCAGTCAGCACGGCGGCAGGTTGCGCGCCACATTCAGCGCCGCGCTGCTCTGAGCGACCGGCATGATTTCGAGGGTATTGATGTTCACATGCGGCGGCTGCTCGGCGATCCACGCCACCGTGGCGGCGATGTCCTCGGGCAGGATTGCCTGCACATCGCGGTACAGCGCATCCACCGCATTCATGTCGCCGTTGAGGCGCACCACCGAGAAATCAGTCCCGGAACACAGCCCGGGCTCGATATTGCTCACCCGCACCCGCGTACCGGCCAGGTCGGCCCGCAGGTTCAGGCTGAACTGGCGCACGAACGCCTTGCTCGCGCCATAGACGTTGCCCCCCGGATAGGGATAGGTGCCGGCAATCGAACCGATATTGATGATCATGCCGCTGTCTGCCGCGACCATTTGCGGCAAGACCGCGTGGGTCATCATGGCCAGTCCGGTGATGTTGGTGTCGATCATCCGCTGCCAGTTTTCGGCGCTGCTGACCTGGGCCCGTTCGACACCCAGGGCCAGCCCTGCATTGTTGACCAGCACATCGATGGCCGGTGCTGCCTCATTGATCTGTCCAACCGCTGCGCTGATCGACGCAGAAGAGGTGACATCCAGCGCCAGCGGGATGAAGTGTTGGCCTAGTTCGCGCTCCAGCGCTTCCAGCTTGTCCATGCGTCGCGCGCCGCCGATCACGCGGTACCCCTTGGCGACCAAGGTGCGGCAGATGGCGCGGCCAAAGCCTGAAGAGGCGCCAGTTACGAAAGCAGTTTTCATCAGGTTTCTCCCAAACGGTTAGATCAGACCAGGTACTTCACACCCAGGCTGGTAAACAGGCACAGCATCGAAAACACCAGCGCCTTGCGTACCACTTCGTTGCCTTTGCGTAACGCCAACGCGCTGCCCATGTGATTACCCAGGACGTTGCAGATGACCAACGGCAGCGCCAGCAGATAGACGACCTTCCCCGCCATGATGAACGCCACCAGCGCACCGATATTGGAGGCGAAGTTGAACGTCTTGGAATTGGCCGAACTGGACACCAGGTCCATACGCAACAAGTAATGAAAGGCAATGATGAACATGCTGCCGGTACCGGGACCGAAAAAGCCGTCATAGAAGCCGATGGTGAGGCAGGTCAGCGGCACCACGGTGTAGAGCATTCGCGCCGACAGCTGGCGCTCCTCGACCGGGCGGTCTTTTGGGGTGAGGAAGATCAGGATGCCGAACGGGATCAATGCCAGGATGATCTTGCCCACGATTTCCTGCGGGATCGACACGATCAGGTGTGCCCCCAGGTAAGCGCCGAGCAATGAGAAAGGCACACCGACCAGCGCCACCTGCCAAACCATTTTGCTGTTGGTCAGGAAGTTGCGGATGGCGGCCAGTGTTCCCAGGGTACTGACCAGCTTTTCCTGCCCCAGGGCTACTTGCGGCGGCATGCCGACCAGCAGAAAACCGGGCACCAGGAACAGCCCGCCACCGCCGGCGATGCTGTCTACAAAACCTGCAATGAAGGCAATGGCGCCCAGCAACAGAATCGCCAACAGCCAATGTTCCGCCCAGTAGGCGCCTAACAGTTCCATAACGTTCGTTCCGTGAAAAATTGAAGGGAAATCAGGAGAGCACTTCGTAGAGATGATTGGCCCGGGTGAAATGCACGCGGTTCAGGTCGTTGACCGCGAACAGCCGCAGCAGCCAGCGATCGGCGCCATCGTTCTGCGGCTCGAAGCCATCACGGGCGTGCAGCACGCGCTGGTTCTTGAAGATCATGAAATCACCGGGCAACAACAGGTGCGGCTCATCGAAGCGTCGGGTTTCCAGCAGGCTGCGCAAGCTGGCCAGCGCCTGCTCGGCGCGCAGGTTGAGCCCATGGGTGTTCTCGCTGTCGAAGCGGCACAGCCACTCGCCTGCATGGCCGCGCACCAGCACCGGAAGTTCGCTGGTGCAGCGACGGTTGCCGGTGAACGAGTCGGGCCGCCGGATTTCGAATTGCGCCTCGCACAGTTCGCGCACGGTTGCCGAAGGCAGCGAGGCGATGACTGCATCGAGGCTGACCAGCGTAGTACTGATGCGCGGGTCGCAGCGCATGCCAAAGAACGACAGATACTCCGGGCAACAAGAGACCGCCCCCAACGGCTCGGATGACAGCGGCAAATCCGGATTGTCGACATGGTAGGAAAAACGCAACCGCGAACCATGCGAGCTTTTGTGGCTGGATGAGGTGCGGGCGGGGATCACATGGCGGAACAGTCGCCCATCGTTCTCTCCCTCGTAGACGATAGGATTGATCCCCATCAGGCCCTGCATCGTCAGGCTGACCAGGCACGCAATCGGTGTGCTGCGCGGGCTCAGCACACCGGAGTACGGGGTTGGCGGAATGTCGCGATCACGTGGGCAATTGCGCACGATCATGCTGGTCGTCTGCGGACTCTCGACGAAACTGCGGATCTGCTGGCACAGCGCACTGCCCAGCACCTCGCGAGCCTGCTCCTTGAGTTGCGGGTACAGCTCTTTGCTGGTCTCGAAATCCAGGGGCGTGTTATTCAGCAAGGTTTGCCAGGCGCTGGAAACCACCCAGGGCAAACGGATCTCCAGTGAGGTAACTGCCTCGGTTATTTGTTGCAGGTGAGCGCTTTCCATTTCAGTCGATATTCCATTGGCCATTCGGTGTCGTGCTAGTCCGGCAGAGGCGGCAGACATTGTTTTGAAGCCAGATGCCTGCGGAATCGCCCGCATTGCATCGACTCAATCATTGTAATTACAAAAATAAGATCGATTCAATCTATTTGAATGGCTCTTTGACAGCATCATTGAATCGACTCAATCAACTTATTGATTTCAAATGATTTCCTTCGATCTGGCGCCTGCCCAGGGAGGTCAGTCGTTACAAGCTTCGATGCGCCTCACTCATTAATGTGGGTAATTTGCTTGTAAGAAAACTCAATTACTCCCATGAGACCTTTCGTGCTAGGCTTTCGCGCTCCTGCAGATTCTGGTGCCATTTCTATGTGGGTTCCTCACTACAGCGACCTGGCGCAGCCGGTCTACTTGATGATTGCCGACGCCCTCGAACAGGACATCAGTAACGGTCGGCTGTCGGCAGGTGATCGGCTACCGACGCTCAAGGACCTTGCCGAGTCGTTGAACGTGACACCGGGCACCATCGGCCGAGCCTATGACGAGGCGGCCAAACGCGGCCTGGTGGTAGGCGAAGTTGGCCGAGGTACCTTCGTCCTGCAGCAACGGCCAGTTCTGACCAACACTGCTATTGCTCCCGTAAAGTCTGCCCCGACAAAGTCTGAAAGCGGCCAGATCGACCTGTCGATCATCAAGCCCAATGACGCGCACATGACTGAATGGCTGCGCGGCGCAATCACCGAGCTCGCTTCATCACCAGATCTCGATCAGGTGCTCGACTACGTCACCGAGGGTGGCCACGCGACGCATAAGCAGGCCGGTGCCGCGTGGATTCAACGCTGGTTGCCAGAGGCGAGCTGGCAACAGGTAGTGCTGACATCTGGGGCCCAGCACGGTCTTCTGGTGGCGATCAGCAGCTTGTCGAAAAGCGATGACGTGATCCTCTGCGAATCGTTTTGCTACCCAGGCATCATTTCCTTGGCCCACAGCCTGGGTCGCCGTCTGCGCGGCGTCGCCATGGACGAACACGGGCTGATTCCGCAAGCCCTGCGTGCAGCTTGCCTGGAGCACCGCCCCTCCCTGCTGGTATGCGTGACCACCCACCAAAACCCCACCAACTCGATCATGCCCCGCGAGCGGCGCGAAGCCATTGCCGAGATTGCCCGCGAGTTCGACCTGTTCATCGTCGACGACGATATCTACGGGTTTCTTGAACCCGAACCCGACTACCAGCCCCTCGCCGCCTATGCCCCCGAGCGCTCGGTGTACCTGACCAGCCTGTCCAAAAGCGTGCTCCCGGCACTGCGCATTGGCTACCTGTACGCACCGCCGCAAACGCTATCGCGTTTATCGTCGATGGTGCGCAGCAGTGTCTGGATGCCCTCCCCGCTGATGGCTCAGCTGGCCAGCAACCTGATCAACAGCGGCATGGCCGATCAGCTCGTTCGCGTGCAGCAGGACGAAGCCGCCGCGCGCCAGCGCATGGCCAAGGAAATTCTGGGCAAGTACAAGATTCGCAGCCAGCCTTACAGTTTCCATATCTGGCTGGAGCTTCCCGAGCCCTGGACCAACGACGAGTTCGCCAACCTGGCGCGCAACAATGGCGTGACGGTGGTCAGCGGCAGTCAGTTCCTGCCTGAGCGCAGCCCTGCCAGTCATGGTGTGCGCATTGCCCTCATGACACCGAGCCGCGTGGAGTTGAGTTTTGCATTGACCAAACTGGCCAGCCTGCTGGATTCGCCTGAGCCGAGACTTTTCTATTAGTGCGTGATGGGTCGGCCTCTGCGCCATCTAGACCGCACATCAATTTCGGAAACGGACTACATCCAAGAGCGCCATTTGTTTGCTAGGTTTCGGCAAAAACCTACCTAGGGATGGTGCTCCGATGAAACCGAATTACTGCCGTGTCACGCTCTTGATGTGCTCGCTTGTGCTGGCGACAGCGTCATTCGCGCAACCATTAGAAACTGCCCCAGCCTCTGTAATTACTGCCGAAGCCGCCAGAGCAATGGCTGCCGCCGCCGAGCGTGCAGCCCGCGCTCAGGGTTATGCCATCGTCATCAGCATTGTCGACAATCATGGCAACCTCAAACATTTCCACCGCATGGATGGCACCAGCAGCGGCAGTATTAAAGTCGCACAGCTCAAAGCCTCCACCTCCGCCCGCTTTCCGCTTTCGTCCAGCGCCCTGGCAGAACGCAGCGCAGCCCTACCTGCGAACCCCTATGGGTCACTGCCAGGCTTTACCTTGCTGGGCGGAGGGCTGCCGATCATGGATGCGCACGGTCAACATATCGGTGGGATCGGCATCAGCGGGGCTACGCCCGAACTGGATTCGCAGTTTGCACAGGCGGCGTTGGATGGCGGTGCTTGAGCATTCCGCAAAAGAAGTGTTATTGGATGGATATATTGAAGTTATCGCCTTCCAGATAACGCAACTGGACTTTGCCACTAACATCTTCTCCATCCCCAGTGATGAGCTTGTAGCGTGACAACATGAACACTTCACGGGTGACGGCCCTTTTCGCATAAATGTGAGTTCCCGAGGCAACAAGAATTCCACCCACACTGAATATCGGACCAGGATACATTTGTATGTATTGGATGAAGGTCGGACCCGTAAGCCTGCTATAGGTAATCGTCTCAGGACCGAAGACCACTGTGGCCAAGCCTAATAGAGCAATCATGGCACCTATTGCCATCACAAGACCTCCGAAGAATCCGGCACCTTCATCGCAACTTTCGAGATAAGCGGCATAGTCTCGGCTGAAGCCAGGGATTTCATAGTCTTGAGCCGAAGCGTTTAATTTTATTTCCTTTTGTACAAGTTCCTCACTGCCTGCTTGCATAACCCACTCCTTTTTTAGAATGGAGATTCTAAGCAGTTACGGCAGCAGATAGTTGATATCAGGCGAACTTCAGAAATCCCCTACAACCAAGAGGAAAATTTCATTGGAATAGTTATAGGGCTAATCTGGAACCCCACTTCGTTTTCTTGCTTCAGGCAAAAAAAACCCGGAGCTAATGCTCCGGGTTTCTGTATGGCGCGATGCCTGACGTTTGAATCAGAACGGAATATCGTCATCAAAGCTATCAAAGTCAGCCGCCGGCTGCGGTGCAGGCTGCTGCGGCGCCGGACGCTGTTGCTGCTGCGGGCGCGGGGCCTGCTGACGTTGCTGTGGCGCCTGGTTGTACTGTTGCTGCTGGCCACCCTGGTTGTAGTTGTTACCACCACCCTGGTTGTACTGGTCGCCGCCACCCTGCTGGTTCTGCGGACGGCCGCCGAGCAGCTGCATGGTGCCCTGCATGTCGACGATGATTTCAGTGGTGTAACGCTTGATGCCGTCTTTTTCCCACTCGCGGGTCTGCAGCTTGCCTTCGATGTACACCTGCGAACCCTTGCGCAGGTACTCGCCGGCGATTTCGGCAACCTTGCCGAACATCGACACACGGTGCCACTCGGTACGCTCGACCTTCTGGCCCGACTGCTTGTCGGTCCACTGCTCGCTGGTAGCCAGGCTCAGGTTGGTCACGGCGTTACCGTTGGGCAGGTAGCGGACTTCGGGATCCTGGCCACAGGTACCGACCAGAATGACTTTGTTAACCCCACGGGCCATAACGTTCTCCTAGGCTTCGCACGCCGAAGAGGCTGGGTTCACCAGACGCTCGAGGGTCGCACGGTCCAAAATTTTCGTATCCAGTTTGATATAGATGGCAGCTTCTTCTGCTACCACAACGGCGTCGGTCACACCCGGCACGGCCATCAGGCGTTCGGTCAGGCCGGCTTCCCGGACTGCCTCAGGCGTCAACGGCATACGCAGGCTGGTCACATAGGGCGGCTCGTTCATGCGCAAGGCGACAACCAGCCATATGGCACACAACACCGCACAACCGAGGAACACCGTGTTCAGCCCACCGTGCTGGAACAACCAGCCGCCGAGGATTCCTCCCAGCGCAGCGCCAAGGAACTGGCTGGTGGAGTAGACCCCCATCGCCGTTCCTTTGCCACCCGCAGGCGACACCTTGCTCACCAGCGAAGGCAGCGACGCCTCCAGCAGGTTGAATGCGGTAAAGAATACCACGGTGCCAATCACCAGTCCGTGTAAACCGTCAGCCCACTCCCAGAAGAATATCTCCGTCAGCAGCAGGACACTGACCGCGCCGGCCAGCACGCGTTTCATCTTGCGCTTCTTTTCGCCGTAGATGATGAACGGGACCATTGCAAAAAATGAGATGAACAGCGCGGTCAGGTATACCCACCAGTGTTCTTCCTTGGGCAACCCACCGCGCTCGACCAGGGCCAGGGGCAGTGCGACGAAGCTGGCCATGAGGATGGCGTGGAGCACGAAAATACCGATGTCCAGGCGCAGAAGGTCCGGATGACGCAGGGTCGGGCCCAATGCCTTGCGCGCCACACCTGACTCGCGGTGCTGCAGGGTGCTGTGGGCACTAGGTACGACGAAGGCGATCAGCAGGATGCCGACCAAGGCAAGTCCTGCCGTGGCAAGGAACAATCCTGACAAGCCGAAGGCACTGGTGAGAAGCGGGCCGACAACCATCGCCACGGCGAACGACAGGCCGATGCTCATGCCGATCATGGCCATTGCCTTGGTCCGGTGCTGTTCACGGGTAAGGTCGGAGAGCAGCGCCATGACTGCGGCCGAAATCGCCCCGGCGCCTTGCAGGATGCGACCAGCAATCACACCCCAGATGGAATCGGCCTGGGCCGCCAGCACGCTGCCCAGGGCGAAGATCACCAGCCCCAGGTAAATCACCGGGCGGCGGCCGATGCGGTCGGAAATCATCCCGAACGGGATCTGCAGGCACGCCTGGGTCAGGCCGTAGGCGCCAATGGCCAGGCCGATCAGTGCGGGCGTGGCACCGGCCAGGTCCATGCCGTAGGTGGCCAGCACCGGCAAGACCATGAACATGCCCAGCATACGAAAGGCAAAGACCAGGGCCAGGCCGCCAGCGGCGCGGGTTTCGCTGCCACTCATGCGCTCGTTGTGGGTGTCGTGCATGGATTAACCTCGTGTGAACCGGCGGCGATTCTATCAGTCCGACAGCTAGACGGCATCTACGCGACGCTTTGCCGCGTACTGGCAGCGCGCCGTATACTTCCTTGTTTATGCCCGCCGAGCGAGGCCGCAGTGGACAAGATCCTGATTCGTGGGGCACGTACCCACAACCTGAAGAACATCGACCTGACCTTGCCGCGGGACAAGCTGATCGTGATCACCGGCTTGTCCGGCTCCGGCAAGTCGTCCCTGGCGTTCGACACCTTGTACGCCGAAGGCCAGCGCCGCTATGTGGAATCGCTGTCGGCCTACGCCCGGCAGTTCCTGTCGATGATGGAAAAGCCCGACGTCGACACCATCGAAGGCCTGTCGCCGGCCATCTCCATCGAGCAGAAGTCGACCTCTCACAACCCGCGCTCCACCGTAGGCACCATCACCGAGATCTACGACTACCTGCGCCTGCTGTATGCGCGTGTCGGCACACCTCGCTGCCCGGATCACGACATTCCGCTGGAAGCGCAAACGATCAGCCAGATGGTCGACCTGGTGCTGGAGCGCCCGGAGGGCAGCAAGTTGATGCTGCTGGCTCCGGTTGTTCGCGAGCGCAAGGGCGAACACCTGGCGGTGTTCGATGAGCTGCGCGCCCAAGGTTTCGTCCGTGCGCGGGTCAACGGCAAGCTGTACGAGCTCGACGAACTGCCCAAGCTGGACAAGCAGAAAAAGCACAGCATCGATGTCGTGGTGGACCGTTTCAAGGTCCGCGCCGACCTGCAGCAACGTCTGGCCGAGTCGTTCGAGACCGCGCTCAAGCTGGCCGATGGCATAGCCCTGGTGGCGCCAATGGACGACGAGGAAGGCGAAGAAACGATCTTCTCCGCCCGCTTCGCCTGCCCGGTCTGTGGGCATGCGATCAGCGAGCTGGAGCCCAAGCTGTTCTCCTTCAACAACCCGGCCGGCGCTTGCCCGACCTGCGATGGCCTGGGAGTGAAGCAGTTCTTCGACACCAAACGCCTGGTCAACGTCGAGTTGACTCTGGCCGAGGGCGCGATCCGCGGCTGGGACCGGCGCAACGTCTACTACTTCCAGATGCTCGGTTCGCTGGCCGCGCATTACGGTTTCAGCCTGGAGGAACCGTTTGGCGAGCTGTCGGCCGAGCACCAGAAGGTGATCCTGCAGGGCAGCGGCAAGCAGAGCGTCGACTTCAAGTACCTCAACGACCGGGGCGACATCGTCAAGCGCTCGCACCCGTTCGAGGGCATCGTGCCGAATCTGGAGCGGCGTTATCGCGAGACCGAATCGGCCACCGTGCGTGAAGAGTTGGCCAAATTCCTCGGCACCCAGCCCTGCCCTGACTGCCGTGGCACCCGCCTGCGCCGCGAAGCGCGCCATGTGTGGGTTGGCGAAAAGACCCTGCCGGCGGTGACCAACCTGCCCATCGGCGAAGCCAGCAACTATTTCGGCGAGCTGACCCTGACCGGACGCCGGGGCGAGATCGCATCAAAGATCCTCAAGGAAATTTGCGAACGCCTGCAGTTTCTGGTCAACGTCGGCCTGGACTACCTCACGCTGGACCGTAGCGCCGATACCCTGTCGGGTGGCGAAGCCCAGCGAATCCGCCTCGCCAGCCAGATCGGCGCCGGCCTGGTGGGCGTGATGTATATCCTCGATGAACCGTCCATCGGCCTTCATCAACGCGACAACGACCGCTTGCTGGCCACTCTCAATCACCTGCGCGATCTCGGCAATACGGTGATCGTGGTCGAGCACGATGAAGACGCCATTCGCCTGGCCGACTACGTCGTCGATATCGGCCCGGGCGCCGGTGTGCATGGTGGCCAGATCGTCGCTGAAGGCACGCCGCAGGAAGTCATGGCGCATCCTGATTCGCTGACCGGTAAGTATCTGTCTGGTCGCAAGAAGATCGTCGTGCCTGCCAAGCGCACACCGCGCAACAAGAAGTTGTCGCTCAAGCTCAAAGGCGCACGCGGCAATAACCTGCAGAACGTCGACCTGGAAATCCCGATCGGTTTGCTGACGTGCGTAACTGGGGTTTCGGGCTCTGGCAAGTCGACGCTGATCAACAATACCCTTTACCCACTCGCCGCTACTGCGCTCAACGGCGCAAGCAGCCTTGAAGCGGCACCACACAGCAACATGGATGGGCTGCAGCACCTGGACAAGGTGGTGGATATCGACCAGAGCCCGATCGGCCGTACGCCACGCTCGAACCCGGCGACCTATACCGGCATCTTCACCCCGATTCGCGAGCTGTTCTCCGGCGTGCCGGAGTCGCGCTCACGCGGCTACGGCCCGGGGCGCTTCTCGTTCAACGTCAAGGGCGGCCGTTGCGAGGCTTGCCAGGGCGATGGCCTGATCAAGGTAGAGATGCACTTCCTGCCGGACATCTACGTGCCTTGCGATGTGTGCAAGAGCAAGCGCTACAATCGCGAAACCCTGGAGATCAAGTACAAGGGCAAGAACATCCACGAGGTGCTGGAAATGACCATCGAGGATGCCCGCGAGTTCTTCGACGCAGTGCCAGCGCTGGCGCGCAAGCTGCAAACGCTGATGGACGTCGGCCTGTCGTACATCAAGCTGGGGCAGTCGGCGACCACCCTATCCGGCGGCGAAGCGCAGCGGGTCAAGCTGTCCCGCGAACTGTCCAAGCGCGATACCGGCAAGACCCTGTACATCCTCGATGAGCCGACCACGGGCCTGCACTTTGCCGATATCCAGCAACTGCTCGATGTTCTGCATCGCCTGCGTGACCACGGCAACACTGTGGTGGTGATCGAGCACAACCTGGATGTGATCAAGACCGCTGACTGGCTGGTGGACCTGGGGCCGGAAGGTGGCTCCAAAGGCGGGCAGATCATCGCCAGCGGCACGCCCGAAGAACTCGCCAAGATGAAGCAGTCCTACACCGGACACTACCTCAAGCCACTACTGGAGCGTGACCGGGCCTGATTGGCCTGCACGTGAAAAAGCCCCTGGTACCGACGGTGCCAGGGGCTTTTTAACAACTGTGGATAACTTACATCTGCGACTGCAGGTAGTTTTCCAGGCCGATGGCCTTGATCAGGCCCTGCTGCTTCTCCAGCCAGTAGGTGTGATCTTCTTCGGTGTCGGCCAATTGCGCGCGCAGGATGTCGCGACTGATGTAGTCCTTGTGCAGCTCGCACAGCTCGATGCCTTTGCACAGCGCCGCACGAACCTTGTATTCGAGCTTGAGGTCGGCTTCGATCATTTCCGGCACGGTGCTGCCCACGTCCAGGTCATCCGCGCGCATGTCGGGGGTGCCTTCGAGCATGAGGATACGGCGCATCAGGGCATCGGCGTGCTGCGTCTCTTCTTCCATCTCGTGGTTGATACGTTCGTAGAGCTTGGACAGGCCCCAGTCTTCGTACATGCGCGAGTGGATGAAGTACTGGTCGCGTGCTGCCAGTTCGCCCTTCAGCAACGTGACGAGGTAGTTGATTACGTCCGGGTGACCTTGCATCGCCCTGCTTCTCCATGTGAATACGCCTAGTTGCACATAGTGTGAACCAGCTTTCGCTCGCGGTCACTGAAAAACGCGCAATCAGAAGCAAAAAATCGGCTAAACAGTAGTGATATTCATTGAAAAACCGCCCAAATGAGGGCGGTTCTACTTATCATTTCGACTTAGGCGAGATTCACGCCCAACACCTTGGCGATACCTTCTGCATATGCCGGGTCTGCCTTGAAGAAATACTGCAACTGACGTTGCACCACATCTTCACTGACCCCGGACATGGCCCCTGCGATGTTGCTGATCAGCAATGCCTTCTGTTCATCGCTCATGAGTCGGAACAACGCACCGGCGTGGCTGTAGTAATCATTGTCTTCGCGGTGATCATAACGATCCGCTGAGCCATTGAGAGCCAGCGCAGGTTCGGCATGGCGTGGCGACTGTTTCGGGGCATCAACGTAGCTGTTGGGCTCATAGTTCGGCGCACTGCCATAACCGCCAACCGCCATCGAACCGTCACGCTGGTAGCTGTTCACCGCGCAGCGGGGTGCATTGACCGGCAAGTGCTGGTGATTGGTACCAACGCGGTAGCGGTGCGCATCGGCGTAAGCGAACACGCGGCCTTGCAGCATGCGGTCCGGCGACAGGCCTACACCTGGAACCATATTGCTTGGGCCGAAAGCGGCTTGCTCGACCTCCGCAAAGTAGTTGAGCGGGTTGCGATTGAGTTCGAGTACGCCCACCTCGATCAGCGGATAGTCTTTCTGCGACCAGGTCTTGGTCACATCGAACGGGTTCTCGTCGCGACTGGCCGCCTCGGCTTCACTCATCACCTGAATGCAAACGGTCCAACGTGGGTAGTCGCCACGCTCGATGGCTTCGAACAGGTCCCGCTGGGCGTAGTCCGGGTCTGTGCCGGCCAGGCGCGCGGCGTCTGCAGGTGCCAGGTTCTTGATACCTTGCTGGGTCTTGAAGTGCCATTTGACCCAGGTGCGCTCACCTGCAGCACTGATCAGGCTGTACGTGTGGCTGCCAAAGCCGTGCATGTGGCGGTAGCCATCCGGAATACCGCGGTCGGAAAACAGGATCGTGACCTGGTGCAACGCCTCGGGCGAGTGCGACCAGAAGTCCCACATCATCTGGGCATTTTTCAGGTTGGATTGCGGGTGGCGCTTCTGGGTGTGGATAAAGTCGGGGAATTTGAGCGGGTCACGGATGAAGAACACCGGGGTGTTGTTGCCGACAATGTCCCAGTTGCCTTCCTCGGTGTAGAACTTGACCGCAAAACCGCGAGGATCGCGCTCGGTATCGGCGGAGCCACGCTCACCACCCACGGTGGAAAAGCGCAGGAAGGTCTCGGTCTGTTTGCCGACCTGCTCGAACAGCTTGGCGCTGGTGTAATTGCTGATGTCGCGGGTTACGGTGAAAGTGCCGTATGCGCCCGAACCTTTGGCGTGTACTCGGCGCTCGGGGATGTTCTCGCGGTTGAAGTGGGCGAGCTTCTCGATCAGGTGGAAGTCGTCGAGCAGCAGCGGGCCACGCGGGCCGGCAGAGCGGGAATTCTGGTTGTCAGCTACGGGGGCACCGCTGGCGGTGGTGAGAATCTTGCTCATGGGCTCTCCTTATCGGTCTTGAACTGCCGGCTAATCGGCTTGGATAGGAGTATTGATGAGCGGTCGTTTCAGAACAAATTAATTACATGACTTGTATCAATAGAAAGAAACAATACCTGCAGAAACAAAAAACCGGGCACTAGGCCCGGTTTCTTGTAGCAGACAGAACGTCTTACTCGGCGGCTTCTACAGCACCACCGACCGGACGATCAACCAGCTCGACGTACGCCATAGGCGCGTTGTCGCCAGCGCGGAAACCGCACTTCAGGATGCGCAGGTAGCCGCCCTGACGGGTGGCGTAACGCTTGCCCAGGTCGTTGAACAGTTTGCCAACAGCAGCTTTCGAACGGGTACGGTCGAAAGCCAGACGGCGGTTAGCAACGCTGTCTTCCTTGGCCAGGGTGATCAGCGGCTCGGCAACGCGGCGCAGTTCCTTGGCTTTTGGCAGGGTGGTTTTGATCAGCTCGTGCTCGATCAGCGACACCGCCATGTTCTGGAACATAGCTTTGCGGTGAGAGCTGGTACGGCTCAGGTGACGTCCACTTTTACGATGACGCATGATTCATTCCTTACCAAACACTACGTTCGGTGATTACGACGATCAGGCGGTCGCCTTGTCGTCTTTCTTAAGACTTGCAGGCGGCCAGTTGTCGAGGCGCATGCCGAGAGACAGACCACGAGAGGCCAGGACGTCCTTGATTTCAGTCAGGGACTTCTTGCCCAGGTTAGGAGTCTTCAACAGCTCTACTTCGGTACGCTGAATCAGGTCGCCGATGTAGTAGATGTTCTCCGCCTTGAGGCAGTTGGCCGAACGTACAGTCAGTTCCAGGTCGTCAACCGGACGCAGCAGGATCGGATCGATCTCGTCTTCCTGCTCGACTACGACAGGCTCGCTGTCACCTTTGAGGTCGACGAACGCGGCCAGCTGCTGTTGCAGGATGGTCGCAGCGCGGCGGATAGCCTCTTCAGGATCCAGGGTGCCGTTGGTTTCCAGATCAATGACCAGCTTGTCCAGGTTGGTACGCTGTTCAACACGGGCGTTTTCGACCACATAGGCGATACGACGCACCGGGCTGAAAGTAGCGTCCAACTGCAGACGGCCAATGCTACGGCTTTCGTCTTCGTCGGTCTGACGGGAGTCGGCCGGCTCGTAACCGCGACCACGAGCTACAGTGAGCTTCATGTTCAGGGCGCCGTTCGACGCCAGGTTCGCGATTACGTGATCGGGGTTGACGATCTCGACATCGTGATCCAGCTGAATATCGGCAGCGGTAACCACCCCCGAACCCTTTTTCGACAAGGTCAGCGTAACTTCGTCACGACCGTGCAGTTTGATAGCCAGGCCTTTCAGGTTCAACAGGATTTCAATGACGTCTTCCTGTACACCTTCGATCGCGGAGTACTCATGGAGTACGCCATCGATCTCGGCCTCGACTACTGCACAGCCAGGCATGGAGGACAACAGGATGCGGCGCAGCGCGTTGCCCAGGGTATGGCCGAAGCCACGCTCGAGAGGCTCGAGCGTGATCTTGGCGCGGGTCGGACTGACTACCTGCACATCAATGTGGCGGGGAGTCAGGAACTCATTTACCGAAATCTGCATGGATGCACCTATTTTCTAGCCCTTACTTGGAGTAGAGCTCGACAATCAGGTTCTCGTTGATGTCGGCAGACAGGTCGCTGCGAGCAGGAACGTTCTTGAAAACGCCCGACTTTTTAGCAGCATCCACATCAACCCACTCAACGCGGCCACGCTGGGCGCACAGTTCAAGGGCTTGAACAATGCGCAGCTGGCTCAGCGACTTCTCGCGAACCGCGACCACGTCACCCGGACGAACTTGGTAGGATGGAATGTTTACAGTCTTACCGTTGACGCTGATCGCTTTGTGCGAAACCAGCTGACGGGACTCGGAACGAGTCGAGCCGAAGCCCATACGGTAAACGACGTTATCCAGACGGCACTCGAGCAGTTGCAGCAGGTTCTCACCGGTTGCGCCTTTTTTCGAGGCTGCAGCTTGGTAGTAACCGCGGAACTGACGCTCCAGAACACCGTAGATACGACGGACTTTTTGTTTCTCGCGCAGCTGGGTACCGTAGTCGGACTGACGGCCACGGCGCTGGCCGTGGATACCTGGGGCTGCTTCGATGTTGCACTTCGATTCCAGAGCGCGAACGCCGCTCTTCAGGAACAGGTCAGTGCCTTCACGACGAGACAGTTTGCATTTTGGACCAATGTAACGTGCCATTCTTCTGTCTCCTGATTACACGCGGCGCTTCTTCGGCGGACGGCACCCGTTGTGCGGGATTGGCGTCACGTCGGTGATGCTGGCGATCTTGTAGCCGCAGCTGTTCAATGCACGAACGGCGGACTCACGACCTGGACCTGGACCCTTGACGTTAACGTCGAGGTTTTTCAGACCGTATTCCAGCGCAGCTTGACCAGCACGCTCAGCAGCGATCTGAGCTGCGAACGGGGTGGATTTGCGCGAACCACGGAAACCCGAACCACCGGAGGTCGCCCAGGACAAAGCATTGCCCTGACGGTCGGTGATGGTCACGATGGTGTTGTTGAAAGACGCATGGATGTGGGCGATGCCATCAACCACTGTCTTTTTGACTTTCTTACGAGGACGAGCAGCAGGTTTTGCCATGTCTATATTCCTGGGCGGTTACTTGCGGATCGGCTTACGCGGGCCCTTACGGGTGCGTGCGTTGGTCTTGGTGCGCTGACCGCGAACCGGCAGACCTTTACGATGACGCAGGCCGCGGTAGCAACCCAGGTCCATCAAGCGTTTGATCTTCATGTTGATGTCACGACGCAGGTCACCTTCGGTGGTGAACTTCGCGACTTCGCCACGCAGGGTTTCGATTTGCTCGTCGCTCAGATCCTTGATCTTAGCGGCTGGATTTACGCCAGCGTCTGCACAGATCTTCTGCGCAGTTGTGCGACCGACACCATAGATGTAGGTCAGCGAGATAACAGTATGCTTGTTATCTGGAATGTTGACGCCTGCAATACGGGCCATTCAGTGGGACTCCAATTGACAGCTACCTACGCCCCGGAAGCCAAGAAATAGGGCGCGAGATAATATCGCTGTATAAACGATTAATCAACCCAGCAGCACACTAGCTGCTGGGTTTGAAGCGCAGATCACACTCAGCCTTGGCGCTGTTTGTGACGCGGTTCCGCGCTGCAGATCACTCGTACGACGCCTTCGCGACGGATGATCTTGCAGTTACGGCACAGCTTTTTCACCGATGCACGAACTTTCATTACCGACTCCTCGAACCTTAGGGGCGTATCAGCGCAGCAAACCGCTGCCACCGTAGCCTTTCAGGTTGGCTTTCTTCATCAGGGATTCGTACTGGTGCGAAACGAGGTGCGATTGTACTTGGGACATGAAGTCCATCACAACCACTACCACAATCAGCAACGAGGTCCCGCCAAGGTAGAACGGCACATTTGCTGCCACCACCAGGAACTGGGGCAGAAGGCAGACGGCCATCATGTATAGAGCACCGAACATGGTCAAACGGGTCAGAACGCCATCAATGTAGCGCGCCGACTGCTCACCAGGACGGATACCCGGAATAAAGGCACCGGACTTCTTCAGGTTTTCCGCTACGTCTTTCGGGTTGAACATCAACGCTGTGTAGAAGAAGCAGAAGAAAATGATCCCTGCACTAAACAGCAGAATGTTCAACGGCTGACCAGGAGCGATCGACTGCGAGATGTCCTGCAGCCAGCCCATACCTTCGGACTGACCGAACCAGGCACCCAGCGAAGCCGGGAACAGCAGAATGCTGCTCGCGAAAATGGCCGGGATAACCCCCGCCATGTTCACCTTCAGCGGCAAGTGGCTGGTCTGCGCAGCGAAGACCTTGCGGCCTTGCTGACGCTTGGCGTAGTGAACGGCGATACGACGCTGACCACGCTCAATGAACACCACGAAACCGATGATCGCTACTGCCAGCAAACCGATTGCGACCAGGGCGAAAATGTTGATATCGCCTGTACGCGCAGACTCGAAAGACTGCCCGATTGCTCTCGGAAGACCGGCAACGATACCTGCGAAGATCAACATCGAGATACCGTTGCCCACACCGCGCTCGGTGATCTGCTCGCCCAGCCACATCATGAACATCGCGCCTGCCACGAAGGTGGAGACGGCGACCACATGGAAGCCCAGACCTGCAGAAAACGCCACGCCCTGGTTGGCCAGGCCAATGGACATGCCAATGGCTTGGACCAGCGCCAGGATAACGGTGCCGTAGCGGGTGTACTGGCTGATCTTGCGACGGCCAGCTTCACCTTCCTTCTTCAACTGCTCCAGTTGCGGGCTGACCGCGGTCATCAGCTGCATGATGATCGATGCCGAAATGTACGGCATGATCCCCAGTGCAAAGATGCTCATGCGTTCGAGCGCGCCACCGGAAAACATGTTGAACAAGCTAAGAATGGTCCCCTCATTCTGCCGAAACAGATCCGCCAGACGGTCCGGATTGATGCCTGGAACCGGGATATGCGCACCTATCCGATAGACGATGATCGCCATGAACAGAAAGCGCAGACGAGCCCAGAGTTCCGACATCCCGCCCTTACCGAGCGAAGAGAGAGCACCTTGCTTAGCCATTTATTCCTCGAATTTGCCGCCAGCTGCTTCGATAGCCGCACGCGCACCCTTGGTGGCTGCGATGCCCTTGATGGTGACTGCGCGAGTAACTTCGCCAGACAGCATGATTTTCACACGCTGAATGTGCTGGTTGATCACGTTGGCATCCTTCAGGGACTGCACGGAGATCACGTCGCCTTCCACTTTGGCCAGCTCGGACAGACGCACTTCTGCGCGATCCATGGCTTTCAGGGAAACGAAGCCGAACTTCGGCAGGCGACGGTGCAGCGGCTGTTGACCGCCTTCGAAGCCCGGAGCGATCGAACCACCCGAACGGGAAGTCTGACCTTTGTGGCCACGGCCGCCGGTCTTACCCAGACCGCTACCGATACCACGACCCGGACGATGCTTTTCGCGACGGGAACCCGGCGCTGGACTCAGATCATTGAGTTTCATCGATTAACCCTCGACGCGCAGCATGTAGTAAGCCTTGTTGATCATCCCGCGATTCTCGGGAGTATCCTGGACTTCTACGGTGTGACCGATGCGACGCAGACCCAGACCCTTAACGCACAGTTTGTGGTTAGGGATACGGCCCGAGACGCTCTTGATCAGCGTTACTTTTACGGTAGCCATGATCAGAAGATCTCCTCAACGCTCTTGCCGCGCTTGGCAGCAATGGACTCAGGAGATTGCATGGCTTTCAGACCCTTGAAGGTGGCGTAAACCACGTTCACTGGGTTGGTCGAACCGTAGCACTTGGCCAGGACGTTCTGAACACCAGCAACTTCCAGGACAGCACGCATGGCGCCGCCGGCGATGATACCGGTACCTTCCGAGGCAGGCTGCATGTAAACCTTCGAGGCGCCGTGGGCGGCCTTGGTGGCGTACTGCAGGGTGGTGCCCTTCAGGTCAACCTGGATCATGTTGCGACGAGCAGCTTCCATGGCTTTCTGGATCGCGGCAGGTACTTCGCGCGATTTGCCACGGCCGAAGCCAACGCGACCTTTGCCATCACCTACCACGGTCAGCGCGGTGAAGGTGAAGATACGGCCGCCTTTGACGGTTTTAGCTACGCGGTTAACTTGAACCAGCTTCTCGATGTAGCCTTCGTCGCGCTTTTGATCGTTATTTGCCATAACTTAGAACTCCAGCCCGCCTTCACGAGCAGCATCAGCCAGCGCTTTGACGCGGCCATGGTACTTGAAGCCGGAACGGTCAAAGGCAACTTGAGATACACCGGCGGCTTTCGCACGCTCAGCTACCAGCTTGCCAACCTTAGTGGCCGCGTCGATGTTGCCGGTGGCGCCATCACGCAGGTCTTTGTCCAAGGTCGAGGCGCTTGCCAAAACCTTGCTGCCGTCGGCCGAAATGACCTGGGCGTAGATGTGCTGCGAGGAGCGGAACACGCACAGGCGCACGACTTCGAGTTCGTGCATCTTGAGACGTGCTTTGCGAGCGCGACGCAGTCGAGTAACTTTTTTGTCGGTCATTTGCTAGGCCCTACTTCTTCTTGGCTTCTTTACGACGGACTACTTCGTCCGCGTAACGCACACCTTTACCTTTGTAAGGCTCTGGCGGACGGAAGTCGCGGATTTCAGCGGCCACCTGACCTACCAGCTGCTTGTCGATACCCTTGATCAGGATGTCGGTTTGGCTGGGAGTTTCAGCAGTGATGCCGGCTGGCAGTTCGTAGTCCACTGGATGCGAGAAGCCCAGAGCCAGGTTCAGGACGGTGCCTTTGGCCTGTGCCTTGTAACCAACACCGACCAGCTGGAGCTTGCGCTCGAAGCCTTGGCTTACGCCTTGGACCATGTTGTTCACCAGAGCGCGGGTAGTACCGGCCATGGCGCGAGCTTGCTGATCACCGTTGCGGGCGACGAAACGCAGTTCGCCGGACTCTTCGGTAACTTCAACAGACGAGTGAACGTTCAGTTCGAGAGTGCCCTTGGCACCCTTCACCGAAAGCTGCTGGCCGGCGAATTTGACTTCGACACCAGATGGCAGCTTAACGGGGTTCTTAGCGACGCGAGACATGCCTATCTCCCCTTAGAACACTGTGCACAGAACTTCGCCGCCGACACCGGCAGCGCGCGCAGCGCGGTCAGTCATCACACCTTTGTTGGTGGAGACGATAGACACGCCCAGGCCGCCACGAACTTTCGGCAGGTCTGTGACGGACTTGTACTGGCGCAGGCCAGGACGGCTGGAACGCTTCAGTTCCTCGATGACCGGACGGCCTTCGAAGTACTTGAGCTCGATCGACAGAGAAGGCTTGGCTTCACCAGTTACCTGGTAGCCAGCGATGTAACCTTCGTCTTTCAGAACTTTGGCAACCGCGACCTTCAGCGTGGAGGAAGGCATGCTTACGACGGACTTTTCAGCCATCTGGGCATTACGGATGCGAGTTAGCATGTCCGCTAACGGGTCCTGCATACTCATGGGCTAGATGCTCCTGATACAAGAATTATTAGCCTTGCGGCTATCACAACCACCCGAACGGGCAGGGTCAATGACCCAGGCTCGGGTGAGCCGGTCATTCTAGACACAAGGCAGAAACGAAACAAGCCCCATATAGGGGCTTGTTTGTGGGCGAGGTCACCGGCGGTCGGAAGATTACTCCCCTCCCACCGGGATCACACCTGCAGTGCTTACCAGGAGGCTTTGACCAGACCTGGTACATCACCGCGCATTGCCGCTTGACGCAGCATGTTACGGCCCAGGCCGAACTTACGGTATACACCGTGAGGACGACCGGTCAGGCGGCAACGGTTGCGCAGGCGCGCAGCGCTGGCGTCACGTGGCTGCTTCTGCAGAGCGACAACGGCAGCGAAACGCTCTTCAGGAGAGGCATTCACGTTGACGATGGTCGCTTTCAGCTCAGCACGCTTCTTGGCGAACTTGGCTACCGTGAGCTGACGCTTCAGCTCGCGGTTCTTCATGCTCTTCTTGGCCATTTTCCTACTCCAATCAGTTGCGGAACGGGAATTTGAATGCACGCAGCAGAGCGCGGCCTTCGTCATCCGAACGAGCAGTGGTGGTCAGGGTGATGTCCAAACCGCGCAGAGCATCGATCTTGTCGTAATCGATTTCCGGGAAGATGATCTGCTCTTTCACGCCCATGCTGTAGTTGCCACGGCCATCGAAGGACTTGGCATTCAGGCCGCGGAAGTCGCGAACCCGAGGCAGGGAGATCGCCAGCAGGCGGTCCAGGAACTCGTACATTTTTTCGCGACGCAGGGTCACCTTGACGCCGATCGGCCATCCTTCGCGGACTTTGAAGCCAGCGATGGATTTACGAGCGAAAGTCACGACCGGCTTTTGACCGGTGATCTTTTCCAGGTCGGCAACAGCGTGCTCGATGACTTTCTTGTCGCCGATCGCTTCGCCCAGACCCATGTTCAGGGTGATCTTGGTAACGCGCGGAACTTCCATCACGTTCGACAGCTTAAGTTCTTCCTTAAGCTTAGGAGCGATTTCGTTCCGGTAAATCTCTTTCAGTCGTGCCATGGTCTTCTACCTAGCAGTGTTCAAGCATCAACCGCTTTTTGGGTCGACTTGAAGACACGAATTTTCTTACCGTCTTCTACTTTGAAACCAACGCGGTCAGCCTTGTTGGTTTCGCCGTTGAAGATGGCAACGTTGGAAGCGTGCAGAGGCGCTTCTTTTTCGACGATACCGCCCTGTACGCCCGCCATCGGGTTAGGCTTGGTATGACGCTTGACCAGGTTCACACCACCAATGACCAGACGGTCGTCAGCGAGAACCTTCAGCACCTTACCGCGCTTCCCTTTGTCTTTGCCGGCGATCACGATGATCTCGTCGTCACGACGAATCTTTTGCATGTCGGATCTCCTTACAGCACTTCAGGGGCGAGCGAGACGATCTTCATGAACTTCTCAGTACGAAGTTCACGGGTCACTGGCCCGAAGATGCGAGTGCCGATCGGCTCTTGCTTGGTGTTCAGCAGAACAGCAGCGTTGCCGTCGAAACGAATGATGGAACCGTCAGCGCGACGTACACCGTGACGGGTACGGACGACAACAGCGGTCATCACCTGGCCTTTTTTGACCTTACCGCGCGGAATTGCTTCCTTGACGGTTACTTTGATGATGTCACCGATGCCGGCATAACGACGGTGCGAACCGCCGAGTACCTTGATGCACATGACGCGACGAGCGCCGCTGTTATCGGCCACATCGAGCATGGATTGAGTCTGAATCATAAAATTTCTCCGACCCCTAGCCCTTAGACTTCAACAGCGCGTTCGAGGACTTCAACCAGCGCCCAAGACTTGGTCTTGGCCAGCGGACGGGTTTCGGTAATGGAAACCTTGTCGCCGATTTTGCACTGATTGGTTTCGTCGTGCGCGTGCAGCTTAGTCGAACGCTTAACGTATTTACCGTAGATCGGGTGCTTTACGCGACGCTCGATCAGAACGGTGATGGTCTTGTCCATTTTGTCGCTGACGACACGGCCAGTCAGCGTACGGACGGTTTTTTCAGCTTCAGCCATGATCACTTACCTGCCTGCTGGTTAAGCACAGTTTTCACGCGAGCGATGTCACGCTTAACTTGCGAGAGCAGGTGCGACTGCCCCAACTGGCCAGTTGCTTTCTGCATACGCAGATTGAACTGGTCGCGCAGCAAGCCGAGCAGTTGCTCATTCAGTTGCTGTGCAGATTTTTCACGAAGTTCATTCGCTTTCATCACATCACCGTCCGCTTAACAAAGGAGGTGGCGAGAGGCAGCTTTGCAGCAGCCAGGGCGAAAGCTTCGCGCGCCAGCTCTTCAGAAACACCCTCGATCTCGTACAGGACTTTGCCTGGCTGGATCTGGGCAACCCAGTACTCCACGGAACCTTTACCTTTACCCATACGAACCTCGAGAGGCTTCTTGGAGATCGGCTTGTCCGGGAACACACGGATCCAGATCTTGCCGCCACGCTTAACGTGACGGGTCAGAGCACGACGTGCCGACTCGATCTGGCGGGCGGTGAGGCGACCGCGAGCAACAGCTTTCAGGGCGAATTCGCCGAAGCTGACTTTGCTACCGCGCAGTGCCAGACCACGGTTGTGGCCAGTCATCTGCTTGCGGAATTTTGTACGCTTTGGTTGCAACATTTGGCGTACCCCTTACTTAGCAGCTTTTTTACGAGGCGCTGGTGCTTGTGGTTTCAGTTCTTCTTGGCGACCACCAATAACTTCGCCTTTGAAGATCCAAACCTTCACACCGATCACACCGTAAGTGGTGTGAGCTTCGTAGGTGTTGTAGTCGATATCGGCACGCAGGGTGTGCAGAGGCACACGACCTTCGCGATACCACTCGGTACGAGCAATCTCAGCACCGCCGAGACGACCGCTCACCTGGATCTTGATGCCCTTGGCACCAATACGCATGGCGTTCTGTACGGCGCGCTTCATGGCGCGACGGAACATTACGCGGCGTTCCAGCTGCTGAGCTACGCTCTGCGCAACCAGCATGGCGTCGAGTTCCGGCTTGCGGATCTCTTCGATGTTGATGTGCACAGGCACACCCATCTGCTTGGTCAGGTCCTGACGCAGCTTCTCGACATCTTCACCTTTCTTACCGATAACGATACCGGGACGAGCGGTGTGGATGGTGATGCGTGCAGTTTGAGCCGGACGATGAATATCGATACGGCTTACGGACGCGCTTTTTAGTTTGTCTTGGAGGTACTCACGCGTTTTCAGATCCTTCAACAGGTAATCTGCGTAAGTAGCACCGTCTGCGTACCAGACGGAGGTGTGCTCCTTGACGATTCCCAGGCGAATGCCAGTGGGATGTACTTTCTGACCCATCTGATCGACTCCGTTACTTGTCCGCAACCTTGACAGTGATATGGCAAGACCGCTTGACGATGCGATCAGCACGGCCTTTGGCACGTGGCATGATGCGCTTCAGCGAACGCCCTTCGTTGACGAAGACGGTGGAGACCTTCAGGTCATCAACGTCTGCGCCTTCGTTGTGTTCGGCGTTGGCAACGGCCGACTCGAGGACTTTCTTCATGATTTCAGCGGCTTTTTTGCTGCTGAAGGCCAACAGGTTGAGCGCTTCGCCCACCTTCTTCCCGCGGATCTGGTCGGCGACCAAGCGGGCTTTCTGGGCGGAGATGCGAGCGCCCGACAACTTAGCGGCTACTTCCATTTCCTTACCCCTTAACGCTTGGCTTTCTTGTCAGCCACGTGCCCGCGATAGGTGCGGGTACCGGCGAACTCGCCCAGTTTGTGGCCGACCATGTCTTCGTTCACGAGAACTGGGACATGCTGGCGACCGTTGTGAACCGCGATGGTCAGACCGACCATTTGTGGCAGGATCATCGAGCGACGCGACCAGGTTTTAACTGGCTTGCGATCGTTCTTCTCCACCGCCACTTCGACCTTCTTCAACAGGTGAAGATCGATAAAAGGACCTTTTTTCAGAGAACGTGGCACTGTCGTATCCCTCTAGTTACTTGCGACGACGGACGATCATGTTGTCGGTACGCTTATTACCGCGGGTTTTAGCACCCTTGGTTGGGAAGCCCCATGGCGATACCGGATGACGACCACCGGAGGTACGACCTTCACCACCACCATGTGGGTGGTCAACCGGGTTCATGGCAACACCACGAACGGTTGGGCGAACGCCGCGCCAGCGTTTGGCACCAGCTTTACCCAGCGAGCGCAGGCTGTGCTCGGAGTTCGAGACTTCACCCAGGGTCGCACGGCACTCAGCCAGTACTTTACGCATTTCGCCAGAGCGCAGACGCAGAGTCACGTAGACGCCTTCACGAGCGATCAGCTGAGCCGAAGCACCAGCGGAACGAGCGATCTGAGCACCTTTACCCGGCTTCAGTTCGATGCCGTGAATGGTGCTACCTACTGGGATGTTGCGCAGCTGCAGGGAGTTACCGGCCTTGATTGGGGCCAGTGCACCTGCGATCAGCTGATCGCCAGCGCTCACGCCTTTAGGGGCGATGATGTAGCGACGCTCACCGTCTGCGTAGCACAGCAGGGCGATGTGAGCAGTACGGTTTGGATCGTATTCGATACGCTCGACAGTGGCTGGGATGCCATCTTTGTCGTTGCGACGGAAGTCGACCAGACGGTAATGCTGCTTATGACCACCACCAACGTGACGAGTGGTAATGCGGCCATTGTTGTTACGACCACCAGACTTCGATTTCTTCTCGAGCAGCGGTGCGTGAGGAGCGCCTTTGTGCAGCTCCTGGTTGACCACCTTGACCACGAAACGGCGGCCAGGGGAAGTCGGTTTGCATTTAACGATTGCCATGATGCACCCCTTCCTTACTCAGCACTGCTGCTGAAATCGAGATCTTGGCCTGGCTGAAGGGAGACGATCGCCTTCTTCCAGTCATTACGCTTGCCCAGACCACGTGCGGTACGCTTGGTTTTACCCAGAACGTTAACAGTCGACACGTTTTCAACTTTTACGTTGAACAGGCCTTCGACAGCTTTCTTGATTTCCAGCTTGGTTGCATCGGTAGCAACCTTGAATACGAACTGGCCTTTTTTCTCAGCCAGAACGGTAGCCTTCTCGGAAACGTGCGGGCCAAGGAGGACTTTAAATACGCGTTCCTGGTTCATCCCAGCAGCTCCTCGAATTTCTTCACGGCCGAGACAGTGATCAACACTTTCTCGTATGCGATCAGACTGACCGGGTCGGAACCTTGAACGTCACGTACATCGACGTGCGGCAGGTTGCGAGCAGCCAGGTACAGGTTCTGATCAACAGCGTCCGAAACGATCAGAACGTCGCTCAGACCCATGCCGTTCAGCTTGTTCAGCAGATCTTTGGTTTTCGGTGCTTCAACAGCGAAGTCCTGAACCACGACCAGACGGTCGCTACGCACCAGCTCAGCGAGGATGGAGCGCAGGGCTGCGCGGTACATCTTCTTGTTGAGCTTCTGCGAGTGATCTTGAGGGCGAGCTGCGAAGGTTACACCACCGCCACGCCAGATCGGACCACGAGTGGTACCAGCACGAGCACGGCCAGTACCCTTCTGACGCCATGGGCGCTTACCGCCACCAGCCACGTCGGAACGGGTCTTTTGCTGCTTGGTGCCCTGACGGCCGCCGGCCATGTAGGCCACGACTGCTTGGTGTACCAGCGTCTCGTTGAATTCGCCACCGAAAGTCAGTTCGGAAACTTCGATCGCCTGAGCGTCATTTACATTAAGTTGCATGTCAGTTTCCCCTTAACCGCGAGCCTTGACAGCTGGACGTACAACCACGTCGCCGCCAGTAGCGCCAGGAACGGCACCCTTGACCAGCAGCAGGTTGCGCTCAGCGTCTACGCGAACTACTTCCAGGGACTGAACAGTCACGCGCTCGGCGCCCATGTGACCGGACATTTTCTTGCCCTTGAACACACGACCAGGAGTCTGGCACTGGCCGATGGAACCAGGCACACGGTGCGACACGGAGTTACCGTGGGTGTTGTCCTGACCACGGAAGTTCCAGCGCTTGATGGTACCGGCGAAGCCTTTACCTTTGGACTGACCAGTAACGTCAACCAGCTGGCCTGCAGTGAAGAGTTCAGCTTTGATCGAGTCGCCAGCCTGGAACTCGCCTTCTTCAAGACGGAACTCCCAGACACCGCGACCAGCGGCAACGTTGGCCTTGGCGAAGTGACCTGCCTGAGCGGCAGTCACACGCGAAGCACGACGCTCGCCGACAGTGACTTGCACTGCACGGTAGCCATCGGTTTCTTCAGTTTTGAACTGGGTGACACGATTCGGCTCGATCTCAATGACCGTGACCGGAATGGAGACACCTTCTTCGGTGAAAATGCGGGTCATACCGCACTTGCGACCGACTACACCAATAGTCATGTTGTAACCTCATGAGTGTACGGGGCTTTCACCCGCTATGGCCGCCCATTTCAGAGCGTTACACGGACAAGACCGAAGTCTTAGCCGAGGCTGATCTGCACTTCCACACCTGCCGCCAGATCAAGCTTCATCAGCGCGTCAACGGTTTTATCCGTTGGCTGGACGATGTCCAGAACACGCTTATGAGTGCGGATCTCGTACTGGTCACGCGCGTCTTTGTTGACGTGCGGGGAAACCAGAACGGTGAAACGCTCTTTGCGGGTAGGCAGTGGAATTGGACCACGCACTTGTGCACCAGTACGTTTCGCGGTTTCCACGATTTCCTGGGTGGATTGGTCGATCAGGCGATGGTCGAAAGCCTTCAACCTGATACGGATTTGCTGATTTTGCATTGGATTTCAGACTCCAGGCTGTTCCCAACGGACGCACTACGCCCGCTAAAAGGAGGCGTGATTCTATAGACGCCCATATTTAGTGTCAACCCAATAAAAAAAACCCCCGCTGAGCGGGGGTTTTTTCAACCGATCGAGTGATTACTCGATGATTTTGGCTACGACGCCGGCGCCGACGGTACGACCGCCTTCACGGATAGCGAAGCGCAGACCGTCTTCCATTGCGATGGTCTTGATCAGGGTAACAGTCATCTGAATGTTGTCACCTGGCATTACCATTTCAACGCCTTCCGGCAGTTCGCAGTTACCGGTCACGTCAGTGGTACGGAAGTAGAACTGAGGACGGTAGCCTTTGAAGAACGGAGTGTGACGACCGCCTTCTTCCTTCGACAGAACGTAGACTTCTGCGGTGAACTTGGTGTGCGGCTTGACCGAACCTGGCTTGACCAGAACCTGGCCACGCTCAACGTCGTCACGCTTGGTACCACGCAGCAGAACGCCGCAGTTCTCGCCAGCACGACCTTCGTCCAGCAGCTTGCGGAACATCTCAACACCGGTGCAGGTGGTGGTGGTGGTGTCACGCAGACCAACGATTTCCAGCGGATCCTGAACGCGGACGATACCACGCTCGATACGACCGGTAACAACGGTACCACGACCCGAGATCGAGAATACGTCTTCGATTGGCATCAGGAATGGCTGGTCGATGGCACGAACTGGCTCAGGGATGTAAGCATCCAGAGTTTCTACCAGCTTCTTGACAGCGGTAGTGCCCATTTCGTTGTCGTCTTTGCCTTCCAGCGCCATACGAGCCGAACCGATGATGATCGGAGTGTCGTCGCCTGGGAAGTCGTAGGTGGACAGCAGGTCGCGAACTTCCATCTCGACCAGTTCCAGCAGCTCAGCGTCGTCTACCAGGTCAGCCTTGTTCAGGAAGACCACGATGTACGGAACGCCAACCTGACGGGACAGCAGGATGTGCTCACGGGTTTGTGGCATCGGACCATCGGCGGCCGAGCAAACCAGGATCGCGCCGTCCATCTGAGCAGCACCGGTGATCATGTTCTTCACGTAGTCAGCGTGACCTGGGCAGTCAACGTGAGCGTAGTGACGAATGTTCGAGTTGTACTCGACGTGAGCGGTGTTGATGGTGATACCGCGCGCTTTTTCTTCCGGAGCCGAGTCGATCTTGTCGAACTCAACGACTGCCGAACCGAAAACTTCGGAGCAGACGCGAGTCAGAGCTGCGGTCAGAGTGGTCTTACCGTGGTCAACGTGGCCGATAGTGCCGACGTTAACGTGGGGAAGGGAACGATCAAATTTTTCTTTAGCCACGACAGTGAACCTCTTGCCTAAAGGGGATTAGCCTTGTTTTTTAACGAGTGCTTCGACGATGTTCGACGGAGCTTCGGCGTATTTGGAGAATTCCATGGAGTAGCTTGCGCGACCCTGAGACATGGAACGAACGTCGGTCGCGTAACCGAACATCTCTCCGAGCGGAACTTCAGCACGGACGACGCGGCCGGAGACCGACTCATCCATACCCTGGACCAGACCACGACGACGGTTCAGGTCACCCATCACGTCACCCAGGTAGTCTTCCGGGGTTACAACTTCGACCTTCATGATCGGCTCGAGGACCACGCCGCCGCCTTTGGTGGCCAGCTGCTTGGTTGCCATCGAAGCAGCGATCTTGAACGCCATTTCGTTGGAGTCGACGTCGTGGTACGAACCGTCGAATACCGTGGCCTTCAGGCCGATCAGAGGATAGCCGGCAACGACGCCGTTCTTCATCTGCTCTTCGATACCCTTCTGGATCGGCGCGATGAATTCCTTAGGAATTACACCACCAACGACTTCGTTGGAGAACACCAGACCTTCGGTGATGTTGCCCTTCTCGTCGACTTCTGGCTCCGAGAAACGGATCCAGCAGTGACCGAACTGACCACGACCACCCGACTGACGAACGAACTTGCCTTCGATCTCAACGCCGGACTTGGTGATCTTCTCGCGGTACGAAACCTGCGGCTTGCCGATGTTGGCCTCGACGTTGAACTCGCGCTTCATGCGGTCAACGAGGATGTCCAGGTGCAGCTCACCCATACCGGAGATGATGGTCTGGCCGGTTTCTTCGTCGGTCTTGACGCGGAACGACGGGTCTTCCTGGGCCAGCTTGCCCAGTGCGATACCCATCTTCTCCTGGTCAGCCTTGGTTTTCGGCTCGACGGAGAGCGAAATTACCGGCTCAGGGAAGTCCATACGCTCAAGGATGATTGGCTTGTCGATGTTGCACAGGGTTTCGCCGGTGGTCACATCTTTCATGCCGATCAGGGCCGCGATGTCGCCAGCGCGCACTTCCTTGATCTCTTCACGCTGGTTGGCGTGCATCTGCACCATACGACCAACGCGCTCTTTCTTGCCCTTCACCGAGTTGATGACCGAGTCACCGGAGCTCAGAACACCCGAGTAGACGCGAACGAAGGTCAGCGTACCGACGAACGGGTCGGTCGCGATCTTGAACGCCAGAGCCGAGAACGGCTCGTCGTCGTCAGCGTGACGCTCGTCTTTACGAACAGCCGGATCTTCTTTGTCCAGGTCTTTGTCGTCCGGGTTGATACCCTGGATTGCAGGGATCTCGGTCGGCGCAGGCAGGAACTCGATGACGGCGTCGAGAACCAGGGGAACACCCTTGTTCTTGAACGACGAACCGCAGACGGCCGGAACGATCTCGCTGGCCAGGGTGCGCGCGCGCAGGCCTGCCTTGATTTCTTCGACGGTCAGCTCACCTTCTTCAAGGTACTTGTTCATCAGCTCTTCGTTGGCTTCAGCGGCAGCCTCAACCATGTTGTTGCGCCATTCTTCAGCCAGCTCCAGCATATCGGCAGGAATTTCTTCCTCGCGATAGGTGGTGCCTTTGTCGTCTTCGTTCCAGTAGATAGCCTTCATCTTGATCAGGTCGACCTGACCCTGGAAGTTATCTTCCGAACCGATGGCCAGCTGAATCGGAACCGGGGTGTGACCCAGACGGTTCTTGATCTGACCTACGACGCGCAGGAAGTTTGCACCGGCACGGTCCATCTTGTTCACGTAGACAACACGTGGAACACCGTACTTGTTGGCCTGACGCCATACGGTTTCGGACTGTGGCTCAACGCCGGAAGTACCGCAGAACACAACGACCGCGCCGTCGAGTACGCGCAGCGAACGCTCTACTTCAATGGTGAAGTCAACGTGGCCGGGGGTATCGATGACGTTTACACGGTAGTTGTCGTACTGACCAACGGAACCTTTCCAGAAGGTGGTAACGGCAGCGGAGGTAATGGTGATACCGCGCTCCTGCTCCTGCACCATCCAGTCGGTGGTCGCGGCGCCGTCATGCACCTCGCCCATCTTGTGGCTCAGACCTGTGTAGAACAGGATCCGCTCGGTAGTGGTGGTCTTGCCCGCGTCAACGTGGGCACAGATACCGATGTTACGGTAGCGGTTAATTGCTGTAGTACGAGCCATAAAGCCCTCGCAAAATGATTGATGCTTGAATTAGAAGCGGTAGTGCGAGAACGCTTTGTTGGCTTCAGCCATACGGTGAACGTCTTCACGCTTCTTGACTGCAGCACCTTTGCCTTCGGCAGCATCCAGCAGTTCGCCAGCAAGGCGCAGAGCCATCGACTTCTCGCCGCGCTTGCGGGCGTAGTCTACGAGCCAGCGCATTGCCAGAGCATTACGACGGGATGGACGAACTTCAACCGGGACCTGGTAAGTGGCACCGCCGACACGGCGGGACTTTACTTCGACCAGCGGAGCGATGGCGTCGAGAGCTTTCTCGAAGATTTCCAGGGGGTCGCTGTTCTTGCGTGCTTTGACAGTATCCAGGGCACCGTAAACGATGCGCTCGGCTACGGCCTTCTTGCCGCTTTCCATCACGTGGTTCATGAACTTGGCGAGGATTTGGGATCCGTATTTAGGATCGTCCAGAATCTCACGTTTTGCTGCTACACGACGTCTTGGCATGATAAGCCCTCAAACGGTCTTCAGGTTAGCCCGGGACGTGGGTCTTCGACCCCTGCCCGACCTTACTCTTATCGACTCAAAAAAATGGATGTCTGCAAACGGCCGATTACTTCGGACGCTTGGTACCGTACTTCGAACGACCCTGGTTACGGCCTTTGACGCCCGAAGTATCCAGAGAGCCGCGAACGGTGTGGTAACGAACACCTGGCAAGTCTTTTACACGGCCGCCACGGATCAGGACGACGCTGTGCTCTTGCAGGTTGTGGCCTTCACCGCCGATGTACGAGGAAACCTCGAAACCGTTGGTCAGACGCACACGGCATACTTTACGCAGTGCCGAGTTAGGTTTTTTCGGCGTGGTGGTGTACACGCGGGTGCACACGCCACGACGTTGCGGGCAGTTCTGCAGCGCAGGAACGTCGGACTTCTCGACCGAACGCTTACGCGGCTGACGTACCAGCTGGTTGATAGTTGCCATCTACTAGCTCCACTGATTGTCTTGCGACTCTATTGTCTTGCAAGAAAGCCAAAAATTGGCGAGACGGAGCCTCACCAAATTTAAGGGTACAAAAGTCTAAAGAGGATCTTGCACCCAGTCAAGACGAGGCCCCGGCCCTCCCCGTCCGATCATCGGCAACAATTCATGTCGCCGATGGTCGTTCGGGGCTTGCCGGGGCCCTGCCCTGTACTTAGTTACCGCTGGAATTCAGCGCTTCGGTCAGTGCGGCTTCCACCTCACTGGCGCTCACACGCAGCGGTTTGTCGGCATCACGGCGACGCTTGCGCTCGCTGTGGTAGGCCAGACCAGTACCGGCCGGGATCAGACGACCCACGACCACGTTCTCTTTCAGGCCGCGCAGGTAATCGCGCTTGCCGGTTACCGCCGCTTCGGTCAGTACGCGGGTGGTTTCCTGGAAGGAAGCCGCGGAGATGAACGATTCGGTCGACAGCGACGCCTTGGTGATACCCAGCAGCACACGGGTGAACTTCGAGATGAACTTGTCTTCGCCGGCGAGACGCTCGTTCTCGACCAGCACCTGAGTCAGTTCCATCTGGTCGCCCTTGATGAAGCTGGAATCGCCCGACTCGGAGATCTCGACCTTGCGCAGCATCTGACGCAGGATGGTCTCGATGTGCTTGTCGTTGATCTTAACGCCTTGCAGACGGTAAACGTCCTGGATCTCGTTGACGATGTACTTCGCCAGCGCGCTCACACCCAGCAGACGCAGGATGTCGTGCGGATCGCTCGGGCCGTCGGAGATAACTTCGCCGCGGTTTACCTGTTCGCCTTCGAAGACGTTCAGGTGGCGCCACTTCGGAATCAGCTCTTCGTACGGATCGCTACCGTCGGTCGGAGTGATGACCAGACGACGCTTGCCCTTGGTCTCTTTACCGAACGCGATGGTGCCGCTGACTTCAGCCAGAATCGAGGCTTCTTTCGGACGGCGCGCTTCGAACAGGTCGGCAACGCGTGGCAGACCACCGGTGATGTCACGGGTCTTGGACGTTTCTTGCGGGATACGCGCGATAACGTCACCAACGCCGATCTGTGCACCGTCAGCCACGCCGACAAGGGCGTTGGCCGGCAGGAAGTACTGAGCCGGTACGTCGGTACCCGGCAGGTACAGGTCCTTGCCATTGGCATCGACCATCTTGATTGCCGGACGGATTTCCTTGCCTGCGGCAGGGCGATCCTTGACGTCCAGAACCTCGATGTTGGTCAGGCCGGTCAGTTCGTCGGTCTGGCGCTTGATGGTGATGTTTTCTTCCATGCCCACGAAGGTCACGGTACCTTTCAGCTCGGTAACGATCGGGTGGGTGTGCGGGTCCCACTTGGCGACGATGGCGCCAGCTTCGACCTTGTCACCTTCCTTGACCGAAATCACCGCACCGTAAGGCAGCTTGTAGCGCTCACGCTCACGACCGAATTCGTCGGCAATCGCCAACTCACCGGAACGCGATACGGCAACCAGGTTGCCATCGGCACGCTCGACCTGTTTCAGGTTGTGCAGACGGACCATACCGCCGTTCTTCACCTGGACGCTGTCGGCAGCCGAAGTACGGCTTGCAGCACCACCGATGTGGAACGTACGCATGGTCAGCTGGGTACCCGGCTCACCGATCGACTGGGCAGCGATAACGCCGACAGCTTCACCGATGTTCACCTGGTGACCGCGAGCCAGGTCACGACCGTAGCACTTGGCGCAGATGCCATAGCGGGTTTCGCAGTTGATCGGCGAACGCACGACGACTTCGTCGATGCTGTTCAGCTCGATGAACTCGACCCACTGCTCATCAACCAGAGTGCCGGCCGGAACGATGACGTCCTCGGTGCCTGGCTTGAACACGTCACGGGCGATGACACGACCCAGAACACGCTCACCCAGCGGCTCTACAACGTCACCGCCTTCGATGTGCGGAGTCATGACCAGACCCTGGTCGGTGCCGCAGTCGATCTCGGTCACGACCAGATCCTGGGCAACGTCTACCAGACGACGGGTCAGGTAACCGGAGTTAGCGGTCTTCAGTGCGGTATCCGCCAGACCTTTACGAGCACCGTGGGTCGAGATGAAGTACTGCAGTACGCTCAGACCTTCACGGAAGTTCGCGGTGATCGGCGTCTCGATGATCGAGCCGTCCGGCTTGGCCATCAGGCCACGCATACCGGCCAGCTGACGGATCTGAGCGGCGGAACCCCGCGCACCCGAGTCGGCCATCATGTACATCGAGTTGAAGGACTCTTGATCGACTTCGTTGCCCTCGCGGTCGATGACCTTCTCTTTCGAGAGGTTGGCCATCATCGCCTTGGACACTTCGTCGTTCGCCTTCGACCACAAGTCGATGACCTTGTTGTACTTCTCGCCCTGGGTTACCAGGCCGGAGGCGTACTGGCTCTCGATTTCCTTCACTTCATCAGTGGCATTACCAATGATGCGGGCTTTTTCATCCGGGATGACGAAGTCGTTCACACCGATGGAAACGCCGGAAATGGTCGAATAGGCAAAACCGGTGTACATCAGCTGGTCGGCGAAGATAACGGTCTCTTTCAGACCAACCACGCGATAGCACTGGTTGATCAGCTTGGAGATCGCCTTTTTCTTCATCGGCTGGTTGACGACATCGTACGGCAGGCCTGCCGGTACAACCTGGAACAGCAGCGCACGGCCGACGGTGGTGTCGACGATACGGGTGTTCTTGACGCTGCTGCCATCACGGTCGTTCACGGTCTCGTTGATACGGACCTTGATTTTCGCGTGCAGAGCAGCTTCGCCGGCGCGGAATACGCGGTCGACTTCCTGCAGGTCGGCGAATACGCGACCTTCGCCCTTCGCGTTGATGGCTTCACGGGTCATGTAGTACAGACCCAGTACAACGTCCTGCGACGGAACGATGATTGGCTCACCGTTGGCTGGCGACAGAATGTTGTTGGTCGACATCATCAGCGCGCGCGCTTCGAGCTGGGCTTCCAGCGTCAGCGGCACGTGAACGGCCATCTGGTCACCGTCGAAGTCGGCGTTGTACGCGGCGCAGACCAGCGGGTGCAGCTGAATGGCCTTACCTTCGATGAGCACAGGCTCGAACGCCTGGATACCCAGACGGTGAAGGGTCGGTGCACGGTTGAGCAGTACGGGGTGTTCGCGAATCACTTCAGCGAGAACGTCCCACACCTCTGGCAGCTCGCGCTCGACCATCTTCTTGGCAGCCTTGATGGTGGTCGCCAGACCACGCATTTCCAGCTTGCCGAAAATGAACGGCTTGAACAGCTCGAGGGCCATCTTCTTCGGCAGACCGCACTGGTGCAGACGCAGGGTCGGGCCTACGGTAATTACCGAACGACCGGAGTAGTCAACACGCTTACCGAGCAAGTTCTGACGGAAGCGACCTTGCTTACCTTTGATCATGTCGGCCAGCGACTTCAGCGGACGCTTGTTCGAGCCAGTGATGGCGCGACCGCGACGGCCGTTGTCGAGCAGGGCGTCGACCGCTTCCTGCAGCATGCGCTTTTCGTTGCGCACGATGATGTCCGGCGCCGACAGATCGAGCAGGCGCTTCAGACGGTTGTTACGGTTGATCACCCGACGATACAGGTCGTTCAGGTCGGAGGTCGCGAAGCGGCCGCCATCCAGCGGTACCAGCGGACGCAGGTCCGGCGGCAGTACTGGCAGGACGGTCAGGACCATCCACTCAGGCAGGTTGCCCGAGCCCTGGAAAGCTTCCATCAGCTTCAGGCGCTTGGACAGCTTCTTGATCTTGGTTTCCGAGTTGGTCTGCGGAATCTCTTCGCGCAGGCGGCCGATCTCGTGCTCCAGGTCGATAGCGTGCAGCAGTTCGCGGACAGCCTCGGCACCCATGCGGGCGTCGAAGTCGTCACCGAACTCTTCCAGCGCTTCGAAATACTGCTCGTCGTTCAGCAGCTGGCCCTTTTCCAGGGTAGTCATACCCGGGTCGATAACGACGTAGCTCTCGAAGTAGAGAACGCGCTCGATATCACGCAGGGTCATGTCCATCAGCAAGCCGATACGGGACGGCAGCGACTTCAGGAACCAGATGTGGGCAACCGGCGAGGCCAGTTCGATGTGCGCCATGCGCTCACGACGAACCTTGGCCAGGGCAACTTCAACGCCGCACTTCTCGCAGATGACACCGCGGTGCTTGAGGCGCTTGTACTTGCCGCACAGGCACTCGTAGTCCTTGACTGGGCCAAAGATCTTGGCGCAGAACAGGCCGTCACGCTCAGGTTTGAACGTACGGTAGTTGATGGTTTCCGGCTTCTTAACTTCACCGAACGACCACGAACGGATCATTTCAGGCGACGCCAGACCGATACGGATGGCGTCGAACTCTTCGACTTGACCCTGGTTTTTCAGCAAATTCAGTAGGTCTTTCAAGGCCTTTCCTCCTGGCGGAGCAGGGAGCGGGCATTACCTGCCCCGCCCCCCTTCGCGTCACGTGTTATTCGGTTTCCAGATCGATATCGATACCGAGCGAACGGATCTCTTTGATCAACACGTTGAAGGACTCGGGCATGCCCGGCTCCATACGGTGATCGCCATCCACGATGTTCTTGTACATCTTGGTACGGCCGTTCACGTCGTCCGACTTCACTGTGAGCATTTCTTGCAGGGTGTATGCCGCGCCGTATGCTTCCAGCGCCCACACTTCCATCTCCCCGAAACGCTGACCACCGAACTGCGCCTTACCACCCAGCGGCTGCTGGGTAACCAGGCTGTAGGAACCAGTGGAACGCGCGTGCATCTTGTCGTCCACCAAGTGGTTCAGCTTGAGCATGTACATGTAACCAACGGTCACAGGACGCTCGAACTTGTTGCCGGTACGGCCGTCGAACAGCACCATCTGGCCGCTCTCTGGCAGGTCAGCCAGCTTCAGCATGGCCTTGATCTCGCGCTCCTTGGCACCATCGAAGACCGGCGTAGCCATTGGCACGCCTTTCTTGAGGTTGTGCGCCAGGGCGAGAATCTCTTCGTCGGTGAACTCTTCCAGGTTCTCCTGACGACCACCGATCTCGTTGTAGATCTCGGTGAGGAAGCCACGCAGTTCAGCGGCCTTGCGCTGCTCTTCGATCATGCGGTCGATCTTCTCGCCCAGGCCCTTGGCCGCGAGGCCCAGGTGGGTTTCAAGGATCTGACCGACGTTCATACGCGAAGGTACGCCCAGCGGGTTCAGTACGACGTCGACCGGAGTACCGTTGGCATCGTGCGGCATGTCTTCAACCGGCATGATTACCGAGACGACACCCTTGTTACCGTGACGACCGGCCATCTTGTCACCCGGCTGGATGCGACGGCGGATAGCCAGGTAGACCTTGACGATCTTCAGTACGCCCGGTGCCAGGTCATCGCCCTGCTGCAGCTTGCGCTTCTTGTCTTCGAACTTGTCGTCCAGCAGGCGACGGCGATCGACGATGTACTGCTGAGCCTTTTCCAGCTGCTCGTTCAGTGCATCTTCGGCCATGCGCAGTTTGAACCACTGGCCGTGCTCCAGACCGTCCAGCACTTCGTCGGAGATCACGGTGCCTTTCTTCAGGCCCGCGCCACCGTCGACCACCTGGCCGTTCAGGGCAGAACGCAGACGCTCGAAGGTTGCACCTTCGACGATGCGGAACTCTTCGTTGAGGTCCTTGCGGATCTCGTCCAGCTGCATCTTCTCGATGGACAGCGCGCGGCTGTCGCGCTCGACGCCATCACGGGTGAAGACCTGTACGTCGATGACGGTACCCTTGGTGCCGGTTGGCACGCGCAGGGAGGTGTCCTTAACGTCGCTGGCCTTCTCACCGAAGATCGCGCGCAGCAGTTTTTCTTCCGGCGTCAGCTGGGTCTCGCCTTTTGGCGTGACCTTGCCGACCAGAATGTCGCCAGCGCCGACTTCAGCACCTACGTAGACGATACCGGCTTCGTCCAGCTTGTTCAGTGCGGCTTCACCCACGTTCGGGATGTCCGCAGTGATTTCCTCTGGGCCAAGCTTGGTGTCACGCGCCACACAGGTCAGTTCCTGAATGTGGATGGTGGTGAAGCGATCTTCCTGGACCACACGCTCGGACAGGCAGATGGAGTCTTCGAAGTTGAAGCCGTTCCATGCCATGAACGCGATGCGCATGTTCTGACCCAGTGCCAGTTCACCCATGTCGGTGGACGGGCCGTCGGCCATGATGTCGCCACGCTGGACCTTGTCACCCTTGCTGACCAGCGGACGCTGGTTGATGCAGGTGTTCTGGTTCGAACGGGTGTACTTGGTCAGGTTGTAGATATCGACACCAGCTTCGCCGGTCTCGACTTCGTCATCGGCAACGCGAACGACGATACGGCTGGCGTCGACCGAGTCGATCACACCACCGCGGCGAGCGACCACGCAGACACCGGAGTCACGGGCAACGTTGCGCTCCATGCCAGTACCTACCAGCGGCTTGTCGGCACGCAGGGTTGGTACAGCCTGACGCTGCATGTTCGAACCCATCAACGCACGGTTGGCGTCGTCGTGCTCGAGGAACGGGATCAGCGAGGCAGCAACGGAAACAACCTGCTTCGGCGAAACGTCCATCAGGGTGACGTCTTCCGGCGCCTTGACGGTGAATTCGTTCAGGTGACGAACGGCCACCAGCTCATCGATCAGCTGCTTCTTGTCGTTCATCGCGGCCGAAGCCTGGGCGATGACGTGATCAGCTTCTTCGATCGCCGACAGGAACACGATGTCGTCGCTGACCACGCCTTCCTTCACCACGCGGTACGGGCTTTCGAGGAAGCCATACTGGTTGGTGCGGGCATAGGCTGCCAGGGAGTTGATCAGACCGATGTTCGGACCTTCAGGGGTCTCGATCGGGCACACGCGGCCGTAGTGGGTCGGGTGTACGTCACGGACTTCGAAGCCTGCGCGCTCGCGGGTCAGACCGCCCGGGCCGAGTGCGGATACACGGCGCTTGTGGGTGATCTCGGAGAGCGGGTTGTTCTGGTCCATGAACTGCGAGAGCTGGCTGGAACCGAAGAACTCTTTCACCGCCGCCGCAACCGGCTTGGCGTTGATCAGGTCCTGCGGCATCAGGCCTTCGCTTTCAGCCATCGACAGACGTTCCTTGACCGCACGCTCTACGCGCACCAGGCCAACACGGAACTGGTTCTCGGCCATCTCGCCGACGCAACGGACGCGACGGTTACCGAGGTGGTCGATGTCATCGACGATGCCTTTGCCGTTACGGATATCGACCAGGGTCTTGAGGACCTCGACGATGTCTTCCTTGCTCAGCACGCCCGAACCTTCGATCTCGGTGCGACCGATACGACGGTTGAACTTCATGCGGCCAACGGCCGACAGGTCGTAACGCTCGGCGCTGAAGAACAGGTTGTTGAACAGGGTCTCGGCAGCGTCCTTGGTTGGCGGCTCGCCTGGACGCATCATGCGGTAGATCTCGACCAGCGCTTCCAGTTGGTTGCTGGTGGTGTCGATCTTCAGGGTGTCCGAGATGAACGGACCGCAGTCGATGTCGTTGGTGTACAGGGTCTCGATGCGAACGACCTGAGCCTTGGCGATCTTGATCAGCAGCTCGGTGGTCAGCTCGGTGTTGCACTCGGCCAGGATCTCACCGGTGGCAGGATGCACGATGGCCTTGGCGGTGGTGCGACCCAGGACGTATTCCATTGGAACGTCCAGCTGGTTGACACCGGCCTTCTCGAGCTGGTTGACGTGGCGCGCGGTAATACGGCGGCCCTGCTCGACGATGACCTTGCCAGTTTCGTCATGGATGTCCATGACCGCAACTTCACCACGCAGACGCTGAGGCACCAGTTCCAGGCTGAGTTTCTCGCCGGAAATATGGAACACGTTGGTGGTGTAGAAGGTGTTCAGAACCTCTTCGGTGCTGTAACCCAGGGCGCGCAGCAGTACCGAGGCCGGCAGTTTGCGGCGACGGTCGATACGCACGAACACGCAGTCCTTCGGGTCGAACTCGAAGTCCAGCCAGGAGCCGCGGTACGGAATGATGCGAGCGGAGTACAGCAGCTTGCCGGAGCTGTGCGTCTTGCCACGGTCGTGGTCGAAGAACACACCAGGCGAACGGTGCAGCTGGGAAACGATCACACGCTCGGTACCGTTGATAACGAAGGTACCGTTCTCAGTCATCAGGGGGATTTCACCCATGTAGACTTCTTGCTCTTTGATGTCCTTGATCGCTTTGTTCGACGATTCCTTGTCGAAGATGATCAGGCGCACCTTGACCCGCAGTGGGACCGCGAAGGTCACGCCACGCAGGACACATTCCTTCACATCGAAGGCGGGTTCGCCCAGGCGATAGCCTACGTACTCCAGGGCAGCATTGCCGGAGTAGCTGATGATCGGGAATACCGATTTGAAGGCCGCGTGCAGGCCGACGTCGCGGAACTGATCCTTGGATGCTCCCGCTTGCAGGAATTCGCGATACGAATCCAGCTGGATGGCCAGGAGGTAAGGCACATCCATGACGTCCGGCAACTTGCTAAAGTCCTTGCGGATACGTTTTTTCTCAGTGTATGAGTAAGCCATCAGCGTTCCCCAGCTTGGTCACCTGCTTGTTTGGCTTCTCCCGGCGGGAGCAGCCAGAAAATCGTGCAAACCCCTTGGTTTGCGCCACCCACATGGGTGTCTTGCAGCTTGTTATCGGGGCCGACCTGATCGGCCACCAATAACGGAAAAAGGCCGGTGGCATAAGCCACCAGCCATCAGCCTTTGCTCAACGCTCCGGCTGGCGTCGCAAAGTCGAAATTACTTCAGCTCGACTTTAGCGCCTGCTTCTTCCAGCTTCTTCTTAGCGTCTTCAGCGGCTTCTTTCGAAACGCCTTCAGCAACTACCTGAGGAGCGCCGTCGACTTTCTCTTTGGCTTCTTTCAGGCCCAGACCGGTCAGTTCGCGAACGGCTTTGATGACGTTCACTTTCTTGTCGCCGGCTTCAACCAGAACAACGTTGAACTCGGTCTGCTCTTCAACAACGGCAGCAGCAGCAGCTGGGCCAGCAGCGGCAACAGCAGCGGTAACGCCGAAGGTTTCTTCCATTGCTTTGATCAGCTCAACAACTTCCAGAACGGTTTTCTGGCCGATTGCTTCGATGATTTGCTCGTTAGTCAGGGACATGACTTAAATCCTGTATTGGGGTGACAGCCTACGCAGCCATCAAATTAAACATATGATTTTGAAAGAGGTTACGCGGCCTTAGGCAGCAGCAGCTTCTTTCTGGTCGCGAACGGCCGCCAGAGTACGAGCCAGCTTGCTGGTAGCGCCTTGAATAACGCTCATCAGACGTGCGATAGCTTCGTCACGGGTCGGCAAGGTAGCCAGTACATCGATCTGGTTGGCGGCAATGAAATTGCCGTCAAACGCAGCTGCCTTGATCTCGAACTTGTCCTGACCCTTGGCGAACTCTTTGAACAGACGAGCAGCAGCGCCCGGGTGTTCGTTGGAGAATGCAATCAGGGTCGGGCCTTTGAACGCGTCGTTGAGGATCGAAAATTCGGTGCCTTCAACAGCGCGCTTGAGCAGGGTGTTACGTACGACACGTACGTATACGCCAGCTTCGCGGGCCTCTTTACGGAGTCCGGTCATTGCGCCTACAGTCACACCACGGGCATCGGCCACGACAGCGGACAGAGCGACTTTGGCAGCCTCGTTGACTTCAGCGACGATGGCCTTCTTGTCTTCGAGTTTAATTGCCACGGGTTTACTCCTGGTTTTTACCGTTTCATCTGGCCGAAGCCGGATGTCGTTTTGGTGTCTGATTCGGTAACGAATCGGGAGCACCATCTGCGTAGGCTTTAAGGTTTAAGGCTTGCGCCGCCTACGGTCTTGGATAGCCCCCGCCAGGCAGGGACCCCAATTTTTGCCAATGGCGCGACATGTCGCGCCACTGCGGTCTTACGCGTTCAGCGAGCTCTGGTCGATGACCAGACCTGGGCCCATGGTGGTGCTCAGGGTAACGCGCTTGACGTAGATACCTTTCGAGGAAGCCGGCTTGATACGCTTCAGATCAGCGATCAGGGCTTCAACGTTTTCCTTCAGCTTGCCAGCTTCGAAGCCGACCTTGCCAACGGAGGTGTGGATGATACCGTTTTTGTCGGTGCGATAGCGAACCTGACCAGCCTTGGCGTTTTTGACAGCCGTGGCGACGTCTGGAGTTACGGTACCGACTTTCGGGTTAGGCATCAGGCCGCGAGGACCCAGAACCTGACCCAACTGACCGACAACGCGCATGGCATCGGGCGATGCGATGACGACGTCATAGTTCAGGTCGCCGCCTTTCATTTCGGCAGCCAGATCGTCCATACCTACACGGTCAGCGCCGGCAGCCAGAGCGGCCTCGGCAGCTGGACCCTGGGTGAAGACGGCAACGCGTACGGTCTTGCCAGTGCCGTGTGGCAGCACAGTAGCGCTACGAACGACCTGGTCGGATTTACGCGGGTCAACGCCGAGGTTGACGGCAACGTCGAAGGATTCGCTGAACTTCACGGTGGACAGTTCGGCCAGCAGCGCAGCTGCGTCTTCGAAGTTGTAAACTTTGCCAGCTTCGATTTTCGAAGCAATAGCCTTTTGGCGCTTGGTCAGCTTAGCCATTACACACCCTCCACGTTCAGGCCCATGCTGCGGGCAGAGCCAGCGATGGTGCGTACAGCAGCGTCCAGGTCAGCAGCGGTCAGATCAGCCTGTTTAGCTTTGGCGATATCTTCCAGCTGAGCACGGGTCACGGTACCGACTTTGACGGTGTTCGGGCGAGCCGAACCACTGGTCAGGCCAGCAGCTTTCTTCAGCAGAACCGAGGCAGGGGTGCTCTTGGTCTCGAAAGTGAAGCTACGGTCGCTGTATACAGTGATGATCACAGGAGTCGGCAGGCCGGCTTCTTGACCCTGAGTACGGGCGTTGAAGGCCTTGCAGAATTCCATGATGTTCACACCGTGTTGGCCCAGTGCTGGACCAACGGGTGGGCTTGGGTTGGCCTGGCCGGCCTTAACTTGCAGCTTGATGTAAGCCTGAATCTTCTTAGCCATGAGCTACTCCAATATCGGGTACAAACGCCAGATGGCTCCCCGGATGACTTGCGTTTTATCCCAGTGACGACAAAACCCCGCAGCACACAGGGCTGCGGGGTATGGGATGCTTCGTCCGCCTAGACCTTTTCGACCTGGCTGAACTCGAGCTCTACCGGAGTAGAGCGACCGAAAATGAGCACCGCCACCTGGAGGCGACTCTTTTCGTAATTAACTTCTTCGACACTACCATTGAAGTCAGCGAACGGACCGTCAATGACTCGAACCACTTCACCCGGCTCGAACAGCGTCTTCGGCTTCGGCTTGTCGCTACCGTCGGCAACGCGACGCAGGATAGCCTCGGCTTCTTTATCGGTAATCGGCGCAGGCTTGTCTGCGGTACCGCCGATAAAGCCCATCACACGAGGGGTGTCCTTGACCAAGTGCCAAGTCCCTTCGTTCATCTCCATCTGGACCAGAACATAGCCAGGGAAGAACTTACGCTCACTCTTGCGCTTCTGGCCGTTGCGCATTTCGACGACTTCTTCGGTCGGGACCAGGATCTCGCCGAAACCGTCTTCCATGCCTGCCAGCTTGACGCGCTCGATCAGGGAGCGCATAACATGCTTCTCGTAACCCGAGTAAGCATGCACAACATACCAACGCTTAGCCACGGGACACCTTTAGCCAACGATCAGGGAGACCGCCCAGCCGAGCAGGGAATCAAGACCCCACAGCAGCAGTGCCATAACCAGCACGACAGCCACGACAATCAGCGTGGTCTGGGTGGTTTCCTGGCGGGTCGGCCACACGACTTTACGGATCTCAGTACGAGCTTCCTTCGCCAGCGCAAAGAACGACTTACCCTTCGCAGTCTGCAGAGCAACGAAGCCAGCGACAGCAGCCAGAGCGAGAAGTGCAAGGACGCGGTACAGGATCGGGGATGCGGAGTAATACTGATTACCCACGACACCAACAACCACCAAAGCCACTACAGCCAGCCACTTGAACAGATCAAAACGCGATTCTTGGGCTTCAGTTTTGGGGGTCATCGAGGAGGATCCTGTAAGAAGAAAGCCAATCACACTGAGGTGAATGGCAGGTCAGGAGGGAATCGAACCCCCAACCTACGGTTTTGGAGACCGTCGCTCTGCCAATTGAGCTACTGACCTGTAACGCTGTATCAGGCCGGCCATTATACCGGCCTGATCAAGTAAATCAACTACTTATTCGATAATTTTTGCTACGACGCCGGCGCCGACGGTACGACCGCCTTCACGGATAGCGAAGCGCAGACCGTCTTCCATTGCGATGGTCTTGATCAGGGTAACAGTCATCTGAATGTTGTCACCTGGCATTACCATTTCAACGCCTTCCGGCAGTTCGCAGTTACCGGTCACGTCAGTGGTACGGAAGTAGAACTGAGGACGGTAGCCTTTGAAGAACGGAGTGTGACGACCGCCTTCTTCCTTCGACAGAACGTAGACTTCTGCGGTGAACTTGGTGTGCGGCTTGACCGAACCTGGCTTGACCAGAACCTGGCCACGCTCAACGTCGTCACGCTTGGTACCACGCAGCAGAACGCCGCAGTTCTCGCCAGCACGACCTTCGTCCAGCAGCTTGCGGAACATCTCAACACCGGTGCAGGTGGTGGTGGTGGTGTCACGCAGACCAACGATTTCCAGCGGATCCTGAACGCGGACGATACCACGCTCGATACGACCGGTAACAACGGTACCACGACCCGAGATCGAGAATACGTCTTCGATTGGCATCAGGAATGGCTGGTCGATGGCACGAACTGGCTCAGGGATGTAGGCATCCAGAGTCTCTACCAGCTTCTTGACAGCGGTAGTGCCCATTTCGTTGTCGTCTTTGCCTTCCAGCGCCATACGAGCCGAACCGATGATGATCGGAGTGTCGTCGCCTGGAAAGTCGTAGGTGGACAGCAGGTCGCGAACTTCCATCTCGACCAGCTCCAGCAGCTCAGCGTCGTCTACCAGGTCAGCCTTGTTCAGGAAGACCACGATGTACGGAACGCCAACCTGACGGGACAGCAGGATGTGCTCACGGGTTTGTGGCATCGGACCATCGGCGGCCGAGCAGACCAGGATCGCGCCGTCCATCTGGGCAGCACCGGTGATCATGTTCTTCACGTAGTCAGCGTGACCTGGGCAGTCAACGTGAGCGTAGTGACGAATGTTCGAGTTGTACTCGACGTGAGCGGTGTTGATGGTGATACCGCGCGCTTTTTCTTCCGGAGCCGAGTCGATCTTGTCGAACTCAACGACTGCCGAACCGAAAACTTCGGAGCAGACGCGAGTCAGAGCTGCGGTCAGAGTGGTCTTACCGTGGTCAACGTGGCCGATAGTGCCGACGTTAACGTGGGGAAGGGAACGATCAAACTTTTCCTTAGCCATCGATACAATCCTCCGCAGAAGAAATAGCATTACGCTGATAAAACAAAGGCAGATATTTTCATATCTGCCTTGTTTATATGGAGCTCTTGAGCGGACTTGAACCGCTGACCTCACCCTTACCAAGGGTGTGCTCTACCAACTGAGCTACAAGAGCGAAACACGTTGCGCAAAATCCAGCAAACTTGGAGCGGGTAGCGGGAATCGAACCCGCATCATCAGCTTGGAAGGCTGAGGTTCTACCACTAAACTATACCCGCGGAGCTTGCGGCTCTCGCTAAAACTGGTGGAGGGAGAAGGATTCGAACCTTCGAAGCTCTCGCAACGGATTTACAGTCCGTCCCCTTTGACCGCTCGGGAATCCCTCCAGATGTGGCCGGCATTCTATTTGTCTGCCGTCCTAGTGTCAAGCGTTTTTTCAAATTTTTTCAATCAAATCTGAAACTTAGCTGCTTTGACACCGCTTCCAGTTCTACCACCTGAGTGGTGTTCCCTGTGAAGCGGGCGCCATTCTATCAAGCTATTCGCCAGTTGCAATACCCTGGCAGAAAATAATTTTATGTTTTAAGTCTTTGAAATCACTGGAAAGAGTGGTGAGTACGGTTTGGTCCAGCAAACGCTCGCTTTCGGGGGCCACCTTGAGCCAGAGACCGTCCGCCCCAGGCAGCTGGCCGGATACCGGCAAGGCGTTGATGTCCAGGCTGAGCAGGCGCTGACGCAGCGCATCCAGCTGCTCTGCACCTGCCAGGCCACCGACAACCAGGCACTCATCGCGACGCCGAGCCGGTGCAGACACGCCTGTCTCGCGCAGCAGGCGAATCTCTTGTTGATTGCCTTTATACAACGACAGCGGGGCGACATCCTTGGCCTTGAGTGGAGCTTCCTGTTGGTGCCAGACGTAATAGAAGACGTTGAGCACCAGCAATAACAGAAACAACCAACGCATACGCACCTCAGTCCAAAGGGCAGGCCATTGCCAGGCCAACGAATACCAGATCAGGAACTACACGCGCCTGGGGTGCAGCTTCACGCACCAACGGCGCATCGCCACCGGTAAGAAAAACGGTAAAGTCTTCACCCCACAACTCACGCGCCTGCTCTACCTGAGTGCGTGCAAAGCCTTGCAACATCAATACGCATCCGCGCTCCACCGCTTCGACAGTCGAACGCCCAGGAGCAAGGCTGCTCAGTGCACGCTCTGCCGAAGCATCGTCGTAGCGGATTCTGCGGGTATGCGTACGCAGCTGGCTGCGCATCAGTGGCATGCCCGGGCAAATGTAACCCCCCAGATGTTCGCCATCTGCAGCTATGAAATCAGCTTTCGCGGCGGTACCCAGGTCGATTACCAGGCAAGCCCCTTTGGCCAGATGGAACGCGCCCAATGCCGCGAGCCAGCGATCCATGCCCAAGCGCTGGAAGTCTTCATAGCCGTTGCGTACGCCCGCCATTTCCTGGGTCGGCTCCGCTACCCGCGCGACGACGGAGAACGCCTGGGCGATCAACCCGCAGAGCGCGGCGGTTTCCTCTTCACTGCGCACGCTAACGATACGGCAACCCGACAAACGCAATGACGTGAGGACAATGACTTCAGCCACCAGTGCCTGGTCCGAGTCAACGATACCTCCACCCACGATCGTCGCATCGGCAGCATGTATGACACGCCATTTGATGAAGCTGTTACCGCAATCGAGCTCAAGAATCATCACGCAACCTCAAACTGAGCTCACCACCACTGAAGCTCTTTTCTACACCGTCGACCTCAAGGCGTAATCCGCCCTGCCCGTCTACACCCAGCACCACCCCATCGATACGAGTGCTGCCAGCAATAAGCGATACATTATGCCCCTGCCATAGATGAGCCTGCTCCCATTCTTCCTGGAATGCGGCAAACCCATAGCGGCGATGACGGGTTAACTCGTGCTGCAGCTGCTGACTGAGCACAGCCACCAGGCGATTGCGATCAATTGTCGCGCCTACTTCGCGCCGCATCGAGGTCCATTGCTGATCAACCTGGTCGTTAGCCTGCATGTTTACATTGATGCCGATTCCAAGGACGACATGGCAGACATCCGCAGGATCACCGACCAGCTCCAGCAGAATGCCGGTGATTTTCTGCCCACGCACAAGCACATCGTTGGGCCATTTCAGCCCCACATCCTTCACACCAAAGGCCTGCAGCGTGCGCATGACAGCCAAGCCCACCACCAGGCTCAAGCCCTCGAGCTGACGCATGCCACCTTCGACACGCAGGACCAGACTGTAATAGAGGTTTTCCGCGAATGGGCTTACCCAATGGCGACCGCGACGACCACGCCCGGCACTCTGGCGTTCGGCGATGACCAGAAATGGAGCAGCCTGGCCCTGCCCGACAAGCCTCAGCCCTTCAGCGTTGGTCGAATCGATGGTCTCATGGATGAAAACAGGCCACAGGCCGCCCTCTGCAAAATCGGCAATCGCTTTCGCGTCGAGCAGAGCGAGTGGCGCCGCTAGCTGGTAGCCACGCCCACGGACCTTGTGAATAGTGAGGTTCAGGTCAGTCTCCAGGTGCTGCAGCTGCTTCCAGACTGCACTGCGGCTCACCCCGAGGGCTGCCCCCAAGGCTTCTCCGGAATGGAACCGGCCATCCTTGAGGAGATTCAACAACTTCAGCATGCCAGTCTCGACTTGGAATAAGGCTGGCATGATAGCTATGGGCTTTGGGCTTGCATAGGAAAAGGGCCACATGAAAAGACCACGAACCTGCAGTTTTTTCGGCCCGAAAAGACAAAACCCCTACCTGCTCGCGCAGATAGGGGTTTTGCGAAATGAATCTTGACGATGACCTACTCTCACATGGGGAAACCCCACACTACCA